>JACPFM010000125.1 GCA_016182965.1 Deltaproteobacteria bacterium | reverse complement strand
GTGCTTCAACGGGGCCGCTCCCCGTGGGGAGCGGATCGCACGGAGCGCCAAGCCAACGGACGCGCGACCGCCTCCGCTTCAACGGGGCCGCTCCCCGTGGGGAGCGGATCGTGCCGCCCGCGTCTCTGGAACGTGCACGCGGGCGCTGCTTCAACGGGGCCGCTCCCCGTGGGGAGCGGATCGGCGGCTGCTTTGTCACGATCTTCTACCCGGCCGTCGCTTCAACGGGGCCGCTCCCCGTGGGGAGCGGATCGCGAGGCAACTCCGTGCACATGCAGGTGCAGGGGCAGCTTCAACGGGGCCGCTCCCCGTGGGGAGCGGATCGGCGACCGAGACCAAGCCGGAGGCGAAGCCGGCGGACCCGCTTCAACGGGGCCGCTCCCCGTGGGGAGCGGATCGTGCTCGCTCGATTCTGCAACGATTCCAGCGGGTGGCAACAGGGTTTGCGAGCAGTCTCACGCGGCCCGCAAACCACGACCGATCAAACCCGCACGGCCGCCGCCCTGGCGGCCGTGATCGGGCCGAAATTGTCAGAGATCGGGCGGCTGCGAGCGCGGCCGGGATCTTCGTCATCACCGGAGCGCTCGCACGAGCGCTTCGACATGCTCGGTCGCGACCCGGAGCTCCACCTGGAAGCCCCCCTTGCCGCGGGACGCCACCGCGAGCGCTCCACGCGCGCCGGCCGACCGTGCCGCCGCCTGAAGTGTGCGTGCTGCCTTCGACGCTTCGACCTCGCGGGCATCGCGCTTGCCGCTGGTCTTGCGCACCGCGCGCGCCGTCTCCTCGATCTGGCGTGACGAGAGGCCGGCGACCGGCTGCTTCTTCTTCCCGATCTGGATCCCGCTCTCGAGCACGGAGTCGATCGAGTCGAGCTCGGGCGTCGCGGCGACGAGCCGGGAGAGCGCATACGCCTTCTCGGCCCCGAGCTCGAGCGCCCGCCTCCGAGGAACGGACTCGGCGATCTCGATGAGCTTCTCTGCGGTGCGGACGCTCATGACGTCGCGGCCCGACAGCATCGCCGCGAAGCTCGGGTAACCGAGCGCGACGTACAGCTTCTTCTTCTGCAGCTCGAGGAGGGCCTGCCCGATCTCGAAGAAGTCCTCGGCGATGCGCGCCTTGCGTCGCTCGATCAGCGAGAGCAACTCCTCGGCGCGCTTCACCGCGGCCGGAGCCGCCGCCTTCGCCGCGGCCACGATCGCCCTCGCGTTCGTTCCCTTGGCGCCGTTCGACATCGGCGCGCCCCGCGTCGCCTTCGCCGGCGCCTTCTTGTTCGCCGTCCTCATGGCGCCGCATCGTACCCGCAGGCGCCTGCGCGTCCATGCGCAGGCGCCTGCGCGTCCATGCGCAGGCGCCTGCGTGTCAGACCACGAGGGCGATGCCGGGTGGCGGCTCGTACGCCTTGCCGATCGCCCTGATGGAGGTGGCGGCGCGGCCGTCGCTCGGACCGACGTCGACGAACAGCACCTGATCTTCGCCGTCGTGGATGACGTCACCGAGGCGGCCCCGCAGCTCGTGAAGCGTGCGCAGGTCGAGATCGCAGCGGAACACCGACAGCTGCAGGTGATCGCCGTAGCCCTTCATCAAGCGGAACACCTTGCGCAGCCGCTTCGGATCGCAGACGTCGTAGGTCACGATGAAGGTCTGACGCATCGGTCACCTCGTGCGCATCGACGGGTAGCTCTCGATCTCCCCGAGCAGCCGGCGACCGAGCAGGCGTGCCTGCACCTCGAGCACCCGCCGCCACGAGATCGCATATCCGAACACCGGGTGCGTGATCTCCTGATCGAGGCGGCGCTCGAATGCGTGGATGACCTTCTTGCGGGCGGGAGCGGTTAGCGCGACGCCCTCCCGATGTCGGACGAAGTCGCCTGCGTCGACGACGCCGTTGTTCAACACGCCGATGACGACCGAGTCGCCGAGCAGCGGCCGCAGCTCCTCCATCAGGTCGAGGGCGAGCGCCGGCCGCCCGAACCGGGGCTGGTGATAGAACCCGCGGAGCGGATCGAGCCCCGCCGCCGTGCACGCGAGCACGAGCTCCTTGGTCAGCAGCGAGTAGCAGAACGAAAGGAGCGCGTTGACGGGATCGCGCGGCGGCCGTCGGTTGCGGCCGTCGAGCGAGAACTCCATCCCTGACGCGCGGAACATCCCCGTGAACGCGCCGAAGTACGCGCGCGCCGCGCTGCCCTCGATCCCGAGCAGCGAGGGCAGGGCGTCGGCGCGCTCCGCGTCCTTCGCGTAGGCCTCGAGCTGCTTCAACAGCGCGGAGTCGGGCGAGGCGTGGTTCCTCCGGAGCATCGTCCGCGCGTTGCGGATCTTCGACGCGACGAACCCGCGGGCGAGCTCGAGGCAGATCCTCGGATCGTCGGCGACCCGATGCTGCGCGATGCGCAGCTCGACGTTCTTGCCGTCGAGCCCCATGATCCGCGCTGAGAACCAGCCGCCGTAGCTGAAGAGCATCACCGGGATGCCGCGCTCGGCGAGCGTCCGAGCGGCCTGCGCGCTCAAGGTGACGTTGCCGAACAGCGACACGTGCGAGGTGTCGACCAGGCGCGCCTCCTCTTTGACGTCCTTGCCGCGGATGACCAACCGCTCGGCCTCGATCCCGACGCGCGCGCCCTGCTCGTGCACGTACACCGCCTTGCGATCGTCGCGCGCAGGGTGCAGCCGGCGGATCGCACGAGGCGGCGGGCCCTCGTCCTCGACCCCCGGTGCCTTCATCGCGTTGGTCTCGTCGGGCAGGCAGATCCCCACGAGCGAGCACCCGTCGCACTTGCGGCTGTCGATCAAGGGCGGGGGTGGTCCGTCCCGTTCGCCGAGCGCGCGCGCCTTGGCGGCGGCGTCGAGCGTGGCGGCGACGAGCGCGTCGTCGATCGCGATCGCCACCCGCCGACGGGCCGCGGCGAAGTACAGCGCCGCCTCGTCGCACCGGAAGCCGTGCTCGCGCAGGAGGAGCACCTGCACGCATAGCTGCGCGCGCTCAGGCAGGTGTGCCCCCTCGGGCACGTCGGGCGGCGTCCCGCGCTTGTACTCGATCGGAACGACCGCCTCGCCCTCGCCCTCGACCACGTCGATCTTCGCGGTCAGCCCGAGCCGCTCGGACGATAACCACACGCTGCGGGCGGTGTACGGCTTCTCCGACTCCTCCGCCGGAAGGCCGCCGCTCTTGTCGTCGGCGCGCCGGTGCGACCAGCGCCCCTCCTCGGTGAACGCGTTGTCGGCCCACTCGCCCTGCACCCACTCGAGGTACGCGAGGCGCTCACAGTAGAGGACCTCGTTGACCATGCGCGCGGGGACCAGCGCGGGGGCGGGATCGGGGCGGGGCGGGAGGTGTTTGGCGCGTCCGGGCTCGTCGTGGGCGGGCGCGTCCGCGGCATCGGCGGGCTTCTGTGCAGGGTTCGTCATGGCGCCCATGGTTCGACGGGGGCGATGACCAACGCTTCACAGCGACAGGCTTCATCCGCGCCGGCGCCTCTGGCTGCGACGAGCCCTGTCGCTCGACGTGGCCGGCCTGACCATCTGCATAAGCCGCGCCGGGGGCCCCGGCGCCTCAGTTGCCATCGGTCGGACGGCCGTCGACGCCCGGGAACATGGCCCGATGCGCCTCGAGCAGCGACGTCACGAGATCGAAGAACCTCTGGCGGTTCACCGCCGCGTCGCCGAGGATCTGGTCTCCGACCCCGACAAGGGCCGGCGAGCCCCAGCAGGCAGGTGCGCCGGGGCGCGGCGCCGCTTGCCGGCGCCGTGCAGTCTCCGCACCACACCCGGTCGCTACCGTTCGCTGCGCGAGATGGAGCCACACGTCGGGTGGTCGAGTAAGATGTGGGTCGTGATTCGACGCGGGACCATCAAGGACAGGCGCGGCCGCGTGTGGTCGATCGCCGTCGTGCCGAGGAGCGAGGCCGCCCGAGAAGACGCGCGCTTCTGGCTCGAGGAGATGACACCCGAGGAGCGCGTCGATGCGGTGAATGAATGTCTCGAGAGCTGTCTCGCGACGCGAGGCCTCCATGGCGCACCCCGACTACGAAGAACTGCTCGCCGCGTTCGCCGTCCACGGCGTTAGGTACTTGATCGTCGGGGCGCATGCCGTGGCGTTCCACGCACGACCGCGCGCAACGAAGGACCTCGACGTCTTCGTCGCGCCAACGCGCGCCAACCAGGCGCGTCTCCGCGCGGCCCTCACCGACTTCTTCGGCGGCGAGCCCCCGGAGTACGCCCTCGGCGACATCTCGTCGCCCGATACGGTCGTGCAGCTCGGCGTCGCGCCCGTCCGCGTCGACCTCATCTTCAGCCTCGAGGGCGTTCCTCGCTTTGCCGACGCATGGAAGCGCCGCGCAGACGCGCGGTTCGGCGCCGTTCCGGCGCACTACCTCGGTCTCTCGGATCTCGTCGCCGCGAAGGAGGCAGCGAACCGGGCAATCGACCGCGCGGATCTTGCCGCGCTGCGGCGGGTTCGCGCGCGGACGCATCGCCGACGCCGCCCTTCGTCGTGAGGCCGCGCCGCTCCGGCGACCGCACACGCTCGGTCCCAATCAGCTGCACCCTGGTCCGCCGCCGTCGATCCACGGGAACATGGCCCGATGCGGCTCGAGGAGCGCGACCAACATCGAGTACATCCCATCTCCTTCGAGTGCGCCGCAGCACGCGCCGTAAGCGCGCGCCGAGCCACAACCGCAGGGCTCGTCGAAGAACCGGCTCATGCCGGTGATGCCGCGGCCGATCTCGTGGCCGTTCTCCAGGTGCCTCATGCGAGGATTGCAGCGGTCGTGCCGCTCGCCGCGACTGCGATTGCCGGCGAGACCCGCCGACGAATGCGACGGTCTCGCCTGCGCCATGCAGTCTCCGCAGCCGGCACGTCGGACATCCGCTTCGCGTCGAGGTGACGCCGCGGTCTCGACCGAGACGGCGTCCGGCTCCACGCCGCGCCCCATCCGCGGCACCCCGTCGTCACTCTCGCGCCAAGCGAAAGACCGCCGCGCGGGTCTCGGTCGAAAGCCTGAACCCGAGTCGTTCGTCGCCGGGCGACGTGTTGGTGACGACGTCACGCACGTCGGAAGTCCTCGATCAGGTCTGCCTCGCTCTGCCGCAGCGCAGACGCGCCCAGCTCCCCGAGCTTGGCGAGGAACGCGACGCGGGGGATCCCGGCGAGTGCGGCGGCCGCTCCAGAAGACAAACGGCCGAGCTCGAAGAGCTTCACGGCCGCTGCGAGGCGCAGCTCGTTCGCCGCCGACGTGGCGTCGAGCTTGAGTGCGACGAGCGTCTCTTCGGGTACCTCGAACGACACGCTGCTCATGTCCGAAGGCTAGCTCGCCCGTGTCGGCGAGGCGAGGTCACTCCTTCCTCTTCGAGGAGAGGCCCGGCGTTCGCTTCAGCGCTGCCGTTCGCCGCCGACGGCGCCCTTCGATCGGCGCACACGCAGTGGCGTTCCACCGTCCCGATCAGCTGCACCCCGGTCCGCCGCCGTCGATCCACGGGAACATCGCCCGATGCGCTTCGAGGATCGCGATCAGCATCGAGTACATCTCCTCGGTGTTGTGCGGATCCTCGCGGCAGGCCTCCTCGGCGACCTCGCGGGCGCGTTCGTACCAGCGCGCGGCCGGCGTGTCGCGCGCGATGCGCCAGGCGACCTGCCCGAAGACCAGCGCGAACTCGCGATCGAGCTTGATCTTCGTGCAGAAGTCGAAGAAGTACGCGCCCTCGAGCAGGCCGCAGCACTTGCCGTAGGGCTCCTTCGAGCCGCACCCGCACGGATCGTCGAAGAACCGGCCGATCCCGGTGAGGCCGCCGCCGATCTCTTCGCCGTCTTCCAGCTCCTTCATGAGGGGCGATTGAAGGGAGGCTCGAGGTGCGCCGCAAGGCCGCCCGGCTCTTGGGCGCGGGCCGACGTCTCACCTCGGCATGGCACGAAGCTCGCACGGCAGGGGGTGCGACGTCGCCTGTCGCGTAGCCACAAACCGCGCGCGCCGATGACGATTGCAGGCACGTCGCGTGCGGCGAGCGGTACGGTGCCCGACGTCGTGACGCATGCGGCGCCGCGCGCGCTCGCTCGGGACGCGCGACAGGTACGTTCGCGAGGGCGCTGGATGCTCGAGAGGTTCCTTCACTTAGGCACGCGCCGGCACGAACAGGCCGAGCCCGAAGTGCGAGGCATAGCCCAGCGCCAACGGCCCGCGGCACGGCCGCTCGAGCTCCAGTCGGAGGCCGAAGAAGCGGGGCGCCGGAGGCGGACGCGCCGGATGACGGCGCTCGCGCACGAAGCGATGGAAGCCCCGCCGCACGAGCTCGTCGCGTGCCAGCTGTTCGATACGAGCGGCGGCCGGCAGTCCCCGCGAGGCGAGCTCTGCCTGCACCTGATCTTCGAGCGTGTGTTTCGTGGCCTTCAGGTGCCGCGGCGGGACGAACGGCGTGCGGCTCTCCCACACGTTCGTCTCCGCGAGCTCGGCGACCGCGCGCGCGGCGAGGCTGCGGAACGTTTCTAGCTCGCCGAGTCCGACGAGCGTGACGAACAGCGGCGAGTCTGCGCCCTTAGTGAACGTCGCACGCAACGCCCGCAGCGCACGCTGGGCGTCGGCCCCGAATCCCATGCGCGCGTGGACCAGCACGTGATCGAGCTGGCCCTGGCCGGCGAGACTGAGCGGTACGAGAACGGCATGCCCGTGCCCCTCGAGGGGCTTGCCGCTCGAATCGCGCCCCGAGAGCTCCGGGCAGCTCGCGTCCCCGACCTTGCTCAGGAGACCGCGGTGCAAGATCTCGAGCTGCGGGAGCCCACGCGTCACGCGCGGCAACACCTCGCCTTTGCGCGTGTCACTCGCCAGAGCGAGGAGCGCGGTGTCGGCCTTCTTGACGAACGCAGGCCGCGAGGGCCCGCGGCTCGGCGACGTCGACAGCGGAGGTCGGTAGTAGAGCACCCGGCGCGAACCCGGCGGCTGTGTCCAGCCGTGCTCCTGCAAGAAGCCCGTGGCGACGGTGAGCGCGGCGAGCGCGTCCGCCGGGAACGGGCTCGGCCGTGTCTTACTCTTGCTCTTGCCGTTCTTGGCCGCGATGGGAGCATCCTGCGGCGCCGCCTCGGCACGCCAAGCCGAGTAGTCGGCAGCGGTCATGGGCGCGAGCAGGGCAATAGGCTCGACACCGGGGCGGTTCACCTCGGTCGCCGAGGCGATGTCTCCCTCGGGCAGCTCGGCGTCGTCGACCAGTCGCGCATCGACGACGGACTCGGCGCGCCCGAGATATGAGATCTTCGGCACGAGCTCCGCGAGCAGCCCGTTCGCCGCGTCCGAGAGCACCGCCCGCCACGCGACGGCCAGCTCCGCCCCTGGGCCGACGCGCGCGAACGCGTCGAAGACCTTCGTCTTGTCTTCGGGGTTCTTGCTGTCGGTCGGCATGTAGTGGCGCGTGTGCGCCGCGACGGCTCGGGGCAGGCGGTAGGACGGGAGGACGGACGCGAGCCCCTCGACGAGCTCGCGCGCGGCGCTCGGGGGCTCGACCCAGCCAAGCTTCGAGAAGCCCGTCGCGAGGAGCGCGCGGACGATACGCCACGGGCTCGGCGGCCACTCGACGAGACCTTCGTTGACGTGGTTGCCCCAGGGCGTGGCGTGATAGCGCCCGCCGGGGAAGCGGAAGACGAGGTTCGGCATGTCTATCCCGCTCAGCCCGTGTAGGTGACGGTCGTGACGCCGTCATCCTTCGCGAAGTGCGGCGCGCAGGCTGCGATCAACGCGGAGAGGTCTTCGAGCAGCGCGGCGCGTTCCGGCAGGGTGAAGTCGACGTTCGCGGCCTTCACCGTGTCGGTCGTGACTCGGAAGTCGCAGGCGGTGCGCAGGCGAAGTTGCCCGTCGAACAGCGCGCGGAGCTTGAACAGCGCGAGAAGCGTGAGCAGCTTGGTCGGCTCGTCGCCGAGGCCATAGCCCCGGAGCTGCGCGAGATCGATGCTGGCGAAGAGCGTGATCTTCCGCGCCGTGAACTCGTCGCGATGGAACGGTACGTTGCCGAAGCCTTCGGACGCGGTCCTCTTCTCGCCGCCGTCGTCGCCCTTCTTCTCCGTCCCCGGCTTCACGTGATCGTTCTTCACGCCGCCGGACGCCGCGACGCGGACACCCTCGGCCTCGATGAAGGCGCTGAGGGCGCGCGCGCAGCGGAGGCGACCATCGATGCTCTCGAGGAAGAGCCCATGGAGGAGCGCGTTGGCGTCGTATCGCAGCACGGCGCGCGCGACCTAGCATCTTGTGGAACCCACCCTTGTCGGCCTTTTCGACGTAGACGCTATTGAGGCGGTGTGCCTCGAGCATCGAGCTCGTCAGGAACTTCCCGTCCCTGTCGTTCACCTTGACGTAGCTCAGCCCCTTGAGCTCCGGCAGCGGCGCGCGCGCGCCTTCGTCCCAGCAGGTGGCCTCGAGTCGGTTCGCGAGGCTCTGCGCCGACTCGACGAGCAAGCACGTGCCGCTGTCGGTCTCGAACGTCGCGGCGCCGAGATCCGGGAAGCCGGTCGGCTGGAAGCGCTGGCCCTGCAGCGGCGCGAGCGGGACGTCGAAGAGCAGCTTCTGCTTCGAGCCGAGGGGCGAAAGGTCAATCGACATGGTTGGTTTCCTCCAGATCCTGCGGCTTGGTGACGAAATCTGCGCACCGACACACGTCGGAGGCGCGAACGGGAAAGGCGAGGCTCGCCGCGAGACGGCGCGCATCACGCTCGTTCCCGACGAGGTGCCGCACGCGCGGTCGGAGGCCGCTCGCGCGAAGGCGACGAAGAGCGATCGCGAGGGCGCCTGCGAGATCGCCCGCTGCGAGCCGGGCTATCGGCTCGGGGTCGAGCGGGATCGTGAGCGGCTCGCGGCGCTCGAGCGGCTTCGAGAGGTGCACGAGCCGTGCGACGGCGTAGGCTGCGTCGATCGAGACGCTAGTCGGCGCGTCGAGCCGCGGCAGGTCGCGTTGCCACCACGCGATCGCCATCAGCGGACGGCCAAGCGCTAGGAGGCGGCGGTCATCGACCAACCCCGCGAGGAACGCCGTCACGTCGCCGAGCGGTGCCTCGGCGCCGCACGCGCCGGACAGCCCGAGGCCCCGCGTGGCCAAGCCTGGGGCGAGCTGCACCCGGCGCCGTACGAGGTCGATGCAGTCACGCTCCAGATCGTGCCCGCCGCACACGACGTCTGGGTCGTTGGCGAGGCCGCCTCCGTCCGTCGCGAAGCGCGCGGGCCCGCGCGCTGCGTGCGTGAGCCGCGGTGCGCGCGACCGATCGAGGGGCATCCAGTGCGCCCGGACGTTCAGCCAACCCGCACCATTCTGCGTGCGCAGCGCGACGTCCTGGCTCGCGAGCGCGACAGCGAGACGGAGCTCCGGCGAGCCGTCGTTCGCTGCCGAGATCCATGCGGGTCGCAGCGGTGGCAGCGGCGCCAGCTGACGCAGCGGATCGCCGGCCTTCTGCGGGCTCCCTAGCAGCGCGCATTCGGCGCGGCCGAGCGCGACGAGCAGCGCCTGCCAGCGCATCGGATCCTCTCCCCCTCGGCAGACCGCGAGGATGGCTTCGTCCACTGCGCGCGCGGCAGCGGTGACCGCCTTCGGCGCCAGCTTGTCGCGCGAGAACCTGCGCAGGCGTGCGACCCAGGTCTCGATGTCGTCGAGGAGCTCTTCGTGCGGCTGGGCGGAGACGGGCCAGCGGCCGACGGGCACCGAGTAGTGCATGTTGCCGTTGCGCGTGAAGAATGCGGTTCGCTCGAAGGCCGCAACCCCGCGGCTCGTCCCGAGCCCCGCGATGGCGCGCGCGACGTCGGTCGTGCGCTGCGCCTCTGCGCGGTCGATTCGCGCGCGTCCCTCGGACAGGAGCGCCGACAGCTCCCTCAACGACGTCGGCTGCGTCCAAAGCGGTAGCCAGATCTCGGCACGCGAGGCGTCCCGATCGGCGTCGGCCGCCGAGCCGTAGCCGACGGGATCGATCCTTACGGCGAACGGGAAAGCCCCACCGGCGGACGAGGCATCGAGCCGTCGGGAGGCGGCGCCCCCGAAGAGGATCGAGCCTTCGATCGCGAGCACGTAGTCCCAGCTGTTCGCGACAGCGTCCCCTTTGAAGCCAGCGCCCGCGTTCACGCCCGCGTTGCCGCCGGGCGAGAATTGCCCGGCGGCGGAGTCGTGGGCTCCGGGTACCGCGCCTCCGAACAGACACTGCCCGAGGAGCGATCGGCTGTCCTCGGTCCCTGGGCTGATCAGCTCGAGCACCCGCACGAGGAAGTTCTTCGAGAAATCCTCGTTGCCGTCGTTGCCGCCGCTACCGGCCATCGGTGCGCAGGAGAATTCGTCTCCCATCGACGTGACGCTGGCGTCGACCCAGTCGAGGCCTGAAGAGAGCAGCCGAGAGCGAATTGCGGCGATGAGCGCCGCCTTCTCCGTCGCGTCGTCCGGCGCGGCGTCGAGGCCCAGCTCCGCGAGCAGCGATTTCGCGATCTTCGCGCAGCCGGCGTACTTCGCGAGCCGCGGTGCGGTTGACGCGAGCAGCGCGTCGACGGCGCGTGTCGCCGCCGTCGGCTCGTTGCGCACTCCAGTCTTCTTGAGCTTCCCCGTCGACGGATCTTTCTCTTTGCTCTTCTCCTCACGGAAGTAGAACCCGCTTCCGCCGTTCCATGGGCTGAGGATGGGCGTCGGCATGTAGTCGTCGAGGAAGAACGCGACCAGCTCATCGCGCGAGAGACGAGTCACGAGCCAGAACGCCTCGTCCTTCCAGAAGCCGCGCGCCTCGGGATCGCGCTGCTCGGACACGAGGCGCAGCACCGCGAGCGCCTTCAGGTAGTTCGCGAGCGGCGTTGGCGAGCAACCCTCGAGCTTGTGAACCTTGGGAGCGGTCATCGCCAGGAGTCCTCCGTCTCGAGCTTCGACGCGCGAACGTCCGCTACGCGAAGCACGGCCTCGAGAAACGTGAGCGCGAATGGCCCGTGTCGCGCGGTGAGCCCCGCGACGCGCTCGGCCCAGGAGGCGCCGTAGCGCGTCCCGATTCCCAGCTCCGCGCCCGCGAGCGACAGCACGACCGAAGGAAGCTCGGCCGCGCACCCGTCGGCATCGGCAAATGCGAACGCCGGCAGCACGTCGCCCTCGCATACGCCGTGGATGCCGCCGTGGCGCATCTCCTGGTCCCGGGGCGTGCTCGTCCAGCTCGTTCGCACCTTGCCGTGATGGGCGCAGACGAGCCACGCGAGTAGATCGAACTCTTCGGCCGACAGCGCGGCGATCTCGGCGGCGAGCGGCGACGCCACCAACGCGTCCGTTTCGTCGGGCACGTCGACGGACGCGCCAAGGGCTTCGAGCAGCTCCCGGTGCGGCCCGAGGAGCGCGGGATGAAGAGGCTCGGTGCGCCGTAGGAGCTCGAACAGCGCCAGTGTGCTCGCGAGCTCATGGCGGAAGCCGGGCCGGTCGGGGTACGGCGGCCGCGCCCAAGCGTCATCGGGAGCCTTCGCCAGGTCGCGGCGGGCACCGGCCGGCACCTCGGCGCGGCGGTCGGCGCGGATCGCACCCTGGAAGACCGGGTGTGCCTTGCCGGCGTCGTGCCAGCGCGCGGCGAGCGCCACGACGCGCGTGATCGTCGCGGGAACGCCGAGGGTCACGCACAGAGCGCGCGCTTCGCCTTCCGCCTCCCGGCCGTGCGTCGCGATGCTCTTCCACGCCGCGATCGAGACCTCCTCGCCGTCTTCCGCGGCCGCCGCGGCCGCGAGCGCCTCCCGCTTCTCCTCGGCGCTGTCGGCCGGGAGCGGCACCGGTTCCACGGACTTCGCCTTCGGATCCCAGCCGCGTTCCAGGGTGTAGCCGCCGTCGCCCGCAGCGAGGAGCACGGTCATGCCGGGGACGATTCGCTTGGGATCGCGCTCGCTCCAGACGCCGTCGATGTAGTCGAAGACGTACGCTTTGGCCTTCCACGCGCGGATGTCGCCGATCGGAACGGGGCAGAGCTCTTCGCGCCGCGGCGGTTCGTCGAGGCGGATTCCGGGATTCGCCATGCGGCCCGGCCCCCTTCCGGACTCCGGTTCGAGGGCTCGCCAGAACACAGTCACGTCGCGCTCTTCGCCGGAACGAATGAAGCGGCTCACGTCCAGGTCTGCGCCCGACAGATCGGCGCTCGTGTCGAAGAGATCGTCTAGATCACGCCGCCGCAGCACGTGGAGCGGCGAATATGGGAACAGCCGCGCCATGAGCTCGGGATCGCTCTTCGAGAGCTCGTCATCGAAGGCCTCGAGCGAACGCGGCGAAGCATCGCCCTCTCGCGCGAGCAGGCGCGCGATGCCCTGATCGGCCGCGACGAGCTCCCCCTGCGCGTACGGGGCTGCGGCCTTCTCGTCGGCGGGCGCACCGCCGACCACGACGGCGGTCCCCGCCTCGCCCTCGTACCGCGCGACCCGCCCGAAGCGCTGCACGAGGCTCGGCCATGGTGCGAGCTCGGTCACGAGGGTCCGCGCCGAGAAGTCGACGCCGGCCTCGACGACCTGAGTCGCAACGACGATGCGGCCCGACGCAGGGAGCGGCACACCTCGCTTCAAGAACTCATCGGCCCAGCGCGCGCGCTCGTGGCCGCGAAAGCGGCTGTGTACGAGGCGAAGCTCGGGGGCGTCCTCGCGTCGGGCCTTCGTCCTGCCCTTGCCCTCCATGGTCGCAGCGTCGAGCGCCTCGTAGACGGCGTTCGCGGTCGCGACACGATTGACCAGAACGAGCGTGAGCGTGCCCGGCACGTGGCGCGCAAGCGCGGCCTTCGCGATGGCGTCGGGCCCATGGATATCGGCAGCCCGCTCGAGCGGCTTCCGTACGTCGAAGAGGCCGCCTTTGCGCATCGCGGCAGGGATCGCGAGCGGAGGGTCGGCCGGCGCCGGGCGATCGACGGTCGCGAGCCAATGCGGCTTGAGGGTCGCGCTCATCCACCAGGTGTGGACCGGCCGGAGGCGAGGACCTTTCTCGGCGACGTCTTGGTCCCGGAAGGCGGCGAGCTGCGCGCTGGTCGCGAGCCCCACGTCCATGAGCTGGACCTCGTCGAGGATCCACAGCGCATCCTGGTGAAGGAGGCCGTATTCCATCGGCCAAATCCCGCGCGGCGACGCATAGCCGCGGTTGAGGGCGCGAGAGAGCAGCATGTCCTGCGTTCCGACGAGGATCGCGGGGCTGTCGATATCAAGGACCCAGCGCTCGGCCCTGACGCCGCCCATCAAGACGTGCAACCCAACGTCGGCGCGGAGTCCGGCGCGTTCGAGCCAATCGCGAATCGAACGCTCCGTCTGTTCGACGAGCACCCGCATCGGCAGGCAGAACACCAGCCGACGTGGCCATGCCTCGTCGCGCCGCACCGCCCGGTGGAACAGCCACGGGAGCACCACGCCTGCGGTCTTTCCGAAGCCGGTCGGGATGCGCACGAGCCGATCGCGGCAGACGACGTCGGCGCCAAGCTCGCGCTGCCAGTCGTGCGCGTTCAGATGCGTGAGGCCGCGGAACCACTCTGCGTAGTCGGTCATGGTTGCGCCTTCCGTGACGAGCGACCCGGCCTCGCCGGCGTGGCTGAATTCGTGGTCATCCCAACACACGGCGAGTCGACGCGGAACGACGATCGTGAGGCACCGTTCGCATGCGACAGCTGCGGTCGCTGCCTGCGCACGATCGCACGCGTCCACTTGTCGGTAATGGTGCGTTCCGGAGCGCAGGTGGCTGCGCCCGTGATGAGCGGCGGTGCGCCGGGTGACGTTCTTGGCATCGCCGACGCCGCTCCTCGCGACGCAACTTCAATGGGGCCGGCGCACCGCCGAGCAGAGTTCAGCCGAGTTGGAGCCGTGCCGCCAGGGCACCGCGTCTGGGGAGCGGCGCCTCTCAGGGCTTCGTGCCGGTCCTCGCGACCGCGGCCCAGACGGTGCTGTCCTCGATGGTTACCTCGCGCTGACAGATCACCGTCAGGGCCTCGCGCCGGCGAGCGATGTTGTGCCCGCGGCGGAACCTGCGCTCAGAAATCACAGTAACTTCGAGGAACTGCGAGCTGGTCGTGTCGTCGGGTGGCATTGTGCCTCCATTCTCCATTCTGTGTAGCGAGCAGCGGAACCTTACGCACGCCTCTCGGCCTGCGCAAGGGACCACGCGCCTGTGCTCAGCCACTCGACAGCGTCTTGCGCACCCTGCGCGCCTGCGACCTCCGCGGGCTGCGCCCGGCGGCCCGCCTGCGAAAGCAGCCCCGCGAAGTCCGTCTTCCAATGCCCGTCGAATCGGGCTCTTTCGGCCTGAGCCTCGGCGCGGAGCTGCCTGACGTCGCTGTCATCGTGCATGCGTTCCCCGACCGGCTCGAAGCCGCCTACTACCCGATGCAAGGCTCGCCGGTGGCCGACTTTCGAGCGCCGATGTCGGCGAGCTGGTCGGCCGGGTGCGCGTCGATGCAGTGCCACGCAAGACGGCGAGACCCGCATTCAAGACGCAGCCGCCCACCGCGCCCCCGGCATGCCCGGGGGCGTGCCGGAACTGGCCCGGCTGCGTTCGAGGTCGACTGCGACGGCGCCCCCGCCAACACGATCTCGGCGAGGGTGTGCTCGGCCGACGACGTCGTCGGCGCCATGGCCGTCCTCGACCAGTAACGCGTCTGCGAACGCTCTCCCTCAAGGACTCGAGCAACACCTATCGGAGATTCTGGGCGCCGCGGTGTGTCTTGACGCCGACGACGTCCAGCATCGAGCAGAACCTCGAACGCCGCTCCAACATCGCGCAGGCCTAGCCCCACCTGGCGACCACGGCGAACCGCGCCGTGCTCGTGCGGGGCGACGGAAAGAAGGGCGTCGGCCGGCTGCCCGATCGACCGTTCAGGGTGTTCGTGCGCATCGGCGCACCGACGCGCAGGCGCCTGCGTGTCCATGCGCAGGCGCCTGCGTGTCCATGCGCAGGCGCGTGCGAGTCCTAACGGCCGTTCACCGCCCCCGCTGCGCGCCGGTCACCGTGAGCGCGACGTTCCTCCCGCGCTCGTAGCGCGCCAGCGCGCGGCGCTCGCCGAGCTCCACGCCGCGCTCGAACGCGGCGACCGCGTCGTCGTGCAGCTCTCGGATCTCGCGGTCGTCCGGCAGCTCGCCGAGCGCGCGCCGCATGCGGTCCTGGGCCCGCTCGTAGAAGCCGCGGTCGTCGCGCGGCCAGTCCTGCTCTTCCTTCGTGCCCTGCCTCTGCGCCTCTTCCCTCTGCGCCTCTTCCCTCGCCATCGGACCGCCTCCCTTTGCTGCAGAGAGTGCGCAACTAGCGTGCGCGGCCCCTCGTGCACTTCGAGATCACGCGGGCTCGGCAGCCGTGGGGCAGGCGCCCTGCCGGTCCACACGGAAGGATCCGCTCGATCAGTTGCCGAACGACGCCACGAACACGTCACCGCCGAGTCGATCGAGCCCGCCCGCCGACGCGACCTTCGCCACGCCGAAGTCGAGCGCGCCGAAGAAGCTCCCGACCACCACCGCGCCGCCGCCGCCGGGATCGACGGCCACCCGCGTGCCGCGCTGCTCCTGCTCGTCGCCGAACCGCGCGGCCGCGAGCAGGCTCAGATCGCCCGAGAGCCGCGCGACGAATAGATCCGGTCCGCCCGTCGTGGTGAGCGGACCGAACGTGGTCTGCAGCTCGCCGGAGGCCCACAGCGCGCCGTGGTCCCAGGCGATCCCGCCGATGACGTCCTGACCGAAGCCGCCGAACCGCGCCGCGGCGCGCAGGGCACCGCCTTCGCCGAACACCGCGAGCAGCGCGTCCTCGCCGCTCGTGCTCGCGATCGGCCCGTTGCCCACGTCCACCACCTCGGTGAAGCGCGCGGCCAGCGCGACGCGGTCGTCGCCGACCGCGAGCGCGGTCGGGAAGCACCAGCCCTCGCCGGGGAAGCCCTTGCTCCACACGTGCGCGCCGGCGGGCGACAGCCGCGCGAGGAACGCGCCGTCGAACCGATCGGGCAGGGGGCCTCCGCCGAGATCGACGGGGCCGCGGTAGGTCGCCGCGACGAACACCGATGCGTCGCGACCGAGCGCGACGCCCGGCCGTTGATCGCGCAGCGGCCCGCCGAGCCGGGTGCTCCACACGTGCGCGCCCCGCTCGAAGCGCGCGACGAAGGCGTCGAGCTGCCCGGCGCTGATCAGCGCGCCGCCGCCGAGATCGATGCGTCCGTCGAAATCGCCGGCCGCCACCACCGTGTCGTCCGCCGCGGCGATCGGGGTGATCGCCTGGCTTCCGTCGTCGCCGAAGCGCATCGCGCGCACCGCGACGCCGTCGCGATCGAGCTCCACCAGGAACGCGTCGGTGTCGCCCGCGCTGATCAGCGTGTGACCGTCGACGGTCATCGTGCCGCGAAACCACCCGCCGACGTGCGCGTGCCCGTCGCGACCGACGGCGATCGCGAACGCGGCCGCGTCCTCGCTCGAGCCGACGCGCCGGCTCCAGCGCGGCGTGCCGTCGCGCCCGAGCTTCGCGACGAAGCCGCTGACGAACGAGCCCTTCGGCGTGTCGAGCCGCCCGGCGAGCTCGAAGGTGCCGCCGTACTCGCCGACGACGAACACCTCGCCGTCCGGATCGACGGCGACGCCGCGCGGCACCTGCGACGCGCCGTCTCCCGACGCGCGCGCCCACCGCGGCGTGATCTCGATCGGCGGCGGCGCCGCAGCGCCGTCGTGGACGACGTTGTCGGCGCACGCGGTCGTCGCCGCCATGGCGACGGCGACGAGCGCGGAGCGACGGATCAAAGGACGTTCAGCTTGTTGGCCGGGCCCTTCTCGATGCCCCTCTCGATGTTAGCGAAGAAGTCGTTGCCCTTGTCGTCGACGACGATGAAGGCGGGGAAGTCGACCACGTCGATCTTCCAGATCGCCTCCATGCCGAGCTCGGGGTACTCGAGGACCTCGACCTTCTTGATGCAGTCCTGCGCGAGGCGCGCGGCCGGACCGCCGACCGAGCCGAGGTAGAAGCCGCCGTGCTTCTTGCACGCCTCGGTCACCTGCTTGCTGCGGTTGCCCTTGGCGACCATCAGCATCGAGCCGCCGTTCTCCTGGAAGAGATCGACGTACGCGTCCATGCGGCCGGCGGTGGTCGGGCCGAACGAGCCCGAGGGCATGCCCTTGGGCGTCTTGGCGGGGCCCGCGTAGTACACCGCGTGGTCCTTGAAGTACTGCGGCAGGCCCTCGCCGCGGTCGAGCCGCTCCTTGAGCTTCGCGTGCGCGATGTCGCGCGCGACGATCATCGGGCCGGTGAGCGACAGGCGCGTCTTGATCGGATGACGCGAGAGCGTCTCGCGGATCTCGCTCATCGGGCGCGTCAGATCGATGCGCACGACCTCGCCCCCGAGCTCGGCCGCGCCGGTGTCGGGGAGGTACTTGGCCGGATCGGTCTCGAGCGCCTCGAGGAAGACGCCGTCCCTCGTGATCTTGCCGACGACCTGGCGATCGGCCGAGCACGAGACGCCGATGGCGACGGGGCACGACGCGCCGTGGCGCGGCAGACGCACCACGCGGACGTCGTGGCAGAAGTACTTGCCGCCGAACTGCGCGCCGATGCCGGTCTTCTGCGTGAGCTCGAGGATCTTCTGCTCGAGCTCGACGTCGCGGAACGCGCGACCGAGCGCGTTGCCCTCGCGCGGCAGCGTGTCGAGCCACTTGGCCGACGCGAGCTTCGCGGTCTTGAGCGCGTACTCGGCGGAGGTGCCGCCGATGACCACGGCGAGGTGGTAGGGCGGGCACGCCGCGGTGCCGAGGCTCCGGATCTTCTGATCGAGGAACGCCATCAGGCTCGCCGGGTTCAGGAGCGCCTTGGTCTCCTGGTACAGGTAGCTCTTGTTGGCCGAGCCGCCGCCCTTGGCCATGAAGAGGAACTTGTAGGCGTCGCCGTCGGTCGAGAAGATCTCGATCTGCGCGGGGAGGTTGGTGCCGGTGTTGACCTCGTCGTACATCGTCAACGCCGCCGTCTGCGAGTAGCGCAGGTTGAGCGACGTGTACGCGTCGAACACGCCGCGCGCGATCGCCGGCTCGTCGCCCTCGCTGAAGACGAGGCCGCCCTTCTTGCCCATGACGACCGCGGTGCCGGTGTCCTGGCACATCGGCAGCACGCCGCCGGCGGAGATGCACGCGTTCTTCATCAGGTCGATGGCGACGAACTTGTCGTTCGGCGAGGCCTCGGGGTCGTCGAGGATCTTGCGCAGCTGCGCGAGGTGGGCCGGGCGCAGCAGGAACGCGATGTCGCGCATCGCCTCGTAGGTGAGCCTCGTCAGCGCGGCGGGCTCGACGCGCAGGAACGTGCGACCGCCGGCCTCGAACGTGGACACGCCGTCGTCGGTGACGAGGCGGAAGGGCGTGTCGTCGTGGCCGAGGGGGAGGAGCTCCTGGAATTGGAAGTCGGGCATGGCGGTGGCGGGAGCCTAGTCCACGCGCCGCCGCGAGCGATGCGAAAGCGCAGCCGCCTCCGGCCTCGACCTTGAACATCGGCGCGTGCCGGCGGGGTGTCAGGCGGTGTCGGGCCGGCTCACTGCAGCGGGCGCCCCACCGCGATCACGTGGATGGGGAGGTGGTCGGACGGAAGGACGAGCGCCTTGCGCAGCGCCTCGTCGTCGAAGACGCCGAGCGGGGTGGCGGCGAGGCCCATCGCCGTGGCCTGCAGCAGCACGTTCTGCCCGGCGTGGCCGCCCTCGATCGCGACCATGCGCTCGGCCTTGTCGCCGAAGCGTTGCCGCGCGCGCGCCGGCTGGGCGGTGATGACGACGAGGACGGGCGCGGCGCGGAGCTCGTCGGCGTCGCCGGTCGCCAGCGCGATGGCTTTGCGGACGTCCAACGGGACGACCTTGACCAGGCTGTGCGCCGTGTTCGACGCGGGCACGTAGCGATGGACCCCGTCGGCGCGGGCGACGTAGACCTCGAGCGCGTGCAGCCCGCCGGGCGAAGGCGCGGTGCGCGCGCCCGGCGCGATGATCCCCTGCGCCGCCCACAGCAGCTGCGCCACCTCCGCGGCGGAGACCTCGCCCGCGCCAAAGCCGTGCACGGGCTTGCGCCCGGCCATCGCCGCCTCGAGCGAGACCGATCCCGCGGTGCGCGCGGCCGGCAGCGGGACGTCGCCGCTCGGCGGCGCCACGTCCGCGGCCCGACACCCCGGTGAGCCGATGAGCGCCGCAAATGCGAGCGCGAGCGTGGCGAGCGCGGCCGTCGCGCGCCCGATGCGCGCCTGGCGCAAGGGTCGCGGGCGCACACTGTCATCCTTCATGGTTCGCCTCGTCCTTTCACCGGATTTTCCACTGCCATCGGCGTGCCGCCTTCTCGCGTGCGGCTGGCACGCAGCCTGCTCACGACCGGTCCCTTCAGGCCAGGGGGACTCAGGGAAATGCACCGATTCGTTCGAACGCCTCACAACCTGGTCGACGCGCTGCGGTCGCTCGAGTCCTTCACGCACGGCCTCGCCGCAGGCTACCGCACAGACGGGTACGAGGTGTTGCCGACACTCGAGGCGCTTCACGCGAGCGTCGCCACCGGCCAGACCGGATCGCTGGTCTCCGTCCTCCGTACGAACGCGGTGCTCCTCGGCGACTGCCCGGTGGCGCGACGGAAGTTCTTCCACGCAGCGCGCGCGCTCATCGCGCACCATCAGCTCGTCTTCGACGTCGCGTAGCCGCGGCGGCGTGAGCCGCGCGCCCGAGCCGCGAGCCGGCTGAGCAGCGAAAGGCATGCCGCATGCTTCACCCCACGGAATGGATCAGAACGACTTCTTCGACGAGGTCCGCCACCGGTCGGGGCTGGAGAACGATGCTCGGACCGCCAGGGTGATCTCGGCCGTCGTGTCGGTCCTCGCCGAGGCGCTCGAACCCTCCGATGCGCACGATCTCTCGCGGGGGCTGCCCGTGGATCTCGCCGGGCGCATGGCGCGCGAGCCCGCCGACGCGAGCTCGCTGAGCTCCGCGGGCGAGCTCTACGATCGCGTGGCCGAGCGCATCGGCGCCGATCGCGGCGTGGCGCTCGAGGAGTCGCAGGTCGTGCTGCAGGTCCTCGCCGAGCACGTCGATCCGGAGGTGCTCGTCCGCGTCCGCAAGCGCCTGCCGCAGGACCTCGCGGTGCTGCTGTCGCCGCGGCCGGCCTTCATCGCGCCGCCGCGCAACCCGCCCTCGATTCGTGAGGTGCCGACGCCACGCGACACGCTCGCGACCGGTCGCGTCGGCAGCAAGCACCCGCTCAGCGAGGCGGAGCCCGATCGCGCGCACCAGAACTCGATCGCGAAGAACCCCGATCCGCACGGCGACACGAAGCTCTCGAGCGCGCGCGGCCTGCGCCAGCAGCAGCTGCACGACTCGGTCGCCGACGCCGCGCGCGACCCCGGTCCGTCGCACAGACTCTCGCAGTCCTGAGCGAGACGGAGTCGTCAGTCGTCAGTCGTCAGTCATCAGCTCGAGAGCGATCGCGGCGCGCCTCGTCTCTGCGCTGTCTCCTATGACGGACGACCGAGAGCATGGGAGACAATCGGACCGGCGCGGTTCGAAGGTCGAAGGCCGAAGGTCGAATCGAGAGATTCACACTCTCTGACGACTGACGACTGACGACTGACGACTGACGACTGACGGCTGACGACTGACGCCGACGACTGACCTCACGCCGTCGTGGTCGCGACGGCGGCGGCCGGAGCGCGCGGCGCGGCGTCGTCGTAGTGGTGCGCCTCGTACCGATAGAGCTGCACGTCGCCGGACCAGAAGGTGGGCGGCAGGCCTGCCTTGATCTTCACGTTCTCGAGGAACTCGGAGGGATCGGGCAGATCGCGCCACACTTGCGGCAACAGCGTGCCGCGCCGGCCGTGCCAGGTGAGGACCACGCCGTCGACGCCGGGGCGCAGCGCTGCGATCGCGCTCTGCTCGTCGCGCGCTTCGAGCGGCTCGAGCGGCCCGAGGACGGTGACCTCGACGTCGAGCGCCGGCACGTCTTCGAGCTCGAGCGGCGTGGCGCGCGGATCGACGAAGGCAGCGGCGGCGGCGTTGTGCGCCACGTCGTCGAGGAGCGAGGTGTGCGCGACGAGCGAGCCCATGCAGCCCTGCAGCCTGCGCCCGCGACGGAGGCTGACGAAGGTGGCGGCGGCGGCGTCCGCGCCGGGGAACGAAGGGGGCACCGGCACCGGGCCGCCGAGCGCGGAGGCGATCACTTCGCGCGCGTAGCGAGCCAGCGCGCGGCCCTGTTCCTCGGTCAATTGCATGAAGCACCCTGTTCGTAGAAGCCGAACGCGCCGTAGCCGACCACGGCGTCGTGATCGCCGGCGGTGTCGCCGGAGTTGCGCAGATCGAGCGTGCGCACGTGGAGCCCACGGCGACGGGCGACGTGGATCAACCCGTTGACGCCGGTGTAGCCGCACGCGCGCACGGGCGGAAGGAGGCCGTCCATCGCCACGATGTGCTCGGCCGTGTCGCGGTCGAGCGCACGCGCGGTCTCGTAGGGGAGGTAGTGCGACAGATCGGAGCTCACCACCATGCGCGTCTCGGGGCCGCCCCACAGCGACTCGATCACGTGCGCGACCTCGTCGGTCGTCGCGCGGCCGATCGCCAGCGGCACCACGCGCGCGTGGGGAACCACGCGGCGTAGGAACGGGAGCTGGACCTCCAGCGAGTGCTCCATCGCGTGCGCCTCCGGGTCGTCGTGGACCGTGCGCACCTGCGCGATGGCGTCGAGATCGACCTGGAGATCACCGAGCGGCGTTTGCATCAGCTCGGCGCCGGGCGACACCACGCCGTGGACGAACACGCGGTGGGCCGGCCCGAGGAGGATGACGCGCTCGATGATCGCGGCGGCGGGACGAAGTCGGACCCAGGCGCTCGCCGCGACGCTCCCCGAGTAGACGTACCCGGCGTGCGGGACGATGAGCGCCTTGGGCACCGGCTCCTGCAGGTCGCCCGTGGGCTCGGCGCACGCGAGCAGCTGATCGACCGTCGCCCGGAGCACCTTCGGGCTGGCCGGATAGAACGTTCCGGCGACGGCGGCAGGACGCGCGGCGGGCAAGAACACCGCTCGCGGTGCGTGCGCGAAGCATGCCACGCGGAAATCCTGCGAAGCGCGGCGTGCGAACGCGCGCGCCGGCGCAGCTCCTGCGATGCCCTGCAGTGATTGCGTGCGAAACCTGGAAATTCAAGCTCCAAAATGGTTCGTGCGCGCCGCCGCGCGACGATTCGAGGCGATCCAATGAGGCAGCGCGAGCGCGCGCTCGTGGCGCTCGCGATGCAACTCGTTCAGGCACCATGCCCGACGGCGACTCGACACGCCGGAAGCTCGTCTTCGCCGTGGTCTATGCGCTGACCGCCCTGCTGCTGCTCTGGGGCCTGCAGGCGACGGTCACCTCCGCCCGCGAGCGGCCCATGACGTACTCCGAGCTGCTCGTCGCGGTGTCCGACGGGCGCGTCGAGTCGGTGCACCTCGACGAGGATCGCATTCACGCGACGCTTCGCACGCCCGACGCGAAGCCCGACGCGAACCGCGACGCCAGGCCCGACCCCAAGCCGGACCCCAAGCCCGAGGCGCCCAAGGATCGCGTCATCGTCAGCCGGCTGCCGGGCATCGACGAGACCGCGCTGGTGGCCGAGCTGCGCAGCAAGGGCGTCGCGATCTCCGGGAGCACCACGCACCTGCCGTGGTGGAAGGCGATCCTCGCGTCGTGGTTGCTTCCGCTCCTGCTCTTCGGCGGCGCGCTGTTCGTGATCAGCCGCCGCGTCGCCAGGGGCGCCGGCGGACCGCTGAGCGTCGGCAAGAGCCGGGCGAAGGTCTACGACCTCAACCAGAACGAGCGGGTCACCTTCGCCGACGTCGCCGGCGTCGACGAGGCGAAGGGCGAGCTCGTCGAGATCGTGTCGTTCCTCCGTGACCCGTCGCCGTATCGCGCGCTCGGCGCGCGGCCGCCGCGCGGGGTGCTGCTCGTCGGGCCGCCGGGGACGGGCAAGACCCTGCTCGCCCGCGCGGTGGCCGGCGAGGCGGGCGTGCCGTTCTTCTCGCTCTCCGGCTCCGAGTTCGTCGAGATGTTCGTCGGCGTCGGCGCGGCGCGCGTGCGCGATCTGTTCCAGCAGGCGAAGGAGCGCGCGCCGTGCATCGTGTTCATCGACGAGCTCGATGCCGTCGGCAAGACACGCGCGCTGGTCACCGGCGGCGTCGGTGGACACGAGGAGCGCGAGCAGACGCTCAACCAGCTCTTGTCGGAGATGGACGGCTTCGACGCGGGCTCCGGCGTGGTCATCCTCGCCGCGACCAACCGGCCCGAGGTGCTCGACCGCGCGCTCCTGCGCGCCGGCCGCTTCGACCGGCAGATCCTCGTCGATCGCCCCGACGTGCGCGGCCGCGAGGCGATCCTCCGGGTGCACGTGCGCAAGCTCGTGCTCGCGCCCTCCGTCGATCTCGAGCTCGTGGCGCGGCGCACGCCGGGCATGTCCGGCGCCGAGCTCGCCAACGTGGTGAACGAGGCGGCGCTCGCGGCGGCTCGTCGAAAGGGTCAGTCGGTCGAGCAGCCCGACTTCGAGATCGCCATCGATCGCATCCAGCTCGGCCTCGAGAAGCAGGGCCGCGTGCTCGGGACGAAGGAGCGCGTGCGCGTCGCCTATCACGAGGCGGGGCACGCGCTGGTCGCGCTCTCGGTCGAGGGGGCCGATCCGGTGCACCGGGTCACGATCATCCCGCGGTCGATCGGCGCGCTCGGCGCGACGCTGCAGCTGCCGGTCGAGGAGCGCCACCTGCTCACCAAGACCGAGCTGCTCGACCGCATCTGCGTGGCGATGGGCGGCCGCTGCGCCGAGGAGCTCGCGTGCGCCGAACCGTCGACCGGCGCCGAGAACGACCTCGAGCACGCCTCCGAGCTCGCGCGCCAGATGGTGCGACGGTTCGGCATGAGCGAGCGCGTGGGGCCGGTCACCTACGGCAGCGGCATCGCCGCGCCGCTGCTCGATCCGCGCTGGTCGCTCGGCGAGCCGCGCACCTGGAGCGAGCGCACGGCCGTGCAGATCGACGCCGAGGAGCGCGCCATCGTCGACGCGGCCAAGGCGCGCGCGCGACGCATCCTCGAGGAGCGGCGCGACGTGCTCGAGGCGATCGCGGCGCGGCTGCAGCAGGACGAGACGCTCGACCGCGCCGCGCTCGAGGAGATCGTGAAGACCACGCGCCCGCTGCCGGCCGCAGCGGAGTGACCGCTCGAACATCGAAGAGGGGCATCGAACCGACGCCAGGGAGGAACCCGCATGCTCGTCCTCACGTCTCCCGCGTTCGCCGAGGGCGCGACCATTCCCGCGCAGTACACCGAAGACGGCGAGAACGTCTCGCCGCCGCTCGAGTGGAAGGGCGCGCCCGAAGCGACGCGCAGCTTCGCGCTGATCGTCGACGATCCCGACGCACCCGATCCGAAGCACCCGAAGACGACGTGGGTGCACTGGGTGGTCGTCGATCTGCCGCCCGACGCGCACGTGCTCGCCGCCGGCGCGAGCGGCAGCAAGATGCCCCGCGGCGCGCACGAGGGCAGAAACGACTGGAAGCGCGAAGGCTGGGGCGGCCCGGCGCCGCCCATCGGCCGCCACCGCTACATCCACAAGCTCTACGCGCTCGACACCACGCTGCCGAACCTGAAGCACCCGACCAAGCACGAGCTCGAGCAGGCGATGCAGGGCCACGTGCTCGCGGAGGCTAAGCTGATCGGGACGTACGCGCGGGGCTAGGGCGTGTCCCTGTCCCGCTCACCCGCCCTGCCGGATCGCCCCGATCACCGCCGCCATCCGCGGCAGGAAGCGCATGTCCTTCGGGACGAAATCCTCGACGCCGACGGCGCGCATCACCGCGACGTCGTGCTCGTTCGCCTCTGCGCTCATGCCGACCACGCGCGGGCGGCGGTGCGGCGGCAGCCCCGAGACCGTCATCGCCACCTCGACGCCGTTCATCTTCGGCATGTTCAGGTCGAGCAGCACGACGTCGGGCGGGTTGCGCTCGATGTCGGCGATGGCGAGCGTGGGATCGACCTCGGACTCGACCGTGAGCTGCGGCATCGACGCCTTGAGCGTGCGGCGGAGCACCGAGGCGATCTCGGGATCGTCGTCGATCACCAGCACGTGCAGCGGACGGATGCCGGCCATGCCGCCGCGCGGCGAGCGGATCGCGCACAGCTGCCAGAGCACCGCCTCGGCGCTGCCAGGCCGATCGCCCGGCTCCTTGCTCGTCAGGTCCTCGATGATGCGGACGAGCGCGGCCGCGGCGTCTGGACGCTCGATCTTCGGCAGCGGCGTGAGCAGGTGATCGGTCAACGTGCGCTGCATGTTGTGCGCGAAGAACGGCGTGTGCCCGACCAGCAGCTCGAACCCGAGGATGCCGAGCGCGTACAGATCGACGAGCGGCCCGGCGCCCGGCGAGACCCGGCGGCCGATGACCTCGGGGGCCATGTACTCGGCTGAGCCGGCGACGTTGTCGTTCTGCTCGACCTCGCACTCGGGCACGAACAGGCCGAAGTCGAGGAGGACGATGCGGCCGCCGCACAGCATGATGTTCCCCGGCTTCAGGTCGCGGTGCGCGAGCCCGGCGCCGTGCGCCGCCGAGAGCGCGTCGGCGACGCCGATCATGATGTCGAGCGTCTCCTCGACGGAGAAGCGCATCCGCCTGCGCTTGGCCTCGTCGATGCGCGCCTGCAGGGAGCGACCGATGAGCCGTTCCATCACGAAGTAGTCGTGGCCGATGTACGAGCCGCTCGCGTGCACCCGAACGACGCCGGCGTGGCGGATCGCCGCCAGCGCCTGCGCCTCGATGCGGATGGCCGGCGACCACCGCGGATCGAGGGAGGCCTTCAGCGCGACGTTGCGCAGCAGGCGCTGATCGCGCGCGCCGTACACGATGCCCATGCCGCCACGGCCGAGCACCTCGTCGAGCCGGTAGGCGTCGGCGATCACCTCGCCGAGCGGGAATGGATCGCCGGAGGATGCTGTGAACGTGGCGGCGCGGCGACCTTGCGGCAGCTCGGATACGGTCGGCTGGTCGCCCGCGCGCTCGCGATCCATGGGGTTCTCCGAGTCGGGTCCAAGTCGTCAGTCGTCGCAGTCATCAGTCGTCGTAGTCGTCAGTCGTCAGTCTTCAGTCTTCAGCCGAAGCATGTCTCGCGCCGTGATTTGCGACAGATTCATCTTCGCGACTGCTCTCGTCTGACGACGGATGACTGACGACTGATGACTGACGACTGACGACTGACTGTCAGCTCTTGCCCTTCTCTCCGCTGATCGCGATCTTCTTCGCCTGCACCTCCGGCTTCTTGCCGATGTTGACCGTGAGCACGCCCTTGTCGAGGCTGGCCGAGATCGCGTTCGCGTCGATCCCCGGCGGTAGCGTGAACGAGCGGGTGAAGCTGCCGTAGGAGCGCTCGTACACATACCAGGTGTCGTGCTTCTCCTGCTTCTCGGCGTCGCGCTTGCCGCCGATGGTCAGGCGATTGCCGGTGAGCGTCACCTCGAGATCGGCCTCTTTCACGCCGGGGATGTCGGCGCGCAGCACGTACGCGTCCTTGGTCTCCTTGACCTCGAAGGCGGGCATGAACGAGCTCATGCGCTCCTCGGGCACCAGCTGGGTCATCTCGCGGAAGGGATCCCAGCGCAGCATGTTGCGCATCATGCGGAACGGATCCCATTCCGACACGTGGCCGGCCTGCTGCACCTGCTCCCCGCCATCCTTGCGAATCGCGATGTTCGCCATCTCGCACCTCGTTCGTTTGCGCGCCGCGATGTTCGCGAGCGCGCCCTCCGCTCAGCAACCCGCGCGCCACGTCGAGTGCTCTGCGATGCCCGCGTGATCACGGCCCTGCGCGTCACGGCCGCGCATCGGCTGCGTGTTCCGCGCGCGCGCACGACGATTCGCCGCGACGGACTTGCGTCACGGGACGAGGACCGCGGCGCCGCAGACGCGACCGTGTCGCAGATCGGCGAGCGCCTCGTTCGCCGACGCGAGCGCGTAACGCTGCACGTGCGTGCGCACCGGAATGCGCGCGGCGAGCGCGAGCAGCGCCTCGCCGTCTGCTCGCGTGAGGTTGGCGACCGAACGCACGACGCGCTCGCCCCAGAGCAGCGCGTACGGGAAGCTCGGGATGTCGCTCATGTGGATGCCGGCGCACACGACCCCGGCCTTGCGAACGGCCGCGAGCGCGGTCGGCACGAGCGCGCCGATCGGCGCGAAGAGGATCGCGCCGTCGAGCGCGTGCGCGGGTCGCTCGTCCGAGCCGCCGGCCCACACGGCGCCGAGCGAGCGCGCGAGCGCCTGCGCTTCGCGATCGCCCGGCCGCGTGAACGCATAGACCTCTCGCCCCTGAAAGGCGGCGACCTGCGCGATGACGTGCGCGGCGGCGCCGAACCCGTAGAGGCCGACGCGTCGCGCGTCGCCGCACAGTCGCAGCGCGCGGTTGCCGATCAGCCCCGCGCACAGCAGCGGCGCGAGCTCGGCCGCGTCGCCGCGCTCGTCGAGCGGGAACACGTAGCGCGCGTCGGCGACGGCCCGCTCCGCGTAGCCGCCGTCGATCGTGTAGCCGGTGAAGCGCGCGCGATCGCAGAGGTTCTCGCGGCCCGCTCGGCAGTGCTCGCACGCGCCGCAGGTGAACCCCAGCCACGGCACGCCGACGCGCGCCCCGACAGTCGGCGCCGACGAACCCGACGCGGCGCGCGCGCCGACCGCGCGCACGCGTCCGACGATCTCGTGGCCGAGCACCAGCGGCAGCTTCGGATCGGACAGCTCGCCGTCGACGACGTGCAGATCGGTTCGACACACGCCGCACGCCTCGACGTCGATCGCGACCTCGTTTCGCGGATCTCGCGGATCGAGCGCAGCGGCACCTCGCGCTCGACGAGCGGACGACCTGGGTTCTCGAGGACCATCGCGCGCATCCGCGAAAGCGCAGGCAAGAACCGTGTTGGCACGGGTCATGGACTATGGGCAGGCATGTCCAGACCGGTGCCAAAAAGGCTCGCACCTTGGACGACATCCACCGCGTGTCGTGCGTCGGTGACTGCAATGGCTGCGGCGGGCGCGTTCGCGTTGGCCGGGTGCCATGCGCACGTCGGCTCGAGCGCCTCGGTGCGGACCTGGACGGCGCCGCCGGCCGAGTACCCGGCCGAGTACCCGGTCGAGTACCCGGTCGAGTACGTCGTGGGCGGCGACTACGACGACGCCGATCCGATCTGCATCCAGACCTTCCACACCACGCTCGCGCAGCACGGCACGTGGATCGAGGACGAGGAGGCGGGCCTCGTCTGGGTGCCCGATCCGGCGATCGTCGGCGTCGGCTTCGTCCCGTACCTCAGCACCGGGCGCTGGATCCACACGTCGCACGGGTACTTCTGGGAGAGCGAGCACTCCTGGGGTTGGGTGACCTTCCACTACGGCCGTTGGGTACGCACCGCGTACTGGGGCTGGGCGTGGGTGCCCGGCGCGCGGTACTCGCCCGCGTGGGTCGACTGGCGCTACGGCTCGGGCTGGATCGGCTGGTCGCCGTCGCGGCCTGGCTGGAGCTTCCGCGGCGGGATGGCCTACCAGGTCGACCTCGCGCCTTCGCCCTACGTGTTCGTGCACTCGTCGGCGTTCTTCTCGCCGTACCTCACGGTCGTCGTCGCGCCGCCCGCGCACAGGTCGGCGCTCCTCGCGGCGACGTCGGTCTGGACCGCGCCACCGGCCCCTCGCGGCGCTCGACCGTTCCTCGGACCCGATCCGATCCTCGTCGGCATCCCCAGGGCCGACGTCGTCCGCGCGACGGCGAAGGTCCCCGACCACGTCCTCCCGCAGGCCGTTCCGTGGGGGATCACGCCGCAGCCTCCGATCATCACGCCCTCGCCGAAGGCGCCGCCGTTCGCTCCGGCGCCGGCGCCTCCTGCCCTCGTCCCGGCCCCCGCGCCGTCGCCGAAGCCTCCGGCGGTCGTCCCGATGCCTTTCCCGAAGTCGCCGAAGGCGACGCCGCCGAAGGCCAAGCCCCCGTCTTCGCCCAAGGCGCCGAAGCCGAAGCCCGGCCCGCTGTCCTTTCCTTGATTCGCTGGGGGGGCACCCGCGCGAATCGATCGCTGACGATCGTGCCTCTCGGAGGTCCGTCATGGATCCGCTCTCCACGTACGACGCGGACAGGCGTTCCCGCGACGACGAGCCGCCGGTGTCCGGCAGCGTGCAGCGCGGCATCGCGTTGCTCGGACGCCTTCGTCACGAGCTCGAGCTCGAGGTGCACCTCGCCTCGTCGGACGCGCGAGAGGAGTGGAGCATCCTCGCGCCCAAGCTGCAGGAGCTCGAGCGCTTCCGCGACGCCTCGGTGCACAGCGTCGACGAGCTGCGCGACCTGATCGAAGAGGTCAGCGAGCTTCACGAGCGCGTGCACCGCGCGCATCAACGGTGAGCCGGCGGCCAGGTGAACGGGGGCCGGGGGTGCGGGGCCGGCGGAGGCAGGTGTCCGAAGATCGCGAACGCTGCGAACGCCGATTCAGTCGCCGTGCAGCGGACGTGATCGAGGCAGCATCGCCGCCCCGAGGACGCCGGCCGAGTCCCCGAGCGCGTGCTTCACGATCGGCGTCGCGAGCTCGTCGTTGAACACCCACCGCGCCACCGCCGCAGGGCCGCGCTCGTAGAGCGCCGCGAGGTTCGACACGCCGCCGCCGAGGACGATCACGCTCGGATCGAGCACGTCGATGACCGTCGCCAGCGCGCGGCCGAAGATCTCGAGCGTCGCGTCGATCGTCTCGGCGCCGTCGGCCGCCTTCGCGATCTCGATCAGCGGTCTTCGCGCGCCGGTGCGGGCGGCGTATGCGCGCTCGATCGCCGGGCCGCTGAGGAACGTCTCGATGCACCCGCGTTTGCCGCAGTAGCAGGGCGGGCCGTCGCGGGGCTCGAGGACGACGTGCCCCCACTCGCCGGCGATGCCGTGGAGACCGGACCAGGTCCGGCCGCGCACGACGACGCCGCCGCCCACGCCGGTGCCCATGATCACGCCGAACACCACCTCGGCGCCGCGCGCCGCGCCGAAGGTCGCCTCGGCGAGCGCGAAGCAGTTGGCGTCGTTGTCGAACGCGACGGGCGCGCCGACGCGGGCCTCGAGGTCGCGCCGGAAGGGCTGCCCGTTGAGGCAGGTGGTGTTCGAGTTCTTCACCAGCGGCACGTCGGACCGCGACCCGTCGGCCCGGCGAAGCGTGACGCCGCCGGGCATGCCGACGCCGATCGGGGGCAGGGCGGCGAGGCCCGCCTCGCGGGCCACGTCGGCGAGCAGGCGCGCGACCGCCTCGACGACGTGCGCGTACCCGCGGTCACGCTCGGTCGGCACGCGCACGCGCGCGAGGATCTCGGGATCCGCCGCGGCCGGACGGGCCCGCAGCACCACGGCCTCGATCTTGGTCCCGCCCAGATCGACGCCCACCCGGAGCGAGTCGTCCATGCGCGTGATAGCATCCTAGCCGCCATGAGCGACTCCGGTGGGGCCAAGCGCTGCGGCCCGCAAATCGAGCTGACCGCGAACGAAGCGGCGCGCGTCACCCGCTGCACGTGCGGCACCCTGCACGTCACATTGCGCGGCAACGGCATCACGCTGCAGCTCGCGCCCGACGCCTTCCGGCACGTGTCCAACGCGCTCGCCGCCGCGGTCCGCCTCGTCGATCTCACCGACAAGGCCGGCGAAGCTCCGGTCGACCAGGTGAACTGAGGCGACGGTTCGTCCCCCGGATCCCGCGGCTCGTCGGATCCGGCCTGCACGGCGGCGCTCCCGGCCCCACTGTGGGCCGTCATGAACGAAGCAGCCGCGCTTGCCGTCGTCGGTCCCGAGCAGCCCGAGCATGAGGACGCCTCCTCCCTCGGGCGCACCCAGCGATTCCCGCTCGCGCCCGACGCCGCGTCGCGCCTGATCCACGCGGAGATCGCGAGCTCCCGCACGCGCGCGCGCCTCATCGCCTCCGCGACGCGCATCCTCGGGAACGAGGCCGACGCCGAAGACTCCGTGCAGGAGGCGCTGCTCCTCGCCGCGCGAAACGCCGAGCGCTTCGAGGGCCGCTCGAGCCCGACGAGCTGGCTCTTTCGCGTCGTGCTCAACGCCTGCCGCATGCGCCGCCGCGCCGAGCGCCGAAGCCGGCGGGGCGGCGGCGCGGTGCACGTGTCCATCGACGATCTGGTGAGCCACCACCCGATGGCGGACGCGACGTCCGACCCCGAGGCCGCGCTCGTCGGCCGCGATCTCGCCGCGCTCGTCGACGGAGAGCTCGACCAGATGGCCGACAAGGACGCGCTCCTCTTCCGCCGCTACTTCGCCGAGGATCTGCCGCTCGAGCAGCTCGCGCGCGAGAACAGGCTCAGCAGGCAGGCGGTCAAATCGCGGCTGTTCCGCGTGCGCCGCCGGCTCGCCGAGCGGCTCGAGACCGAGGACGTCGCGGCCCATGCCGCGCTCTCGGTCGCGGCCCATGCCGCGCTCTCGGCATAGCGGCGCGCGAGGCGCTCTCGGCGTAGGATCAGGCGGGGATCGAGGGACCATGATGGGCTGCCACAAGGACGAACAAGAAGAGTGCGTCCAGCACGTCAAGGCGCGGCTCGAGGCGTACGGCATCAAGTCGCCGAGCGTCGACGCCGACGAGCTGATCCGAAGGCGCCGCATCGCCGTCGGCGTGATCGTCACGATGGCGGTGACCCTGGCGATCGCGCAGCTCGGCAACGGGCAGCCGGTGGGCGTCGTCGTCGTGCGCCTCGGCTACATGCTCATCGAGCTCCCGCTGCTCTTCATCGCCGTCGCCCACGCCTACGACCACTCGCTGCTCCGGCGTTACACGCCGCTGAAGTCCCTCGCGCTCAGCGCCGCCGTCGCGATGAGCGTCGCGGTCGGCACCATCTCGATCGCGTGGCTGCTCGGGAAGGTGTTCCCGGTGATCGCCGGCGCGTTCCACCCGGTCCAACAGCGGTTCTTCGCCGCGGCCGCCGCGGGCGCGTTCCTCGGCCTGATGCACCTCGGCATCTTCGCCCTCGCCGTCGTCTACCCGTTCGCCGCGCACGACGCGCGCGTGCGCGCCCTCGAGACCGAGAAGCTCCGCACCGCCGCGGAGCTCGCGCGCCTGCGCGGCCACCTCGAGCCGCACTTCCTGCTCAACACGCTCAACGCCATCGCCGGCCTGGTCACCGAGGACCCGCGCGAGGCGCGCCGGCTGCTCGCCGCGCTCGGCGATCTCCTGCGCGACGCGCTGCGCGAGGGCGACGAGATGCAGACGCTCGAGCAGGAGGAGGCCTGGCTCCGCCGCTACGCCGAGATCCTCGAGTCGCGGCACAAGGGCTCGCTGTCGTTCCGCTGGGACATCGATCCGGCCGTGCGCACCGCGCGCGTGCCGCGCCTGCTCCTGCAGCCACTGGTCGAGAACGCGATCAAGCACGGCGCGCTCCGCCGCCGCGGCGGCGGCGTGGTGACGGTGCGCGCGGCGCGCGCCGGCGACAGCGTCGAGTGCGTGGTCGAGGACGACGGGCCCGGCTTCTCGCAGGGGCCCATCCGTCAGGGCGCGGTCGGTCTCTCGGTGGTGCGGCGCCGCGTCGAGCTGAAGTTCGAGCGCGCCGCGTTCCGCATCGAGTCCTCCACTGAAGGCACCCGCGCCATCGTGGCGTTCGAGGCCCCGCACGCGACCGAGGTCGCCGCGAAGAGCGGCGCGATGGCCGCCGCCCCGCAGCGCGCGTGATCACCCATGGCCGACGCTGCCGAACCGCTCCTGCGCGTGCTCGTCGTCGAGGACGAGTGGCCCGCGCGTAACTACCTCGTCGAGCTGCTCCACGAGTCCAAGCTCGCCGAGGTCGTCGGCGCGGTGGCCGACGCCGAGTCGGCCATCTGTTCGCCGACGTGCACCTCGTGGGCAGCGATCGCGACGACGCCGGCCTCGAGCTCGTGCGGGCCTTCGCGCGCAAGCCGAACGCGCCGCTGTTCGTCCTCGCCACCGCGTTCAAGGAGCACGCGCTCGAGGCGTTCGAGCTCGGCGTGGTCGACTACCTCCTCAAGCCGTTCACCGACGAGCGCGTCGAGCAGTGCCTGCGACGGGTGATGGCGCGACGGCCGCCGCGCGCCGCCGCCGCCTCGCCGGGCAAGGGCAAGATCGTCGCCCGCAAGAAGAAGGGCCTGGTCTTCCTCCGCCCCGACGAGGTGTGGGCGTTCGAGGCCGCCGATCGGCTCACGTTCGTGCACACGCGCCGCGGTCGCTTCGATCTCGATCTCTCGCTCTCCGCCATCGAGGGCGCGTTCGGCCGCGGCCTCTTGCGCGTGCACCGCAACTGGCTGGTCAACCCCGAGCACGTGCGCGAGCTGGTGCGCGACGCGGGCGACGAGCTCCTGGTGGGCGGCGAGAACGAAGGCGAGGGCGTGCGCGTGCCCGTCGCGCGCGAGCGGGCGCAGGCGGTGCGCGAGACGCTCCTCGCCGACGCGACGGGGCTGCGGCGGGCGTAATCGAGCCAGGCTCGCGTCGTACCAGCCCTGCTGCGCCGACGGCCGGCGCGAGGGCTTCCCCCCGGCGGCCACCTTCCCGACGATCGCGGCCTGCGCCGCGGCTGGTCAATACCCGGCATGCATCACGCCTCTCCGAGCTGCGCCCGCAAGGCCGGCGACGACGGGCCGAGCTCCACCGGGACGGCCTGCTCGGTCGCCGATCTGTGCGCCGAGGGCTGGCACGTCTGCATGAGCGCGATCGAGGTCGCGGAGCGGCGGATCGGGTTATGGGCCGCTGGCGGCGCTCTCCGAACAGGCCTTCTTCGCGACCGGGCAGAGCGGCCCGGGTAACTGCATGTGCGGCGAAGGCCGCGACGACCCGGCCCTCGGGTGCCGCGATCGGAAGCGTGGCGGCCAAGCGAACCACGCGCAGTTCGACGCACCCTGCGCGGCGGAAAATGTTCAGCGAAGCTGGTCGCGGGCGGCGGGGGCGCGATGAGTCCCCACGCGAGGTCCGAAGCGAGACACGGCCGCGGCGGCGGGTCAGCCAGCGAGGCGGGTCCTGGCGTCAGCCTCGCGAGGACCCTCCGGCGAAGGACAACTGCCGCGCAGCGGGCTTCGTCCGGTCGGGAGCTATGCGCAGTTCACTCGGGACGGTCGGAAGAGGCGTCATGGGCGACGAGCAGGCGGGAGCACCCGTTGGCGCAGGGGATGCGTCTACGGCCAGTCTGAACCGGGCGACAGTACCACTTGCCTTGTCCCGCAATCACAATGTCGGCGAGGTGTTCGATTTGTGGTCGGCCGAGCGCCCATGCCGCGGCATTGAGCACGGCGATCAGGGCGAGCTGGGCGAGATCGCGTCCGAGTAGGGCCTGCTTGAGCTCCGGCGGTAGTCGAGGCTCCGCCATGTACATCGCCGTGGACGACAAGGTGTCGGATGGAATCTCGGTCTGCGCCTCGCCCTCGGCTGCGCGTCTCACGCCCGCGAGGGCAACGCGTCCCGTCTCCCGCATCAACGCATCGATCGTGCGCGTCTTCTCGCCGCCGAGAACGGAAACCAAGTGTTCGGGCGGCGCGTCGGACTGCCGCATCTGCTCGAGCATGTCGACGGTGATGAAACTAGCCAGCGCGCGGGAGAGCGAGACGACTCGGTCGTCATGGAGTAGGCGGTCCAGTCGATCATCTAGGTCGTCGACATCCTCGGATGCGCGGACCGCCTCATATAATGATGGCTTCGAACGCTGTTGCGATCGCCTCGCCGCCGACGACGAACGAGTCCTGACCGTCAAGCACGGCAACGGCAGTAGAAGCCGGTTGGTGCTCCGCAAGTGTCGTCGCCGGCGCAACTGTTGCCGATGCCGGCACGGATGCGGGGGCGTCCACGAGCGGAAGCGTACGAGTTCCCCCCGCCTCTACAGCGGCGGGGCGCCGTCGAACTTTCTTCGGTCCCTGAGGGCGCAGTGGCGGTAGCGCGCCCTTGCGGATCGACGTCGTGTCCATCGGCACGTACGTGTTTAGCGGGAAACTTGCCCCTGCTCGCGCGGCCAGTGCACCTGCACACGCGTGCCGGAAATGGAGCGCGCCGCCTACGAGCGGATCATCGAAGAGCTGCGACGCGAGAATGCGGCGTTGCGTGAGGAACTCC
>JACPFM010000130.1 GCA_016182965.1 Deltaproteobacteria bacterium | reverse complement strand
GGCGAACTCCGGGTTGCCGGCGCCGCCTCCCATCCCGGCGTTCGTCGGGTCGACGCGACCTTCACGCGTGATCGAGAACACCAGGACCACCTTGCCCTCCTGGTCGGGCTTCTTCGCCAGCGCATCGCGGTAGCACTTCTCCATCGCCGGCCGCGCCTCCTTGAGCACGCGCTTGACGTCGGCCTGGGTGATGCCGGAGTCGATCGCGACCGAAGCGCTGGCGCCGGCCGAGCCCCCGTCGGGCTGCGTTGGGTCGCCCTTCTTGCAGGAAACGAGGGCAGAGAGTGCGAGCACGAGCAGCGCCGAGCGCGAGAGCATCGGCGCATGATTCCAGCGACCGCTGGCATCCGGCAACTTCCATCCGCCGCCCCCGGGCGGCCGCGACGCCGCCGACGAAGAGCGCGCGCCCCGCGTCGCGCATTGGGAGGATGGCGCGACGCGGGGCTCGCGGAAGTGTCGAGGCACACTTACGCAACGATCGCGCCAAGCCGAAGCCGCCCTCGCGCCGCGGAATCGACGCGACCTCCGCCGGCGGGCCGTTCCGCCCCGCGCCGAAGACTCGGCAGCGCCGCCGAAATGTCGGCGGAGATCAGGTCTTGGCCGGCTTGCGGATCTTGCTCTGGAGGGTGGTCCGCGGGATGCCGAGCAGCTCGGCGGCGCGCCCCTGTTGCCCCTGGGCCTGAACCATCGCCCACTGGATCACCTCGTCTTCGACCTCCGAGAGCAGGTCGGGCAACGACAGGCGCGTGCGGTGCTCCAGATCGAGGCGGAAGATGCGGTGCGAGGTCGGGCCGGCGACCACGTAGTCGGGAAGGTGGTCGGGCGAGATCTCGTCGCCGGCGCACAGCACCATCGCCGACTCCATCACCCGCCGGAGCTCGCGGACGTTGCCGCGCCAGGAGTAGCTGCGCAGCGCGGCGGCCGCCTCGCTCGACAGACGCTTGGGCGTGCGCCGCGCGTCGGTCGCCGCCGCCTGGAGGAACTGCTGCGCGATGAGCACCACGTCGTCGCCGCGCTCTCGCAGCGGCGGCAGGTGCAGCTCGAGGCCGCGCAGGCGGTAGAAGAGGTCGCTCCGAAACTCGCCGCGCTCCACCTTCGCCGCGAGATCGACCTTCGTGGTGGCGATCACCCGCACGTCGACGTGCACGACGGTCTCGCCGCCGACGCGCACGATGGTGCCCTCCTGCAGGGCGCGCAGCAGCTTCACCTGCACGTCCAGCGGGAGATCGTCGATGTCGTCGAGGAGGAGGGTGCCGCCGTCGGCCTGCTCGAAGCACCCGCGCCGGCGCTGTACCGCGCCGGTGAAGGCGCCCTTCTCGTGGCCGAACAGCTGCGACTCCGCGAGCTCGGACGGGATGGCCCCGCTCGCCACCGCGACGAAGGGCGACTGACGGCGCGCGCTCCGCTCGTGGATGGCCCGCGCGACGAGCTCCTTGCCGGTGCCGGTCTCGCCGGTGACGAGCACCGGGGCTGCGTGGTCGGCGAACAGGGCGATGCGCTCGCGGACCCGCTGCATCGAGGAGGACCGCCCGACGATGCCGTCGCCACCGGCGGTCTCGTCGACGATGGCGCGCAGGCGGCCGAGCTCGTCGCGCGAGGCGCGCAGCTCGCGGAGCCGGCGCAGGCGCAGTTCGAGCTCGGGGAAGCGGAACGGCTTCACCAGGTAGTCGAACGCGCCGGCGCGCATCGCGTCGACGGCCGTCTCGACCGTGCCGAAGGCGGTCATCAGGATGACGTCGACCTCCGGGTGGGCGCTCTTGATGGAGCGAAGGAGCGCGAGGCCGTCCATGTCGGGCATGCGGAGATCGGTGACGATCGCGTCCCACCGCTGCTTGGCGAGCAGGGCGAGCGCGGCGCGCGCGTCTTCGGCCTCGTCGGTGACGTAGCCGGCGGCGCGTAGCTGTTGCGAGGTCGTGTGACGGCTGATCCGCTCGTCGTCGACGACCATGACCGCGAACGGACGGCTCATGAAACGGTCTCCTCGACAGACTTGGACGACCGCGCGACGCGCAGATGCACGCTCGTCCCCTTGCTCGGACTGCTCCGCACGCCGATGGTCCCTCCGTGCTCCTCGACGATGCGCTTGGTGATCGCGAGGCCGAGCCCGGTGCCCTTGCCGATCGGCTTGGTGGTGAAGAAGGGGTGGAACATCTTGCCCTGCTGCTCGTCGGTCATCCCTACGCCGTCGTCGCGCACCTCGATGCGTACCCCACCCTCCTCGACCAGCGTCCGCACGACGACCGATGCGCCGTCGGCGCTGGCGTCGACGGCGTTGTCGATCACGTTGATCAGCGCCTCGCCGAAGCGATCGGGGTCGACCGTGGCCTCGCCCACGCCGCCGAGCTCGCTCACCAGCTTCACCTGCCGCGCGTTGGCGCGCCCGGAGACGAACTTCAGCGTGTCGGCCACGAGCGCGTCGACGTCGGTCGGCACGGGCTGGATGGGGGCGTCGCGCATCAGCACGAGGAGGCGGCGTGTGACGCCCTCGATGCGCCGGAGCGCTTCGTTCATCATCTCGAGGGCGTCGGCGACGTCGGGATCGGCGCCGACCTTCGCGTCGAGGAGCTCGACGCAGTTCATCAGACCGTGCAGCGGGTTGCGGACGGCGTGGGCCACGCCGGCGGAGATCTCGCCGACGTGCGCGAGCCGCTCGCGCGAGAGGGCGACCCGCTCGTGCTCGTACTGCAGGGCCTCGGCGCGAAGGCGCCGCTCGACGACCGCGCGCACGAACAGGACGGCGCCGAACAGCATCGCCGAGACCGCCATCAGGTGGGCGGCCACGAACCACGGCGACTGCATCTGCTCGTCCATCTCGATCAGCTCGGTGGTCCCCAGGTGCAGCGGGTGGTGCATGACCACGCCCGCGTGCTCCGAGAGGACGATCGCCGCTTGCAACGCGCAGGCCGTGCCCGCGAGCCAGAGCGCCTGCCGCCGGGTGAGGAGCATGGCTCCGATCACCATGGGGAAGACGTAGAAGGTGACGAACGGGTTTTCGAGCGTGTCGCTCCAATGGAGCGTCGCGGCGAAGGCGGCGACGTCGAGCAGGAGCTGGAAGAAGACGTTCGCCCGCAGCCGCTCCATGTCGGCCGATCCGTCGGCGCGAAACAGGCGCCAGGCCGCCAGGTTGTAGGCGACCATCCCGAGCACGATGCCGAGCGGCACCGCGCTGGTGAGGATTCGGGCGGCCCAAGCCGCCGAGACGACGACCGCGGCCCCGGCGATGACGAACCACCGCAATCGAATGAGCCAGGCGGTGCGCTCGACGAGGTAGGCCGCCTCGGCGGGCGGGGGGACGGGCACGGGCTGAGAATTCGGCACGGGTCGCGCCGAGTGGAGCAGATCCCGGGCCGAGCGCCAGGCGCTAAAACGGCAGAAAATACGCCGGTTTCAGGAGGTGCCGATTTTCCGTCGCGCAATTGCTGCACGATCAGCGATGGCCGGGCGCAAAACCATCGTCGCCGTCAGAGGCGTCAGTCGTCAGTCGTGCGGCGGCGGGCGCGGCGGGCCTTGATGTTCTTGTAGGCGCCGTAGCCGAGCAGCGCCGGTGTCGCGATCACGCAGACCGGGCACAGGGCGGCGCCGGTGATCGCGCCGAGGACGCCGATCGCGCCGACCGCGACGCCAGCGCCGAGGAGATCGCGACCGTCGTCCCTTTCGACGTCACGGCGATCGACCTCCGGGGGCCCGACCTCCCGGGCCTCGACACGCTCGGGGGCGCCCGGCTCTTCGCTCGTCGCCTCGCTGGCCTCCTCGGTCATTCGGGTCCTCCGTCGACTCCCCCTGAGGTCTGAGGTCCGCCGGGGGGCCTCGGGCGTGGGAGCCGCAGGGTCGGGACGAGGGTTCGCGCCTGCTACCCTCCCGGCCCGTGATCGTCTCCGAGCACCCCGGCCGCTGGAACCGCCGCTTCGTCGTGCGGCTGAGCGACGGTGCGCTCGTCGAGTCGGTGCTCTATCGCGGAGACACGCTGTGCGTGAGCTGTCAGGTCGGCTGCGCGGTGCGCTGCCCGTTCTGCGCCTCGGGCGCGAACGGACTCGGGCGATCGCTCTCGCTCGACGAGCTCGAGGCGCAGGTCGAGGAGATCGCGTCGGTGGTGGCACGCGAGCGAGGCCCTGCGCTGCGCGGCGTGACGGTGTCGGGGATCGGCGAGCCGCTCCACAACCACGACGCGGTGTCGGCGTTCGTCGATCGCTGCCGCGCGCGTGGCCTGCGCGTCACGCTCACCACCTCGGGCGGACCGCTGCGGCGACTGCGCGAGTGGCTGCGCGAACGACCGCACCAGGGCCTGACGATCTCGGTGCACGCGGGCGCCGAGGCGACGCGCGCGCGCGCGGTGCCGCACGGACCGGATCTCGCGTCGCTGTTCGCGGTGCTCGGCGAGGAGCTGCCCGCGCTCGGGCGCGCGCGCCGGAAGAGGACCGCGCTCGCCTACCTGCTGCTCGACGGCGTGAACGACTCCGACGCGGAGATCGACGCGTTCGTCGCGCGCGCGGCGCCGCTCGGGGCGCCGCGCGGGGTGATGGTGCACCTCTACGCGCACAACCCGGTCGAGACGAGCGCGATGCGCGGCGTCGATCGGGCGCGGTACGAGGCGGTGTACGCGCGGATGGTGGCCGCCGGGCTCACCGTGCGGATGAGCGCGCAGGCGCGCATCGAGGCGAACGGCGGGTGCGGGACGCTGGTGGCGCTTCGGCGGTGAGCAGACGCGGGCTCGGGCGCTGGCGCGGGGAAGCCGCAGCGACACTGGCTGTCGCAGGGGCGCGTTGGGCCGCGGTCGGGACACCCTGATCGGATTGTCAGAGGGCCCCTGCCCGGCCACCGGGGCACCACTGTCGCGCTGCCGCGTCCGCGCGTTCGCGCGCGCTGGCTCCGGGCTCCCGGAAACGCCGGGGATCGCAGGATGATTCCCTGGCCCGGTCGTTGCTCACGTCGCAGGGACGCGTTGGTCGCGTGGGTCGCTTCGGTGCTCGGCGACCCCGGACCATTCGCCCGAGGAGTCAGAGATGCAGCTCGATCGAAGGGCGCTGATCGCCCCGGCCACTCTTTGTCTCTTGCTGGGATACACGGCGTGCGGCGCGGACTCCGCTGGCTCGAGCGATTTCGCGCCCGGTGCGCCCGGGGGCGCGGCAGATGCGGGCACCGGCGGCGGCGGGTACGCGGACACCGGGGCGGTCGACACGGCGCCGCCGCCCGAACGCGAGGTCGAGAGCTCGTACGAGTCGCCGGTCGCCACGGGGCGCTACGTGTGGATCGCCAACCCCAAGAGCGGGCGCGTCGCCTACATCGACGCGACGACCCTCGCGGTGAACGTCGTCGAGGCAGGGAACGCGCCGACGTATCTCGCCGCCGTCCCCAGCCCGCCCGATCAGGACGTCGCCATCACGCTCAACGTGCTGTCCGACGACGCGACGCTCCTGCGCAAGACGTCGGCCGGGCTGACCGCGAAGACCTTCTCCACGCATCACGGGGCCAACGCGTGGAAGCTCTCGGCCGATGGGCGTTGGGCGATCGCGTGGACCGACGCCAAGGGGGTCAAGAGCGCGGGCAAGACCGAAGGCTTCCAGGACCTGACGGTGGTCGATTTGACCGAGAAGGTCCCGCCGACGGTGCTGGCCGTCGGCTATCGGCCGGTGACGGTCGGCTTCACCCGCGACGCCAAGAGCGCGTGGGCGGTGACCCAGGACGGCATCACGATCATCTCTCTCGAAGGGACTGGGCTCGAAGGGAGCGGGCCGCTCGTCACCAAGAACGTGCCGATCGCGGACAAGCCGCTCGAGGACACCGGCACCCGCGACGTCTCGGTGACGCCCGACGGCACCTGGGCCCTCATCCGGCGCGACGGCGAGAAGAACATCGGGCTGGTGTCGCTTCTGACCGGGTCGCGGGTGACGGTCACGCTCTCCGGCCCGGTCACCGACCTCGACCTGAGCGAGGACGGCAGCCGCGCGGTCGCGGTGGTGCGCGACACCTCGGAGGTGGCGATCCTGCCGCTGCCGGGGATCACCACGAAGCCCGACACCTTCACGGTCGTACCGATCACCGGCGAGACGATCGGCTCGGTCTCCATCGCGAAGACCGGCACCACGGCCGTCCTCTACACCAACGCGGTGCCCACCGAGCGGTTCACGGTGCTGAAGCTCGGCTCCGGGACCGAGGCGCCGTCGTTCCAGGTGCAGAAGCTCTACTCGCCGGTGCTCGCGGTGTTCCCCACCGACGACGCGAAGAACGCGGTGGTGCTGCACGAGAAATCGAAGACCGACACCAGCACGCGGGCCGCGGCGTTCAGCGTGGTGCCGATCGCCGCCGGGCTGCCGGCGAAGATCGTGGGAACCGACGCGTTCCCGATGGCTGTCGCCCTGGCGCCGACCAGCGATCGCGCCGTGATCACCGAGCGCGACGACACGCGCAAGATCTACGGCGCCTTCCTCGCGAAGATGCCCTCGCTCGCCGTCGAGCGCTATCCGCTCGCCAGCCCGCCCATCGCGGTCGGGATCGTGGCGGGCGCCAAGCGCGCGTACGTCGCGCAGGAACACCCCGAGGGGCGCATCACCTTCATCGATCTGGACGGGGGCACCGCGCGCACCCTGACCGGCTTCGAGCTCAGCGCGCGCGTCGTCGATGGGAGCAAGCCATGAAGCGCCTCTTCGCGCTCACCCTCTGCGCAATGTCGTGCGCGACGATCGCGGTCGGCTGCGGCGACCGCCCCGACGTGTGGGACGAGGCGCCGTCCGCGTCGAAGACCAAGGTCGTCGGCCTCGCCGGCGCGGTCGCGCTGGTCGACGACGTGACCCACCGCGCCGTGATGCTGCTGCCGCGCGAGGACCAGCAGCTCGATCGGGCCTCGTTCCCGGTCGGCAAGGGCGTGCTGCGCGTCGAGGCGTCGCCCGATCGCAAGCGGCTGCTCGTGCTCTCGTCCGGTGACGTGCCGCGTCGCACGTCGAAGGACGAGCGACCGTCGCTCACCGTGATCGACGCGAGCGACGCCTCGAGGCTGAAGTCTCGCCGCTTCGAGCTCGCCGCGCCGCGCAGCGGCCTATCCGTCGACCCGCGCGGCCGGTGGGTCGCGGTGTTCGCGGCCGGCGACGTGGCCACCACGTTCGTCGAGAACCCGAACGAGATCGTCCTCGTCGATCTGGAGGCGCCGGCGGGGGCCAGCCCCACCATCACCGCGACGCTGCGCAGCTTCGGCGGCCGTCCCGAGCGCGTCACCTTCGCGCCGACGCTGACGCTGCCCGAGGGGCCGCGGCGCCTGCTGGTCGTGGAGACCGATCAGGACGTCTCGCTGCTCGATCTCGATCACCAGCACGACGCGGTGCCGCGGCCGGAGATCACCGTGCGCCTCAGCCCCGGCGGCTCGACGAAGCCCATGCGGCCGGCGGGCGTGACCTTCCACGACGGCTCCCCGAGCCGCAACGACGACGCGCGGATCGGCGTGCGCATCTCGGGCGACTCCAACGTCGTCACCCTCGAGCTCGCCGCGGCGACGCCCGGCGGCCCGCACGACTTCTCGCCGAAGATCAACCTCACCGACGTCGGCGGCGTGCCGAGCGATCTCGCGTTCGTGCAGACCGACGGCGGGCTGCGGCTGGCGGCCCTGGTGCCGTCGCTCTCGAGCGCGGTGCTCGTCGAGACCGAGACCTCCATCACCACCGTAGTGAAGCTGCCCGCACCCTATCAGCGGCTGTCGCTCATCACCGACGTGGTCGAGCGCACGGCCCTCACCGACGTCGCGCTGCTGTGGAACGCGACCACGTCGAGCAGCGGCGTCGCCTTCTGGGCGCTCGGCAAGACCGCCGGGCAGCCCTATCGCAGCGTGGAGGTGCTCAACCTCGGCGGCTCGGTGGTCGGCGTGCGCGACGTGCCGGCGCCGCGCGCGGAGCTGAAGGTGCTCGAGAGCGGCGGGCGCGGGCTGTTCGTGCTCGATCTCGCGTCGCGCACCGCGGCGCCGCTGACCACGCTGGGCAAGGCGACGGTGACCATCTCGCCCGACGCCGAGCGCATGTGGGCGTTCCAGGTGGGCGAGAGCCGCCTCTCCTCGATCGACCTCGACAAGCTGCATCCGACGCCGGTGGTGATCGATCGGGCGATCCAGTCGGTGCACGACGTGGCCCGGGGCGACGGCGGGCGCAGCCTGATCGCCATCCACGCCCGCGGGGCCTTCGGCGCGACGGTCTTCGACGCGCGGGCCGCCGACACCGCGTATTCGCGCCTGTACAGCGGTCTGCTCCTGGAGGGTCTGCAATGAACAAGTGGATCTTCGCGCTCTCGCTCGCGCTGCCCGCCACCGCGAGCGCCGCCGAGACCCCCGCCGTGCCCCCCGCCGCGTCCGCAACGCAGAGCGAGGCCCCGCGCTTCTGGGCGATCGACGCCGGGCTTCGCTACGGCTTCATCCGCGACGCCGCCTTCGATCCGTACTCGGACAGCGACCTGCTGCTTCAGGGCACGGTCGGGGTGTCGCGGACGGCGCTCGTCGCCGATCGCTTCAGCCTCGCGCCGGGCCTCCGCTGGGACTCCGGATCGACGAGAGCGACCGCGCGCGGCGCCGACACGCTGCTGCTCGTCCACCGGGTGACCATGCCGGTCGAGGGGCGCTTCCACCTGCACCGCCGCATCTACGCCTTCGGCCGCGTGGCGCCTGGCGCTCTCTGGCAGCGGGCCACGGTGCAGGACGCCTCGCTCCCGGAGACCTCGAAGAGCTCCGGGTGGGTCTTCGCCGGCGATCTGAGCGCGGGCGCGTCGTTGATGTTCATCGACACCCGCGGCCCGAAGTTCTGGTTCACGCCGGAGATCGGGTACGCCTTCGCCGCGCGCAGGAGCGGGGGCCTCTCGCCGGACGTCGGCGACGACGATCCGCGTCAGTTCGGAACGTTGCAGCTCTCCGGCACCAAGCTCTCGGGCTGGTTCTTCCGGGCGAACGTCACCGCCACGTTCTGACCTTCGACCTGACCTGCGACGGTTCGTGTCGCAGTGCGGGCATGCCATTGCGCATTCCCAGAGGCGCCGATTTCTGCTAGCGCTGGCCCGCCAGGAGTACGGCGATGGCAGTTCGATGGGTGGGCGCGCTGGTGATGGTCGCCGGGCTGGGGTGCTCGAGCGGGAGCTTCGACGTCGCGGAGGGCGACGCCGGCGACGAGGGCGGAGCGGTCGACGACACGACCGCGCCCGGCCCGGAGGACGGCGTCGACACGCGCGCCGACGAGGACGGGGCCACCGCAGACACCGGGGCGACCGACGACACCGGCGCCGATGCCCTCGCCGACACCCTCGCCGACACCTTCGCCGTGGACGCGCCGGACGGCGACGCGGGCGACGGCGGCGCGACGACCGACGTGGGGGCCGACGCGACCGACGCCAGGGCCGACGTGACCGACGCCGGGGCGCCGGACACGTGCGTGAAGAACGCGTGCGGCGGGTGCACGGCGCTCGCGCACGCGCCGGAGTCGATCTGCGGGCGATGCGGCGCCGGCCGCTGGAAGTGCAGCGGCGGCGACGCCGTCGTCTGCGAGGATCCGTTCACCGGACCGCTGCCGGGGAGCGCGTGCGGCACGTGCAGCACGTTGCTGCGGATCTGCGCCCCCGACGGCAAGTCGGCGGTCTGCCCGGGCGACGATCACAACGGCTGCGGCGGGTGCAGCGCCGTCTCGCCGGCGAAGGACACGGTCTGCGGGACGTGCGGCAGCGGCAAGTACGTCTGCGACGGCACGACCGCCACGCGCTGCGCGGATCCGGTCACCACGCCTGCCTCGGGCACGGCGTGCGGCACGTGCGGCCTCGACAAATACGTCTGCGCGACCGACAAGCTCTCGACGTCGTGCTCCGGGAACACGCACAACGGCTGCGGCGGCTGCACGACGCTCACCAACTTGCCCGGCAAGGTGTGCGGCAAGTGCAGCAGCGGCAAGTACGAGTGCGATCCGAGCAACAAGAACGCGACCGTCTGCAACGATCCCGTGCCGACCACCTCGCCGCCTCCGGGCAGCGCCTGCGGCTCGTGCGGCACGCTGAAGATCCAGTGCGCGACGGACGGCCGCTCCACGTACTGTCCGGGCAACGATCTGAACGGCTGCGGCGGGTGCGTGGTCCTTCCGAATCCGCCGCTGACCGCGTGCGGCATCTGCCTGACCTCGACGTATACCTGCGACGGCACCAACGCGACGTATTGCACGAAGCTGGACGATCGGACGATCGGCGACGAGACGTTCTACGCGACGGCCACGACCCAGGTATCGGCCGCCACCGAGGGCGCGCCGGGCACGGCCACCGAGCTGCTCGCGTTCACCATGCAGCGCACCGGCGCGATCACCGCGATCAGCCTCGGGCTCCAGTACAAGGTGGAGCTCTCCGAGTACGACGCCGCGGTCACCTTCCGGCTGCTCAAGGGGACGAGCCCGGCGACGGCGACGGTCATCGGCACGACGTCGGTCCTCGGCAGCACCTTCGCCGCGGGCTCGATCCACAAGATCGTCTTCCCCACGACGGAGATCGTCCCCAAGGGCGCGCGCATCTGGATCGAGCTCACCAAGTCCGAGCCGTACATGGAGGTCTACGTCCTCGGCGGCCCGGCGACGGGCCCCGCGCACCTCGGGGTGTGGAACAAGATCGGCACGGCCTGGACCGAGGTCACGACCCTCGATCCGTACCTTCGTGTCTGGGGCAACGGATGCTATTGACGCGCCGCTCCCTTGACGCGGATCACGCACGCGCCGACGAAGGGTGACCGGATGTCCGTCGCCATCGTGCTCAACCTCCACGCGCGTCGAGGGTCCGAGCGGGTCGCGGCGATGATCCGCGCGCTCTTGCCGCGGGCGCGCCTCGCCGTCACCCGCTCGCTCGACGAAGCGCGCGCCTTCTTCCGCGATCTCGCCGCCGATCCGCCGACGCTGCTCTTGTCGGGCGGCGGCGACGGCACCGCGGTGGCGATGATCAACGAGCTGCGCGGGCTCGACGTCGCGCTGCCGCCGATCGGCGTGCTGCCGCTCGGCACGGGCAACGGGTGGGCGAACGTGACGCACGCGCCGAAGACCGCGCGCGCGTTGCGGCGCATCGCGCAGCTCGGCGACGCGCCGCCGCCGGTCCGCTCGTTCGCGCTGGTCGAGGTCGAGGGGCGGGTCGCGCCCTTCGCGGGCACCGGCTGGGACGCCGAGCTCGTCACCGATTTCCACGCGTACCTCGAGAGCCATCCCGCGCCGCTGCGCGCGGCCAACGCGGGCGTGGGCGGCTACCTCGCGGCGCTCTTTTCGCGCACCATCCCTCGCCACGTGTTCGGCGACGGGCCGGCGCAGGTCCGGCTGATCAACACCGGAGAGCACGCGCTCGGCGTCGACGAGCACGGGCGCGTGGTGCGGCTCGAAGGCGGCCGCGCCGGCGCGGTCCTCTACGAAGGCCCGGCGAGCGTCGCCGCCGCGGCGACGACCGAGGAGTGGGGCTTCGGGTTCCGCTCGTTCCCCTTCGCGCACGCGGCCGAGGGCCGCATGTCGGTCCGCATGTACGGCGCGAAGGTCCTCGAGGCGACGCGCAACATGTTCAAGCTGTGGCGCGGCGAGTACCCGCTGAAGCACATGCACGATTTCCTGCTGACGCGTTGCCGCATGGAGCTCGATCGACCGGTGCCCTTCCAGATCGGCGGTGACGTCTTCGGCGAACGCCTGGTGCTCGACTTCGCGCTGTCGCAGGAGCGGGTCGATCTGGTGGACTGGGCGCGCCTGGACGGGTGAACGGGACGGCGACCGGGTCAGCGCCGACGACGAAGCGCGACGAGGCCGGCGGCGATGGCCGCGGCGCCGGCGGCGAGGGCGGCGAACGGCCAGAGGTGCGAGCGCGGCGCCCGATACGCGGGGGCAGGCGCGGGCGCGGGCGCGGGCGCGGGCGCGGGCGCGGGCGCGGGCGC
>JACPFM010000132.1 GCA_016182965.1 Deltaproteobacteria bacterium | reverse complement strand
TACTGCCTCGGCGACACCGTGGGGTACGGCGGGTCGCCCAACGAGTGCGTCGACATCATCCGTCGACTCGCGCGGCTGACCATTCTCGGCAACCACGACGCGGCCGTCGCCGGCCGCATGGACTACTCGTACTACTACGAGGCCGCGCGCCACGCGCTCGATACGCACGCCGCCATGCTCTCGCCCGAGAACATGTCCTGGCTGAAGCAGCTGCCCTACCGCGAGAAGCTCGACGAGTTCGGCGTCGACCTCTGCCACGGCTCGCCCGTCCGCATCGAGGAGTTCGAGTACATCTTCGCGCCCGAGCAGGCGCGCGAGTGCCTGCCGATCCTCGACGACCTGGGGCAGCTGACCGTCATCGGGCACTCGCACCTGTGCAAGGTCTTCGCGCTCACCCGCACCGAGGTCGAGGAGCTGCCGGCGGTCGACCTCACCCTGCACCCCGACAAGAAGTACATCATCAGCGTGGGCTCGGTCGGTCAGCCGCGCGACTACGACAACCGCGCGAGCTACTGCGTGTTCGACACGACGACGCGCCGGTTCGAGTTCAAGCGCGTCGAGTACGACGTCGAGACCGCGGCCGACAAGGTGCTGCGCGCGCGCCTCGAGCGGAACTTCGCGCACCGGCTGTTCCTCGGCGTCTGAAGAAGTCGTCAGTCGTCAGTCGTCAGTCGTCCGAGAGCCTGAAGCTCTCGTCGAGCTTGGTCGAGGGTCGAAAGGTCGAAGTCGAACCAGGGGCGCAAGCCCCTGGAACCCCGTGGAGCTCTCGATTCGACCTTCGACCTTCGACCTTCGACCTCGGAACCGCACCGGTCCAATTGTTTCACATGCCCTCAGTCGTCAGCCCGCTGTCGCAGCAGCCACGAGCTGCCGCGTCACCGCTCAGCCTGGCCCGTCTTTGGCGTGCGCCGGCCGCCTGGTGTGCGGCCAGATCAGCGGCCGTAGCGCGGTCTTGACAAGCTTGGACCCGCCTCGTAGGGTTCCGCCCCCCTTCGGGGAGTCGTCTCGGCTGACGACTGACGACCGACGACTGACGACTTAGAGGACAGCCATGGCGCGCAGCGATCTCACGGGCAAGCACAAGGTTCGGGCGCAGAACGTCTCGCACTCGAACATCAAGACCAAGCGTTGGCAGAAGCTCAACGTCCAGTCGCGGCGCATCTGGGTCCCCGAGCTCTCGCGCTTCGTCCGCCTGAACGTGACGACCCGCGATCTGCGCTCGATCGACAAGCTCGGCTTCTGGGCGTTCCTCACCCAGACGCTCGATCGTCGGCTGAGCGGCGCGCAGGGAATGACGACCGATCACATGCGCGGTCTGTTCAAGAAGCTCGGCATCGAGGTGGTCTTCGAAGAGGCCGCCGGCGAGCACGTGCACGGTCCCGGCTGCGGCCACGACGCCGCGAGCTGATCGAGCCTCGACAAACCGAAACGGCCGCACCCGATGCGGCCGTTCGTGTTTTTGCCCCTTCGCGTTCGCCTTCGCGTTCGCGTTCGCGTTCGCGTTCGCGTTCGCGTTCGCGTTCGCGTCTCAGGCCGCTTCTTCGCCCAGCAGCTTCTTCAGCTGCCCCATCGCCCTGCTGTGCAGCTGCGACACCCGCGGCTCGCTCACGCCGAGGACCTCGCCGATGTCCTTGAAGCGCGCGCCCTGGAAGTAGTGCATCCGCACGATCGTGCGCTCGCGCGGGGGGAGCTTGTCGATCGCGTCGGCGAGCTGCTCGCCCTCCTGGCAGCTCTCGAGCTGCTCGCTCGGGTCCTTCGCCTCCTCGTCGACGAACGAAGCGGTGCGCTCGCCCGGACCGAGGTCCTCGATGCCGACCACGGACACCGGGGCGTCGTCGGTCCCAGGGCGCTTGCCGAGCGCGACCCAGCGCGCGCGGCGCGGGAGCCAGTCCTGCGTGCGGAGCTCGTCGAGGATCGCGCCGCGGATGCGGATGCGCGCGTAGCTCTCGAACGTGGGGCCGTGGTCGCCGCCGTTCTTGCGCAGCGAGTCCACCAGGCCGAACACGCCGGCCGCGACCAGGTCGTCCCGCAGCACGTTCGCCGGGAGCCGACGGAGGAAACGGGCCACCACCTGTCGCACGAGCGGCATGTGGCGCGTGATTTCCTCGGAGCTCGGGGTACGGAAGATCGGGGGGGACGTCAGCATCGCGGCACTCCTCGATGGGAAGCCCGTATCGGGCGTCCCATCCGTAGAGCGAAGACCGCGCCAATGTGTAAACGCTTGATTATTATGGCCTTTGAAGGGGTACCTGGGTCTGAAATGACACCTGCGGCCAATCAAAGACCGGAGTTAAGAGGCGATTTCACCGCAATGGGGCGGGTGAATTCTGACCCTCCGGGTCACTTCTGACCAGAGGCCGCCGGCGCCGGGCCCTTCTCCGGCTTTTTCTCGGCTGAAGCGGGCTTCTCCTCGGCCTTCTCGGTCTTGCCGAGCGGCGGTGCCCCGACGGCGCCGGCGCTCGACACGGGGGCGGTGGAGGGGGCCGCGCTCGCGGACGGGGGCGCGTCGGAACCGTAGATGTCGTCGACGTCGTCGACGCCGTGGTCGACGTCGGTGTTGGCGCCGACGTACTTCGGGGCTTCGCCCGGCTTGGAGAGATCGACCCAGAAGGTGCTCTTCGCGCGGACGTCGAAGTGGACGAAGAGCGAGTTGGGGTAGTAGCCGACGCCGACGTTCTTGTACGTGCGGCAGTGGTCGCGGACGATCTCGTTCGGCACGCCGGCGACGCGCATGTCGATCGCCTTGCCCACGTTGTGGTTCGAGTGGGGCGTATACTGGGTCGGCGTCTTCGGGCGGAAGCCGCTGACGATCTCGATGGTGCGGCCGCCGAAGTGATCGGACACCTGGGCCACCAGCTGGATCAGGCGCGAGTCGATCGGGTGCTCGATGTTCAGCTTGCCGAAGCGCATCACCCGCGCCATCCGCGGGAGCACGCCGGGGACGAGCTTCCCCTTCTTGTTGACCAGCTGCAGCGTCATCGACTCCGAGGTGCCGAAGCGGACGAACGTCGCCTTGCCGGGGTGCTTCGGCTTGGCCTCGTACGTCTTGGCCACTGTGGCGCCCGGGATCTTGAGCTTCACGCCTGCCTTGAGGTGCGTCGGATCCTTCAGCTTGTTGGCCGTCGCGATCGCCTTGGCGGTGACGCCGTACTTCTTGGCGAGGTCGTCGAGCTTGTCGCCCTTCTGGACGACGTGGGTGACCTCGGCCTCGGCGGGCGAGGGGAACGCGGCGACCGCGATGACGGGGGCCGCCGCGAACAGGCAGACGGCCAAGGCTTTGCGGATCGACTGCATGACTACCTGACCGAAGGCGGGCGGGCTCGAGAAGCCGGGGGCATCATGGTTACGGCGAGCACCGCACGGGCGCAAGGCGGCGCGGTGCCGGCCCGGCGCCCGGGCCGCCGGGCGCGTGCGCGGCCGGAGCCGCGAGTGGCTCGACGCGAACTTTCTTGGCCGGCTCGTGACCCGGATGCCATGCTGAATCGAAGCTCGGAGGAGGGTGTGGAGGGAACCCGCACTCCCGTTCGTGCTCTGTACGGAGCAATGCATGGCCGAAGGCAAGAACCTCGTCGGGGTCGACATCGGGTCGAGCGCCATCAAGGTTTGCCAGCTGAAGGAGACCCGCAAGGGCCTCGCGCTGGTGAAGCTGGGATACGAGCCGCTTCCCCCGCAGACGATCATCGACGGGCACGTCATGAACTCGGGCGCGGTCGTGGAGGCGCTCACCAAGTGCTTCCGTGACGCGGGCGTGAAGCAGAAGGACGTCGCCCTCGGCGTGAGCGGGCAGTCGGTGATCATCCGGAAGATCAGCGTCCCCTTGATGACCGCCGCCGAGCTGGACGAGCAGATCCAGTGGGAGGCCGAGCAGCACATCCCGTTCGACATCAAGGACGTGCAGATCGACTACGAGGTGCTGCGTCGCCGCCCCGAGGCGGGCCAGATGGACCTCCTGCTGGTCGCCGCCAAGCGTGACGAGATCAACGATTACGCCGAGCTGGTGCGCGAGGCGAAGCTCAAGCCGCTGTGCGTCGACATCGACGCCTTCTGCCTGCAGAACATCTTCGAGATCACCTACGGGCTCCCCGGTGACCAGACGGTCGCGCTGCTCAACGTCGGCGCGTCGCTCACCTCGCTGAACATCGTCGCCAAGGGCGTCTCCGCGTTCACGCGCGACATCGCCAACGGCGGCAACGCGTTCACCGAGGAGATCCAGAAGCAGCTCGGCGTGTCGCGCGAGCAGGCCGAGGCGTACAAGCTCGGAGGCACCGGGACCGAGCCGGTGCCCGCGCAGGTGCAGAACGTCCTCGCGCAGGTCGCCGACGGGCTCGCCGGCGAGATCCAGCGCTCGCTCGACTTCTTCCTCGCCACCAGTGGCGAGTCCGAGATCTCGCGCATCTTCCTCGCCGGCGGCGGCGCCTCGCTCCCCAGCCTGGCGACCGCGATCGAGCGCCGCGCGCGCGTGCCCGTGGAGCGGTTCAACCCCATGTCGAAGGTCCAGGTCGAGGCCGGAGTCAACCCGCAGATCGCGCAGCAGCGCGGCGAGCAGCTCGCCGTCGCGCTCGGCCTCTCGCTGCGCAAGGATCGGGAGAAGCGCGCATGATCCGCGTAAACCTGCTCCCGCGTCGGCGCGAAGCGAAGCGCGAAGGCAGCAAGGCCTGGGTGGCCGTGCTGATCGCCGCCGCCCTCCTCGAGATCGTCGGCATCGTCGTCGTCCACGCCGGCAAGAAGAAGGAGCTCGACGATCAGCTCGAGTCCAACCGCGCGATCGAGGCGTCCATCGCCGACAAGAAGGCGAAGGTCGCCAACCACGAGGCGGTGAAGAAGCAGCTCGCCGAGTACCAGGCGCGCGAGGACGCGATCGCCAAGCTGCAGTCGGGCCGCACCGGTCCGACGGCCATGATGCTCGAGCTCTCGCGCATGCTCACCCCGCGCAAGCTGCCGTCGATCGACGCCGACGCTCTCGAGAAGCTCCGCCGCGAGAATCCGGGCGCGGTGCCGAGCGAGAAGTGGGATCCGCACCGGCTGTGGCTGATCGAGTTCAAGGAGATCGATCGTGCCGTCACCATCAAGGGCTTCGGCAAGACGAACGATGACGTCGCCGAGTTCCTCCGCCGCGTGACCGTCTCCAAGTTCTTCACCGACGTGCGTCTGGTCCGCACGGAGGAGAAGATGGAGAAGGACCAGGCGCTCGGCGTCACCTACTCGACGACCGTCTTCGAGCTGAAGGCGAAGGTGAAGTACTGATGGCCCCCCCCGCTGGAAAGGCACTGCCGAAGCTCGGGACCGGCGCGAAGCTGCTCATCGGATTCGCCGGCCTCGCGCTCGTCGCGCTCGTCTACTACTTCTTCTTCTGGTCCGATCTGGCGAACGCGGTCCGCGCGGCGCAGGACCGGCACGCGCAGCTGCAGACCGAGGACGCGCAGGCGGCCCAGGCCTACAAGGCGTACGTCGACGACTCGACGAGGCTCGAGGAGAAGAAGGCTCGCGCCCGCGAGCTGAACAAGATCCTCCCCGAGTCGACGGAGATGGCGTCCTTCCTCCAGAACGTGAACCAGCAGGCGGAGATCGCCGGGCTCAAGGTTCGCAGCGTCAACCCGATGGACGAGCAGAACCAGCAGTTCTACGCGCGCGTACCCGTCCGTCTCGAGGTCACCGGCAAGTTCCACCAGATCGCGAAGTTCTTCGCGGGGATCAGCCGCCTCGACCGCATCATCAACGTCGAGAACATCGACATGGGCATGCCGAAGGTGGGCGACAACGACGAGACCACCCTCACCACGCGCTGCCTGACCACGACGTTCCGCGCGCTGCCCAAGCCCGCGGCGCCGGCGCCCGGTGCGCCCGCTGCGCCCGGGGCGCCCGCCGCACCCGCCGCACCCGGAGCACCGCGATGAACGCCGCAACCGTCGTGCGTCGCTCCTTGCCGCTCGCGCTCGTCGCAGCAGGGCTCTCGCTGGCCGCGGCCTGCAGCTCGTCGAGCGCGCCGCCGCCGCCGCCCACCGCCGCCGCCGCGCGTCCGGCGCCGAGGCCCTCGGTGTCGCCGTCCGCGTCGGCCTCGGTCGTCGCCGGTCCGGTCTACAACGAGGCCGATTTCACCGAGAGCGACTCGAGCCGCGACCCGTTCCACCCCTTCGCCCAGGTGGTCAAGCCGACGGGCGAGGCCAAGGTCGTCCCGCAGTACCAGGTGGTGCTCGAGAAGTTCGCGATCGACGAGCTGAAGCTCGTCGCCATCGTCAGCGCGGGCGACGGCATGAAGGCGATGTTCGTCGACCCGCAGGGCAAGGGCTGGGTCGTCGCGCGCGGCATGCACATCGGGCGCGGCGAGATGGTGAAGCTCGGTCCGGGCGCGATGAGCAGCTACCCGCTCTACTGGAAGGTCGATCGCGTCAAACCCAACGAGGTGGTGCTGGTCCGCGAGGACACGCTCCACCCCGAGGTGGCGCCGACGTACCGCGAGATCCCGCTCCACACGGAGGGGGAGAAGAGCTGACCGTTTCGTGGCCGGCCCCTGGCCGGACGGGCGCAGGCGCTTTCTTGGCCCGTGCGCGACGTCGATTGTAAGTCTTGGTCGGGCGCGATCTTTGCCGATCGCGACCACCGCGCGACAGAAGCGCGCGGGCATTTGTATAAGCTACTTATACAAGTCGAGGAGTGGCCCCCATGCCGCAACGTTCACGACGAAACCAACCGGTGCCGAAGCCTGCCGCGCGACGGCGACTCGGTCCGCTCTTCATGAGCGGAGTGATGATCACCGGCTCCGTCTCGCCGCTGGTCCACGCGGCCCCGGCAGGTGCGAACCACGTCAAGAAGGTGCAGGTGCACGTCCTCGACGACGCGGCGGCAGCCGCCGTCGGCGCCCCCAAGGTGAAGGGGGGCGTCACCGAGGTCGAGGTCGTCGGGACCGCGACGCCGACGTACACCGCGCGGGTCGACACCGGGCGCGTGATCGTCGACGTGAGCGACGCCGACGTCGATCCGTCGGTCACCGCGATCACGGCGAAGGCAGGCGTGGTCGGCGGGGTGATGACGCAGGTCGCAGAGAGCGGCGGCAAGTCGCTCACCCGCGTGTCGATCGCGCTCACCAAGGACTCGACGTATCGCGTCCGCGTCGACGGCACGACGCTCCGTGTCTGGCTCTCTCCCGTCGACGGGGCGGACGGCAAGCCGGCGCCGGGGAAGGCGACCGCCATCAAGGACGTCTCGTTCGCGCACGATGGCGCGACCGACAAGGTGATGGTGAAGCTCACCGGGCAGCCGACCTACAGCTCGAGCGCGTCCGGTCCGGGCAAGAGCCGCATCGAGCTCTCCGGCGCCATGCTCCCCGCCGATCTCGAGCGGGTGCTCGACGTCTCCGCCTTCAAGGGCAACGTCAGCGCGGTCTCGACGTACAAGAGCGGCGGCGCCGTAATCCTGGAGGCCGACCGCGGGCCCGACGTGAGCGCGGACGTGAAGGTCGAGACGAAGGACGACGGCACCGCGGTGCTGGTGTGGACCTTCACCAAGGCGAGCGCGGCCAAGAGCGACGCATCGAGCGTCACCGGCGTCGGCCCCGATGGTGGCATCGCCAAGAAGACGAAGACGATCGCCAAGGACGCGCCGCTGTTCGTGGAGGAGTCGTCCGACGACAGCGCCTCGTCGTTCCTCTCGAGCGTCCCGATGCAGGCCGGCGGCAAGTACACCGGGCGCCGCATCGACCTCGACTTCAAGGACGCCGACATCCACAACATCCTCCGTCTGCTCGCCGACGTGGGGAAGGTGAACATCGTGACCGCCGACGACGTGTCGGGCTCGGTCACGATCAAGATGAAGAACGTGCCATGGGACCAGGCGCTCGACGTCGTCTTGCAGGCGAAGCACCTCGGCATGGTGCGCACCGGCAACCTGATCCGCGTGGCCAAGGCCGACGCGCTCGAGAAAGAGCGCGAGATGGCCATCGCCAAGAAGAAGCAGGAGCTCGAGCTCGCGCCGATCGAGACGCGCCTCATCCCGGTCTCCTACGCGAACGCGACCGAGCTCGCCGCCAAGGCGGCGGAGCTCAAGTCGCCGCGCGGCTCGATCACCATCGACGAGCGCACCAACGTGCTGATCGTGCGCGACGTCGCCGGAAACCTCGACCAGATCGAGGCGCTGGTGCACAGCCTCGACACGCAGACGCCCGAGGTGCTCATCGAGGCGCGCATCGTCGAGGCGACGAGCCGCTACCTGCGCGACGTCGGCATCCAATGGGGCGGCGACGCCACCATGTCGACCGCGACCGGCAACCCGACCGGGCTCTCGTTCCCGAGCCGCATCGGCGTGGTCGGCGGCGGCAGCGATCAGCTGACCCCCACGGCCGGTCTGTCGCCGGCGACCAACCTGATCCCCAACCCGAACTTCGCGGTGAACCTGCCGGCGACCGTCGGCACCGGGCAGGGCGGCGGCATCGGCTTCAGCCTCGGGTCGATCAACAACGTCGTGAACCTGAACGTGCGCCTGTCCGCGGCCGAGACCAACGGCATGCTGCGGATCATCTCGAGCCCGCGCATCCTGACACTCGACAACCGCGAGGCGACGATCAGCCAGGGAACGATGATCCCGTTCTCGCAGATCAGCGCCCAGGGCGTGCAGACGACGTTCCAGGAGGCCAAGCTCGCGCTGGTCGTGAAGCCGCACGTCACCGCCGACGGCAGCATCGCGATGCACGTGCGCATCAACCGCGACGAGCCCGACTTCAACCAGACGTCGGCCCGCGGCGACCCCACCATCCTCAAGCGTCAGGCGGAGACCGACCTGCTCGTGCCCGACGGCGCGACGGTGGTCATCGGCGGCATCTTCACGCGCAACACCGGCCGCAGCATCGATCAGGTGCCGTTCTTCGGGTCGATCCCGATCATCGGCATCCTCTTCCAGCGCCGCCGCGCGAGCGACACGCGCAGCGAGCTCGTGATCTTCCTGACGCCGCGCATCGTGAACCGCGCCGAGGCGCTCGGGAAGTAGGCGCGAAACCGTTCCGAGTCTAGAGTCTAGAGTCTAGAGTCTAGAGTCTAGAGTCTAGAGTCTAGAGCCGCTCGGCGGAGGTTCGACCCTGTCGTCAGGCTGATGCCACCGAGGCGAGCGCGCGAAGAAAGCTCCCGAAAAGTGCTTTCCTTTCATGTCCGCGGGCTGAAGCCCACGGCATGCCCTCTGAAGCCCAGCTTCGCTGGGCTTGCTCGGACGTCCGCCGCAGGTGTGTTGTCCGCAGCTCCAGGCTCGACTCACCGGAATCGTCCGCTGAGCCCCGCGAAGCGGGGCTTGCGCGTGTTGCCGCGGGCTTCAGCCCGCGGTGATCAGGAACCACGGAAACGCTTGCGGCCGCGCGGGTCCAGGAGCTGGAGCAGGACCCACTCCACATCCCGCGGCTCGCCGGACTCTAGACTCTAGACTCTAGACTCTAGACCGGCTTCTTCAGCAGATCCGGTCGCCGCTCGGCGGTTCGCTCCTGCGACTGCTCCCGTCGCCACTTCTCGATCTGCGCGTGGTGGCCGCTCTGCAGGACGTCGGGCACGCGCAGGCCGCGGAACTCGACCGGCCGCGTGTAGTGCGGGTACTCGAGCATGCCGCCGGTCGCCGGCGCGTGCGACTCCTCGTGGGTCGACGCCTCGTTGCCGAGCACGCCGGGGAGGAGGCGCACCGTCGCCTCGACGATCGCCATCGCGGCGACCTCGCCGCCGGTCATCACGAAGTCGCCGAGCGAGAGCTCCTCGTCGACGAAGCCGCGTACGCGCTCGTCGAAGCCCTCGTAGCGGCCGCAGACGAGCATGATCGCCGGCTCGCCCGACAGGCGCGTCGCCGTGCGCTGCTCGAAGCGCTGACCCTGCGGGGTGAGCAGCACGCGGCGCGCGCGCGGCTGGCCCGCGGCTTCGGCCTTGGCGTCGAGCGCCTCGAACGCGGCGACGAGCACGTCGACGCGCATGACCATCCCGGAGCCGCCGCCGTACGGTGTGTCGTCGACGGACTGGTGCTTGCCGAGCCCGAAGTCGCGAGGCGACTGGAAGCGGACCTCCAAGATGCCCCTCTCGACCGCGCGTCCGACGAAGCTCGTGTCGAAGAAGCGCTCGAAGAGCTCGGGGAACAGCGTGACGAGGTCGACCCGCATCAGGCCCCCGACTCGCGCGACTCGCCGGCGCCGTCCATCCGGACGACGGCCCAGCTCATCGTCTCGGTGTTCCGCGCCCACGCGGCGCTCCCCTTGCAATCGACGAGGATGACGCCGCCGCAGCTGCCCGTCCGCGCCCGCATCCGGCTGAGGTCGGCGGCGAGGTGGGCCTCCAGATCGGTCGCGTGCGCGAGCCCCTCGACCACGCGCACCGCGAAGGCGGTGCGGATGAACGCCTCGCCGTGGCCGGTGGTCGAAGCGGCGCCGTGATCGTCGTCGGCCCACGTGCCGGCGCCGAGCAGCGGCGTGTCGCCGACGCGGCCGGCGGCCTTGTCCATCATGCCGCCCGTGCTGGTCGCCGCCGCGACGTGCCCCTGCGCATCGCGCGCGACGGCGCCGACCGTGCCGCCGGCGTAGCCCTTCTCGGTCGCCTGACCGTCCTTGAGCGCCCTCCAGCGGTCGTACGCGTGGTCGGTGCGCAGCTCGTCGACCGTCGCGCGCGCGAAGCCCTTGCTCATCGCGAAGCGGGCGGCGCCGTGCGCGGCGTAGAGGACGTGTCTGCCGTCCTCCATCGCGGCGCGCGCGATCGCGATGGGGTTCTTGAACGGCGGCATCGCCGCGACGCCGCCGGCGCGGAGGGTCGCGCCCTCCATGATCGCGGCGTCGAGCTCGATGACGCCGTCCTCGTTGAGGCAAGCGCCGGTGCCCGCGTTGAACAGCGGATCGTCTTCGAGGGCGCGGACCGCGGCCTCGACCGCGTCGACCGCGGAGCCGCCGGCGCGCAGGATCGCGGCGCCGACCTCGGCCGCGCGAGCGCAGCCCTCGGCGTGAGCGGCGCGCCGCTCGGCCGCGATGTAGCCGGCGCCGCCGTGCACGAGGATGCACCAGGACGAAGGGGGAAGAGCGCGGGATGCAGGTGTCGTCATTCGCGGATCACTTCTTCTTGGGGACCCAGGCGCCGGCGCTCAGCCGGTACTCCTCGGTGTACTTCTCGTCGTCGGCGGGGGCGACCTGTCGCTTGATCACCTCCTGGCCGTCCTTCTGCTCGACCGACCATTTCTCGTCCCACTTGTCGTCGCGATCGAGATCGAGCTTGAGGCGGTCGGGCTTGCCGCCGGGGCCCTCTTTGTAGAGGTTCACCTTGTAGGAGCGCCCGGGGAACGCGTCCTTCACCTTGTCGCCCGACATGGGCTGCGCGAGCCGCGCGAGGATGTCGCCGTCCATCGGGCGCAGCGCGAGGGCGCCTTCCGGCAGCGGGGCCGCCGTCGTGGCGGCTGCGGTGGGCGCGACCGTGGGAGCGACCTTCGCGGTCGTGTCGGCCGGTGCGGACAGCGGCTTCTCGACGGGGGCGTGCGGCTTCTCGACGAGAGGCGGCTTCTTCTCCGCGCTCTTGCAGCAGGTCGAGACGCCGAACAGCACGCCGACGCCGACCACGCCGGCGGCGGCGATGACGATCATGCGGAAGGTCTTGAACTTCACGGCGGATCACCTCGGCATCATGCCCCGCTCGATCGGGACGGTGCAGTTGCAGGTGGCATAGCGGCACGGCCGCGGCGCGTCGTCGAGACGGAAGGCCGGGTCGAGGAAGCTGCCCATCCGCTCCACGCGGAAGCGCCGCGCCGGATAGCAGCGGAACGCCTCGCCGAGGTCGTCGAGGATGAAGTAGCGCGCGCCCGACCAGCACGGGCGCCCCTCGTAGCGGTGCTCGATCTCGCCGGTGTGGTTGTGACCGCCGTGCCGGAGCAGCAGCGCGCGCTCGTCGATTTGGTAGGCGATGACGTCGCGATCCTGCTTCTCCGGCTGCACCTTGAAGGTCACGCCGGCCTCGCGGAAGGTGCCGGCGAGCGCGTCGAGACGCGGCAGCGTCGCGCGGGTTCCCACGGTGGTGACGTTCACGTGCGGCGCGGGCAGCGAGCGATCGGCGCGCCCGGAGAGCTCGCCCTGCAGCCAGGCGGCCTTCTCGGCGAACGCGGCCGGATCGTCGACGTACTCGAGGTGCAGGCTGCACGAGAACACGGCCACGCGGCCGGCCGCTGCGTCGGCGAACGAAAGGAGCCTGTCGCGCGACGCGCTGAGGTTCGTGACGATGGAGACGCGATGGCCGAGCCCGGCGAGACCGGCGGTGAGCTCGACCAGCGTCGGGTGGACGAAGGGCTCGCCGCCCGACAGCTTGATCTCCCACCGGCCGGGCAGCCGCGCGAAGGCCGCGAGGAAACGCGGCGTGTCGCGCGCCCAGCGCCCGCGATCGTCCTTGAACCGTTGCGTGCAGTACGAGCACCGGTAGTTGCACGCCGTGTTCACGTTCCAGCTGACCACGCCCTCTTCGGGCCGCTGCGTCGCGATCGCCGCGTTCATGCGGTCGCCTCGCCGACGCCCTCGATCATCCCGCGGTTGGCGGGCACGGTGCACGGGCAGATGTCGTAGGTGCAGGGCTCGGGCGCGTCGCCGAGCGCGAACGTCCCGTCGAGCACGTTGCCGAGGAAGCCCTCGTCGAAGCGGCGCGCCGTGCGGCAGCGCCACGCGTCGCCGCGCTGGGTCAGCACGAAGTAGTCGACGCCGGTCCAACAGAGGCGCCCGCGATAGCCCGGCGCCACGTTCGCGCGCCGCGGGCTCGGGGAGATGCCGATCAGGCGGTCGACCGCGGGGCGATCCGCGTCGTCGTAGTCGACCACGCCGCCGCCGAGCTTCATCACCTGCGGGAAGAACCGCAGGCCCGCCGCCTCCACCGCGGCGCGCGCCGCCTCGACGCGATCGAGCCGTCCGGGGACGAGGACCGCGTTGATCACCATCGACGCGGCCGGATCGATCGCGGCGCGGAGGGCGCGCGCCTTGGCGACGAACGCGTCGAGCTCGACGTGCTCGAGGTGGAGGCTCGCGCTCACGATCCCGAGCCGACCGCGGGTGAGCGCGGCGAACCGTTCGAGCTGCGCGCGCGGCGCCGAGAGGTTCGTGAGCACCGACACCGTGTGCGGCGTGCGCGCGACGAGCCCCGGCACGATGCGCTCGAGGAAGCCTCCGAAGGCGAACGGCTCGCCGCCGGTCATCTTCACCTCCCACGCGCCGGGGAGGCGCTCGAAGAAGTCGAGGAAGCGCGAGACCTCGCTCTCGGAGGGGTGACCGACGCGGTTCTTCGGCGACTGGACGCAGTAGCTGCAGTCGTAGTTGCAGAGGCCGCAGACCTGCCACTCGACGGTGGCGCGCCTCATCGCGCCACCACCGGCAGGCGGCGCTTCTCGAGCGCGCGCGCCCATTTCACGTTCTGCACGACCTTCCCGCACTGCCGGCAGCTCGGGAGGTAGTCGCGCGCGCGCATGCGATCGCGCAGCGCGTTCCAGGCGTCGCCGCGCCACAGCTCGGAGAACGGCGCCTCGGCGAGCGAGCCGACCCGCACCTCGGTGTTGCAGCAGAAGAGCACGGTGCCGTCGACCAGCACGCGGGCGTAGACGAAGCCCATGTAGCAGCCGATGTCCTCGATCGGCGCCGTGTCGCCGCCGCCGGCGTCGAGCTGCCGCGCGAAGACGTCGAGGTTGGTGGGGACGCCGTGCGCGCGGGCGCGCTCCACCGCGGCCGGGACGTCATCGCGGAGGCGCGCGCGCTGCGCCTCGGTGATGCGCGCGGCCTCGGTGCCGTGGCCGAGGCTCGCCAATTTGAAGTTCACCTGCGCCGCGCCCCACTCGGCGGCGAAGTCGATCATCGAGAGCAGCTCGTGCGCGTTGCAGCCGGCGATGACCTGCACGTGCTTGAAGGGCCGGCCGGCGCGCCGGAAGCGCGCGAGCGCCGCGAGCAGCCGCCACCACTCGTCGCGCTCGAAGCTCGGGTGGAACGCGCGGTAGGTCGGCTCGCTGGCCGCGTGCACGCCGATGAGGAGCTGATCGACGCCGAGGGCGACGACGCGCTCGGGATCGGCGGGGACCAGGTTGGTGATCACGGTGACGTGCAGGTCGCGCGCCTTGAGCGCGGCGAGCAGCTCGTAGATCTCGGGGTGGGTGAAGGGCTCGCCCATCCCGGAGACGATCACCGCCTCGAGGCCGCCGAGGCGCATGACGTCGTCGACGAGCGCCTCGATCTCCGCGACGGCGACGCGCTGGCGCTTCCACGCCGAAGGGCGCGGCGACGAGAGGTGCGGGGAGTGATCCCAGCAGGTGACGCAGTTGGTGTTGCAGCCGTTGGTGACGTCGACGTGCAGCGTCTTCGGGCCGGCGAACGGGGTCCCCCGCGCGATGCCCTCGAGGTGCGGATCGATCACTTGCGCTCCTCGGCGAGCGCGGCGCGGAGCAACGGATCGTTGGTGCCGGGCTCCGCCGAGGCGTTGGCGCGGGACAGATCGGCGATGCCCCGGTAGAGGTCCTCGCCGCGCGCGCGCAACGAGGCGAGCAACTCGGTCAGGCGCTGGACGAGCACCGGCGCCGGGAGCTGCCGCTCGGTCTGCAGCAGGCCGAGGAGGATCGTCGCGCCCTGCCAGTCGGAGAACGGCGCGAACGCCGGAACGAGCGCGGCGAGCGCCCGCGCGCGCTCGTCGGGCGCGGCGTGGGCGAGCTTGCGGGTGACGATCTCGATCAGGCGGGTCGCCTGCGCCTCCGGCACCGGCGCGAGCGCCTCCTGCACCGACAGCGCGAGGGGGACGTCGCGCGCCGTGCCTTCGCCGAGCGCGCGGAGCACGCCGAGGAAGCGCTCGAGGCCGTCGCTGCCCACGCGCGCGAGGACGTCGTCGGTGACCAGATCCTCGGCCGCCTCGACCTCGTGCGGCGGGAGGATCAGCCGGAGCAGCTCGGCCGCGGCGTCGCGCGCGTGCGACGCCGGGACCAGCGCGCGCGCGGCCGCGGAGGCGTCGGCGCGCGCGACCGGATCGCGCAGGGCGTCGACCGCGGCGCGGATCGCCGAGGCGTCGCGCAGATCGACGAACGCGCCAGCGCCGGCGTCGACCGCGCGGGCCGCGCGACGGTCCTGCTCGTCGGCGATCTTCTCCTGCGGCACGAACAGCGCGGGGACGCCGGCGAGCATCAGCTCGTGGAACGTGTTGTAGCCGGCCGCGCAGACCGCCAGATCGAACGCGCGCATGTGGCGGCCGAGGCCCGGCCCCTCGATCCAGGTCGTGCGCGGCCCGCGGATCGGCGCGCCGCGGTGCAGGGGCCCTGCGCCGAGCACGAGGTGCAGCGACGGATCGTCGGCGAGCGCGGCGTGCGCCCGCGCGAGGTGATCGTCGACGCCGGGATCGCCGCCGCCGCCGGCCGAGACGAGCACCGCGAGGCGCCCCTCGTCGACGCCGAGCGCGCGGCGCGCCTCTTCGCGCGACGAGAGCTCGACCGCGTCGCGGGAGACGATCGGGCCGACGAAGCGCAGCCGGCCCCTGGCCGAGTCGGGCACCTGCACGACGGCCTGCTCGCGCGTGTCGGGGACGACGATCGCGTCGTAGAGCGGGAGCATCGCCTGGAAGTCGGCGCGCGCCGCGAACGCCGCCTTGGTCGGCCGGTAGACGAACGCCTTGCGCCGCACCAGATCGAGCGCGCCGAGCAGCTCGCCGAACGCGCCCCGCGGGAAGGTGTCGACGACCAGGAGATCGGGGCGCAGCAGCGCGAGCGAGTGCCACACCCACTGCTTGGCGAGCGCGAGGTAGGCGAGCTTGTCGTAGCCGGCGTCGCCGATGACCGTCTTGGAGGGCAGCTTGAACGACGGGAAGCCGTCTCCGAAGAGGATCCCGTCGGCCTCGCACGACGTGAGGAAGTAGATCTCGGCCTTCACTCCGAGCGCGGTCGCGTAGCGGCGCATCCACCGCGCGATGGCGTGCAGGCGGGTGAGGTGGCCGACGCCCGAGCCGTTCACCGCGTAGCAGACGACACGCACGGTGCGGCTCATGACAGGTCGACTCCGTGGCCGGTCGAGCCCACGGCCTCGACCTCGACGGCGGCGGCGGCGGCCGCCGCACTGTCGTCGAAGTCGTCGAAGTCGTCGCGCGCGGGGCGCCAGTCGGGGTGCTCGCGCTCGAACGCGGCGACCTCGGGGATGTACGAGCCGGAGGCGCGGCCATCGGTCATCACGTGCCACCACGAGAGGTCGTGGTAGCTGCGGGCGCGCGACCAGTCGTCGTACACGTACACCGTGGTGTAGCTCGACTCCAGGCGCCGGAAGTGCTTGTCCCAGCGCTCCTTGCGGCTGCGCGTGCGTTGGTCGATCAGGTCGCGCGGGTACGTCGCGTACAGCTTCTTCGGCCGGCTGTACTTGGCGATCTGGCGCTCGAGGCCTTGCCGCTGCTCGTAGAGCTGCGCGCTCGCCTTCTGCGCGTGCTCCTGGATCATCGCGTCGAGGTAGCGCATCTTCGCCGCGAGGCCGCTCGCCCGCAGGTAGAGCAGCTCGACGTTCGGATCGGCGGAGACCCAGGGCTTGATCGCCTTCGCGTCGACGGTGAGGAGGTGCTGCACGAGGCGCTCGCGCGCGCCGTGGAGGTATCGGGCGTCGTGCCGGCTCAGCTCGTGGGCGAGCTGTGCCCGGCGCTGTTCGAGCTGCGCGCCGTACGCGAGCTGCCGGTCGACGTCGCCGATCGCCTGATCGAACGTGGTGACCGTCTCTCGCGCGCGGAGGATCTCGTCGCGCACCTCGCCGAACGCCTGCTTGCCGGGGAACTTCTCGAGGATCTCGTCGCCGGCCTGCCAGTCCTGGTAGTAGCTCAATCGCCAGAACGGCACGTCGTACCGCTCGGTGCCGTACCCGACGTCGATCAGGTGCGGCAGGCGCGGGTGCGCCGCGCGGTCGAGCACCTCGGCCCACGGCGCGCGATGTCCCATCAGCTCGGCGCGCTTGACGACCAGCGTGCCGGTGCGCGGGTGGCGCAACAGCTCCGCCTCGCGCATCGCCGGATCGGCGTCGATCTGCGCGAGCTCCCCGTGGATCTGCGCGCGCTCCTTCTCGCGCTGCCCGATCGGATCCTGGTGCTGGAACGGCGTGTACCCGGTGAGCTGGATGGCGCGGGAGAGCCACGCCGGATCGAGCTGCGGGAGCAGCGCGGCGCCGAGATCGGCCTGGGCCTGCTGGAGCTGCGCCGAGAGCTCGGCCTTCATGCGCTCGTGGTGGCGCACCGCCTGGTTGGCGCGCTCGAGGGTCGCGTCGACCTCGTCGCGCTGCCAGCGAAGCAGGTTGGCGACCTCCGCGCCGGTGTACGTGCCGCTCACGGCAGCACCCCGCGGGCGCGGAGCGCGTCGAGGAAGCGCTGGGCGGCGCGCTCGAGGACGGCGGGATCGGGGATGTCGGCCTCGTCGACGAGGAACACCCACAGCTCGCCCGCGTGCATCTTCGCCTCGAGCTCGGCCACCACCTCCGGCGTGAACTCCGCGCGGTCGCCTGCGTCGGTGGTGATGAACTCGTAGCCGATGCGGCGGGCCTCGTCCCAGCCGTCGAGCGTCACGATCCGCTCCGCCCCCCCGGCCCCGGGGCGCGCGCCGAGCGAGAGCGGCGCGTCGTCGGCGATCGTGCAGCCGGCGCTTTCGAAGATGATCCGGAGCCTCTGACTGCCTTCGCGCTCGTCCACGGACGCATCCTACACGTCAGGCCTCCGATCAGATCCAGGCCTCGTCGCTGCGGAGCCGGCGTGCCATCCGATCCTGCACGAGCACGACGATCAGCAGCGCGCACGACGGGAGCGCGGTGGTCCACGCGGGCACCGTGCGCGCGCCCGCGGCCTGGAACGCGAGGACCTCGGAGACGCCCCACGCCGTCAGCGTGAGCAGCGTACGGATCACGCCGCGTCGCCACGGCGCCGCGGCCCACAGCGAGAGCGCGACGCCGGCGAGCGCGATGGCCAGGGACGCGCCGAGCACCTGCTTGCGATCGGGCATCGCTCCTTCGTCGGGGATCGGCGGCGGACCGGTGCGCTCGAGGAGCTCGCCCTCGTTCGTGGGGCGCACGCGGATCTTCCGGCGCGCCGAGACGAAGACCACGCCATCGGTCGGGTGCTCCTCGACGCGCACGTCGCCCGCCGGCACCGGCGGCGGGAAGAGCGCCGAGACGTCGCTCGGCCGGCGGGTCAGCCCGACGGCGGCGATCACGGTGAGCACGACGGCGACGGCGATCGACGGCGCGCGCGCGCGCCACGGAGAACACCCGAGCGCGGCCATCGCGCGCAGCTCACCGGACGAAGCCAGCGGCGCGAGCGAGAGGAGCACGGCCGCGGCGCACGCGACGGGCATCAGCGGGAGAACGCCGATCGAGCGACCGCCGGTGCCCGCCGCGGCGACGCCGCGCTCGTCCGTGATCGCCTCGACCAGGAACACCACCACCGCCGCCACCAAGGACAGCGCCGCGGTGCGACCCGCGAGGCGTACGTCCCAGGGCGAAGCTCGCATGGCCGGATGTTGGCCCGGAAAGCGCGGGAGTTGTACCCGCGAGGCATGCGCGCCCTGCTCCCGCTCGTGCTTTGCTCGGTGACCACCGGCTGCGCCGAATACTTCGGCGACAAGGACCGGGAGATGGGAGAGCCGCTCGGCGTGTATTCGCTGCAAGCGAACGCCGACATGACCTCGACCTGCACCGAGATCATCAACGCGACGCCGCGGCCGTGGAGCTTCGAGATCACGCTGCGCCGCGACGGCAAGAAGGGCTACTGGGTCAGCGGCCCGGAGCCGATCGAGGGCTCGATCGACGAGGAGGGGCAGCTCGCGTTCAAGCAGACCATCCCGGTGACCGTGCACGGAGTGGACAAGGCGCGGGGCCTCGGCGCGTGCACGATCCTCCGCACCGACGACTTCGCGGGACAGCTGGCCGGCGCGCCGACGACCACCGAGGGGAAGGCGTCGTTCACCGGGACGCTGCGCTACAGCTATCAGATCGCGGCGGGCTCCGACTGTCGCGATGTGGTCGGAGTGCCGAGCGAGGAGCGCACGAGCCCGCTGTTCGCGGTGCTGCCGTGCGACGCGCGCTTCGCGGTCGCCGCCACGCGCAAGGGCGATGTCACGCCGCGCTGAGGCGATCGGGGCGGGGTGTCGTACGATGACGCGCACATGCGCAAGCGCCTCGTCGTCGGCACCGGTCTGATCGCGTCGTTCGTGGGCGGCTGGCTCGCCGCCTCGCAGACGGCGCAAGGCGCCAAATCCGGCGAATCGCCGCACGGCGCCGTCGAGCAGCTCGCCAAGGTCCTGGTGCAGGTCGAGAACCGCTACGTCGATCCGGTCGATCGCGACAAGCTGCTGCTCGGCGCGATCAAGGGAATGGTGTCGGAGCTCGATCCGCACTCCGAGTACTTCCCGCCGAAGGAGTACGGCGAGTTCACCAGCGAGACGACCGGCAAGTTCGGCGGCGTGGGCATCGAGGTCGACGGGCGCGGCGAGTACCTCACGGTGATCGCGCCCATCGAGGGTGGTCCCGCGGAGGCCGCGGGCATCAAGCCCGGCGACGAGATCACCGCGATCGACGGGCAGGACGCCAAGGGCGTCTCCATCGAGAAGTCGGTGCGGATGATGCGCGGCGAGCCGGGCACGAAGGTCGAGCTCACCATCCGGCGCCCGAGCGAGAACGGGAAGATCTACAAGGTGCCGCTGGTGCGCGCCGAGATCCGCGTCCCCAGCGTCGCGTGGGAGGCGCTGCCCGGCGGCGTGGCGTGGCTGCGCATCAAGCAGTTCCAGGAGAAGACCCACGACGAGCTGATCGACGCCATCGGCAAGGTGAAGGGCAAGCTCGGCGGGAAGATCCTCGGCGTGGTGCTCGACATGCGCAGAAACCCCGGCGGGCTCGTCAACCAAGCCGTCGAGGTGGCCGACGAGTTCCTCGACAAGGGCGTGATCTTCTCGATGCGCGGGCAGGGCGGGAAGACGCTCGAGGAGTCGCGCGCGTCGGGCGGCGGCGCGCTGGTCTCCGTCCCGGTGACCGTGATCGTCGACGAGTCGAGCGCCTCGGCCGCGGAGCTGGTGGCCGGCGCGCTGCAGGACAGCAAGCGCGCGGTGGTCGTCGGCGTGCAGACGTTCGGCAAGGGCAGCGTGCAGTCGATCTTCGAGCTGCCCGGCGGCGCCGGTCTGAAGCTGACCACCGCGCGCTACTACACGCCGAGCGGTCGCTCGATCCAGGCGCAGGGCATCGAGCCCGACGTGATCGTCGAGGCGTCGCGCGTGGTCGACCCGAAGGCGCCGCCGCAGAAGGAGAAGGATCTGCCGCACGCGTTGCCCGCGGAGACCGGCGCCACGCTCGACGCGGGCCCGCCGACGCTCGGCGGAGACGCCGGGAGCGCGGACGCCGCCGCCCCGAACGGCGCCGACGGCGGGCTCGCGCCGCTGCCGTTCCCGGGGAAGAAGCCCGATCTCGAGAAGGACCTGCAGCTGCGCATCGCCCACCAGATCGTGACGGGCGTGCTGATGAAGAAGAAGGCGCCCTGATCCCCGGAAGGGCGGATCTCAGACGCGCTCGATGACGATGAACGCGAACGATTGGCTGCCAGCGCGAGGGCCATGCTCGACGCCGACCTGCGCGCAGCGATCCAGGCCGTGCTCGCCTCCGATGACGCGGCGCTCCGGCGGGCGATGGCGGCTTTGACGCGCGAGTGACCTGGCGACCGCGCGCTGGGGCGGCCATGCGCTGCTCGATCGCTCGGGGCCGCTCGATGTGGCGGCCTGGGGCGAGCTCGCCGAACGGCTCCGTCGCGACGAGCTCGAGGCCCTGGCCACCGCGGAGGCGAGCGCCCATGACGAGGCGGGCGTCGACCTCACGCTGATCGACTGGATGCTCGGCCTCACGCCGACCGAGCGGCTCGAGTTCCTTCGACGGTATGCCGCCGCCCTCGCCCCGTTCGTGAACGACGATGCAGCCGAGTGGCACGCTCGAGCTCCTCGAGTTGCTCGGCGGCCTCCGCGCCGAGCGTCATCCTGTCACCGATAGCCGCCGGCGTCGGGCTCGAGCTCGAGCAGCGTCTTCATGCGGATGCCGTCGCCGTGATCGGTGAGGAGCGTGCACGCGGTCACGTGACCGCGCAAAGGGTCGGGCGCCAGGCGGTAGTTGGACGAGAGCTGCTGGAGCGCGTCGTAGCGGAGCGAGTCGGTCGCGACGAAGCGGCCGGTGTAGACGATGCGCGTCTCGTCATCGCAGACGATCTTCATCTCGGACGCGACCCACTCGGCGCCGCCGAAGAAGCTCTCGTTCCGCTCTTCGAGCCCGTGGATGGTCACGTGGTGGCCCACCGGAACGGGCGCGATCAGCGGGATGATCAGCTTCATGGGGCCAGCGTAGACGCGCGCGCCGAGAAGCGACTACCGGGGCCACCGATCCTTGCGGACGCGCGGGTCCATGGACGCGCCGGTGTCGCGGACGATCACGCGGACGCGCGCCAAGTGAGACGTTGCGCGCGATGATCAACCGGAGAGGGTGCGGCAGTCCCCACGCGCTTCGTCGTCGGGGTTCGGGCGACCTCGGTCAGTCGCACGAGCGCGTCGAGCCGAAGGGTGATCTCCTCGGCCTTCGTCTCCGCGGGATGCCCCGCGCGATCGCACGCGGTCCATGCGTCCTCGCGGTAGCGCGCCTCTCCCGAGCCGGTGAACGTCAGCTCGGTCGGGCCGTAGACCCCGAGCACCCGGTCGAACGCGAGGTGCAGCCGCCCGTCGACCTTCAGGAACAACCGGTACCGGTTCGGCGGGTCCTCGGACTCGCTCGTGGGCTCGGTGAACAGGATGCCTCGCAGGGCCGTCGCGCGATCGATGTCCACGACCTTCAACGAGCCCTGCTGCTCGAAGAAGTACTCGTTGCGCGCGAGCTCGAGCCGCACCGACGCCGCGCCGACGCGGAGCGTCCCGTCCGCTGCGAGCGTCACCGCCTCGGTGCCGCTGCCGAGATCGGCGTCGAGCCGGAACAGGATCTCCACCTTCGGCCCGGCGTCGGCCGGCGTCTTCCATGCGACCGCCTCCGGCGCGGCCGTCGCGGTGTCGGGAAGCGGCCGTGAGCACGCGGTGGAGGCGAGGAGGACCAGGCTCAGGACCGGTGCGTGCGCTCGTCCCATGCTCCTGGAACGCTCCGCGAGGCGGGCGCATTCGAGCCGGCTTCGCGTCACTTGGCCCGAACCCGTCCACTCACGATTCATGCGCTGGAGCCACGTCGCCCCGCTCGTCGCCGTCTGACGCGGGAGAGCTCCCCTACGTCTTCGGCAACGACGATCCGACATACGGTGGCGTATCCGACGACGGCATGCCGCTGCGCGACGCGATGATGCGTACTGGGCCCGCTTCGCAGCCCTCGGCGATCGCAACGCCGCGCCCGATGCGTCGTGGCCGCGCTACGCGGGCGACGCGGTGCTCGAGCTCAAGGTCCCGTCGAAGGCCGCGTCGGACGTGAACGCCGCTGCGTGCGACTTCTGGGACGGGATCCCGCGGTCTCCATCCCCCGGACGTATTGAGTCGTCCCACCCATACGAGTGCGCCGGCGCCTTCCCCACGGTGGCTTACCGTCATTTGGCGAAGCTCACCGCCGAGCGCGACGGCCTTCGTCCGTGGGGGCTTCGCCGCTGGGTCTTCGGAGTTCCTGCGGTCGAGTCGTTGTCGTCTTATTTTGGGCCCGTCCCGCTCGCTTCCCGCCGGACCCGCGTCAACCCCCCAAACCTGACCAAAGTTCGTGGAAGGTGTTCCCGGTGGGGCGTACCATCGCCGCGCCCGAGGAGGGGGGGATCGTGATGGCCATGGAGATCGGCGAATTCGTCACACCGAGCCTTCGGCTGTCACGCCGGCTCGGTGCCGGTGGGATGGGGACGGTCTGGGTCGCCCGCCACGTCGGTCTTCAATCGGACGTGGTCGTGAAGTTCATCACCGGCGAGCACGCGCGCAACGCCGAGGTGGTCGCGCGGTTCAATCGCGAGGCAGCAGCGGCCGCCGAGGTGAAGAGCCCGCACGTCGTGCACATGCTCGATCACGGCGTCGCGAACAACGGGCTCCCCTTCATCGCGATGGAGCTGCTCGAGGGCGAGGACTTCGCCGCGCGCCTGACGCGTCTCGGCGCCATCCCCCCCGCCGAGGTGGCTGGGGTCGTGGTGCAGGTGTGCAAGGCGCTCTCGCGGGCCCACGAGCGGAACATCGTCCACCGCGACATCAAGCCGGAGAACATCTTCCTCTGCGAGACCGGCGAAGAAGAGGCCTTCGTGAAGGTCCTCGACTTCGGCATTGCCAAGGTCACCGGTCCCGAGTCGATGAGCGGCACCGCCACGGGTGCGATGCTCGGGACTCCCTATTTCATGTCGCCCGAGCAGGTCCTCGGTGCCAAGTCCATCGACTTCCGCACCGACCTCTGGTCGCTCGGCGTGGTCGCGTTCTTCGCCTTGACCGGCACCCGTCCCTTCGACGGCGAGACGCTCGGCGCACTGTCCATTGCCATCTGCCACAGCGAGATCCCGACGCCGTCGTCGCGCAACCCCCAGCTCCCGCCCGCGATCGACGCGTGGTTCGCGCGGGCGTGTGCGCGTGATCCCGCGCAGCGGTTCCAGAGCGCGCGTGCGATGAGCGACGCGCTCGTGCAAGTCGTGGGTGGCCGCGGCGTGGTGCACGTGAGCTCCCAGTCGGCGCCGCGCGAGGGGCGCGCCGAGCCCGAGGCCGGCTCGACGGTCGCCACGTTGCCCGGCGACGACCGCGACTCGGGAGCCCGACCAGCGAGGCCCTCGACTGGCTCGGGACCCTTGGCGTCGACGACCGGTGGCGCCGCCAACCACGCCGTGACGGCCGCCGGCGCGGGCACGATCACCGTTCCGCCGAAGAAGTCCCTGACCGCGCTGTTCGCGATCGTCGCAGTGGTGCTGTTGCTCGGCGGAGTCGGGATCTGGACTGCCACGCGATCGAAGGAGACCCCGAGCAACGCCGCCTCCGCGGCCGCCGCAACGAGCGAACCTCCGGTCGCGACCGAGCCGCCCGCCTCGCCCGCGCCGACGAGCGAGGTTGCGCAGCTGGCCTCCAAGCCAAGCGCGCCGAGCTCTCCCGAGCCGAGGCCCGTCATCAAGCCGTCGACCGCGACGCCCAAGGTCAAGGCGCCGTCGGCGAGCGCCGCACCCGCCAAGTCGTCCAACCCCGCCAAACCGAAAGCGATCGATGAAGTCATCGAATGACCGCGCGTTCTCCGTCGTCGCGTTGACCCTCGCGCTCGCCATGGGCTCGCTCCACGCGCCGCGCGCGTTCGCCGACCCCTCCGCAGCGGACAAGGCCTCGGCGAAGGACTTCATGCGCGAGGGGAAGGAACTTCGTGCCAAGGGCGATCACGCAGGCGCCCTGAAGAAGTTCAGCGCGGCCTACGCCGTCGTGCCCTCGCCCATCACCGGCCTCGCGGTGGCCAAGGAGCAGACCGCGCTGGGGCTCCTCGTCGAGGCGCGCGACACGCTCAGCGATGTCCAACGAATGCCGCCGAAGGCGAGCGAGTCGCCGGAGGCGAAGGCCGCGCGTGACGAGGCCGGCACCTTGCTCGCCGACGTCGTAGCGCGCATCCCCATCCTCGAGGTGCACGTGAGCGCACCCGCCGGCGCCGTGGCGACGCTCAGCATCGACGGTCGACCGGTGCCGCTCGTCGCGGCCGCCGAAGGCTCCCGCGTGAACCCGGGCAAGCACACCGTCGTCGCGCAGGTCGCCGGCCAGCCCGACAAGACCGCCAGCGTCGACGTCGCCGAGCGCGAACGAAAGAAGATCGACCTCGGGTTCGACGCGGCCCCGAAGCCGGTCGAGCCCCCCAAGACCGTCGAGCCTCCCAAGACCGCGGAGAGCCCCAAGACCGTCGAAGCCCCGAGGCCCGCGTCGATCGAGGACAAGGGCCGCGAACCGACCGCGCACGACTCGACCCAGAAGTGGGTCGGCATCGCCGCGGTCGGCGTGGGCGCGGTCACCCTCGGCGTCGGCGGGCTCCTCGGCCTCTCGGCGCGCTCCGCCTATCAGGACGCCAAGAGCGCGCACTGTCCGGGCGATGTGTGCGATCCGACGGGCGGGTCCGAGATTGCCGACGCTCGCAGCAAGGGGAACACCGCGACGATCCTCGTCGGAGTCGGCGCGGCGTTGGCGATCGGCGGCGCGGTGATCTGGCTGCTCGCGCCGTCGCCGAGCGCGCCGAAGACAGGGGTGACGCACGTCGGGCTGGGCGCGACGGGCGTGACGGTGGCCGGGAGCTTCTGAGGGAGATGACGATGCGTACGCGCCAACTTGCCAGCCTGCTTGCGCTCGGGGTTCACCTCGCGGGGTGCAATGCCGTTCTCGGGCTCGAGGAGCTCCCGGTCGACGCCGGCGACGATGCGACCAATGAAGACGCGACCAGCGACGTGGTCGATACGAGCGTCGATACCACGGTGGGCGACACGGCTGCGGACGGGGCCGTCGACACGGGTACGACCGACGCGGCCGATGCCGGCGACGCCGCCGACGCGAAAGACGCGAGCGATGCCGCCGATGCGAACGATGCGAGCGATGCGAGCGATGCGAGCGATGCCGCTGACGGCGCTGATGTCGCCAGTGATGCCGCCGATTCCAGCTTCGACACCGACCCGTGCTCGGGCGTGCTCTGCAACGCGCCGCCCGCGTCGACCTGCACCGATTCGAAGACTCGTCACGTGTTCGCGTCGACGGGCACCTGCTCCGGCGGATCGTGCACGTACGGCGCGAGCGACGTCGCGTGCACCAGCCAGGCGTGTGTCGGTGGCGCGTGCGTGGGCAGCTGCTCGCCGGGCGCCAAACGGTGCAACGCGAACGTCCCGCAGACGTGCGATTCGAGCGGCGTCTGGCAGGGAGCGACGGCGTGCTCCAACCAGACGTGCATCGATGGCGTCTGTCAGGGCGTGTGCGGACCGGGGCAGAAGAGCTGCGTGCTCACGCAGGGAAAGACCTGCGACGCGACGGGCAATTGGCTGACGACCGACCTGTCGGCGCCGAAGTGGACGAAGACCTACGGCACCACGGCCGACGAGAGCATCGCCCTGGGCGGCGGTCTCGTCGCGACCTCCGACGGCGACTTCCAAATGGTCGGCCCGAGCGTCATCGGTACTACGACCTCGACCTACGCGGTGAAGGTCGGCCCCGACGGCACCAAGCGTTGGGACAAGACCCAGCCGAACGTCGCCGCCTACGCCCTCGGCGCGCTCTCCGACGGCACGATCGGGTGCGGGCAGATCGGCAAGCCGAACCTCGGCTGCACGTCGAACCGTTCGTGTGGCTACTGCGTGCGCTACGCGCTCGATGGCACCGTCACCTGGGAGAAGGCCTACAACGCGGCGGGCGGTGACATCCAGCAGTTCTACGGCGTCGCCACTTCGCCGACGGGGTTCGTCGCCGTGGGCGACACGACCGACACCGACGCGTTCCTCGACGGCTTCGCGCGAGGGTTCGACCTGGCGGGCGTGGCGGGCTTCACCACCTCGTTCCCCCAGACCAGGGAGGACAACCTCGACGTCGTCCGCCGCGCGGCCGACGGTAGCTACTGGGCCGGAGGCTACATCGGTGCGTGGTCGGCCTGCCAGCAGGCGTACGTGGTCCACTTCAACGCGGGCGGCACGAAGATCGCCGAGAAGGGCCTCGGCCCCTGCATCAACAACACCTCCGGCAGCGGCGATCGCGCGGCGGTGTACGACGTGCTCCCGCTGTCCGACGGATCGGTCATCGTCGTCGGTGTTCAATGGGTGAGCTCCGCGGTGAACTCCGAGGCCTTCATCGCCAAGTGGACCAACTTCGACACCTCGCCCACCGAGGCCTGGCGCAAGACCTTCGGCGGCGCCGGAGACGACGAGTTCTGGCGCCTCGAGCCGCTCGCCGACGGTTACGTCGCGGTGGGTCAGACTCTCCCGGGCAGGTTCGGCGCGTCGGCGGCGGACGCGTGGGTCGTGAAGGTCGGTCTCGACGGCACGCTCGTATGGTCGAAGACCTACGGCGGAACGGGCGACGACAAAGCGGCGTCGTTGGTAAGAGCCGCCGATGGCAGCTACCTGATCGCAGGCCACACGAGCTCGAGCGGCGCGGGCGGCAAGGACTTCTGGCTCATGAACGTCCCCATCGCCTGCCCTTGATCACGCGGTCGCTTCCTCCGAGTCGTCGCGCGCGCCGCTCGGGAGCGCGCAGCCGAGGACCGAGACAGCGCAGTGAGTGGAGCAGAACGACAGCAGCGGACGCGTGATGCGGGCCCTCTTCTCATGAACCGCGTTGCGCCGACTGGTCGACCCGTGAAGTGTTCGCGGCCGGCTGCACGGTGGTGGACAACAACTCCGAGCCGCTTCCCTCTGGCTTGCCAGCCGGCCCCTACGAAGCAGAAGCAGACAGCGGAGCGGGCCAGTGGTGGCTCGATGACGCGGGCCTCGATGCGAAGGCGGACGGCTCGGGCGATGCGGGCGGCCAGCCGGAGACGTCGCTCGAGGGCGGCGCGTCCACGGCGATCGACGGCGGAACGGCCCAGCCGGGCAGTGACGCGGGCGACGACGTCCGGTAGCCAGCCGCGGCGTCGAATCGAATCAGTCGTCGAACGCCAGGGGCTGCCGCGAGCGGTCTGCGCGAAGACTCTCGACCGGCAGCACTGCACGATCATCGGCAGCGCGCCCGTCCTCGAAGGAGCTTGCATGACCGTCATCGACTCGGAGCGCCGCGGCCAGATGCGACACGCCGTGGCGTAGTGGCTGCGACAGAAAAGACGAGGCCCCGAGCCGTCGCCGACTCGGGGCCCCACCCGGACCGTCGCCTCAGTTCGCGTCGAACGCGGGCGTCGACGTGCCGGTCACCGTGCCGAGGATGCCGACGCGGCCCGCGCCGCCGCCGCCGCCCGGTCCGACGCCGCAGGTCGGCGAGCCGCCGCCGCCGCCCGACGCGGTGACGAGCCCGGCGCCGATGGTCGCGTTCGTCCCGACGACGAAGCGGATCGCGCCGCCGGCGCCGCCGCCGCCGCCGCCCATGCCGCAACCGCCGCCGCCGCACGCGACGTCCGACTGGATGCCGTCGCGTCCAGCCGATCCCTTCGCGGACACGCTGCCCGCGACCGTGATCGATCCCGCGCGCAGCAAGACGATGCCGCCGCCCGCGCCGCCGGCGCCGGGGCGAGCGCCGTCCTCGTCGGCTCCGCCCGAGCCGCCGCCGCTGCCGAACAGGAGGTTGCCCGCGAGGCTCGCGACGCCCGCCGTCGCACCGCCGCCGCCGCCCGGCTGGAAGCTGTTCCCGCAGCCGCCCGCCCCGGTACCGTTGGCGCCGTTGGCGCCCGCGGTGCCGTAGCCGCCGCCGCCGCCGCCGGCGCCGTCCTGGCCGAAGGTTCCGCCGCCGCCTCCGCTGAAGAAGGCCGCGGTCCCCGCGCCGCCGTTGCCGAAGGGCGAGCCGCCCTGGCGCCCGTTGGTGCAGCGGTAGCACCCGGTGGTCGCCGGGATGCCGCCGAGGAAGCCCTTCGCGTCCATGTTGATCGCGCCGTTCACGGTCATCGCGCCGAGCACCTCGAGCGCGAGGATGCCGCCGACGTCGCCGTTCCAGGCCGGCGCCGTGAGGGTCGACCCCGCGGGAACGCTGACCGTGGTGAACTCGGGGATCTCGAGGATCTGCGCGCGCGCGACGCTGTCCGTCTTGTACACGCCCACGTTCTTGTTGAGCGTGATCGCGGTCGACGTGACGCCGAGGACGCGCGCGACCTCGTACTGCCCGACCGGGTTTCCGGGCGCGTTCACCGTCTGGTGGATCATCACCAGGTGGCCGACGGCGAAGGTGCCGGACACCTTGCTGATGGCGACCGTCGACCCCGCCGTCGCCACGTTCGCCGCGGCCATCGGCACGGTGAGCGTGTACGTCCCCGCGGTCGTGGTCAGCGCGCCGCCGAGCTGGCAGACGCCGGCGACGCAGCTCTTGCCGCCCGTGCACGTCGTGCCGCACGCGCCGCAGTTGGCGTTGTCGGTGGAGGTGTTGGTGCAGGCGCCGCCGCAAGCCGTCGGGATCGACGACGGGCACGCGCACACCGAGCTCGTGCAGCTCGCGCCCGTCGCGCACTTCGTCGAGCACGAGCCGCAGGCGAGCGGATCGGTCGTGGTGTCACGGCAGACGCCGCCGCAGTTGGTCTGGCCGGTCGGGCACGAGGTCGTGCACGTACCGGCAGCGCAGATCTTGCCCGGTCCGCAGGCGACCGCGGCCGCGCACGATGCTCCGCACTTGCTCTCGTCGGTCGCGAGATCGCGGCACTTGCCGTCGCCGCAGTCCACGGTGCCGGCGGCGCAGGTCGAGCCGCACGCGCCGGCGGAGCAGACCTTCCCGGCGGCGCAGGCGACCGCGGTCGCGCACGAGGCGCCGCACTTGGCGTTGTCGGTCGCGAGATCGCGGCACTTGCCGTCGCCGCAGTCGACGAGGCCAGCGCCGCACGTCGTCTGGCACGCGCCGCCGCTGCAGACCTTGCCGGCCTCGCAGGCCACGGCCGTCGTGCACGAGGTGCCGCACTTGGCGTTGTCGGTCGACAGATCGCGGCACTTGCCGTCGCCGCAGTCCGTCGTACCGGCGGCGCAGGTCGAGCCGCCCGGCGGCGCAGGCGACCGCGGCGGCGCAGGAGGCGCCGCACTTGGCGTTGTCGGTCGCGAGATCGCGGCACTTGCCGTCGCCGCAGTCGACGAGGCCCGCGCCGCACGACGTCTGGCACGTCCCGCCGCTGCAGACCTTGCCGGCAGCGCAGGCGACCGCGGCGGCGCAGGAGGCGCCGCACTTGGCGTTGTCGGTCGCGAGATCGCGGCACTTGCCGTCGCCGCAGTCGACGAGGCCGCCGCCGCACGTGGTCTCGCACGCGCCCGCGTTGCAGATCTTGCCCGCGGGGCACGTCGTGCCGCAGGTGCCGCAGTTGAACCGATCCGACTGCAGGTTCGCGCAGTACGCCGAGCCGGTGCTGGTGCCGCCGTCGGATGCGCCGTCGCTCTCGCCGGCGTCGGTGGACGCATCGTCGCCGCCCGCGTCGCCGCCGCCGCCGCCGCTCGAGGTGCAGAGCGTGAGCGGCGCGCCGCAGTCGAGCGCGCACTTGCCTGCGTTGCAGACCTCACCGGCCGCGCACTTGGTGCCGCAGGCGCCGCAGTTGTTCCGATCGGTCCCGGTGTCGCGGCACACGCCGGTGCAGTCGGTCAGCCCGCCGCCGCACGAGGTCTTGCACGCGCCGTCGCTGCAGACCTCTCCGTCCTTGCACTTGGTGTCGCAGCCGCCGCAGGCGAGACGGTCGGTCTTGGTGTCGCGACAGACGCCGCCGCAGTTCGTCGTGCCGCCGCCGCACGTGGCGGCGCACTTGCCGGTGCTGCAGACCTCTCCGTCCTTGCACTTGGTGCCGCAGGCGCCGCAGTTCGCGACGTCGTTCTGCGTATCCCGACACAGCCCGTCGCACACGGTCGTGCCGCCGCCGCAGGAGAGCGCGCACTTGCCGGTGCTGCAGACCTCTCCGTCCTTGCACGTGGTGCCGCACGACCCGCAGTTCGCCGGATCGATCTGCGGATCGACGCACTTGCCGTCGCACGTCTGTTGGCTCGGGGGGCACGTCGCCGTGTCCGTCGTCTCCGCCGTCGCATCCATGTCGGTGGCGGGCGAGAGCTCGCCCTCGCTGCCACTGCTACACGCCGCGAGCAGTGCGCTGAGCGCACCGATCGCCAGACCTCTCGTCCAACGCATCGAGACCTCCATCGTGCCCGAGGCGCTCGGCCCCGGCACGTCACGTGTTTTTCAACCGAACTCATGCACGGTGTAACACACCACTTCACTGAATTGGAACACTTGCGCCCATGACGAATTTCATCTCGCAACGAGATGTCCTCGCGCAACGCGCAGCGTCTCGATGCGAAACAAGTGAGAGGTCAGCTGCAGCGTGACGCCCCGCGCCCGCGGAGAGCGGCTCGAGTCATTCGACGGGAAGGAGCGGCGTGAAGTGGACGGGGCCGAGGGTCTCTTCGGCGATCGTTCCGCCGTTCTTCCGGATGCGCACCAGCCGCTGCGGCGGGTGAGGCTTGGGATCGCCGATCGGCGCGACCAGCACGCCGCCGTCGGCGAGCTGATCGATCAGCGGCGGCGGCACGTCGCGTGGCGCCGCGGTGACGAGCACGCGATCGAACGGCGCGTGCTCCGGATCGCCCTTGAACCCGTCGCCCACGCGGAATCGGACGTTGCGCACACCGAGCGCGTCGAGGCGCGCGCGCGCCGCGTCGGAGAGGCTGCGGAGGATCTCTACCGTGAAGACCTCGCGCGAGAGCTTCGCGAGGATCGCGGTCTGGTATCCGGAGCCGGTGCCGATCTCGAGCACGCGCTCCTTGCCGGTGAGCTCGAGCGCGTCGGTCATGATCGCGATCATCGAGGGCTGCGACGTCACCTGTCCCTCGCCGATCGGCAGGGGCTTGTCGGCGTACGCGTCGGCGAGCGGCAGGTCGGGGACGAACCGGTGACGCGGCACCTCGCGCAGCGCGCGGAGCACGCGCGGCTGGATGGGCCACCGCGCCGCGATGGCGTCGACCATCTTCTCGCGCGCCGCGCGCGTGTCGTCCTTCGGCGCGGCGCGCCGACACCCGATCGCCGCCAAGGTCAGCAAGGCAGCTCGACGCCTCACGCGAAGCCTCGGCGGGTCACGGGTGCAGTGTAGGCCGGCGCTGTCGACGGCGAACTGCGACCACACCGCGCATCGGTCGCGAGGCGGCGCCGTCGTGCCACGGCGAGCCCCTCGGCACACCGAGGCACACCGTGCGGCTCGGAATCTCGCTGTTTGTCGGCAAAACGCCGCTGGCACCATGGGTGCTACAGCAGTGCCCAGGAGAGTCCCGATGGCCAACCTGCGCGCCGCCCCGCCCCGCCCCTCGAAGTCCCGCATCGCACCGTCCTACCCGCGCGTGCTCGCGGCGTTCGCGATCGTGCTGGCGGGCTGCGGAGGGGTCGTCGAGAACGAGAACCGCAGCAAGTCGACCCCGGAGACGCCGAACCCGGCGGGCGGGCTCGCCGTGGAGTTCGACTCCGGCCAGCCGGACGTGCAGCAGCCCGACACCACGCCGCCGCCGCCCGATCCGGCCGGTGACATCGCGTATCCGTACGAGGACTCCGGCCCGCCGGACACCGGCACGCCGGACACCGGCAAGGTCGACACGGGCTCGCCGGACACCGAGCCTCCGTTCGGGGGTGGCGCTCCCTACCCGTACGAGGACGGCGGCGCGCCCGAGCCCGGCGAGGACGGTGGCGCGGCCCCGACCCCGGAAGAGGGCAGCTAGCGCATGGAGCTCACGCTCGTCGTCGACCACCACTGCAACCTGCGCTGCGCGTACTGCTACGCCGGCGACAAGTTCTCGCGGCGCATGAGCGACGACACCATGCGCCGCGCGATCGATCTGGCGATCGCGCGAAGGCCGCGCCACCTCGATCTCGGGTTCTTCGGCGGTGAGCCGACGCTCCACCCCGATCTGATCCTCGCCGCCGTCGAGCACGCCGAGCGCGCGGCCGCCGCGGTGACCGACACGCAGCGGCCGACGGTGCGCTACGTCCTGAACACCAACGGCACGCTGCTGGGCGAGCCGCGCTCGCGGCCGATGCTCGAGGCGCTAAGCCGCCCGCGCCTCTCGGCCGCGTTCGTGTCGATCGACGGCCCGCGCGACGTGCACGACGCCCACCGCGTCGACGCCGCGGGTCGCGGCAGCTTCGATCGCGCGCTCGAAGGGCTGTCGGCGTTGCGCGAGGCGGGCGTCCCGTTCCAGCTCACGGCGGTCGCCTCGAAGCAGACCGCCGCGCGCCTCGGCGACACGCTCCGCACCCTGCTGCCGCTCGGCGCCACCAAGATCATCGTCGCCCCGAACTTCCGCGACGACTGGAGCGAGCGCGACATCGCCTGGTTCCGCGCCGGCCTTCGCGAGCTCGGCGACGCGTGGATCGAGCGGTTCCGCGCCGGCGAGGCGATCGCGGTGGAGCCGCTGCACGCGAAGATCCTCTCGCACCTCAAGGGCGGTATGCCGTGCCCGAGCCGCTGCATGCTCGGCGGCGAGGAGCTCGCGGTGGCGCCGTCGGGGCGGCTGTATCCGTGCGCGCAGATGGTCGGCGAGGACGATCGCGACGAGCTGTGCATCGGAGACGTCGAGCGCGGCGTCGACGCGATCAAGGTCGCGGGGATGCAGCGCTCCAAGGAGCGCGTCGAGGACACCTGCTCCTCCTGCGCGCTGCGCGATCGCTGCCAGAGCCACTGCGGGTGCCGCCACGTGGCGCTCACCGGCGCGCTCGGGGAGATCACCGCCGTGCTCTGCGAGATCGAGGGCGCGCTGATCGCCGAGGCCGATCGCGTCGCCGAGACGCTGTTCGAGGAGCAGTGTCCGGCGTTCCTTCGCTTCTACTACCAGAAGGCCTGGCAGCCGGCGGGGCAGCTCACGCAGCTCCGCCGCGCGCGCGGCGTGTGACGGTTCTCGCGCGGTCGTTTCTCTGGCAGAACGGATCGCGGTGCTCACGCCCGACGTCCGCTTCGAGGGCTTCTCGCCAACCGACTGGTCGCGCCTCTTGTCGTCGTTCCGCGTCGCGCCCGACCCGGAAGATCCCGAGCGCCCGCGCGGCGGCCTCGTCCTGGTCCACGACGGCGGTCGCGTGCGCAAGGCGCTGCACACGCGCGACGGCCGCCTGGACCCGCACACCATCGCGTGGCCGCGCGATCTCGCGGACGTGGGCGCCGAGCAGAACGTCCGGTTCATCTGGGCGATGCACAGCGGCGCGCTCGAGGAGCTGATGGAGCGCTTCGGCGCGCGCGTCCGCCGCGGCGACGACGTGTTGACCCAGGCGCTGCTGCTGTTCGGCGCGTTCCGCGAGCTGATCGACGAGGGCGCGATCACCAGCTGGCCGCGCAAGCTCAAGGGCGTGCCCATCCCGACCCGCGCCGTGGTCGACCGGGCGATCGACGCGGTCGTGCAGCCGGGGCGCACCATGCTCCTCGCCCTCTACGAGGAGGGTGAGCTGTGGACCGCGCTCGTGGTGCGCCGCGCGGTGGCCCACCCGGCCCGCTTCGACGTCATCGCCGGTCCGATGGCCCTGCGCCGCGAGATGGGCTTCACGTCGGGCGACTTCCGGCGCGACTACCGACACCTCGTGTCGGCGGTCGAGGCGTTCTACGGGCCGGTGTCCATCGGGCTGCACGCCGAGGTCGCGACGTTCCGCGCGCTGATCACCGCCGCGGAGGCGGGAGACTGGGCGCGCGCGGTGGCCCTGCGCGACGTGGTGCTCGCCCCCATGCCGCTCGTGCTCGGTGTCCCGCTGGGCGTCGACGCCGGGCGCGGCGCCGCGATGCTGGCGGCCCGTGCGGCGAGGCAGATCGATCCGCTGGGCATCGTGCAGCCGATGCTGCGCTTGATGGGCCGTGCGCTCCCCGAGCTCCCGCCGATCGGCGGCGCATCGCCCGGGTTCAATCCGCTCGAGCTGCTCCGGCGCCTGCTCGGCCGCTGATCGCTGCACCGGTCGAGCGCCCACGGTAGCTGCACGCGACCTCGACGTGCTGCCAGCATCGCAACCTCCATGGCGCGGCTCGGTCGGCGCGCGGCGCTCGGGCTCGGTGCCGCGCTCGCGCTCTCGGCGTGTCGCGGCCGTCGCCGTCTTCGCGAGGAGCGCTCGCTGGTCCTCCTGCACCAGCCGCTGTGGGGCGACGTCGCGCCGTTCGGCGCGCTGCTCGACGAGTTCCGGCGGGCGCACCCCGACGTCCGGCTCGTCGCGCGAGCGGTGCCGAGCGCCTCCGACGTGCTCCACCAGTACCTGCTCACCACGCTCGAGGGCGGGGGCGAGGTCGACGTCTTCGTCGCCGACGCCATCTGGGTCCCGGAGTTCGCGCGCACCGGGTGGATCGCCGACGTCTCCGCGGAGTTCCCCGAGCGCGAGCTCCGCCGCGACTTCGTGGGCGCCGCCGCCGACACGGTGCTCTTCGACGGGCGCACGTGGGCTTTGCCGTGGTGGACCGACGTCGGCGTGCTCTACACCCGCACTGACGTGACCGATCCGCCCCACACCTTCGACGGGCTCGTCGCCGCCGCGCGCCGAAGCCGCGTCGGCGGCTACGTGTTCCAGGGGCGCCAGTACGAGGGCCTCGTCTGCAACGCCTACGAGGTGATCTGGGGCTTCGGCGGCGCGACGATGGACGGCGCGCGCATCGTCGTCGATACGAAGGAGGCGCGCGAGGCGCTCTCGTTCCTGGCCTCGCTGGTGCGCGACGGCGTGTCGCCGCGCGCGGTGACCTCCGCCGGCGAGGAGGAGTGCCGCCGCACCTTCGAGTCCGGCCGCGCGGCGCTGATGCGCAACTGGCCGTACGCGTGGGCCGAGCTGCAGCGCACGCCCTTGCGCGGGCGCGTCGCGATGACCGCGGTGCCCTCGCGCGACGGCTCCGCCGGCCACGGCTGTCTCGGCGGCTGGCAGCTCGCGATGTCCGCGCGCGTCCCCGCGTGGAAGCGGCCGTTCGCCACGGCGCTCATGCGACACCTATCGTCGCACGCCGCGCAGGAGACGCTCGCCCGCGTGTACGGACGCCCCCCGTCCCGGCGCGCCCTCTATGAGAACCCCGCGCTGCCGACGCTCGCGCTGCTCGCGCCGATCATCGAGCACGCGCGGCCGCGCCCGGTGTCGCCGTGGTACCCGCGCGTCTCCGACGTGCTGCAAGGCGAGCTGTCGGCGATCGTGTCGGGCATCCGCGCGCCGCACGAGGCGCTCTCGCGCGCGCAGCGCCAGATCGATCGCCTCGCGGGGGAGTCCGCGTGACCACGCGCCGCGCCGCGATCGGCTTCGTCGCGCCCGCGCTCCTCGCGATGGCGGTGGTCGCGGCGTACCCGATCGTCGCCGCGGTATGGCTCAGCCTCCACCGGGAGATCCTCGTCTTCCGCGACCACCGCTTCGTCGGCTTCGCCAACTGGTCGTTCCTCCTGCGCGACGGGCGCTTCTGGGCCGCGCTCGGGCACACGACGTATTTCGTGCTGGTCGCGGTCGCCGTCGAGCTCGTCCTCGGCCTCGCGTTCGCCATGCTCCTGCACGGTCGCGCCCGCGGGCGCGGCATGCTGCGCGCGGCGGTCCTCGTGCCGTGGGCGGTCCCCACGGTGGTCTCCGCCAAGCTGTGGGCCTGGCTCTACGATCCGAACCACGGGTTGATCACCCACCTGCTCGGCGTGCGCGAGGTCAACCTCCTCGGCACGCCGGTGATCGCGCTGCACGCCGCCATCGTCGTCGACGTGTGGAAGACCACCCCCTTCGTCGCGCTCGTCCTCCTCGCCGGCCTGCAGTCGATCCCCGAGGACGTCTACCGGGCGGCGCGCGTCGACGGCGCCGCGCCCTTCCAGACGTTCCGCGCGATCACGCTGCCGCTGCTCCTGCCGACCGTCGCCGTGGCCGCGACGTTCCGCGCGCTCGACGCCGTGCGGGTGTTCGACGCCATCTTCGTCCTCACCGACGGCGGCCCGGCGAACACCACCGAGACGCTGTCGATCTACGCGTACAAGACGATGCTCCGCCTCGGCGACTTCGGCTACGGGGCGACGCTCTCGGTCGCGACTTTCCTGGTCGCATTGGTCATCGCCGGCCTCGGAATCTCCGCCCAGCGGAGGGCTTCGCGATGAGGCGTCTCCTCGCGTTGCTGTCGGCGTTCTTCTGCGTCGCGCCGTTCCTCTGGCTCGCGCTCACCGCGCTGCGGCCGCCGGAGGAGCTGACGCGGCTCGGCGTGCCCTCGCGGCTGTCGGTCTCGAGCTTCGTCAGCGCGCTACGCGATCAGCCGCTGCCGCGCGCGCTGCTCAACGGGCTGCTCGTGTCGGCGTGCACCACGGTCTTCGCGGTGGCGATCGGATCGCTCGCCGCCTTCTCGCTCGCGCGCCTGCGCCCGCCGGGGCGCGACGCGATCCTCGCGGGCGCGCTCTCGGTGTCGATGTTCCCGCCGATCGCCACCGTCGGCCCGCTCTACGTGCTGCTCCGCGCCCTCGGGCTGCTCGATCACTGGGCGGGGCTGATCATCCCCTACACGACCTTCTCGCTGCCGCTCGCGATGTTCCTGCTCACGCGCGCCTTCGAGGACATCCCCGAGGAGCTCTGGCGCGCGGCGCGCGTCGACGGCTGCTCGCCGCTGCAGGCGCTGTGGCGCGTGCACCTCCCGCTCGCCGCGCCGGCGATCGCGACCACCGCGCTCCTCGTGTTCATCGCCGCCTGGAACGAGCTGCTCTACGCGCTGACGTTCCTCTCCTCGCCCGAGCGCCGCACCGTGCCGGTGGCGATCGCGCTGTTCTCCTCCGAGCACGCCGAGCCGTGGGGCGAGATCGCCGCGGCCTCGACGATCGCCACGCTGCCGCTGGTGGTCCTCGCCCTGATCTTCCAGAAGCGGATCGTCACCGGCCTCACCGCCGGCGCGGTGAAGGGGTGAAGCGCATGATCGAGCTCGAGCGGCTCACCCGCACGTTCGACGGCCGCGGCGGCGTGCGCGACGTCGACCTGACCGTCGACGACGGCGAGATGATCGCGATCGTCGGCCCCTCCGGCTGCGGCAAGTCCACGCTGCTGTCGCTGATCGTCGGCCTCGACGCGCCGACCTCCGGCGCCCTCCGCATCGACGGACGCGACGCCACGCGCCTCGACCCGAAGCAGCGCGGCGTCGCCTTGGTCTTCCAGAGCTACGCGCTGTACCCGCACTTCGACGTGCGGCGGAACATCGCCTTCCCGCTGGAGATCGATCGAGTCGGCAAGGCCGAGATCGACGCGCGCGTGCGCGCGACCGCCGAGCGGCTGGCCATCGCGCACCTGCTCGATCGCAAGCCGAAGCAGCTCTCCGGCGGCGAGCGACAGCGCGTGGCGCTCGCCCGCGCCATCGTCCGGCGCCCGCGCGTGTGCCTCTTCGACGAGCCGCTCTCGAACCTCGATCCGGCGCTGCGCGCGCAGATGCGGGTGGAGATCCGCGCCCTGCACCGGGAGCTCGGGGCGACGTTCGTCTGGGTGACCCACGATCAGGCCGAGGCGATGACCCTCGCCGATCGCGTGGTGGTCCTCCGCGAGGGACGCGTCCGGCAAGTGGGGCCGCCGCGCGAGATCTACGCCCGCCCGGTCGACACGTTCGTCGCGTCGTTCTTCGGGGCGCCCGCGATCAACCTGATGGAGGGCGACACCCTCGGTGTGCGCCCGGAGCACGTGACCGTCGCGCGCTCGGGCGACGGCGTGCAGGGCCGTGTCGTGCTCGTCGAGCCGCTCGGCGCCGAGACCTGGGTCACCGTCGACGGAGGCGGCGCGCGCATCACCGGGCGCGGAGACCCCGAGCTGACGACCGGCGACGCGGTCGTCGCGCGATGGGAGGCGTCGGACGTCCTGCGGTTCGACGAACGGGGCGCGCGCGTCGAGGGTCCTGCCGTCGTCGACGCGCCGCCGTGAACGCAGGACTCGGAGCGCCGTTGTTTGCGCGCGGGATCATCCGGTGGTAGGTGCTGCGACCACACTGTCCCTACCCGAGGAAACCACCATGAATCTCCCGCGCTTCGCCTTCGCCGTCCTCTCGATCTCCGTCTTCGCCTTCGGTTGCGCCGCTTCATCGGGTGAGGGGGACGAGGGTGCTTCGAGCAGCAGTGAATCGGCCGCGTCGTCGCGCGCGGTCTGCGGTGGGATCGCCGGGTTCACCTGCCCCGAAGGGCAGAAGTGCATCATCAAGGCCGACTACCCCGACGCGATGGGGTTCTGCGTGGGGCCGGTCGCGAAGCCGCACCGCGGTGATTGCGTGTGCTCGGGCGGGTACATGAGCGCCACGTACTGCAGCCAGTTCGGCGCTCCGTGGACGACGATGGGCTCGAGCTGCGTGTAGCCTCGTCGGCAGCGGCGGCGACTGCAGCACGTCCGGCTGCGGCGCCGGTCAGTACTGCGCCGTGTGCAAGACGGTCGACGGGCCGGCCAACGTCTGTCTGCCCAACGGCGCCGTCTGCTGACCCGCGAGGGCCAGACCGGCGACGACCGAGATCGCGGCGAGGGAGGGGCGGGGAGGCCGGGCCGTGGGGGGAGGGAACCCCCCTCCGACGCGAATGGGCTGGATTTGCTCGGGTCCGTCGGTCGAGTCGCGCCCCGGACCCCCCGGCCCGCTGGCCGTGGTAGAAGGCCCGCCCCGCCATGCTGAATCTCTTCCGCCAGAAGGGCGCGATGTCCTTCATCTACACCCTGCTGTTGGGTGCGGTGATGGTCGTCTTCGTGATCCAGTTCCGCCCGGGATCGGGTGGGCCGATGACCGGCTTGTCGCGCAAGTGCGTGGCGAAGGTGCGGGGCACCTGCATCGACGAGCGCGACTGGCGCGCGCAGCGCTATCTGCTGCGCGGGCAGTACGACGCGCCCGGCATGAACTGGAACAAGGCGGCGGTCGACTCGCTCGTCGAGCGCACGCTCCTCGAGCAAGAGGCCAAGCGCCTCGGCGTGCGCGTCGGCGAGGACGACGTGATGAACGAGATCGTCCGCTGGCGCGTGCACGTCACCGTTCCGGCGGCGATGCGCGGGCAGGCGCGGCAGCTCGGCATCGACCCGGCCGGCGTCCGCTGGACGCAGTTCGGCACCAAGGAGAAGCCGTTCGATCAGCAGATCTTCGAGAAGGTCGTGCAGTCGACGACCGGCCAGAACACGACCGAGTTCGTCGACAGCCAGATCGAGGAGCTCACCGCCGCGCGCATGATCGCGCTCGTCGCCGAGCGGGTGAAGGTCGGCGAGGTCGAGGCCTTCGAGCAGTACGTCTACGAGCGCTCGACCACGTCGGTGCAGTGGGTGCGCTTCGAGCCGCGGTTCTTCGGCGATCACTTCGTCGCCGCCGACAAGGACGCGATCGGCAAGTGGGCCGAGGCGCACAAGAAGGAGGTCGACGACCGCGCGGCGACCCTCCCGAAGGATCAGCCGACGAAGCTGTACGACGCCCGTCAGGTCCTCCTCGAGGCGAAGAAGGACACGCCCGCCGACAAGAAGGCCGAGGCGAAGAAGAAGGCCGACGACCTCCTCGCCCGCGTCAAGAAGGGCGAGGACATCGCCAAGCTGGCGAAGGACGAGAGCGCCGACTCCGCGACCAAGGATCGCGGCGGCCGCTGGGAGTGGGTGAACCTCGCCGATCAGCCGGCGCCGGTGCGCGACGCGCTCGCCAAGGCGAAGCCCGGCGATCTGTTCGTCGTCGAGTCGGAGAACGGCTTCCACGTGATCAGGCTCGACGGGGTGCTCGAGGGCACCGCCGCCGTCGCCTGGCCGCTCTACCGCGACGCGCGCGGCGAGGAGCTGGCGCAGGAGGCCTCGCAGAAGGTCGCCGACGCGGTCAAGGGCAAGCTCCCGGTGCAGATCGACGCGACGCTGCAGCAGAAGGTCGACGAATCGAAGAAGGCCGGCAAGAGCGACGCGGACGCCCGCGCGCTGGTCGCCGCCGACGAGACGAAGGCGCGCCTCGAGAAGGCGATCGACGACGTCCTCGGCGCGATGAACGGCGCCGGGTGGCAGACCGACGACCACCGCCCGCGCGTCGAGCAGGGCTCGCCCTACACGGTCAGCGGCACGCCCATCCCGAGCGCCGAAGACCCCACGGCGATCGCGACGGCCGTCGAGAAGCTCACCAAGGAGGCGCCCTTCGGCGGCCCGATCACCGCCGGCAAGGAGCGCTACCTGGTGGTGCTCACCGATCGGCACGCGGTCACCCGCGAGGAGTTCGAGAAGGACAAGTCGCTCTACGTCGGCAACATGCTCGCCAAGAAGCGCGAGGACGCGATCGTCAACTACCTCAACTCGCTGCGCGATCTGCTGAACAAGGACAACTACACCGTCGATCAGCGCTACGTCACGAGCGAGAGCCAGAAGGGCGCCCCCGGCGAGGCCCCGCCGCCCCCGATGCCGTACGACGAATGATCGCTCCTCCGCAGTGGCACGAGACGACGCTCCCCAACGGGCTGCGCGTCGTCGTCGTGCCGCAGCCGGCGCTGCACCGCGTGGCGTTCGGGCTGTTCGTCGGCGTCGGCTCGCGTCACGAGAGCCTTGCCGACAACGGCATCTCGCATTTCCTCGAGCACATGCTCTACCGCGGCACCGCGCGGCACCCGAGCGCGCACGCACAGAACCTCGCGTTCGAGCGGCTGGGCGGCGCGCTGTCGGCGACCACGCACGCCGATCACACGCACCTCCACGTGATCGCGCCGCCGGCGTCGTTCGCCGAGTCGATGGCGCTCCTCGGCGAGGTGGTGCGCGCGCCGCGGCTCGGCGAGATCGACGTCGAGAAGCGCATCGTGCGCGAAGAGATCCTCGACGACCTCGACGAGACGGGGCGCCAGGTCGATCCCGACAACGTGGTGCGCGCCGCGATGTTCGGCGACCACCCCCTGGGCTTCCCGATCACCGGGCCGCTCGAGGCGCTCGACGGGTTCGACGAGGAGCGCCTCCGCGCGCACCTCGCGCGCTACTGGGTCGCGGCGAACTCGGTCTTCGCGGTGGCGGGCCGGTGCGACGAGCGCGAGGCGCTCGCCCTGGTCGAACAGCACTTCGGATCGATGCCGCGCGGCGAGCGCGCGGTCGCCGCGCCCTGGTCGAACGACGCCAAGGGCGTGGTCCGTCGCAAGCACGTCGCCTCGCCGGGCAGTCAGACCGATCTGCGCATGTCCTGGGTCACCCCCGGCGAGCGCGATCCGCTCGGACCGGCCATCGAGCTGCTCCTGCGCGTCATCGACGACGGCATGTCCACGCGCCTCTACCGGCGCCTCGCCGACGACGGCGGCATGGTCTACGACTGCTCCGCGCTGTGGGAGCCGTTCGTCGAGGTCGGCGCGCTCGATCTCGACGCCGCGATGAGCCCGGAGCGCCTGCCCGAGGTCGCGCAGGAGTGCTTCGAGCTCGTGCACGATCTGGCGGCCAACGGGCCGACGCCCGACGAGGTCGAGAAGGCCAAGCGCCGTCATCGCTGGAGCGTCGAGGCGGCGATGGACCACGCCGAGGACCTCGAGGCGCTCGCGGGCGGCGCCGTGCTGTTCGATCGACCGCGCGGGTTCGACGCGTGGTCGTCGCGCTTCGACGCGCTCGGCCCGAAGGAGCTCCGTGACGCCGCCGCCGCGGTGTTCCGGCGCGAGGCCATGCACATCGCGACGGTCGGCACGCTCACCGCTGCCGGGCGGCTCGCCCTGCGGAAGCTGCTCGGCACCTGAGCCGTCGCGCGCCATGCGTCGAGCGCGCGGTGCGACTACGCTCTGGGCCGTGCGTCGCCGCTCGTTCCTCGCCTCGGTCGCCGTCGCGGCCGCCGCCCTCGTCGCGCCGAGGGCGCACGGCGCCGCGCGCACGGTGCGGCTGCGATGGCCCTGGCCGGTGCGCGCGCCCAACCCGCACGCCTCCAACGATCTCGTCGCCTCGCTCGTCGGGCTGTCGCTGTTCCCGCCGCTGTGGGTTCGCGCGATCGACGGCATGCTCGAGCCTCGCGCCGCGATCGGCGCCCCGAAGGACGCGACGTCCGGCACGCTGAAGGGCCTGCGCGTCGATCTCGCGCCCGGCGTTCGCCCGAGCGACGTCGTGGCCTCCTTCATCGAGGCGCGCGCGAGCGGCGCCCGGCTCGCGCTGCGTGACCTGCCGGTGCCCCGCGTCGACGGCGCGCGCGGCGTGTTCTTCGCCGGCCTCGCCGATCAAGACGCGTTGATGCGGCGGCTGGCGACGCCCCTCGCGGGCATCGCGCGCTACGAGCCCCGGCGCATCGTGCCCTCCACGGCGTGGGACGCCGCGGTCGAGGCCCGCGACGGCTCGACGACGCTGCGCCTCGTGCGCCGCCCGTACGCGCCGGCGGTGGGGCTCTCCGCGGTCGCCCACCCCACGCGCATCACGCGCTTCGAGCTCGAAGGGGCGGTCGATCTCGGGCGCTCGCTGCGCGCCTTCGAGCGCTACGAGACGGAGCTCGCCTGGCTCACCGACGGGCTCTTCGCGCCGCGCCCCGGCGCGCGGCCGATCGATCTCGGCGCGCTCGGCTACCTCGCGTTGCGCGCGGGGCGCGAGGTCCCCGAGCTGCAGCGACCCGGCGCCGTGCTCGCGATCGTCGACGCGATCGCGCCCGATCGCATGGGACACCTCGGCCTCTTGCGACGCGGCCACGCGGCGCGCGCCGAGGCCGCCAAGCCGGCCGACGCGGCGACGCTCGCGCCCAACGTGCCGATCATGGTGCGCGCCTCGATGCCGATCGCGGTCGCCGCCGCCGAGATCCTCGCGCGCGATCTCGGCGGGATCGCGCGCGCGCTCGACGACGAGACGTTCGACAAGGCGCTGAGCGACGGTCGCTTCCCGCTGGCGCTCGACGTGGTGCGGCCGATCGACGAGAGCGCCGACGGCGCGGCGATCGCGCTCGCGACGTTCGACGGCGCGCAGACCGCGCCCCCCACGGGCGGCAGCGCGCGCGCGGTCGCGCAGGCCGGGAGCGCGGCGCTCGGTTGGGAGATCGCGCTGGTCGGCGCGCAGGCGTCGCACGTGTGGATCCCGCGCGCGCCGTTCGGCGGGCTCGATCTCGAGGTCGGCGGCGTCGGCTGATCACGTGCGCGGCCTCGGGGCAACCCTTGGTGAATACGCGCCCGGGCTGCGGCTCGAGGAGCTTCTTCGGCTTGCGAGTCTCCGGGGCGCGGATGCACAGCGAGAGGTGGCCGACCATGAGAGGCGTCCCGCCAGCTTGCGCCCGCCATACTCCGTCCACGGTGAGCGGCATCCCGTGACTACGTCAACTCTGGCCCTGGAATCCGCCAACACGCTTCATTACCTACGACCTGCACGCGAAATCAGATCGCCTGGACCACCAGCGTCGCGTCGATGGCGCGGAGGTCCTCCGGATCGGACGTCAGGACCGGCCAGCCCCGTTCTCGTGCGATCAAGACGACGTGCGCGTCTACAGGATCGCTGGTGCGCGAGAGTCCGAGCATGCGTCCGAGCACCTTCGCGACCGCGCCGGTCATGTCGATGACCTGCGTCCGGCGGAGCAGGTACGCGATGGGCACCTGCTGGCGCGACCCGCCGCGCCAGACCTGGGCCACCACGCCAGCCGAGGTGACGAGCGGGGTCCCGGCCTCCACGAAACGCCGAAGGAGATGGACCATCACGCGGTCCCTCCGCTCGACGGCGATGAAGACCCCTGCGTCGAGCACGACCCCCGACGACGAGCTCACGCGGCGCTCTTGCGCCGACGCGGCCGTGTGAGCTGCCGGAAGAGAGTGTTCGCGCGGGCGATGTCCGCCCGCCGCGGCCGAACGCTGCGATAGAACTCGTCCCACAGGCGGTCGAGCTCCGCATCCTCGAGCCGCTCCTCGATGACGCTCGTCACCCACGCCGAGACGGACGCGTCGGCCGCAGCCTCCTTGATGCGCCGCGCGACCTCTTCGGGGACGCTGATGGTGATGCGCCTGATCGTCATAACTTCTGCATAACACGGGTGAGGGAGAGACGCACGCGTGGCCGACACGCGCGTCCAAGAGCAGCAGCCTGCGCTGCGCAACGGCGTCGAAGCGGAGCGGGACGGCGCTGATCCCTCGCTACCCCGCTGCAACTCCCCGCGCCAACGCTTCCTTGCTCTTCTTCAGGCCCTTGGTCACGGCCTCGAAGACCGCCTTGGGGAAGCCGCTGGGCAACGCCGCCGCCACCTCGTCGATCACGCGCGGAGTGTTCGAGACGACCTCTTCGATGATCCCGTCCATGTCCGTCCCGAGGCCGCAGAGGCGGGCCGTGGCATTGAAGTGCCGCCGATCGATCTCCTCGATCCGGTAGTGCTTCTTCGCCCCGCGAAGGGCCATCGCGAGCTTCAGCTTATTCGGGTGGATCTGATCGTGGCGCGCGCCCGAAACGGGCCACGCGGAGATCACGTCGTAGAGCGGGGTCAGTCGGAACCGCCCCTGCGGCAGGAGCTTGATGACTCGACGTGGTCTTCAAGATGCTCTTCGCCGAGCCGCGCAACGTGCGACTTCTCGTGTCGCTCCTGACCGCCGTGCTCCGGCCTGCGTCTCCCATCGCGCAGGTCACCGTGCTCGATCCGGAGCTGCCCAAAGATCTCGCCTCCGACCGAGGCGTGCGGCTCGACGTGCTGGTGAAGCTCGAAGACGGCAAGCTGGTGGACGTCGAAATGCAGTGCGATCCGCGGCGTGGCCATGGCGCGCGCTGGCTCTACCACTGGGCTCGGCTCTATTCGGGCCGCCTGCGGCGCGGCGACGACTACCTCAGGCTCGAGCCGGTGGTGAGCGTCGTGTTCCTCGCGTCGGCCCGTCGCCCACAACCGCACGACGAAACGCGGTCGCCCGACCGGCGCTTCCACTCCACGTACGAGGTGCGCGAGGTGCACGACCACGCGCTGCTCTCGGACGTGCTCGCGATCCACCTCGTGGACCTGCCGCGCCTCGAGCAGGCGTCGACCGAGGGAGAGGGCGTCGACCTACAGCGTTGGGCTCGGTTCCTTCGCTTCGACGACGAGCGCGCGCTAGACTCCTTGGCCAGCGAGGAACCGATCATGGCCGAAGCCAAGCACGCCCTCGAGATCCTCTCGCGCGAACCGTCTGCACAGCGCATCGCCGAGCTGCGCCGCGAGGCTGAGCTCGCGCGCAAGCTCGACCGACAAGAGGCGCTCGCCGAGGGCCGCGAGCAGGGGCGTGCCGAGGCGACACGCGCGAACATCGAGTCGGTCTGCCGCGCCCTCGCCATCGAGCTCGACCACGCGCGCCGCGCGGACCTCGCCGCGCTCGACGAGGCGGGGCTGGTCGCACTTCTCGAGGCGATTCTCGCGCGGCGCGCCTGGCCCTGAGCTCTCGGATTTCGGGCCCGAGAGTGGACGGCGAGTGACCGCGATCGTGCCGGTCTACGGCGGCGCGAGTCGGCAAGGCGCGGCCTGGGGTTCGCCGGGCCGAGGTCATCAGTTCGACTTCTTCGCCTCGAGCGCCTCCTGGGCCAGCTCGTCGAACGACATGTCGCGCGCGCGCGCCTCCTCCTCGTCGGTCAGCAGGCGCATCAATACGCTCCCTTCGACGCCCATCGCCCGCTCGAGCGCGCGCCCGAACACGGCGCGCACCGCCGGCCTTCGGTGGAGGTCCTGCAGCGCGAGCATCACCTTCGCGAACGGGCGGCGTCGCACGGTGGGCTTGGTCGCGAGCATCTGCAGGCGCTTGAAGACCTCCTTCATGCGCTTGCCGCTCGGGTCGACGACCTCCATCGGACGGAAGAACACGTCGCGGATGAAGGGCCGGGCGGGCCACAGCACGGCGGCGAGCGCGGCGGCGGCGCGCGCGCGATCGGCGAGCGGCGCGCGCGGCCGCGACCGCAGCAGCGCGTCGTATTCGTCGGACGAGTAGTACTCGATCATGTGATAGTCGATCGCGATGTGCCGCGACTCGTCGCGGTTGATCAGGTCCATCGCCCGCTGACTCATCGAGTCGTGCACGTAGTCGTTGATCGACCGGAGCAGCGCGACGTCGAGGATCAGCTCACCGGTGGTGATGTAGACGTTGGCGAAGTCCGGCGGCATCCAGCGGATCATGTCGAGGAAGCGCGGGGCGAACGCGGCGAGGTTCGGGTTGATCGCGTATCGCCGCAGGCGACGGACGTCGTAGAAGCGCGCGAGCCGCTCGGCGGCCTGCGCGTGGCGCTCCTCGTCGGCCACGAACGTGCGGAAGATCTTCTTCAGCGTGTCGTCGTCGACCTTGCGCTCCTGCTCGCGGAACAGCGCGCCGGCGAGCCGCTCGATCTGCGCCATGTCGGTGAAGTACTGGACGATGGCGATCTCGTCGTCGCGCGACATGTCGCGCGGGCGACCCGCCCAGTCGAGGTCGTCGATCCGCCACTGCTCGCGGCGGCACTTGTCGAGCATCTTCGCGAGATCCATCGCTGAAAGCGTAGGTTGCTTTGCCGCCGCGTCGACTCGACGCGAGTGCCGCGCGCGGTCGACGGCTCACCAGATGTCGGCTCCCGATGGGCGCGCGGCGGCGTCCACGTGCTCGCGTGGCGCGCGCTCCGCGCTCGCGTCGTCGAGGCCACGCCGCGCTGCGTTCGCCCACGCGGCGAGGAGCGCGATCTCGACGGCCGCGTCGAGCAGATAGATGGGCGAGATGCGTCGACGCGCGCCGGCGTAGATCAGCTCGATCGCGGCGAGGCCGGCCGTCGTCGCGGTGGCGAGCGTCGCGATCTCCGGCGTGACGCGGCGACGAGCGCCGGCGAGCGCGAGCGTCGCCCCGACCCCGGCGATCAGCGCCCCGGTCGTCTTGACCAGCCACCCCTCGAGCTTGGGGCCGGTGACCGCCTCGAAAGAGCGCAGGTGGGCGATCGGCCAAAGCCCCGTGATCACGTCGAAGACGCCGTGCCCGATCGCGAGTGCGTGCCGGTCCATCGTCCTCCCTCTCCGCACGAGAGTCTCCGCACGAGAGTCCGCACGCGATCGCTGCAGCACACGTGCCCGGCGGAGCATCGGAACCGCCGTGCAGCTGCGTGGCGTCCGTGACCATCTCCAGCGCGAGCTCGACCGCGGTCGCGCGAGCCTGTTCATGGGCGCGGGCTTCTCGTCGTCGGCGCGCGACGCGAACGGCCGGGCGGTGCCGCTCGGCGACGAGCTCGCCGGCGAGCTGTTCGAGCTCTGTTTCCCGAGCGCCGAGCGCGACGAGAGCACGCTCCAGGATCTGTTCCACCACGCGCTCCGCCATCACCGCCCGGCGCTCGAGCGGCTGCTCCGCGCGCGGCTCTCGATCGACGCCTCCAGCCTGCCCGAATGGTACCGCTGGTGGTTCGCGCCGCGCTGGAAGCGGGCGTGGACGTTGAACGTCGACCTCGTGGAGCGCGCGGCGTCCGAACGGTTCGGAGGCGACCGGCCGATCGAGTCGATCTCCGCGCTCGACGGCGAGCGGCCGTCCACCGTCCCTCCGCCCGATCGCGCCCTCGCGGTCGTGCACCTCAACGGCATCATCGACCGCGGCTGCGATCAGGTCACCTTCGCGACCACGCAGTACGGCCGACGCCTGGCCTCGCGCGACGTCTGGTACTCGGAGCTCGCCAACGAGCTCGTGCACCAGTCGTTCGTCTTCGTGGGCACGAGGCTCGACGAGTCGCCGCTGTGGCAGCACCTCGAAGGTCGCGACGTGCGCGAGCGCATCGCCGACAACGGCGGCGCGCCGCGATCGTTCCTCGTCACCACGAGGCTCGATCGGGCGCGCCGGTGTCTCTTGCAGGACTTCTCGATCGAATGGGTGCGCGCGTCGGCGGAGGACTTCGCAAGGGAAGTCCTCGCCGGGCTTCGCGCTTGATCAGTACGAGCCGCCGCCGGAGCTGCCGCCGCTCTTCGGCTTGCCCGCGTCGCCGCCGCCCTTCGGCTTGCCGGCGTCCGCGGTGCCACCCGACGGACCGCCGCCCATGCCGCCGCCAAAGTCGGAGCCGGTGCCGCCGCCCATCGAGCCGCCGCCCATGTCGGTGCCGCCGCCCATCGAGCCGCCGCCCATGTCCTGGCCGCTCCCCATGCCGCCGCTCGTCGACCCGCTGCCCATGCCCGAGCCGGTGCCCGGCCCACCGCCCGTGCCGCCGGTGCTCTGATCCGTGCTCGTTCCGCCCGTCGAGCTGCCGCCGAAGTCGGAGCCGGGCTGGTCGCTGCCGCTGCTCGGGCCGCCGCCGACGCCACCCTGCGGGGTGTACTCACGGTTCTCCATCTGGTTCTTGTCGACGTCGCTCGACCTCTTGCACGCGAACGGGGCCGCCGCGAGCGCGAGGACGGACGCCATGATTGCCAGCTTGCGCATGTACTTTCACCTCTCCTTGATGGCCCCGCTCTCGCGAGGTCGAGGACCACGAGCAGCCGACCGCGTGACGGCCGGCGCGCATCGGAAGGAACCCGTTCAGCCTGCGAAGCTCTGCCCCGAGAGACGCGGGGCGCTCACGCGCTCCTGCTCGTCGAGCGATCGCCGAAATCCTTCGAGGGCGTCACGCGACTGACTCAGCGCGCGCAGCGCTTCGTCGCAGGCGTCGCGCGCGTCGGCCTTCGCGGAAGGATCTTCCTTGCTGCGGTTGAAGAGCTCGAACGTGCTCTCCAGCGCCTTGGACAGGGACAGGAGCGTCCGCCCCACCTCGCGCCGCCGCGCTCTGGCGTCTTGCTCGCTCATCGCGCCCCACCGGCTGCAACCGAGGTGCCCGACGGCGTGTGCGGTCCGCGCGCGCGCCGCGTGCAGAGCTACTGTGCGTTCGATGTCCGGTCGTGCGCGGTCACTGCGCGCTGGCCGACGTCGACGGTGCCGGAAGCGGCGGCGCCGTGGAGGAAGCGATCGCGGGCGTCACGGTGCTGCTCGCGGGCGGCACGGCCCAAGGGTCCTCGGGCGCGTCTGCCTTGGGCACGGTGGCGTCGGTCGGCGGCTCGGCCGTGTCCTTCGGCTCGGTGCCGACGAGGAAGACCTCGTCCGTCGCGTCTTCCTGGCCCGGGTAGGGGAGCTTGCCCGTGCGCGCATCGATCTTGACCGTGACGACGCCGGGGGGCCGCGGGAACTCGGCGCGCGGCCTGTTCTTCGTCGCCTCCTTCATGAACGACACCCAGGCGGGGAGCGCCGTCCGTCCGCCGAACTCGCCGTGGCCGAGCGGGCGAGGCTCGTCGTAGCCGACCCACGCGACGGTCACGATGTCCGGCGTGAAGCCGGCGAACCACGCGTCTTTCTGATCGTTGCTGGTGCCGGTCTTGCCGGCGACGGGCCGCCCGAGCACGCGCGCGCCGGTGGCGGTGCCGCGCTCGACGACCGACGTCATGAGGCTCGTGAGCACGTACGCCTCGGACTCGCCGAACGCGCGCGTCGGCGCCGCGCGCGCGGGCAGCGGCAGCTCGCGCCCGTCGGGGCCGATGATGCGCGTGATGATCCGCGGCGGCTCGAAGACGCCGCCGGCGGCGATGGTGCCGTAGGCGCCCGCCAGCTCGAGCGGCGTCACCTCGTACGCGCCGAGCGCGATCGCGAGGTGCGGATCGAGCTTCGAGGTGATCCCCGCGGCGCGCGCGAACTGCACGACGGCGTCGGCTCCGACCTCGTTGGCGACCCGCACCGCGACGATGTTGATCGACGCTGCCAGCGCGTCGCGGAGGCGCACCGGCTCGTCCTTGCCCCACGGTTCGTAGTTCTTCGGCGAGTACCCGTTGAAGCTGATCGGCGTCGGATCGATGAGCGACGCCGCGGTGACCTTCCGCGCGGCGAGCGCGGCGCCGTAGACGAAGGGCTTGAACGTGGAGCCGGGCTGACGTCGCGCGCGGGTCGCGCGATCGAGCGCGCCGGCGGCGCCCTCCACGCCTCCGACCAGCGACAGGACGTTGCGCGTGCGGACGTCGATCGACACCAACGCAGCCTCCGGCCCGAGCTCGAGGCGCAGCGGCACCTTGGCGTCGACCTGCTTCGGATCGGCCTTCGGGTCGACCTGCGCCGGTTCGACGCGAGGCCCTGCCGGGCCGACCGGCGGCGGCGCCGCCAGCGAGACGCGCAGGCGCGCGCCGATCGGCGCCCACGCGCTCGGCGCGACGTGACCGTGGGCGTAGCGGCTGGACGCGCGATCGCCGAGCTTCACCACGCCGCGCACCGTGCCGACCTGCACGTCGAGCGTGCGCGCCTCGTCGTCGTGCGCGACGACGGAGCCGACGTAGACGTCGCCGTGTCCGTACTTGGGCGTGCCTTGGAAGAGCGGCTCGGGCGCCGGGAGCTTCTTCTTGGTCTTCGGATCGCGGCCGTCGGCCGGGTAGGGGACGAACGGCCCGACCAGCTTCCACCGCTTGTCGTACGCGGAGCTGGCCTCGCGGATCGCCGCGCGCGCCGCCGCCTGGAGCTTCGGATCGATAGTGGTCTCGACGATGAAGCCGCCTCGGCGCGCGGCCTCCTCGCCGGCGATCTCGCGGATCGTCCTGCGCACGATCTCGACGACCTCGGGGGCGAGCTCGTCGCCGCTCTCGGTGGTCGGCGTGAGCTTGACCGGCTCGACGAGCGCGGCGTCGAGCTGCGCGGGCGTGATGAAGCCCTTGGCGCGCAGCTGCCCGAGCACGAACCCGCGGCGGCGGACCGACGCGTCGAGATCGTTGCGCGGGTTGTACGCGTTCGGCGCCGCAGGCAGGCCCGCGATGAGCGCCGCCTCCGCGATGGTCAGCTCGCGCGCGTGCTTGCCGAAGTACCCGCGCGCGGCCTCCTCGATCCCGTAGCGACCGTGCCCGAAGTAGATGTGGTTCAGGTACAGCTCGAGGATCTCGTCCTTCGACAGCTCCTGCTCGATGCGCCTCGCGAGGAGGACCTCGCGGACCTTGCGCGCGTAGGTGCGCTCGTTGTCGAGGAGCAGGTTCTTCACCACCTGCTGCGTGATCGTCGACGCGCCCTGCTTGGTCTTCTTGTGCCGCACGTTCACCCAGACCGCGCGGCGGCGAGCACGGCGAGCTTCACGTGCGCAGGCAGGTCGGCGAGCTTCACCACCGTGCGCCGCTCGGTGAACAGCTCGGTGAGGACGGTGCCGTCGGCCGCGAGCACGCGGGTGACCTGCGGCGGTCGGTAGCCCCTGCGGAGCTCCGCCGTGCTCGGCAGGCCGGCCTCGACGTGCCGCACGTAGATGGCGAGCGCGATCGCCGAGGCCGCCGCGAGCAGCGCGCCCACGAGCGCGCCGCGCCGGATCCAGCGCATCACCTGGCGGCGGCGACGGGAAGGCGCGCTCTTGCCGCTCGGCCCGCTCGGTTCGCGCCCGCTCGGCCCGTCGGCCGGGCGCTCGGGGGCCCGTCCGGTGGGGGTCGTCGAGGGCGCGAGCGGCTTCTGGACGCGGCGGTTCCCAGAGGCGCTCGACACGGTCACGGGCTTAGCGCGTGAACGCTCCGAGGGGCAAGCCGCCTTCCCGCCGGTCCGCCTGGGAATCCGCCTGGGAATCTCCCGAGAACTCCGGGGCCCTGGCCCCTCGCGCCGGGAGATCCGGGAGGGGGCGGCCGAGGATGTCCGGCGGTTCCTCAGCGCTTGAGCGCGATCAGCGCGACGACCAGCGCGACGACGACGCCGAAGACGAACGCGATCAGGACGAATGCGATCGGAACCCCCTTGGTGGGGGCGGCCACGGGCGATGCGTGGACCTGCGGAACAGGCGCAGCGCTCGCGGCCTCAGGTGCTTTTGGGCTGTTGTTCCCCGACGGCGGAACGTGTGACGTCGCGGTGGGGCTCAGCTGATGAGAGGTCGCCTGCTGCCCGAGCGAAAGCTGCAGCGCTTGGGCGAACTCCGCGGCGGTCTGGTAGCGCTGCTCGCGATCCTTCGACAGCGCCTTGGCCATCGCCGCGTCGAGCGCCGGCGGAAAGGTCTTGCCCGGCACCCGATGCGACAGAGGGATCGGCTCCTTCTGCACGTGCAGCTGGATGTACTCCATCGGGCTCTTCGCATCGAACGGCAGCTTGCCCGTGAGCACCTCGTAGAGGATCACCGCGAGCGAGTAGATGTCGCTGCGCGCGTCGAGCGTCTTGCCCTGCGCCTGCTCGGGCGACATGAACTCCGGCGTGCCGAAGACCATGCCCTCCTGGGTGAGGATCATGGAGCCGGGGCGCATCTCGCGCTCGGTCACCTTCGCGAGGCCGAAGTCGAGGACCTTCACGTAGTCCTTCATCCCGCCCTGGTTGCAGATGAAGATGTTCTCGGGCTTCAGATCGCGGTGGACGATGCCCTTCTCGTGGGCCTCCTGCAGCGCGTGACACGCCTGCACGAGCAAGGGGATGGCGCGCTCGGGGGCCAGCGGACCCTCGGCCCGAACCGTCTGGTTCAGGTTCTTGCCCTCGAGGTACTCCATGACGATGTAGAGAAGGCCGTCCTTCTCGTCCTCGCCGTACACGAGCACCTTCACCGTGTTGGGGTGATGGAGGTGGCTCATCGCCGCGGCCTCGCGATGGAAGCGCGAGACGAGGTCTTTGCGGTTGGCGAGCTTCGCGTGGAGGATCTTGACGGCGACCTTGCCGTTGACCGAGGGCTGCGACGCCTCGTAGACCGCGCCCATGCCGCCGGTGCCGATCTTCCGCACGATCTGGAATTGACCGTTCAGGAGATCTCGGCCGATCAGCGGGTCGGGGGCTCGCATCTTGGTTCCGGCGACGGGCGGACCCGGCGCAGGAACCTTGGGTATCACGCCGGCTTCCGCCGGGCGAGGGGCGATTGACTTGGAGGCGTTCACGTCCCTCGGAAGCCGGAACCCCACCGATATCGCGACCTTGCCGGACGCATCGGTCGGGGCGGCGGAAGCGTCCAGGTGACGTGGGGTCGGGGCCGTCAGCCGCGCGCCTTCGTCCGGTGCGAGACGACGCGCGCGTAGACCTCGCGGCGCGCGCGGCCGCTCCACGCGGCGACGACGTCGGCGGTGTCCTTGGCGCTGCGTCCGGAGGCCAGCTCGGCGTCGATCCGGGCGTCGATCGCCGCGTCGTCCACCGTCTCGACCCGCGCGGGCGCGGCTCCGAGGACGACGGTCACCTCGCCGCGCGGCTCCTCGCCGGCGTAGCGTTCGGCGAGCTCGCGAAGGCTCCCTCGCACGAGCTCCTCGTGGAGCTTGGTCAGCTCGCGCGCGACCACGGCCGGCCGGTCGGCGGCGCGCGCGGCGAGCTCCGCGAGGGTGTCGCCGGTGCGATTCCCCGCCTCGTAGAGGACGACCGGCTCGGGCGTCTCGACGATCCGCGCGAGCACCTCCGCGCGCGCCTCGCCGCTCCGCGGAACGAAGCCAAAGAATCGGAAGCCGCCGCCCGCCAGCCCCGACGCGACGAGCGCGGTGAGCACCGCGCTCGCGCCCGGGATCGCGACCACCTGCCCACCGGCCGCAACCGTCGCGCGGACCAGGTCGGCGCCGGGATCGCTGATCACCGGCGTGCCCGCGTCGCTCACCAGGGCGAGCGTCGCGCCCTCCGCGACCTCTCGCGCGACGCGCTCGACCGCGCCGGCTTCGGCGTGCGCGTCGAACCGCCGGAGCGGCTTGGAGATGCCGAGGTGCGAGAGCAGCTGCCGCGTCCGCCGCGTGTCCTCCGCGAGCACCGCGTCGACCTCGCGGAGCACCTTCGCCGCGCGGAAGGTCAGATCGTCGAGGTTCCCGATGGGCGTCGACACGACGTAGAGCGTTCCGGCCACGGCCCCACTTTCGACCGGACGAAGCGGCACGGGAAGAGATGTTTTCGGGGGATCCATCCCAAGTCAGAGGTTCGGCCCCTCCACGGGCGCGAGCTCCGTAGGCGAGGCGACGCAGCGGCCGATCGTGGCGCACCCGCAGCCGTTCCCTCCGCCGTCGTCGAGCGTGAACGGCGAGGGCTCGGCGTCGGGCGCGACGCGCCATGACAGGGCGAGGTCGATGGCGTTGCACATCAACGCGCTGTCGCGCATGTGCAGCGCGGCGGCTTGCACCGAGAGGCCCGCCCGCGCGCAGCCGTGGATCGACGTCCCCGAGAGCTCGAGCGTGCCGGGGACGCGAGTCGCGAGCGGGCCGACCTGCTCGCCCGAGATCACGACGCCATCGCCGAAGCGGGCGTCGAATGGCCGCGCGGCGATGTCGCCGATGGTGCACTCCGAGACGGCGAGCGTTCCGCCGATGCCGAACACGCCCGCGGTCACCGTGCGGAGCACGCGCGAGCGCGACACCGTGACCACCGGGGGCACGCCGTCGCGCACCAGCGTCCAGACGCCGACGCCGCCGACGCCGGTGGCCTTCTGCGCGGCGACGTCGCGGACGATCGTGCGCTCCATCACCGCGCGGGCGCCGCGGACGAACACGCCGCCGTAGCGCACGCGCTCGATGACCGAATCGGCGAGCGTCAGCTCGGTGTCGCCGGTCACCTGGATGCCGAGGCCGAGCATCTCGTCGCGATCGACGTCGACGTCGCGCAACGACAGGTGCGACAGCGACACGTCCGCTCGGTGCGCGATGACGCCAGCCACGTGCACCCGCTCGATGACCACGCCGCGCGCGCCGAGGGCCGGCCGCGGTTTGCCGGCCTCGTCGGAGACCAGGATGCCGTTGCCGAACAGACCGTCCTTGCGCAGGGCGACATCGCGAATGAGCGCGCCGTCGAGCTCCGCGCGCGACGCGACGACGTTGATCCCGACGCCGGTCACCTGTTCGACGACCAGCCCGCGCGCGCGCAGCGTCGAGGGGCGGGTCGGCTCGATGATCCCCACGTGGACGCCGAGGCCGCCCGCCGACGAGCGCGGTCTCGTGCCGCGCACCACCACGTCCTCGAGGGTGACGCCGTCGCCGACCAGCGTGACGCCGGCGCCGCTCGCGCGCTCGATGAGCGATCGCCGCACCACCACGGCCGTCTCGCCGCGCGGGATCGGCTCGACGCGGACGCCCTCGGCGGAGACGTCGTGCACCCACACCCGGTCGAGCGAGGTCTTGCCGCCGACGAGCACGCCGCCGCCGGTGATCGCGAGGTCGTGCAGCTCGACGTCGACCGGAGAGACGAGCGATCCCGCGATCTCGACCTTGGTCGGGCACGCGCCGAACAGCCTCACCGGACGCGTGAAGGTGAGCGACTCCGCGTAGCGCCCGGCGGCGACGGCGACGACCGCCCCGATCTTCGCGACGGCGAGCGCCTCGGTAATCGTCTTGAACGGGCGCTCGCGGGTGCCGTCGGACGCGCCGGCGTTCGTCGCGTCGACGAACACGGTGGAGGCGTCGGTCGGGATCGATCCCCAAGGCCCGTCGCCGCACGGCGCGATCGGGTGGCAGCGATCCTCGCCGAGGAAGGCCACCGATCCCGGATCGCACGGCGCCGCCGGGAGGATCGCCGCGCAGCCGCCGCGACCGTCGGAGCGGAAGCCCTTCGCGCACGCCCCATCGGGGACGCCGACCGGCTCGCACCCGCCGCCGGCGATCGCGATCGAGCGCTCGTCGCACGCGTCGAAGCGCGGGCCACAGCGCTCGCCGCAGCCTTCGTGCGTGGCCGGCTCGGCGCCGCAGGCGCTCACGAGGACGGCGATCGCGAGCGCGACGCGCATGCCCGCGATGGTACGTGAATCAGGAGCGCGCGGCTTCTTCGAGCTCGTCGCGCAGGTGCTGCCGCAGCTTGCCCACCAGGCGCGCTTCGAGCTGCCGCACGCGTTCGCGCGAGACGCCGAACTTGTCGCCGAGCTCCTGCAAGGTGAGCGGCTCGTCCTGCGCGACGAGGCGCAGATCGAAGATCTCGAGGTCCTTGCCCTTGAGCGTCTCGCGGAAGGTGGCGAGCTTGTCCTTCAGCATGGAGTTGAGCTCCGCCTCGGCGAGGAGGATGTCGGCGCCCTCGCTGCTGCCGGGCATCAGATCGACGCGCGGCGTGAGCTTGCCGTCGGTGTCGCCCACCGGCGCGTCGAGCGACGCCTCGCTCGCACCGAGGCGCACGTCCATGTCGACGACCTCTTTCTCGTCGACGTTCAGCCGCTCGGCGATCACCTTGGGCGAGGGATCGATGCCCATGGCGAGCAGCTTCTGCTTCTCCTTGTTCAGGTTGAAGAAGAGCTTCCGCTGGGCCTGCGTCGTGCCCAGCTTCACCATGCGCCAGTTGTTGAGGATGTAGCGGAGGATGTACGCGCGGATCCACCAGGCCGCGTACGAGGACAGCTTCACGCCGCGGGTCGGGTCGTACTTCTTGACCGCCTGCATGAGGCCGACGTTGCCCTCCTGCACGAGGTCCATGATGTTCTTGTAGGCGCGGCGGTACTCGTAGGCGATCTTCACCACGAGGCGCAGGTTCGACGTGACCAGCTTGTGGGCGGCACGGAGGTCGCCCGTCTCGAAGTACTTGGTCGCGAGCGAGAGCTCCTCGTCGGGCGTGAGCAGCGGGTGGCGCTGGACCTCGCGCAGGTAGGCCTGCATCGGATCGAAGCGCGAGAGCGCGGCCTCCTTGGCGGCCTCCGGGTCATCGGCGTAGCCCACGACCTTGCGCCGGGGCTGCTCGTCGTCGTCGCCGGCGGCCTCGACGTCTTCGTCGGCCGCCTCTTCGTCGCCCACGACCTCGGGGACGATCTCGGCGACCACTTCGGTCGGAGAGTCGTCGTCGTCGCGCTCTTCGCGGTCGTCTTCTTCGGCGGCGGTGCGGGCGGCGTCGGGCGCGGGCGCCTTGGGCTGGGCCTTGGGCCGGCGCGTGGCGCGCGGCTTCTTCGCCAGCTGCTCCCCCGCCGCGGCGGTCTCTTCCTGCTCGGGAGCTTTCGAGGGTCGCTTCGCGGGCATCGGGCTCGTGATGGATGCAGTCCGGGGCACGGCGGTTCTAACGGGTGACGTGCCCGCTTGTTCCTGGGAGCCGTTTCCGGGGACGCCTAGGGTCGTTCCGGTCACCGCCGCGGTCAACCACCGACTGCGATCCGCTCAGGGCGCCCGGGACGGACTTCGGGCGAGCGCATACGCCAGCGCGATCGATACGGCCGCCACCGCCGCCGAGATGGCGAGCTCGCGGGCCGAGGCGTGGGCGAGGAGCACGGCCACCACTACCAGCGAGAGCGGCGCCGGCCACGCCTCGCGCGGCGCGATGCCTGCGCCCGGTCGCCGCGACAGCGAGAGCAGCGACAGCGCGGTCGTCGCGTACTGCGCGAGCACCGCGATGCTCGAGAGATCGAGCAGCTCGGGCAGCGACGACACCGCGCAGAGCAGCGAGACGAGCACCGCGCTCGCGGCGATCGCGCGCGTCGGCGTGCCCGGAGTCGGCCGGTCACCGAGCGTGAACGCGGCGAGGTAGCGCGGGGTCATCGCGTGCATGCCGACCACGATCCCCGCCATCGAGGCGACCACGCCGAACGCGATGGCCCGCGAGAGCCCCTGACCGCCGAGGATCACGGCCGCCTCCGGGAGCGGCGACGTCGACGAAGACAGCGCGGGCAGCGCGCGATCGCAGGCGAGGTGCACCGCCGCATACAGCCCGCCCGCGACCAGCAGCGCGCCGACGGTCGCGCGCGGGACCGATCTCTCGGGGTCGCGGGCCTGTCCGGCGGGTAGCGGCACGATCTCGAACCCCTGCAGCGCAAACAGCACCGCGAGCAGCGCCGCGCCGCGCGGGCCGGTCGACGCCGCGGGCGCGTGCGGTCGGGACGTGGCGAGCACGCCGAGGGCGACCAGCGCGATCATCGGCGCGAGCTTCGCGACGGTGAGCAGCGTCCATCCCCAGGCCGACGCGCGGAGCCCGCGCAGGTTCACCACCGCGAGGGCCAGCGAGATGGCGATCGCCACGGCGACTGCCCAGCGCCCCCCGGCGAGCTGCTCGGCGAGCCCGCGGGTGACCGCCGCGGTGGAGAAGATCGCGCTCACCCACACCATCGAGCCGATCGCGAACGACACGCGCCGCCCGTACGCGCGCTCGGCATAGAGCGCCGGCCCCCCGTCGCGCGGGTAGGCGCGCGCGAGCCGCGCGTAGGTCAGCGCGATCGGCAGACAGGCCACGGCGATGGCGAGGTACACGAGCGCGCCGAGCACGCCGGGGAACGCTCGCGCGACGATCGGCGGCGCGACGAAGATCCCGACGCCGACGATGCCGTTCACGCCCAGCGCGAGGAGCGTGATCGAGCCGAGCGGCGGTCGGTCTTCGCTCTTCATCGGGCGGGAGGAGAGGATCACGGAAGCGGTGCTCGAGAGAAGGACTTTCGCGCCGATGTGATCGGCGTCATCGACGGCGCCCGATTCCTCGGCATCGGCGGCAGTCGGCCGTTGGTGCTCAGCCGTGCGCGGCTATGCTCCCCCGGTGATCACGAGCAGCATCCCCGGTCGGTTGCGGGTGCGTCACCCGTCGCTGCGCGCGGCCTCCGCCGCGCGGACGGCGCGGGCCGCGGTCGCCGCGCTGCCGGGCGTCCTCGGTGCGGCCGAGAACGCCGCGGTCGGGAGCCTCCTCGTCACCTACGATCCAGCGCGGATCGACGAGCCGCGGATCCTCGCCGCGCTCGGGCTCGCGGCGAGCGAGCGGGCCGAGACGGGCGGCACCGGGTCCGCGAGCCCCGCCGGCATTCCCGCGTGCATGACGGCGAGCCTCCTCGTCTCGCTCGGCGCCGCCGCGGTGAAGGTGAAGTGGCTCCACGTCACCGCCGGCATCGCCTTCGTCGGCTGCGTCGCCGCGCACGTCATCGAGCGCGGTCAGCCGAGACCGCATCACCACCGACACCACGGACGCAGAGGGACGTCGCCGTCATCATGAAGAGCAATGCGATCTTGAACAGGCAGGTGTGGCTCGTGGCGATCGGCGCGCTCGGCGGAATGCTGGGCGCGCGGATGCTGGCGCGCCCGGTCGGGCGGGAGTTCGCCAAGGCGGTGCTGCGCCGCGCCTTCGCCGCGAAGGACCTGCTCGAGACCGAGCTCGCGCTGCTGCGCGAGGACGTGACCGACGTCGTCGCCGAGGCGCGCGAGGAGTACCGCAAAGAGCGCGGCGAAGAGACACCGAGCGAGCCGAGCCACTGATCCGGATGAAGCTGTTCGTCGATCACGAGCTGCCGGGGAGGGTGCGCTTTCGCGTGCAGGCGCCCTGGCCGGCGTCGCGCGTCTTCGACCATCTGTTCGCGGCCCTCGACCACGAGGGGGGCCGGTTCGAGCTCTCCTACGACGTCCGCAGCCGGCGCTTCCTGCTCGTGTTCGATCGCCTGTCGTCGCTGCGACAGGCCCTCGACGCCGCCATGGATCGGCCGATCGCGCCGAGCACCGAGATCCACGCCGGTCCGATCTTTCGCGCGGGCCGGCCCGACGAGGAGGTCGGCCCGTCCTCGGCGCTTCGCGTGATCGCGCCCGAGGTCGCCCGGTACCTCCTCGGCCGCTGGCTGATCCCGAGGCCGCTCGCGCCCTTCTTCACGCTGGTGCGTGTGTGGCCGTTCCTGCGCGACGGCATCGCCGAAGTGAACGCGGGTCGCCTCGGGGTGGCGGCGCTCGACGGCTCGGCGATCGCCTCGTCGCTCGCGATGCGCGACTTCCGCACCGCCTCGACGATCGGCTTCCTCCTCCGCCTCGGCGAGCTGCTCGCCGACTGGAGCCGGCGGCGGGCGCGCAGGAGCCTCGCCGCGCTCTTCGTCGGCGCCGAGCAGCACGCGTGGGTCGCGCGCGACGGCGTCGAGCAGCACGTCCCGCTCGCGGAGCTCGTCACCGGCGATCTGGTCATCGTGCGCGCCGGCTCGCGCATCCCGGTCGACGGCGTCGTGCGCCGCGGCGAGGCGATGGTCAACCAGAGCGCGATGACCGGCGAAGCGCTCCCCCGCCGCCGCGCGGTCGGTCACAGCGTGTACGCGGGAACGGTCGTCGAGGAGGGCGAGCTCGGGATCGAAGCGCGCAAGGTCGGCGGCGAGACGCGCTTCGCGAACATCGTCCGCCTGCTCGAGCGCTCCGACGCGCTGAAGGCGCCGATCACAGGGGAGGCCGAGCGTCTCGCGGAGTGGGCGGTCCCCTACACGTTCCTGCTGAGCGGCGCCGTGCTGCTCTTCACCGGCAACTTCGTCCGCGCCGCGACGGTGCTGGTGGTCGACTACTCGTGCGCGCTCAAGCTCGCCGCGCCGCTCACCATCAAGGCGGCGATGGCCGAGGCGGCGACGCACGGCGCGGTCATCAAGGGCGGGCGTCCGCTCGAGACCCTCTCGCGCGCCGACACCTTCGTCTTCGACAAGACCGGCACGCTCACCCGCGCGCGGCCCTCGGTCGCCGGCGTCCATCCGTTCAACGGGTCGACCCGCGAGTACGTGCTCCGGAACGCGGCGTGCCTCGAGGAGCATTTCCCGCACCCCATCGGGACGGCGATCGTGCAGCAGGCGCTCGCGGAAGATCTGCACCACGAAGAGCGGCACGCCGAGGTCCAGTACGTCCTCGCCCACGGCATCGAGTCGTCGCTCGACGGCGATCGCGTGCTCATCGGCAGCAGGCACTTCGTGCAGGACGACGAGGGCATCGACGTGTCGCAGGCCGCCGAGGTCGCCGCCGCCTGTCAGCAGCGCGGCGAGTCGGTCCTCTACTTCACGGTCGGCGGCGAGCTCGCGGGGGTGATCGCGATCGCCGATCCGCTGCAGCCCGAGGCGCCGGCGTTGATCGAGCGGCTGCGCAAGCTCGGCATGGCGCGCATCGTCCTCCTGACCGGCGACGATCGCGAGGCGGCGCGCGCGGTCGCCGAGAAGGTCGGCATCACCGAGGTCCACTCCGAGGTCCTCCCCGACGACAAGACGCGCGTGATCCAGGACCTGCGGCGCGAAGGGCGGGTGGTGGTGATGGTCGGCGACGGGATGAACGACTCGGCCGCGCTCGCGCACGCCGACGTCGGCATCTCCATGAAGCACGGCGCCGACATCGCGCGCGAGGCGTGCGACGTCCTCCTGCTCGACACGCGCCTCGAGCCGCTGCTGACGGCGGTCGCGATCTCCCGGCGCGCGATGAGCCGCATCCGCACCGAGTTCCACGTCACGCTCGGCGCGAACTCGCTCTTCCTCGCGCTCGGCCTCCTCGGCCTCGCGCCCGCGGGGCTCCTCGCGCTGCTCCACAACGCCACGACGGTGGGGATCTGCGCGTGGAGCGTGCGCCCGTTGTTGCCCGAAGCCGTCGCCGGAGCGGCCAACTGACAGGACGCCGCCGCGTCACGCACGTTGGATGGCGTGTCGCGGGGCACTGGGAGCGCGGCCGCTCTGCCCCGGTGAACCCGACCGCATCCTGTTTCCGCGAGATGGAGCGCTGGATGCAGCGCAGCGCCGGACCGCGGAGCGGCCGCGCCGGATCGGTCACCTTCGTCCAGCGCTTCGGCGGCTCGCTCAACCTCGCGGTGCACGTCCACGTGCACTCCCTCGAGCGGGCGGTGGGCGTGTCCTGACTCGAACGCCGGCACAGTACGTGGGCCTCTCCTGCGATCGCCAACCCGCTCGACGCCAAGACCCGATCGGGCGCTGGGCAGCCGTCTTTCGCGTGCCGGCGATGGAAGTTGCGATCGAGTATCCGGTGACTTGCTCATCGACCGGGTGAGCACGTCGAGCCGAGGACCTCCCCGATCTTCCGCACCAGCACGGCCGGCGTGAAGGGCTTCTGGAGGAACGTCACGTCGTCGGCGGCGACGCCGTGATGGACGACCACGTTGCCGGTGTAACCGGACATGAAGACCACCTTCAGGTCCGGTCGCTTCGCGAGCAGTTCGTCGGCGAGGATGCGACCGTTCATGCCTGGCATCACGACGTCGGTCAGCAGCAGATCGATTCGATCGGCGTCGTTTGCGGCGAGGGCCAGCGCGTCTGCAGGGGTCGCCGCAGACAGCACCCGGTAGCCCGCCCGCCTGAGGATGTGCTCGGCCAGATGGCAGACCTGCGGCTCGTCTTCCACGAGGAGCACGGTCCCAGTACCATGCGCGAGCCGGGGGCCGTTGCTGACGCGTTCCGCGCGCTCGAGGGGTTCGCCTTGCGCGACGGGCAGGAGCACGCGGAACGTCGTGCCCCTGCCCGGCTCGCTGGTGACCGACACGTTACCCCCGCTCTGCTTCACGATTCCGAAGACCGTCGCCAGACCGAGGCCCGTGCCCTTGCCCAGCTCCTTGGTCGTGAAGAACGGCTCGAAGATGCGCGCTTGCGTGCACTTGTCCATCCCGATGCCGGTGTCGCTGACCACCAGCTCGACGTGTGGACCCACTTTGAGGTCGAGGTACTCTCGTGTCGCTGCCTCGTCGATCTCTCGGGTCGCGGTCTCGATCGTCAGCCGCCCGCCAGTCGGCATCGCATCGCGCGCGTTGACCGCCAGGTTCATCACGACCTGCTCGAGCTGTCCGCGGTCGGCGACTACCAGTCGGCTCGCCTCGAGCCTCGTCCGAAGGTCGATGTCCTCACCAAGCAGCCGCCGGAGAAGCTTCCTCATGCCACCGATGACCGCGTCGAGATCGATCACCTCGGCTTCGAGGACCTGTTGCCTGCTGAATGCAAGCAGCTGCCGCGTGAGCTCGGCGGCGCGCCCGCCAGCGTCACGAATCTCCAGGACGTCGGCGTGCAAGGGATGGGTCGGCCCCAGCTCGTCGCCGACCATCTCCGCGTAGCTGAGGATGATGAACAGCACGTTGTTGAAATCGTGCGCGATGCCGCCGGCGAGACGACCGACCGCCTCCATCTTCTGCGAGTGCCGCAGTTGCGCCTCCGTCTGGCGCAGGGCGGCCTCCGCGCGCGTGCGCTCATCGATCTCGCGCCGCAGCTCGGCGTTGGCGGCCTCCAGGGCGGCGGTGCGCTCTGCGACTCGCCGATCCAGCTCCTCGTTCGCGTTCTCGAGCGCGCGCTGCGCCTTCTTGCGGGCGGTGATGTCCGTGATCAGAACGTAGATGCCGTGGACCTCGCCGTGGCGAATATCGGGCAGATAGGTCGCGTGGCTGTGGCGCGCGAAGCCGGAGTCATCGACGACCGCGCGTTCGTACTGCTGCGGCTCTCCCTCGAGCGCGCGGCGGACGTGCGGCTCGATCACCGCCCACAGGTCGTCGTCGATGACCTCCCGGATCGCGCGATCGCGCATGGCGTCCGGCGTGAAGCCGTACAAGGCCGCGTACGCCTGGTTGCACATGCGATTGCGCAGATCGCGGTCCCAATACGCGACCATGGCCGGGACGTTGTCGAGGACCTCGGCCTTGAGCGCGAGCAGCTCCTCCGCGCGCACGCGCGCCGTCTGGTCGATGACCAAGACGAGAGCGCGACCCGGCTCGAGCCAGGACACGCCGACGATCGCCGGGAAACGCGTGCCGTTCTTGCGCAGCAGCACGCGCTCGGCGGGCCCGGGCGTCGGCAGGTCTTGCGCCCGCGTGGTCGGGCGGGAAACCGCGTCGCGCGCATGCGGCACGAGATCGGGCCGCACTATCGTCCCGGCGATGAGGTCGTCCCGCGAGTAGCCGAGCAGCTGCAGGGCGGCGTCGTTCGCCTCCATGAATCGCCCGCCGTGGTCGGTCAGCAGGACACCGACTGCATCGACGGGGAACAGGTCATGGAGCCCATCGGCGACCGCCAGCGCCAACGTCGTTGATCGGTCGCCAGGATCCACCTCTCAACCCCGTTCGCCCCCCGCGTGATCCGGATACGAGAACAATTGCAGTCAGACCACCATATCGACGACGTCGAAGCGCGGCAATGCGCACGTCGAGACGGCATGCGCGATCGCAGTGGGCGGTCAGGCTCGTCAGCGTGTGCTCCCGAGCACCCGCGTCGAACGGCGTGGACGGCAAGGACGTCAGCCGTGTGGCGGAGATCGATCTCTCACACCGAGAACAACACCCCGCGCGCCTTCGCCCCCGTCGCGATCGCCGCCGCATCCACCACGCTGCCGTCGTCGCGACGAGGCGCGACGTTCGCCCCGCGGCGACAGCTGGCGCGGGCGCCCAAACGGGCGCGCAGCAAGATCGGATGCGCGATGGCCCGAACGACGCGCTCGCACGCGGCGGGCACCTTCACGGTCGTCGGCACCGAGCGGGCGGTCGTGCGCCTCGGCGAGTGCGGCGATCGGGGCGACGAATCGTCGAGCGGCACCGCGGCGCGCACGGCGTGGACCAGCGCCCCGAAGCGCCCGCCGCGCGGGGTGCGCGGCGCGATCGCCGTCGACCCGCTCGAGCGGCACCGCGACGCCTCCACCCGCGGTCGAATCGGCGTGGGGTCAACCGCGGCGCCGGCGGGCCTCGCCGACGAACGCCCGCAGGCGCCGCGGGGCGGCCCCGAGCTCAGATCCGGCGCGCGGCGCGCCCAAGCTCGTCCGCGATTGCGCGATCAGACGACCGGGATGCCTGGCGCCGGGAACTTCACGCACATCGCCTCGACCTCGCGGCGCACCGCCTCGACGGTCGCCTGATCGTCGTGCTTCTGCACGACGCGCGCGAACCAGTCGGCGATCTGGAGCATCTCGGTCTTGCCCATCCCGCGCGAGGTGATCGCCGGCGTGCCGAGGCGCACGCCCGACGGATCGAACGGCTTGCGCGGATCGAAGGGGATCGAGTTGTAGTTGAGGCTGAGGCCGGCGCGATCGAGCGCCTTCGCCGCGACCTTGCCGGGCACGCCCTGGGGCGTCAGATCGACCAGCAGGAGGTGGTTGTCGGTCCCGCCGGTGATCAGGCGGAAGCCGCGCTCGGTGAGCGCGTCGGCGAGGGTCTTCGCGTTGTCGACGACCGCGCGGGCGTACTGCTTGAACTCGGGCTTCGACGCCTCGAGGGCGGCGACGGCGATCGCCGCGGTGGTGTGGTTGTGCGGTCCGCCCTGCAGGCCGGGGAACACCGCCTTGTCGATCGCCGCGGCGTGCTGCTTCTTCGCCAGGATCATGCCGCCACGCGGGCCGCGGAGCGTCTTGTGCGTCGTCGAGGTGACCACGTCGGCGATGCCGAAGGGCGAGGGGTGCGCGCCGCCGGCCACCAGGCCCGCGATGTGCGCGATGTCCGCGATCATGATCGCGCCCACCTCGTCGGCGACGCTGCGGAACGCGGGGAAGTCCCACGTGCGCGCGTACGCGGTGCCGCCGCACCAGATCACCTTCGGGCGGTGCTCCTTCGCGAGCGCGCGCACCTGGTCCATGTCGATGCGGTGATCGTCCGGGCGCACGCCGTAGGCGACGCTCTTGAAGTACATGCCGGTGATGGACACGCCCCACCCGTGGGTGAGGTGGCCGCCCGCCGGCAGACCGAGGCCCATCACCGTGTCGCCCGGCTTGCAGAAGGCGAGGTACACCGCGAGGTTCGCCGGGCTGCCGCTGTAGGGCTGCACGTTGGCGTGCTCGGCGCCGAACAGCGCCTTGAGTCGGTCCTGCGCCAGCACCTCGATCGGGTCGACCGACTGCTGCCCTTCGTAGTAGCGCTTGCCCGGGTAGCCCTCGCTGTACTTGTTGGTCAGGCACGACCCGCTGGCCTCGAGGACCGCGCGCGAGGCGTAGTTCTCGCTCGGAATGAGGCGGACGGTGCGGGCCTCGCGGAGCTCCTCCTCGCGGATCAAGCGGGCGATCTCGGGGTCGACTCGATCGAGCGAGGGCTCGTTCCACGTGGTCATGGGCAGGGGCTCCGGGGTCGAAGGGCGAGAGGTCGAAGGTCGAAGGTCGTGTTCGGCTGGAACGTTCGACTTTGGACCTCGGGATCTGGCCCTGCGTAGAAGGAGGGGCCCTGCGGGGCAACGGGGAGGGCGACCGCGCCCGGCCGTGAACGTCCAAGGAGCGGGAGGCCACGATCTGGACGTGACCGTTTCGACCCGTCGCTGGTTGCTCGTGGCGAGCTCGCTCGCGGTGCTCGGCGCCTCCGGCTGCTCGAGCCCGCGTCCGAAGGCGCGCGGCGGCGCTTCGACGGATCCGACCACCTGCATCGGTGGGCTCTGCGTCCGACCCGACCACACGATCGCCCGAAAGGTGAGGAGCGAGCGGGGTACGCGGTGCATGATCCTCGCGTGGGACGGCGACGCCATGCTGCCGCCGACCGCGAAGGTCGGAGTGACCGACGAATCGCCTGCGCGCCCGGGAGTGTTTCTTGCGGTCGAGGTACCGCGGATGCTGGCGGGTGTTCCATATCGAATCAACCCGGAGAAAGACTCCGGGCCGTCGGTGCTGTCGGTGCGCGTCGACCCCGCCGTGAGGTTCGCGGACCAGAGAATCGCCGAAAAAGGCGAGGTCGTGCTGGCCAGCGCCGGCGACGACATGCTCGTGCGCGTCACCACCGTCTGGGGGGCCCACCAAGAGGACGCTCTCATCGTGGTTGCCCGCACAAACAACGGCTGTGGTGTGCCGGTGCAGGTCGACTGACCCCCCTCCGGTCCAAAGCCGAACGCTGGCCGACAGCTTGCTTAGGCGTCGGCCCGACATGGCAACTCACATCACCGACGCGTGCATCAATTGCGGGGCCTGCGAGCCCGAGTGCCCGAACGAGGCGATCAGCCAGGGCGATGACACCTACGTCATCGACCGCGATCGCTGCACCGAGTGCGTGGGATTCCACGACAAAGAGGCCTGCCAGGCCGTTTGTCCCGTGGAGTGCTGCCTCCCGGATCCGGATCATGCCGAGACCGAGGCGCAGCTGATCGCCCGCGCGATCGAGCTGCACCCGGACGACGCCGACCTCAAAGCTCGCGCCAGCAGCGGCGACTTCCCCTCGCGGTTCCGTAACTAAGGCGCAAATCCTGCGCGTGCCTGCGCGCGCTCCGGGCGACCTATTGCGCGAAGGCCATGCACCTGACGCGCAGAGATTGCGCCGTGGGCGTGCGCGGCACCCGCCGAGCCGAAAACAGGAGCCACGATGCAGTCCGCCTGGCTATCCGCGCTGTCCTTCCTCGTCGTCTCGACCCTGGTCGGCGTCGGCATGCTCGCCGTCGCGCGCGTGTTGCGCGTGAAGGCGCGGGCCGAAGGCAGCGCGCTCAAGACCCGAACCTACGAGTGTGGTGAAGAGCCCACCGGCATGGCGTGGATGCAGTTCCACGCCCGCTACTACGTCGTCGCCCTGTTCTTCGTCGTGTTCGACGTCGAGGCGGTGTTCCTGTTCCCCTGGGCCGTAGTGTTGCGCGAGCTGGGCATGCCCGGCCTCGTCGCCGCGATCGTGTTCGTCCTCGTGCTGATGCTCGGGTGGCTCTACGCGATCAAGAAAGAGGCGCTGCGATGGCAGTGAGTGACATCGGGCGGAGGCTCCCGGTCGTGGCCGACGGTCCGACCGACGCGAGAGCAGCCCGCAGTGGCGTGGACGAGAGCGACCTCGGGTACGAGCATCCGCTGTACAAGACGATGCTCGCCGTCCCGGGGCTCTCGGTGGCGACGGGCTCGCTCGATCAGCTCCTCGAGTGGGGCATGCGCAACAGCCTGTGGGTCTTCCCCATGGCCACGAGCTGCTGCGGCATCGAGCTGATGGCCGCGGCCGCCAGCCGGGTCGACCTCGATCGCATGGGCACCATCGTGCGCGCGACGCCGCGCCAGTCCGACGTCATGGTGATCGCCGGGACGATCACCGTGAAGATGGCCCCGCGCGTGAAGGCGCTGTGGGACCAGATGCCCGAGCCGAAGTGGGCGATCGCCATGGGCTCCTGCGCGATCTCCGGCGACTTCTACCGGAACCTCTACTCGGTCGTTCCGGGCATCGACACCATCATCCCGGTCGACGTCTACATCCCGGGTTGCCCGCCGAACCCCGAGGCGCTGATGCACGGCCTCTTGCGCCTGCAGGAGAAGATCAAGGCGCGCCGCCACGGCAAGCCGGTCGCCGCCGAGCCCAACCCGACGCTGCTCGACATCACGCGCCCCTCCATCGGGCGCTTCGTCGATCCGTCGCGCGACCCCGCGCTGAACGAGCAGCAGATCACGTCCGCGCTCGAGGCGTCGTCGCTCGACGGCAGCGACGAGCCGAAGGACGGCGAGGCCGAGCCGACGATCGCCGAGTACGAGCCCGTCTCGATCCCGGGTGCGCAGGAGCGCGCGCCCGAGCTCGAGGCGATCCTCGCCGAGCTCGGCGTCACCGAGCTCCCGAAGGACGGCGCGCCGATCGTGGCGGCCGATCGCCACTACGAGCTCGCGCGTCGGCTGCGCGCGGCCGGCTACCGTCAGCTGGTCTACGTGGTCGCGACGCACTTCGCGGCGAAGGCCGGCAAGGCGCCGTCGCCCGAGCGCTTCGAGGTCGCCTACGCGCTACGCACGGTCGGCAAGGGCTCGCGCCTCGCGGCATGGCGGGTGCAGCTCGAGCCAGGACAGAGCGTGACGTCGCTCGTCGGCGTCTTCGCGGGCGCCGACTGGCAGGAACGCGAGCAGTTCGATCTCGTCGGCGTGCGCTTCGACGGCCACCCCGATCTGCGACGGATCATGCTGCCCGAGACGTGGGAGGGGCACCCGCTCCGCAAGGACTTCCCTGCGGACAAGGCGTGCCCCCCCTGGAGATGAGCGAGGACGCGAGCGAGGAAAAAGTGGAGCTTCAGAGCGCACGACGCGGCAGGGTCGATCCGCACCTGTCGATCAAACACTACGACCCCGAAGCCGACATGATGCTGCTGCACTTCGGGCCGCAGCACCCGTCCACGCACGGCGTCTTCCGCATGGACCTGCACCTCGACGGCGAGGTGGTCATCAAGGCGACGCCCTACCTCGGCTTCCTCCACCGCGCCGTCGAGAAGCTCTGCGAGAAGCTCACGTACGTGCAGCAGACGCCGATCGTCGACAAGAACGACTACGTCGCGCCGATGACGAACGAGCAGGCGCTGAACATGGCGTTCGAGAAGATCATGAACGTCGAGGTGCCGCGGCGCGCCAAGTGGCTCCGCGTGCTGCTCGCCGAGCTCCAGCGCATCGCCTCGCACCTCGTCGCGCTCGGCACGTTCACGCTCGATCTCGGCGGCGCGCTCGGCGGCGGCTCGACGCTGTTCCTCCACTGCTTCCGCGAGCGCGAGATGGTCCTCGACCTCTTCGAGGAGTTGACCGGCGCGCGCTTCCACTACAACACGCACACCATCGGCGGGAACCGCCACGACCTGCCGCCCGGGTTCGACAAGAAGGTGCGCGCGGTGCTCGACGAAATCGAGCTGCGCATCCCCGACTACGCGCGCATGAGCGTCGACAACGCGATCTTCCGCGCGCGCACCGAGGGCGTCGGCATCCTCGACGGCGAGCTCGCCCTCGAGCTCGGGATCACCGGGCCGAACCTCCGCGGATCGGGCGTCGACCACGACCTGCGCCGCGACGCGCCGTACGCCGCCTACGACGAGCTCGTGCCCAAGGTCATCGTCGAGCGCGGCGGCGACTGCTGGGCGCGCACCAAGGTGCGCTTCGACGAGGTCGCCGAGAGCATCCGCCTCTGCCGCCTCGCGCTCGACGGCATGCCCGAGGGACCGATCAACGGGTACAAGGCCGTGCGTCAGCCGACCCAGGCCAAGGTCGCCGGCGGTCAGGTGTACGTGGGCATCGAGACGCCGCGCGGCGAGCTCGGCACGTTCCTGATCGGCGGCGGCGACACGCCGACCGCCCCCTACCGCTTGAAGATCCGCTCGCCGAGCCTGCACGCGCTCTCCGCGATCCCGTACATCCTTCCGGGGTTCACGGTCAGCGACGCGGTGGCGATCCTCGGATCGCTCGACCCCATCATGGGTGAGGTGGACCGATGAACGCCCTGTTTCGTGGCGCGTCCTACGGCGCCGTCATCATCACCGCGATCCTCTCGACGATCGCCATCGGCATCTGGTTCGAGCGCAAGTTCGCCGGCCGCATGCAGTCGCGTCTCGGCCCGACGATCGTCGGCCCGGTCGGGTTGTTCCAGCCGCTCGCCGACGTGGTGAAGCTCCTGCAGAAGGAGGACATCGTCCCGCGCGACGCCGATCGGAGCCTCTTCGATCTCGCGCCGATCCTCGCGACGCTGTTCGCGCTCGGCGCCGCGGCGGTCGTCCCCTTCTCGGCGACGGCCGTCACCGCCGACCTCGACATCGGCGTGCTGTGGATCCTGGCGATCGGCGCGCTGATGGTCATCCCGACCTTCATGGCCGGCTGGGCGAGCAACAACAAGTTCGCGCTCCTCGGCGGCATGCGCGCGGTCGCGCAGGCGGTCTCCTACGCCGTGCCGCTGGTGCTCGCTGTGATGGTCCCGGTGATCCTCTCCGGCACCATGCAGGTGTCGGGCATCGTGCAGTGGCAGCAGCAGCACCACTGGGTCGCGCTGTGGCCGGTCATCCCGGGCCTGCCCGCGTTCGTCCTCTTCTTCCTCGCGATGCTCGCCGAGTCGAACCGCATCCCGTTCGACATCCCCGAGGCCGAGAGCGAGCTCGTCGCCGGCATCACCACCGAGTACACCGGCGCCAAGTTCACCCTCTTCTACATGGCCGAGTACGTCCACACGCTGGTCGGCTCCGCGGTCGGCGCGTCGCTCTTCCTCGGCGGGTGGGACGGCCCCTTCGCGCCCGGTCTGCACTGGATGGTGCTCAAGACGCTCCTCTTGTTCGCGGCCGTCTACTGGGTGCGTTGGTCGCTCCTCAGGTTCCGGTCCGACCAGCTGATGGACCTCTGCTGGAAGTGGCTGACGCCGATCGGCGTGTTCCTCGTGCTGGCCGCGGCGACGTGGGTGCAGCTGATGCCGGGAGGTCGGTGATGGGCTACTTCTTCGACGCCTTCAGGGCCCTGGGCACGACGTTCAAGACGATGTTCCGGGCGCCGCAGACGGTGGAGTTCCCCGACGTCATCCGCCCGCGCGCGGAGCGTTACCGCGCGAGCTTCGCGCTGACCGACGACGAGCACGGTGAGATCTCCTGCGTCGCCTGCATGGCCTGCGAGAAGATCTGCCCCTCGCAGGTCATCAAGGTGAAGAGCGGCGGCAAGCGCGAGTCGCCGGTCACCGGCAAGAAGCGCGCGTACCCCGACGACTTCACGCTCGATCTGTCTGCCTGCATCCAGTGCGAGCTGTGCGTGCAGGTCTGCAACAGCGACTCGATCGTGATGGTGCGCGAGCCGGAGGTGCCGGCGTACGCGCGTGAGGATCTGGTGCTGCCGCTCGAGCGGCTGCGCGCCAACGCCAACAAGAAGACGACCGCGTGGGCGAACGGCACCCGACTGCAGGAGATGCAGGAGGGCAAGAAGGCCGAGAAGGCGGTGGCGGAGAAGAAGCCGGCGGCGGCGAAGCCTGTGAAGGCGGAGGCGAACGCGAACGCGAACGCGAACGCGGACGCGAACGCGAAGGCGGAACCGAAGGCGGAAGCGAAGCCGGTTGCGGAAGCGAAGGCGGAAGCGAAGCCGGTTGCGGAAGCGAAGCCGGTCGCGGAGGCGAAGCCCGAAGCGAAGCCGGAGGCGGATGTGAAGGCCGATGGGGACGCCAAGAAGGCGGAATCGGTGCGCGCGCCGGCGTCCGCCGAACCAGTGCGCGCGCCGGCATCCGCCGGCGACGAGGGGAAGCCGAGCACGAAGGTCGCGCAGGCGCCTGCGCTCGAAGGGAGGACGCCGTGACGGCCTCGGTCGGTTTCGGCTTCATGGCCGCCTGCACGTTGGTGTCGGCCATTTTCGTGGTGCGCAGCAAGAACCTGATCCGCGCGGCCCTGTGGCTCGGCGCGACGCTGCTGTTGACCGCGGCGCTGTACGCGATGCTCGACGCGTCGTTCCTCGCGGGCGTGCAGGTGCTCCTGTACGTCGGCGGCATCAGCACGCTGCTCATCTTCGGCGTGATGATGACCCGCAAGCACGAGGGCCTCGTGGTCGAGGCCGAGACGGTCAACGTTCCGCGCGGCGTGTTCGCCGCCGGCGCGCTGTTCGGCGGGGTCGCCGCCGCGATCAAGATGACGCCGGAGCTCGACTCCGGCGTTCGTCCGCCGGTGGTCACCGCGAACGATCTCGGGCGCGGGCTGCTCATCGATCACGTCCTCGCGTTCGAGGTGGTCTCGCTCCTTCTGCTCGTCGCGATCATCGGCGCGGTGGTCATCGCGCGGAAGCGCGATCCGGGCGCGGAGGTCCCTGGGTTCGTCCGTCGTCCCCTCGCGGCGAAGGCGTCGTCCGCAAAGCCCGTTGCCAATGAGGTGTCACCGTGACGCTCTCGCATTGCCTGCTACTCGCCTCGGCGCTGTTCGCCGTCGGCGTGTACGGCATCCTCACTCGCCGCCAGATCGTGGCGGTGCTGTTGTCCATCGAGCTGATGGCGAACGCCGCCAACCTGGTGTTCGTGTCCTTCAGCCGGTTCCGCCCCAGCATGTCGGGGAGCGGCGCGCAGGGTCAGATCTTCGCGCTGTTCTCGCTCGCGCTCACGGTCGCCGAGGTCGCCGTGGGTCTCGCGATCGTGATCCTCGTCTACCGAGCTCACGGTGACACGCGCATCGACCTCGCGAGCGAGATGAAGTCATGAGCCGGCCCATCACCCTGGCCCTGGTCGCGACGCTGACCCCGGCGCTCGTCGCGCTGTTCCTCGCGGCGACGCCGTTCATCCGTCGCCGCGGCGCCCCGGCCGCCGCCCTCACCGTGCTCGGCTCGGTCGTGTCGTTCGGCGCCGCGGTCATGCTGCTCCTGTCGCGCCTCGGGCAGACGGGCACCGAGCTCTTCACCGTCCCGTGGATCCGCTCCTCGGCGCGCGTCATCGCCGAGGCGGGCGTGCACGTCGACGGCGTGTCGGCGTCGATGCTCGCGGTGGTGTGCTTCGTCGCCCTCTGCGTGCAGGTCTTCTCGCTCGGCTACATGCACGACGAGCCGCCGGCCGACTTCGGGCGGTACTTCACCTACCACGCGCTGTTCCTCTTCAGCATGAACGTGCTGGTGATCGCGCCGAACCTCCTGCAGCTCTTCGTCGGGTGGGAGCTGGTCGGCGTCACGAGCTACCTGCTCATCGGCTTCTATTACAAGAAGCCGAGCGCGGCGCACGCGGCGGTGAAGGCGTTCTGGGTCACCAAGTTCGCCGACATGGGCATCCTGTTCGCGCTCTTGTCGCTGTTCGTCGCGACCGGCACCTTCGCGTGGAACGTGAAGCTCGAGCCGGCGGTCGCCACCGCCGTCACCATGCTGCTGTTCCTCGGCGTCGTCGGCAAATCGGCGCAGTTCCCGCTGCACGTCTGGCTGCCCGACGCGATGGAGGGCCCGACGCCGGTCTCCGCGCTGCTGCACGCGGCGACGATGGTCGCGGCCGGCGTGTTCCTCGTGGTCCGCGCCGATCCGCTGTTCGTGCAGTCGCCCACGACGCGCACCGTGATGCTGGTCCTCGGCGCGGTCACCGCGCTGTTCGCGGCGCTCCTCGCGCTCGTGCAGACGGACATCAAGAAGGTCCTCGCCTACTCCACCTGCTCGCAGCTCGGCTACATGGTCGCCGCGCTCGGCGCCGGGTCGGTGCTCGCCGGGTTCTTCCACCTCACGACGCACGCCTTCTTCAAGGCCCTGCTCTTCCTCGCCGCCGGCAGCGCGATCCACGCGGTGCACTCGAACGAGATCGGCAAGATGGGCGGTCTCTTCAAGAAGATGCCCCTCACCGGCGCCGCCTTCGCGATCGGCGCGCTGGCCCTCGCCGGCGTGCCCGGCCTCTCCGGGTTCTTCAGCAAGGATCTCGTCCTCGAGGGCGTCGAGCACAAGCTCCACCACGTCCCCTACGTGATCCTCCTCGCGACCGCGTTCCTCACCGCGTTCTACATGGGCAAGGTGGTGTTCGTCGCCTTCTTCGGCCCGCCCTCGAGCGAGCAGGCGAAGCACGCCCACGAGCCGGGTTGGTCGATGAAGCTCCCGCTCGTCGCGCTCGCGGTGCTGGCGGTCGTCGCCGGGTACTTCGCGGCGCCCTTCGCCAGGCTGTACGGCGAGCCCTACCACTTCCACTTCGGCGTCGGCGCGGCGGTCGCCGCGGCGCTCGGCCTCGGTGGCATCGCCCTCGCGTGGACGATGTTCGGCGGCGGCAAGCGCGAAAATCCCCAGGTCATGGTCACCGTCGAGCGCATCGCGCAGTCGCGCGCCGTCAACCGGCTCTACGAGTTCGGCTACCGTCGCGTGACCCTGGCGATGGCCGACGCTTTCGCCTGGTTCGATCGCTACGTCATCGACGGCATGATCAACTGGCTCGGTTACTTCACCATCGACGCAGGGCGCCGCGCGCGCCCGATGCAGACCGGGTTCGCGCCCGATTACGTCCTCGCGGTCGTCGTCGGCGCGGTGTCCCTCGCTGCCTGGGCGGTGCTCCGATGAGCAGTCATCTCCTCTCCATCATCGTCGGCGCGCCGGCGCTCGCCGCGCTGATCGTCATCTTCCTGCCCGAGAACGGGAAGCTGGCCATCCGCGTCACCTCGCTGATCGCCGCGACCATCTCGCTCATCGGCAGCATCGTGGCGCTCCGGGGCTACGACAAGGTGGCGGGCGGCCAGCAGATGGTCGAGAGCTACCCGCTCATCCCGTCGCTCGGGGTGCATCTCTCCTTCGCGCTCGACGGGTGGGGCGGCCCGCTCCTCCTGCTGACAGGCGTGATCATCTTCGCCGGCGTCCTCGCCAGCTGGACGCTGAAGACCCGCGACAAGGAGTACTTCGCGCTCCTGCTCATCCTGGTGGCCGGCGTGTTCGGCGTGTTCGTCACGCAGGACCTCCTGGTCTTCTTCCTCTTCTACGAGATCGCCGTGCTGCCGATGTACCTCCTCATCGGCATCTGGGGCGCGAGCCACGCGGTTCCGCGCGCCGGCCCATTCGCCCGCGCGTGGGACTTCTTCAAGGTCGGCGACAAGCAGTACGCGGCCATGAAGCTCACGCTGATGCTGCTGGTCGGCTCGGCGGCGATCCTCGTCGCGATCTTCGCGCTGTACCTCAAGGCCGGCGTCAACTCGTTCGACCTCGGCCTGCTCCAGAAGGCGAAGTACGACACCGATCTGCAGATCATCCTCTTCCCGCTCCTCTGGCTCGGGTTCGGCTCGCTGGCCGGCGTCTTCCCGTTCCACACGTGGTCGCCCGACGGTCACGCCTCGGCGCCGACGGCGGTGTCGATGCTCCACGCGGGCGTGCTGATGAAGCTCGGTGCGTTCGGCGTCATGCGCGTCGGCATGGTGCTCCTGCCGGAGGGCGCGCGCTTCTGGGTCCCGGTGGTCGGCGCGGTGGCGGCGATCAACGTGCTCTACGGCGCGTACTGCGCGATGAGCCAGACCGACCTCAAGTACATCATCGCGTACTCGTCGGTCAGCCACATGGGCGTGGTCATGCTGGGCGCCGCGACGCTCACCCCCGAGGGGTGGAACGGCGCGGTCTTCCAGATGGTCGCCCACGGCATCATGACCGGGATGTTCTTCGCCCTCGTCGGCCTCGTCTACGAGCGCGCGCACACCCGCGCGGTGCCGAAGATGGGCGGGTTCGCCACGGTGATGCCGGGCGTCGCCGCGTTCTTCACCCTCGCGTGCATGTCGTCGCTCGGCTTGCCGGGCACCGCGGGCTTCGTCTCGGAGTTCCTGGTGTTCCTCGGCGCGTGGAAGGCGGGCCACTACCTGTGGGCGATCCCGGGCGTGCTCGGCGCGTTCGTCACCGCGATCTACGTGCTCAAGGCGACGCGCGCGATCTTCTGGGGTCCGGGCCCGTCGCATGACTTCCACGATCTGTCGGAGGCGAAGGGCACCGAGTGGGCCGCGCCGATCGTGCTCGGCGTCTGCCTCCTGCTCTTCGGGCTGTGGCCGCGCGTCCTGCTCGATCACATCGATCCGGGCAGCGGCATGTATCTGAACAAGGTGGTGAAGGCTCCGGCTCCGGCGCCCGCCGTCCACCTCACCAGTGGCGCGAGCCCGCTGAGCCTCACCGGAGGGAACGCGCCGTGAACGAGCTCCGTACGCTGTGGGTGCCGCTCGCCGTCTCCGGCGTGGCGATCGTCCTGCTCCTCGTCGACGTCCTCTCGCCGCCCGGCGCGTCGCGTCGGTGGCTCGGGTGGTTCGTCGCCGCCGCGCTGGCCGCGATCTTCGCCGGCACGTTCCTGATCGACGGCTCGGGCACCGCGCGCGGCGTGTTCGAGGGCGGCCCGTGGACGGTGGCGTTCCAGCGGCTGTTCCTCGCCGGCGGCGTGGTCGCTGCGCTCGGCGGCGTCGACGACGTGGCCAGGCGCACCCCGCTCCGCATCGGCGAGTACTGGCTGGCGATGCTCTTCAGCCTCGCCGGCATGTGCCTGCTTCCCGGCGCGCGCGAGCTGGTGTTCCTCATCGTCGCGTTCGAGCTGATGGGAGTGCCGCTCTACGTGCTCGCCGCGTACGCCAAGACCGACGCGCCTCCCGGCTCCGACCCCGCCAAGAAGGGCCTCGCGTCCGAGGCGGCGCTCAAGATGTACCTCACCGGCGCGACCAGCACGGCCATCACGCTGTTCGGTCTCGCGCTGTTCACCGGCATGGCCGGCACCACGCGCCTCGACGTGATCGGCACCGCGCCGCTCACGCCGCTCGGGGGCCTCGGCCTCGCGTTCGTGCTCGCCGGCATGGGCTACAAGCTCGGCATGGTGCCCTTCCACATGTGGGTGCCCGACACGTACGAGGGCGCGTCGACGCCGTTCGTCGCGTTCCTCTCGGTCGCGCCGAAGGCGGCGGGGATCGCGGCGCTCTCGGGGATCTTCCTCTTCGGCATGGGCAGCCACCGCGCGGCCTGGGGCCCGGCGCTCGGCCTGCTCGCCGTCCTCTCGATGGCGATCGGCAACCTGCTCGCGCTGCCGCAGACCGATCTGCGCCGCCTGCTCGGCTACTCGGGCATCGCGCAGATGGGCTACCTGCTCGTCTCGGTCGCGGCGAACGACGCGTACTCCGCGGGCATGACGCTGTTCTTCCTCACGGCGTACCTGTTCACCAACATGGGCGCGTTCCTCGTGCTGCACGCGGCCGCCGAGGCGAGCGGCTCGCACGGCTACGACTCGCTGAACGGCCTCGCGCAGCGCGCGCCGGGGCTCGCCGCCTCGATGATGGCGTTCCTCCTCTCGCTCGCCGGCATCCCGTTCGTGGTCGGCTTCTGGGCGAAGCTCTACATCTTCCTCGCCGCGTGGCGCGCGGGCCTCGTCGGCCTGGTCGTCGCCGGCATCGTCCTCGCGGTCATCGGCCTCTTCTACTACCTGAAGGTGCTGCAGGCCGCGTACATGACCGAGCCCGGCGCGCTGAAGAAGCCCGAGATGGGCACGGGGCTGCGCCTCGCGATCGGCATCTGCGTGCTCGCCGTGGTCGGCCTCGGCCTGTGGCCGCGTCCGCTGGTCGACGGCTCGCTCGCCGCGGCGAAGTCGCTGCTCGATCGGCCGGCGGCGGCGACGACGGTGAACGTCGTCCCGGCGTCGGTGCGGTTCTGAGTCGGGTCTGCGCGAGCCCTCCGCTGAGCGCATCGCCGAGCTGCGCCGCCGCGCAGAGCTCGAGGGCTCGACGAGCTGCGGTTCGTGCCCGGCCCCGCGCGCGGGTACGCTCGCCACCATGCGCTCGGCGATCGCGATCCTATTGGTCCTCTCGCTCGTCGGCTGCAAGAGCGACGAGTCGCCTGCTGCAGCGACGTGCGGGGCCGAGGCGGTCCTCGTCGACGGCGCGTGCCGCGCACCGGGCGTCCCCGAGGACGGGTGCGCAGCGGGCTTCCAGTGGAGCGCGGGCGGCTGCTCCGCAACGCTGCCAGCGTCGTGCCCGCCCGCGAACCGCGCCAGCCTCTCGACCGGCACGTGCGAGCCGGTAGGGATCCCGGCCTGCGCCGACGGGTTCGCGCGTAGCGACGAGGGATCGTGCAGCCCGGTCTTGCCGGGTGCGCCGTGCGCGCGCGGCACGTTCGCCGTGCCGGGCGACACCGTGTGTCGTACGACCGACGTCTGCGGGACCGACGCGTTCCCCGAAGTGCCGGGCGAGGCGCTGTTCGTCGACGCCGCGGCGACCGACGGCGGAGACGGCACGCGCGCGCGACCGCTGCGCAGCGTGGCCGCAGCGGTGGCGGTCGCCAAGGACGGCGGTACGGTGGCGATCGCCGCGGGGACGTACGCCGAGAACCTCGTGCTCGCGCGCTCGCTCACGCTCGTCGGTCGGTGCTCGGCGCAGGTGGAGCTGCGCGCGGCCGATCCGAAGAGGCCGGCGATCGAGATCACCGGCGGTACGAGCACGATTCGTGGCCTTGGCGTCACCGGGGCGACGGGGACGGTCGCCGGCGTCGAGGTCGGCGCCGCCTCGGCGACGCTCACCGGTCTCTGGATCCACGACGTCGATGGCCCGGGAGTACGCACCGTGCAGACGAGCGCCAAGCTCGTCATGGCGTCGACCCTCGTCGAGTCGGCGGCCAACGTCGGCGTCGCGATCAGCGGCGGCACCGTGTCGCTCGACTCCACCGCCGTGCGCGAGACGCGCCCGCGCGCCGACGGCGAGCGCGGCATCGGCGTCATGGTCGAACAATCGTCGCGCAGCGTGCCGGCGGCGTTCACCGCGCGGAGGCTCGTGGTCGATCGCAACGCCGACGTCGGCGTCCTCGTGCACGGATCGGACGCCGTCCTCGAGCAGACGGTCATCGTCGACACCAAGCCGCGCGTCAGCGGTGTCTACGGGGTCGGGCTGAACGCGCTCGGCTACTCCGACGCCAAGCTGCCGCGGGGCCGGACGACGCTGCGAGACAGCTGGATCTCCGGCAGCTCCTACGCCGGCATCCTCGTCGGGGGCGTTCCGGTGATCGTCGAGCGCAGCGTGGTCCGCGACACGAAGCCGCAGCCGAGCAGACCGGCGGCGCGCGGCGTGGTCGTGCAAGAGCACCCCGGCAGCAAGCTGCGCGGGGAGCTCGTCATGAGGTCGTCGGTCGTCGAGCGCAACGTGGAGATCGGCGTCGTGGCCTCGAGCTCGAGCGTCACCGTCGAGGACAGCATCGTGCGGACGACCGTGCCGCGCGCCGACGGCACGCTCGGCATCGGCGTCGTCGGACAGATCTCGTCCGGGCGCGACGATCCGCCGGAGATCAAGCTCGTGCGAACGCTCGTCGACGACAACCGCGAGCTCGGCGTCTATGGAAACGGCGCCCTCATCACGCTCGACGGCTGCACGGTGCGGAGGACCCGGCCCGCGAAGACCGGCGGCTGGGGCGTGCACCTGGTGCGCGACGACAAGAACGGCGTCGACGGCGAGCTGGTCGTGACCGGATCGGTGATCGAGGACAACGTCGAGAGCGGCGTCTTCACGTACCAGACCAAGGCGACGATCGCAGGCTCGCTCGTCCGCGCGGTAGGCGCCGGCTCCGAAGCGGTCACGGCGAGCTGTGTCGCGGCGCGCGGCACCGATGCGGCGCGCGGGACGCTCACGGTGAAGTCCTCGGTGATCGAGGACTGCGAGGACACGGCCGTGCTGTCGATGGGCGCGCGCGTGATCCTCGAGGCGACGACCATCCGACGGCCGCGGCCGCGCGCGTCGACGGGGCTGCACGGAACCGGGATCGTGCTCTATCTCACCGACGACGGCGTTCCGAGCGATGGTGTGCTCCGCGGGTCGCTGCTCGAAGATGCCTCCGGCGCGGCCGTCATCATCGGCGGCTCGACGACGATCATCGAAGACGTCCTCGTGCGCGACGTGCGCCCCGAGCCGGCGACGAGCACGTTCGGCGACGGCGTCGTCGTGCGCGCGCGCGGCGGGGTGCGTGGATCGCTGACGCTGCGTCGCAGCACCGTCTTGCGTGCGTCGCGGGCGGCCGTCGCCGTGTTCGGGAGCGACGCCGTCATCGGGGCGTCCAAGCTATGGTGCGCCTCGTTCGCCATCGACGCCGAGACGAGCGACGAGCAGTCGCCGGCCCTGATCGACGAGCAGGGGAACGTATGTGGGTGCGGTGAGCCGGGCCGGTGCGTCGCCGTCTCCGCGAAGCTCGCTCCGATGTCGATCGACCCGCAGACCGGCAGCCGCTGAGGGCTGCGGCGACGCGCTCACGGCTTGCCGCTCGGGGACCTTCCGGTGCAGCACGCGCACGCCCGGACCGGCGTCACCGATCGGCCGCAGCGTCGGCGGCTTCGGCGCGGCGTCGGCCGGTGCCGGCGCGGCCCCCTGCTTCGGCTTCCGCGGACAGCCGAGCGACGAGCTCGCGATGACGAGCAGCGAGAGCGACAGAGCGATACGCCTCATCGCGTCGCAGCGTAGGAGAAGACCTCGCACTGGTGCGATCGCTCCGCGCGCGCGGCTCGAATTGTGATCGCACGTCGAGACCCATCGCGCTCGTTCGAGGCTCGCGGTCCCCTCGTGCTCAGCGATCACACCCCGTCGCCGGACGACCGCAGCGCTTCGGCGATCATCCACCCCCACACCGGGATCCGCAGCACGATCACCCCCGGATCGTGCGTCGGGTAGCGGTCGAGGTGGTTGGTGATCACCACCACCCGGGCGTCGGGGTAGTGCCTCCGCAGCAGGGCGAGCGTACGGCTGGCCTCGTCGACCGAGAGCTCGTCAGGGAACATCACGAAGCCGTCGAACGCGTCCTCGACCTTGTTGACCTCGCGGAGCGGACGCACGACGGCGCCCAGGCGCGCGAGGTACTCGTGCACGCTGCGGCGCGTCTCGCGCCGCTTGGCGACGACGGCGAACGTTCGACCCTGCATCTGCGTTGGGCGCCGGGGTGACCGGCGGCTCGGCCGCAGCAACATGCATGCCCCTCGACAAAGGCGGCCGGCGCGCTCGCCGAGCGACGGCAGTGCCAGCCGTTGCGGTCGAGGCCAGTGCGAACGCGCCATTTTGGCGTATCATTCACGGCGTGAAAGCCCGCAATCCGCGCAACCGCGTCATCCTGGAGCCGGTCCTCGCGTCCGCGTCCATGCGCCGCCTCGACGCCATCCTCCGGACGGTCGCCGAGAAGGAGGTCACCGTGACCCTCGTCGGCGAGACCGGCTCCGGCAAGGAGGTCCTCGCGCGGCGGGTGCACGAGCTGTCGGCGCGGCGCGGCGCTCCGTTCGTGCCGATCAACTGCGCGGCGATCCCCGAGTCGTTGTTCGAGAGCGAGCTGTTCGGCCACGAGAAGGGCGCCTTCACCGGCGCCGACTCGCTGATGCGCGGCAAGGTGGAGGCGGCGAGCGGCGGCACCCTGTTCCTCGACGAGATCGGCGACATGCCGCTCCAGGCGCAGGCGAAGCTGCTCCGGTTCCTCGAGAGCCGTCGGTTCATGCGCGTCGGCGGCACCGCCAAGGTCAACGTCGACGTGCGCCTCGTGTGCGCGACCCTCCAGCCGCTCGAGGATCTGGTGAAGGCCGGGCAGTTCCGCGCCGACCTCTACTACCGCATCCAGGGCGTCGTGCTGCGCGTGCCGCCGCTCCGGGAGCGCCCCGCCGATCTGGTGCCGCTCATCGAGCAGTTCCTGGTGGAGCGCGCGAGCAAGCACGGCGTTAAGCCGCCGCGGTTCACCCGCGCGGCGTTCGCCGCGCTGCGGGCGCACAGCTGGCCCGGCAACGTCCGCGAGCTGCGGAACCTCGTCGAGCTCATGTGCCTGCTCCGCCAGGCCAAGGTCGTGCGTCTCCACGATCTGCCGCTCCCCATACGGGGAGAGCTGCGCGCCGATCCGGCGCCGGCGGAGGTCCTCGAGGTGTCGCTGGCCGAGCCGCTCGACGACACGATCGACAAGATCCTGCGCGCGGCGGTCGAGCTCGAGCGCGGCAATCGCTCGCGGGCGGCGCGTCGTCTCGGCGTCGGACTCCGCACGATCCAACGACGTCTGGGCGCGCAGGCATAGGACATCCTCGCGGTCGCAACGGCGTGGATCGTCGATCGCGCGCGCTGGACACTGCGCCAAAATGGCGTGAACGACCACGGTGACCCCCTCATCGGGCGAATCAGGGCGATCGAGCGCGCGTTCGAGGCCTCGTTGCGCGGGGGCACGACGCTTGCTCGGCGCGGGCTGTCCGCGGAGCCCACGCCAAGATGAAGCTCACCGTCCGTGAAGTCGCGAAGATGTTCGACACGACGGAGCGCGCCATCGAGCGATGGCTGCGCGACGAGGGCATGCCGCACGAGACGGTGCACGGTCAGCGTCGCTTCCACCGCGCCGACCTCCTCGAGTGGGCGACCAACCGCGGCATCCGCCTCTCGTCCGACGCCGCCTCTTCGGTCCGCGGGATCCCCCTCCGGACGTATTTCACCGACGCGCTGGCGGCCTCCGGCGTCCACGAGCACGTCGCCGCCAAGGATCGCGAGTCCGCGCTGCGCGCGCTCGTCGATCGCATGGGCATCGACGACCCGGGCGATCGCGACATGCTCTTCGAGGTGCTGCTGGCGCGCGAGAACGCCGGCTCCACCGGCGTGGGAGACGGGATCGCCATCCCGCACGTCCGCCATCCGGTCGTGCTCGACGTCGACGCGGCGTCGATCACCCTCTGCTACCTCGAGCCGCCGATCGAGTTCGGCGCCATCGACGGCAAGCCGGTGCACACCCTCTTCGCCATCGTGGCGCCCACGCCGCGCGCGCACCTGACGCTGCTCGCGCGGCTCGCCGGCGTGCTGCACGATCCGGAGTTCCGCCGCGCGGTCCTCGATCGCACGCCGGGCGAAGCCCTCCTCCCGCTGGCGCGCTCCGCCGAGCTGCGCTTCGCCGCGGCGAACCCGAGCGCCGACGAGCCGATGATCGCGGGAAGCGACAGGGAAGAGGGGGAGGGGTGAAGGAGCTGATCGTCGCGGTGCTGGTGCTCGTCGCCGGCGGCGTGCTCGCGGCCCTCCTCTCGCGCTGGCCGCGCCTCGCCTCCACGGTCGGCGCGACCACGGCCGTCGCCGGCTCCACGATCGGCGCGGTGTTCGCCGCGCGGATGCTCGGCGGGCAGGCGCCGGCGCGCGTCGAGATCGCCTGGAACGTCCCCGCAGGCGCGATCGTCCTCGGGTGCGACGCGGTCTCGGCGTTCTTCCTCCTGCCGGTCTTCGTCCTCGGCGCGATCGCCGCGGTGTACGGCCGGGACTACCTGCTGCACGAGGCGCACGGCAAATCGCTCGGCGTGCCCTGGGCGGCCTACTGCGTGCTGCTCGCGAGCATGGCCCTGGTCGCGACCGCGCGCCACGCGATCGCGTTCCTCGTCGCCTGGGAGCTGATGTCGCTCTCGAGCTGGGTGCTGGTCACCTTCGAGCACGAGCGCGCCGAGGTGCGTCGAGCCGGCTGGGTGTACCTGATCGCCGCGCACGTCGGGGTCGCCGCGCTGACCGCGGCGTTCCTGCTCTGGGGCGCGACGACCGGCACCCTGCTGCTCGAGAGCACCGGCTTCGCGCTGCCCGCGAACGCCCGCACCGCCCTGCTCCTCCTGGCCCTCGCCGGCTTCGGCTTGAAGGCCGGTCTGTTCCCGCTGCACGTCTGGCTGCCGGAGGCGCACGCCGCCGCGCCCTCGCACGTGTCGGCGGTGATGTCGGGCGTGATGGTCAAGCTCGGCGTCTACGGCATCGTCCGCATGACGATGCTGGTCGGCGGTCCGCCGGCGTGGTTCGCGCGGGCGCTGTTGCTGCTCGGGCTCGTCACCGCGATCTACGGCGTCGTCTTCGCCACCCACCAGCGCGACCTCAAGCGCGCGCTCGCGTACTCCAGCGTCGAGAACGTCGGCCTCGTCGTGGTCGGCGTCGGCCTCGCGATGCTCGGACACGCGACCGGGCGGCCGACGCTGGCCGTGCTCGGCGCGGCCGGCGCGCTGCTCCACGTCTGGAACCACGCCGCGATGAAGGGCCTCGCCTTCCTCGGCGCCGGCGCGGTGGTCCACGCCACCGGCACGCGCGATCTCGAGCGGCTCGGCGGGTTGCTCCGGCGGATGCCGGTGAGCGGCGCGCTGTTCGGTCTCGGCGCGGTTGCCGTCGCCGGCCTCCCTCCGCTCAACGGGTTCGTCGGCGAGTGGCTGCTCTATCGATCGCTGATCGACGGCGCGATCGGCGGGGGCGCCGGGGCGCCTTTGGGCTTCACCTTCGCGATCGGCGCGCTCTCGGCCGTCGGCGTCCTCGCGGCGCTCGCCTTCGTTCGCCTCTGTTCGATCGCGCTGCTCGGCGCGCCGCGCAGCCCCGAGGCGGCGAAGGCGCACGAGCCGACCCCGCTGATGGTCGGTTCGATGGCGGTGCTCGGGCTCGCCTGCATCGCCGGAAGCGTCGCGCCGGGGGCGCTCGTGCGCGCGTTCGGCGCGGCCACCGTCTCGCTCGCGGGCGTCGCGCCCGCGATGAACGGCGACGTACGGGCCGCGCTGGTCCCCATCGGCGTCGCCGACGTGATCCTGTGGATCACGTGCGTGGCGGGCGTCCTCGTGGCCGCGCGGGTCGCGCGTCGCGCGCGCGGTCGCGGCGCCGAGCAGGAGACGTGGGGCTGCGGCTATGCCGCGCCGACCGCGCGCATGCAGTACACGGCCCGCGGCTTCGCCGAGCTCGCCACCGGGTTCCTCCCGCGGCGGGTGCAGCCGCACGTCGAGATCGCGAGGCCGCGCGGGCTGTTCCCGGCCCGCGCCGGCTTCGTCTCGCGCGACGAGGATCCGGTCACGCGCGACGTCTACGAGCGGGTGCTCGAGGGCCTCGCCGATCGCTTCGCTCGCCTGCGGTGGCTGCAGCAGGGCGTCGTCCACCTCTACGTCCTCTACGTCTTCCTCGCGGTCGTCGCGGCGCTGACCTGGGTGTCGATGCGCGGCTGGGGCGGTCCATGACGCTCCACCTCATCCTGCTCGCGATCGCGCTGACCGGCGTGAGCGGGCTGCTCGCGCTCCTCGTGCCGCGGGCGCACGGCGCGCGGGTCGCCACCGCGACCCTGCTCGTGGGCGCCACCGCGGGCGCGGCCGGCGCCGTCCTCGCGCTCCGCGGCGAGGCCGTGCGCAGGGCCTGGCCGTGGGCGGTCCCCGGCGGTGCCCTGTCGTTCCGCGTCGACGGCCTCGCCGCGATGTTCCTCCTGCAGATCTTCGTCATCGCCGCGCTCGGCGCGATCTACGGCGTCGGCTACTTCTCCGACGAGCAGCAGCCGCAGCACGCGCGCAAGGTCCGCGCGTTCTACGGCCTGACCACCGCGGGGATGTCCCTGCTCGTCGCGTCGGCCAACGCCGTCCTGTTCCTCGTCGGCTGGGAGGTGATGGCGCTCGCGGCGTTCATGCTCGTGAGCACCGACGACGAGGATCCGGTCGCCCGTCACGCGGGCCTCGTGTACCTCCTGTCGACGCGCGTCGGCACGCTGTGCCTGATCGCGTACTTCGCGCTGCTCCGGTCCGTGACCGGCTCGTTCTCGCTCGACGTGGCGGCGCTCGACGCGGCGCGCCCGGTGAGCACCGCGCTCTTCGCGCTCGCGCTCGCGGCGTTCGGGCTCAAGGCGGGCGTGATGCCGCTGCACATCTGGCTGCCGGGCGCGCACGCCAACGCGCCGTCGCACGTGTCGGCCCTGATGTCCGGCGTGCTGATCAAGATGGGCATCTACGGCATCGTGCGGGCCGTCTCGCTCTTCGTCGCGCCGCCGGTGTGGTGGGGCGGGCTCGTCCTCTCGCTCGGCATCGCGTCGGCCGTGCTCGGCGTGCTCTTCGCGATCGGCCAGCACGACCTCAAGCGCCTCCTCGCGTATCACAGCGTCGAGAACATCGGGATCATCCTGATGGGCCTCGGCGTGGCGATGCTCGGGCGCGCCTTCGGCGACGAGACGCTGTTCGTGCTCGGCGCGGCGGGCGCGCTCTTGCACACGTGGAACCACGGCATCTTCAAGGCGCTGCTCTTCCTCAGCGCCGGCTCGGCGGTGCACGCAGCGGGCACGCGCGAGATCGATCGGCTCGGAGGGCTCTCGAAGAAGATGCCGGCGACCGCCGGGGCGTTCGCCGTCGGCGCGATCGCCATCTGCGGGCTGCCTCCGCTCAACGGCTTCGTCAGCGAGCTGCTCGTCTACCTCGGCCTCGCGCGCGCGTGCGCCGCCACGCCGGGGCCGCTGTTCGCGGCGGGTGCGATCGGCGCGCCGGCGCTCGCGCTCGTCGGCGCGCTCGCGGTCGCGTGCTTCGTCAAGGCGTACGGCGCCGTCTTCCTCGGCGAGCCGCGCACCGAGGCCGCGCGCCACGTGCACGAGAGCGGCCCCGCGATGCTCGGCCCGATGGCGACGCTGGCGGTGCTGTGCGTGCTCATCGGCGTCGGCCCGGTGCTCGTCGCGCCGGCGCTCGACCGCGCGCTCGTCTCGATCGGCGGCTCCGGTGCGCCGGTGCGCAGCGCCGCCCCGCTGTCGCTCCTGACCTGGATCGGGGCGCCGCTCCTGTTCGTGATCGCGATCGGCGTGATCTGGGCGTACCGGCGGCGCGTCGCGTCCCGCGCGCAGCCGACCTGGGACTGCGGGTACGCGGCCGGCACCGCGCGCATGCAGTACACGTCGTCGTCCTTCGCCGAGATCATCGTCGGGCTGTTCTCGACCGTGCTCCGCCCCGAGCGGAGCGCGCCGAAGATCGACGCCCTCTTCCCGGCCGCCTCGCACTTCCACAGCCACGTGCCCGAGGTGGTGCTCGATCGCGCGATCGCGCCGACGTTCCGTGTCACCGGACGGGCGCTCGCCTCGCTGCGGTGGATGCAGCGCGGCAGCGTCCACCTCTACGTCGTCTACGTCTTCGCCGCGCTCGTCCTTGCCTTGCTCGTCTTCCGTTAGTCGCTGGAGCTCGCGTGTCCACAGTCGATACAGCCCTGCACGTCGCCCTCACCCTCGTCGCGCCGCCGATGCTGCTCGGCGTCGTGAACAAGACGAAAGCGGCCTTCGCCGGCCGCGTCGGTCCGCCGCTGCTGCAGCCCTACTACGACCTCGCGCGGCTCTCGCGCAAGGGCATGGTCTTCAGCTCCACCACGACGTGGGTGTTCGTCGCCGGTCCGGTCGTCGCGCTCGTCACCACGCTCGCCGCGGCGGTGCTGGTGCCGTTCGGCGCGCGCGGCGCCGCGCTGTCGTTCGCCGGCGACATGATCCTCTTCGCGTACCTGTTCGGGCTCGGCCGCTTCTTCACCGTGGCCGCCGCGCTCGACACCGGCTCCGCGTTCGAGGGCATGGGCGGCGCGCGCGAGGCGACGTTCTCGGTGCTCGCCGAGCCGGCGCTGTTCCTCGGGTTGATGGTGCTCGTCCGCCTGAGCGGCACCTCGTCGCTCTCGACCATGCTCGGACCGGGGCTCGCGCACCACTGGGGCGTCATGGGCGCGTCGCTGGTGATGGTCGTCGCGAGCTTCGTGGTGGTGCTCCTGGTCGAGAGCTCGCGCGTGCCGTTCGACGATCCGAACACGCACCTCGAGCTCACGATGATCCACGAGGTGATGGTCCTCGATCACAGCGGGCCGCTCTTCGGCGTCGTGCTCTACGGCGCGGCGATGAAGCTGTTCGTGCTCGGCGCGCTGGTCGTGCGGCTGGTGCTCCCGATGGACACCGCGCACGCCTGGTCGGACTGGGGCCTGTTCGCGCTCGGGATGATCGGGTTGTCGATCGGGATCGGCGTCGTCGAGTCGGTGATGGCCCGCCTGCGCATGCGGCAGGTGCCGAACCTGCTCGTCGGCGCCTGCTTGCTCTCTGCCTTCGGGATCGTGCTCCTCGCGAGGTGATGAAGTGTCCTCAGCCGTCGATCCGGTGCTCGTCCTCGTGCTCCTGCTCAACTTCTACGTGGTCGGCACCAGCCGTCTGCACGCGGTGATCAACGGCGTGGCGCTGCAGGGCGCCGTGCTCGGCGTCCTCGCGCTGCTGGTCCACTCCGGCTCGGTCCTGTCGGTGCTGGTCGCGCTGGCGACCATCCTGCTGAAGGGGCTCTTGATGCCGATGATGCTCCGCCGCGCCATGCGCGAGGCCTCGATCCGCCGCGAGGTCGAGCCGTTCATCGACTACGTGCCCTCGCTCCTCGCCGTCGCGGTGGCGACCGGCGCGTCGTTCGCCTTCGCCCGGCGCTTGCCGCTCGCGCCGCAGCACGTCGGCTCGCTGCTGGTGCCCGCCTCGCTCGCCACCGTCGGCACCGGGTTCCTCGTCCTCGCCACGCGCCGCAAGGCGATCACCCAGGCCGCCGGCTACGTCGTCCTCGAGAACGGCGTCTTCGTGCTCGGCGTCGGGCTCCTCGAGGCGATGCCGTTCCTCGTCGAGGTCGGCGTGCTCCTCGACCTCTTCGTCGCGATCTTCGTGATGGGGATCATCATCTACCAGGTCAACCGCGAGTTCGCGTCGCTCGACACGGCCCGCCTCTCCAACCTGAAGGAGTGAGCGATGGCCTACGCGTTGGTCCTCATCCCGGTCCTCTTCGCGATCGTCGCCGCGGCGATCCGCTCCGACCGCGTCCGCCCGTGGGTGCTGACGGCGGCGGGCGCGGTGCAGGGCCTGGCCGTCGTTCGCGCGCTCACCATGCCGGCGGTCGCCGGCCTCGAAGGGTGGCTGGTGCTCGACGGGCCGGGTCGCCTCGTCATGGGGCTCACCTCCGCGCTGTTCTTCGCGTGCGCGCTCTACGCGCCCGGGTACCTGCGTCAACGCTCCGATCGGCCGAACCGCGTCTTCGTCACCTGCCTGCTCTTGCTCGACGCGATGCTCATGCTGCTGGCCGAGGCGCACCACCTCGGGCTGATGTGGGTCGCGCTCGAGGCCGCCACGCTCTCGGCCGCGCCGCTGCTCACGTTCAACAGGAATCAGCGCTCGCTCGAGGCGACGTGGAAGTACCTGCTCATCGGCGGCGTCGGCGTCGCGCTGGCGCTCCTCGGCTCGCTCTTCCTCGCGTACTCCGAGCTGCAGGCGGAGCTCGAGCCCTCGCTGCTCTTCGGCGTTCTTCTGGAGCAGGCGCCGCACCTCTCCAAGCCGTGGCTGCACGCCGCCTTCGTCATCTTGTTCATCGGGTACGGCACCAAGATGGGCCTCGCGCCGATGCACACCTGGAAGCCCGACGCCTACGGCGAGGCGCCCGGCATCGTCGGCGCGATGCTCGCCGGCGGCGTGACCAACGGCGCGTTCCTCGCCATCGTCCGCTTCGATCGCATCTGCCAGGCCGCCGGCGACGGCAAGTTCGCGCAGGAGCTCATGCTGGTCATGGGTCTCCTGTCGATGGGCCTCGCCGGCGCGTTCATGGCGCGGCAGCGCGACTACAAGCGCATGCTCGCCTACTCGAGCGTCGAGCACATGGGCATCCTGGTGGTGGGGCTCGGCATCGGCGGCGCGGGCGTCTTCGGCTCGATGCTCCACATGATCAACAACGGGCTCACCAAGGGCGTGCTCTTCCTCTCCGCGGCGAACATCCACCGCGCCTTCGGGAGCAAGAACGTCGAGGACGTCTCCGGCGCGCTCCGCCGCGTCCCGGCGTCGGGGGCGCTGTTCCTCGCCGGGTTCTTCGCGGTGACCGGCTCGCCGCCGTTCGGGCCGTTCCTCAGCGAGCTGACCATCGTGCGCGCCGCGTTCGCCGCGGGTCGTTACGGCGTGGCCGCGGCGTTCCTGGTGATGCTCGCGGTCGTGTTCGTCGGCATGGGCTCGGCGGTCGTGTCCATCGCGCAGGGCTCGCCGTCGCAGCACGCGCAGTCGACGACCTTCCGCGACGAGCTCGGGACCGTCGCCCCGATCGCGCTCTGCCTCGCGGTCGTCCTCATGCTCGGCGTGTGGGTGCCGCCGCCGCTCGAGCGCCTGCTCGGCGACGTCGCCATCAGCCTCGGAGGCGCGCGATGAGCGCCGAGCTCCTGAAGGTGCGCAACGGCCGCGCGTTCGCGCGCGCCGACGTCCCCGCGATCCCCGTCGACGAGTGGCGCCGCGCGATCCTCGCGCGCGTCGCCGAGGGCGATCGCCTCGTCGCCCTCTTCGGCACCGACGGAGGCGAGCAGGGTGTCCAGCTGTGGGCGGTGCTCGCGGCCGATCGCGCGGGCGTGCTGCGCCTCGGCACCACCACCATCGGCACCACCGAAGGCGGAGGCTACCTCTCGCTGACGCCGGAGTGTCCGCAGGCGCACCTGTTCGAGCGCGAGCTCTTTGAGCTGTGGGGCGTCAGGCCGAACGGGCATCCGTGGCTCAAGCCGGTGCGGTTCGTCGCGCCGCGCCGCGGCGAGGGCGTCGCGGGCAAGGTCGGCGTGATGGACTTCTACCGCGTCGAGGGCGAGGAGATCCACGAGGTCGCCGTCGGTCCGGTGCACGCCGGCGTCATCGAGCCCGGCCACTTCCGGTTCCAGTGCCACGGCGAGGTGGTCTTCCACCTCGAGATCTCGCTCGGCTATCAGCACCGCGGCGTCGAGCGTGCGATCGTCGAGGACGCGGGCAAGCGACGCATCCACTACGTCGAGACGCTCGCCGGCGACACCACCATCGGGCACGCGTCGGCGTACTGTCACCTCGTCGAGGCGCTGTCGGGCGATCGCGTCCCGCCCCGCGCGCTCGTCTTGCGCGCGATCGCGCTCGAGCTCGAGCGACTGGCGAACCACACCGGCGATCTCGGCGCGCTGGCGAACGACGTGGCGTTCCTCCCGACCGCCTCCTACTGCGGCCGCCTGCGCGGCGACTTCCTCAACCTCACCGCGGCGGTGTGCGGCAACCGCTTCGGCCGCGGCCTGGTCCGCGCCGGCGGCGTCGGGTTCGACGTCGACGACGCGCTCGCGGCGGACATGGTCCAGCGGCTCGACGCGGCGATGAGCGACGTCGAGAGCGCCGTGCGGCTCCTCTGGTCGAGCGCTTCGGTGCTCGCGCGCTTCGAGAACACCGGCCGCGTGACCACCGAGACCGCGGCGGCGCTCGGGCTCGTCGGCGTCGCGGCGCGCGCGTCGGGGCTCGATCGCGACGTCCGCCTCGATCACCCCTGGGGCTTCTATCGCCTGCACAAGATCCCGGTCTCCACGCTGCCGTCGGGCGACGTCTTCGCGCGCGCGTACGTGCGCTGGGCCGAGATCCGCCGCTCCGCGCAGTTCGCGCGCGAGCTCTTGCGGTCGCTCCCGCGGGGCGCGTCGCGGGTCGCGCACGGGCCGCTCGCCAAGGAGCGCGTCTGCGTCTCGCTCGTCGAGGGCTGGCGCGGCGAGATCTGCCACGTCGGCGCGACCGACGAGCAGGGGAGACTCGCCGTCTACAAGGTCATCGATCCCTCGTTCCACAACTGGTCCGGCCTGGCGATGGCCTTGCGCGATCAGCAGATCTCCGACTTCCCGCTCTGCAACAAGAGCTTCGATCTCTCCTACTGCGGCTTCGATCTGTGAGGCTTTGAGGTCCCGTATGCTCGACATCCTCCTCGCGCGCGCGAAGCAAGGGCACCGCACCGGCGCCTACCCCGACGCGCAGCCCACGCTGCCAGAGCGCTTGCGCGGCGCGTTGCGCGTCCTGCCCGATCGGTGTCCTTCCGGCTGCCGCGCCTGCGTCGAAGCCTGTCCGACCGCGGCGATCGACATCGTCCCCGGCGGCCCGCGTCTCGACGCCGGCCGATGTCTGTTCTGCACCGACTGCACCTCCGCCTGTCCGAGCGGCGCCCTCGAGCACACGCAGGAGTACCGCCTGTCGGCGCGCTCCCGCGAAGAGCTCGTGTACACGCGCGAGTACGAGGTCAAGAAGGCCGCGCTCGACGAGCGGCTGCGCAAGCTGTTCGGCCGGTCGCTCAAGCTGCGGCAGGTGAGCGCCGGCGGCTGCAACGGCTGCGAGCTCGACGTCAACGTGCTCGGGACGATCGTCTTCGACCTCGGCCGGTTCGGCATCCAGGTCGTCGCCTCACCGCGTCATGCCGACGGCCTGCTGATCACCGGCCCGGTGTCGAAGAACATGGAGCTCGCCCTCCAGAAGACCTACGACGCGGTGCCCGATCCGAAGATCGTCATCGCCTGCGGCGCCTGCGCGATCTCGGGCGGTCCCTACGCGGGGCACCCGGAGGTGCTCGGCGGGGCGTCGGCCGTGGTCCCCGTCGATTTGGTCATACCCGGGTGCCCCCCTCATCCGTATACGATCCTCGACGGTCTGCTTCGCATGCTCGGACGCATCGAGGAAAGGACGACCACCAAGAGGTAGCTCCGCGAGAAGAGTGGGAGGACCCATGGGCGAAGATCGCCGACCCGTCATGGTGTGCGCGACCGACCTCGGAGGCACGGCGCTCGAGACGATCCAGGCGGCGCTCTCGCTCGCTGCGCAGTGCGCGTGCGCGTGCCTCCACGTCGTCCACGTGCGGAGGCAGGCCGATCGCCTGAAGACCGCGCAGGAGGCGGCCGACGCGATCGAGCACGAGGAGCACCGCATCAGCGAGGCGGTCGCGCGCGCCGATGCGCACTCGATCCCGGTGATCCCGCAGCTGCGCACGGGCGAGCCGTGCCACGAGATCCTCGCGGCGGTGCGGGAGCTGCACGCGGACTACCTCGTCGTCGGCTCGCACGGCCACGCCGGGCTCGATCACTTCGTGTCGGTGGCCGAGCGGGTGGCGCGCCGCGCGCCGTGCAACGTGGTGATCGTCAAGCCGCCGTCGGTGTCGACGCGCCTGTCGCGCGACCTCGACGAGTGGCTCGAGCGCTAGACGCGCCCTCGCGGTGCTCGCCTAAACCGATTCGTCTGCCGTGCGTGCGGTCGAAGGTCGAGTGTCGAAGGTCGAAGGTCGAGCGTGTGTCGACGTCTCGCTTCGACCTTGAACCTTCGACCTTCGACCCGACCTGCTGTCGCAGCGACCACGGTGGCGCGCGAGCAGCGTGACCGGTGATTCAGATGATCAGAGCGTCGCCGGCTCGCAGGCCAGCTGGATGCACATGCCGCCGGGCGGCGTGCAGATGCCGCAGCTCGCGTTGCAGCAGACATCGCCGGGCGCGCACGTCGTGCTGCCGCAGGCCACGCCCGTCTTGTCGGCCACGCACTCGGCCGTCTTGCCCTTGGCGACGCAGTGGGTCCCGGCGGCGCAGCGCACGACGGCGCACGGATCGGCGCGGCGCGCAGCCTCCTCGGTGCTCGCCGTCGGTCCCTCTTCCGGCGACTCGGTCTGCACGGCGCAACCAGCGAAGGCGAGCGTGGAAACCAGGAAAAGGACGCGGAAGGTCATGGACGAGCTCCTGAGTTGAGGCGGTGGTAGCGAGAGCACCTACATCCACCGCCGCAGCCGGTCAAGAGGGGCAATCCGGTGCGTCTCGCGCACGCGGCGGCGCCCTCGTGACGCGGACGCGGAGTAGAGTGCGCGCGACATGAAGGCCGCGTTCATCTCGCGTGTGGCGGCGGTGATCGGCGCGGTGGCGCCGATGCCGGCGCTCGGCGCCGCCTCGGCCGCCTCGACCTCCTCGGCCTCCTCGACGGCCTCGACGGCCTCGACCTCCTCGGACTGGACGTTCGAGGGTGGGCTGCAGGTCGGCGTCGTCGATCGACGGCTCGGCACCGCCACCTTCCGCCCCACGATGAACGCGCAGCCCTACGCGGAGTGGGCGGTGTGGCCGAAGCGCATCAGCGTCGGCGCGTACTTCAACGGCTACCCGGCGGGCAATCGCGCCTTCCCCGATCGGCTCGACGCGCCGGAGGTCGACATCACCGCGATCGGTCTCCGCGCGCGCGCGTTCGCGCCGATCGACGCGCGGCTCGTGCCTTATGCCGTCGTCGGCGTCGGGCGGCTCGTCGCCGACTTCCCCCAGTACCGCGACGCCCCGAAGACGACGAAGTACGGGGCGGAGCTGCCGCTCGGCGTCGGCCTCCGCTTCGCCGCCGAGGGGCCGTTCGTGATGAGCCTCGAGGCCGCGTATCGTCCCGTGATCGGCTACTCGAACGACGCGTTCGACGGGGCGTTCGGCGGTCAGGTGCGCGGCACGCACGCGTGGACGCTGCACTTCGGCCTCGCGCTGCGCTTTGAGCGTCTGGGGCGTGATCGCGGCGCTCGGGCTTCGCCGGCTGCGCATGTCCGGTCGAAGGTCGAGAGTCGAAGGCCGAGATAGCCGTCACGGCCGCCGATTCACTCGAACTGCGACGACCCGCTGACGACCTTGCCCTCGCCGAAGACGATCGCCGGATCGGTCACCACCTTGCCGTCGATCGACGTGACGCGCAGCTCGTAGGGACCCTTGCCGAGCCCCTTGGCGGCGATGAAGTAGTTGTAGCTCGCGCGCGCGAGGGCGGTCCAAGCGCCGGAGACCTTCGCCTCGACGCTCTTGACCGGATGGCGGTGGTTGCGGACCTGGATCGCCGTCCACCACTCGTTGCTGCCCTCCTTGAACTTGTAGGCGATGGGGCCGCTCACCGCGCACGAGACGAACTGCCAGCGCACCTTCACGCGGCCGTCCTTCGGCTCGGCGATCTTCGCGAAGGCGCTCTCGCTCAAATCGACGTGGGTGCGGCTCTCGCAGGTGGGGCAGCTGTCGACGACCCGCACGGTGACCGTCCCCTTCGGTCCCTCGACGCGCACGCACGCGCCGCACCACGCGCTCTCCTGGTACTGGCGCGTGTCGAGCGCGGCGACGTCGAGATCGCCGGGGCTCGCATCGAAGGAGCAGTTCCCTTCGCCGGTGGCCGCGTAGTACGTGGCGATGCCGTCCTCGATCGGGCCGAAGGTCTTCGGGCCGGAGCCGCCCGACTCGGTCGCGGCGTCCTCGCCGGCCGGCGTGAAGCCGCCGTCGCCGCCCGACGCGTCGGCGGGCTGCACGCCGCCGCTGTCGCCGGTAGTCGCGGGCGGGGACACCGCGCCGCCGCCCGCGCAACCGAGCAAGAGGGCGGTGACCGTGAGCGACGCGGGGAGGGCTCTCATGCCCACCATCATGCCGCGTTCGGGAGAGGCGATCAGTACGCGCCGTACGCCGGTTGCTGCTGGGAAGCGTTCACCGCGGCGCGAGCTGCGGCGGCCATCAACGCGAACGCCTGGTGGGCGAACTGCCAGGACATCAGCGCGTCGCGCCCTCAGCCGCCGAAGTACTCGCGCGGCACCAGCTCGTCGCTCAGCACGTCCTCGCCGAGCAGGACCTTCTCCTCGACGACCATGTGCTCGACCATCTGATCGACCAGGCGCGTCGCCAGGGCGATCGCGGTGTCGGTCTCGGGCGTCGCGCCGGCCTCGACGAGCACCGAGTACATCGCCTGATGCTCCTTGGCGTGCTGATCCACCATCACCTCGGCGCGCGCGGGACCCCACGCGTCGACCGTCGGAATGAGGTCTTTCAGCAGCTCCTCCTCGCGCTCGTTGTGCCGGCGCACGGCGTCGGCGAGGCGCGCGAGCGCGCTGCGGAGGAGGTCGCGAGCGGGATCGCCCTGGCGCAGGCGTTCGATGGCGAGTCGCGTCTCGGCGATCCTCGAGCGCACCTCGGCGTGCTGCCCGAGGAGCTCGTTTCGAATCTGGCTCGCTGTCATGGTCATCCAGCACCTCCCCGCACGAAAACGGGGCGGCGCGCTCGCCGCCCCGGGCTGGTATCTGTTCGATCAGTGGGCGATCGGCTCGTCCTCGACGTCCTCCGCCTTGATCTTCGAATCCGGCGTGAGCTTCGCGAGCTCCTTCTCGACGAGGCCGGCGTGCTCGATCTCGTCCTCGCGCAGCTCGGAGAAGAGCGAGCGGACCTCGGCGTCGGCCACGTGCTTCATGGCGGCGTCGAAGAACGCGTACGCCTTCTTCTCGGCGCGCAGGGCGGTCTCGAGGGCCTCGCGATGGGTCATCGTCGAGCGGACCTCGTGGTACTCCGGCGCCTCGACGTCGAAGATGAGCTCGCGACGAACGTTGCGCGGCGCGTCGCCGAAGAGCTCGCGGCGTCGCCCGGCGATACGACCCTCGTGCAGCGCCTCGATCTTCAGCATGAAGAGGAAGAACGCCGCCGCGTCGGGGTTGTGATGGAGCTCCATCTGGTGGGCGAACTCCTCGTAGCGCTCCTTCGCCTCCTCCTCGATGATCGTGGCGAGATCGAGCGCGTCGCACAGCGTCAGCTTGGTGAAGTCGATGGAGGGCGTCGGGCTCATCGGCTCCTCACTTCTGCACGAACATGTCGAGGATGCGCTCGCGCGGGATCGCCTTCTCGGCGAGCTGGCGCTGGCGCTCGCGCACCTGCCCGTCGAGCGTGGGGGGCGGGTCCGGGTTCTTGTAGAACACGCCCGTGTGCAGCGACTGCCCGTACTGCTGCGCGAGGTCCATCGCCGCGAGCCGGTTCGCCGGATCGTGGTTGATGCTCGCCAGCGTCTTCATGGTCGCGCGGTGGGCCTTCACCTGCTGCCCCTCCATGCCGAAGGTGACGCAGGGCGACTGCACGTTGACGAACGAGAAGCCCGGGTAGCGGATCGCCTGCTCGATGACGTCGGCCAGGCCGGCCATGTCGGCCGGCGTGCCCTGCGCGACGAAGTTCGCGCCGTACGCCAGGACGTAGAGCAGCGGGTTCACCGGCGCCTCGAGGCTGCCGTACTCGGAGGTGACCGTCTTGAGCCCCCTCTTCGAGGTGGGCGACAGCTGCCCCTTGGTCAGGCCGTAGATCTGGTTGTCCATCACGATGTACGTGATGTCGAGGGTGCGGCGGATGGCGTGCGGCACGTGGCCGCCGCCGATCGAGAAGCCGTCGCCGTCGCCGCCCGCCACCAGCACGAGCAGGTCGGGGTTCGCCAGCTTGATGCCCTGGGCGATCGGCAGCGCGCGCCCGTGCACGCTGTTGAAGCCGTAGGCGGTGGTGTAGCCGGGGATGCGGCTGGAGCAGCCGATGCCGGAGATGAAGGCGATGTCGTGCGGGGCGCGGCCGACGGAGGCGAGCGCGCGGTAGATCCCCTGGACGACGCCGAAGTCGCCGCAGCCCGGGCACCAGATCGGCTTGAGGTCGCTCTTGAAGTCCTTCGCCTGATAGGTGGGAAGGATCGGCGGGGTCGTGGTCACGATCAAACCTCCGAAGAAGGCGGCATCGCCGGCTGCTGCAGCGAGAGCGACGCGTTGCGGAGCTGCGCAACGACCTCGCGCGGTTGGATGGGGTTGGCGCCGCTGCGGTTGAACGGCTGGATGCCCGCCGGCACGTCGACGAACATGCGCAGGATGCGATAGAGCTGCGGCTGGTACGCGAGCTCCACGACGAACCCGGCCTTCACCGAGGCGAAGAAGTCGCGATAGACCTCCTCGGCGATGGGGTAGAGCAGCCACGGCACGAGGAGCTTCACGTCGAGGCCGTCGCCCTTGGCGCGCAGGAACGCCTCGCGGCACACGCCGGCGATGGAGCCCCACGCCACGAGGGCGAGGGCGGCGTCGGGGTTGCCCTCGACCTTGAACAGGTCGGTGCGGCGCTTCAGCGGAGCGAGCTTGCGGAAGCGCTTCTCGCTCATCGCCTGGTGGACCCTGCCGCTGGCCGTCGGGTTGCCGCGCTCGTTGTGCTCGATGCCGGCGCCCTGGTAGTTGCCGCCGGGCATGCCGGGGTGGCTGATGGGGCTCACGCCGTCTTCCGTGTTGCGGAAGCGGTGGTAGTCCGAGAGCTCGGTCGCCGTCGGCTTGCGGCGATCGACGATCTTGAAGCGCGAGGTGTCGATCGGATCGACCGTCTCCTTGCGCTGCGCGATCTCCTGGTCGGACAGGAGGAGCACCGGCGTCTGGTACTGCTCGGCGATGTTGAACGACTCGACCGTGACGTCGAAGGTGTCGGCGACCGACGTCGGAGCGAGCACCGGACGGAGCACGTCGCCGTGGGCCGAGAAGGCGGCGGCGAACAGGTCGGACTGCTCGGGCTTGGTCGGCAGACCCGTCGAGGGCCCGCCGCGCTGCACGTCGACGATGACCAGCGGGAGCTCCGCGATGCTCGCGAGGCCCATGATCTCCGTCTTGAGCGAGAGGCCCGGGCCGGACGTCGCGGTCATCGCCTTCTTGCCGGCGATCGACGCGCCGAGCGCGGCGCCGATGCCCGCGATCTCGTCCTCGGCCTGCAGCACCGCGCCGCCGTACTTCCACACCTCGCGGGTGTAGAACTGCATGATCTCGGTCGACGGCGTGATCGGGTACCCGCCGAAGAACTCGCACCCGGCGAAGATCGACGCGGCGGCGCACATGTCGTTGCCGTCGGTGAGGAGCTTCTTGCCGGCCTTCTCGTCGGGCCGCTTCATCATGCGCGGCTGCTTGAGCGGGTGCTCGCGGGCGAACTGCTCGCCCATCTCGAAGGCGCGCTGGTTGGCGGCGACGAGCTCCTCGCCCTTCTTGATGAACTTCTTGCGAAGGCCGCGGAGGATCGCCTCGCGGGCGATGCCGAACCACCCGGCGATGAGGCCGAGGACCACGGTGTTCTTGGCCTTGTCGGACCCGGCCGCCTGCTTGGCCATGTCGCCGATGGGCACGGCGAAGACCTCGGTCGGAGCGACGCCGACCAGCGGGATCGCCTCGGGGGCGACGCCGGTCTTGGCCTCGTAGATGACCACCGTGTTGCCCGACACCGGGAGCTCGGCGCCGAACTTGAGGAAGTCTTCCCAGTTGAGAGCGACGGCTACGTCGAGCGCGCCTCCAACATTTTCGACGCGGTTGGTCGACAGCCGAACACGGCATGACGACTCGCCCCCGCGGACCTGCGAGCCGAAGCTCTTGGTCATGAGCGCGTGATAACCCTCGTATGCTGCCGCCGCGATCAACGACTCGCCCGCGCTGACGATGCCGTCTCCGCCGGAACCGGCCATTCCGATCACAAGATCGTCCATGGAGATGGCGGCCCGTCCGCAACACGCGTGCCGAACGTGTTTTTGCGCGTAGCTCGCGCCGGGGGCGCCAGGGGGGGCGCGCAAATCTAGCGGTGGGCGCACAAACTGCGCGATTTCGGGGCGCGAGCGGGGCTTCCCCGGGAAGGCCTCACGGCTTTGCGCGACGCACCCGGACCCCCCGCCGGATGGCCGCCCGCATCGCGCGCACGGCGCGCGGCAGCCCCATGAGCACCGCGTCGGCGATGATCGCGTGGCCGATGTTCAGCTCCTCGATTTCGGGGATGGAGGCCACACCGACCACGTTGGAGCGGGTGAGCCCGTGGCCCGCCGCGACCTCCAGACCCCGCGCCTTCGCCGCGCGCGAAGCTTGCGCGATCAGCGTGCGCTCCACGTCGCGCCCGACCGGCGCGCGCGCGTGGGCGTACGGCCCGGTGTGGAACTCGACCTGACGCGCCCCGAGCGCGACGGCGGCGTCGACCTGCGCCTCGTCGGCGGCGACGAACAGGGAGACCTTGATGCCGGCGTCGACCAGGCGCGCGATGCGCGGGCCGAGGTGCGCCCTGTGGGAGGCGGCGTCGAGCCCGCCCTCGGTGGTGCGCTCCTCGCGGCGCTCGGGCACGAGCGTGACCACGTCGGGCCGCAGGCGCACCGCGATGTCGACCATCTCGTCGGTGGCCGCGCACTCGAGGTTCATCAGCGTGGTGATCGCGTCGCGCATGCGCTCGACGTCGCGATCGACGATGTGGCGGCGATCCTCGCGCAGGTGCAGCGTGATGCCGTCGGCGCCGGCCTGCTCGCACAGCTGCGCCGCGAACACCGGGTCGGGGTACTGCGTGCCGCGCGCCTGGCGCAGGGTGGCGACGTGGTCGATGTTGACGTGGAGGCGGATCGGCATGGGGCGCGCGATCCTGGGTTCGCGCGGCGGCCGCTGTCAACGTCGACACGCCGGCGCAAATGCGCCATCACTCGCCGTGGCCATGCACCCGCTCGCTCAGCGTGTCGTCGAAGGTGATCTGCGCGCGGCGGCACGCGTGATGCGCCTCATCGACGACCGCGCCGCCGGCCACGTCGACATCCTCAAGGACCTCTATCCCCACGTCGGCAAGGCGTGGCTCGTCGGCGTCACGGGCACGCCCGGCGCCGGCAAGTCGACGCTCGTCGACCGGCTGATCGCGACCTACCGCAAGGAGGGCAAGCGCGTCGGGGTGGTCGCGGTCGACCCGACCAGCCCGTTCAGCGGCGGCGCCATCCTCGGCGACCGCATCCGCATGCAGCGGCACTTCACCGACGAGGGGGTCTTCATCCGGAGCGTCGCGACGCGCGGCGCGCTCGGTGGGCTCTCGCGGTCGGCGATCGACGTGGCGCGCGTGCTCGACGCGTACGGGTGCGACGTGGTGCTGATCGAGACGGTCGGCGTCGGCCAGGACGAGCTCGACGTCACGCGCTCCGCGCACACGACGCTGGTGGTCGTCCCGCCGGGCGGCGGCGACGACGTGCAGGCGAACAAGGCCGGCATCCTCGAGGTGGCCGACGTGTTCGTGGTGAACAAGGCCGATCGCGAGGGCGCCGACGCGCAGGTGCGGCACCTCGAGTCGATGATCGCGCTGGGGCGCGAGATCAAGGCGGGGCGCCGCGCGGTGCAGGTGCACATCGGGCACCACGCCGGCGCGCTGGGAGGCGCGCCGGTCGACGACGGCAGCTGGTCGCCCCCCGTCCTCAAGACGGTGGCCGCCCGCGGCGAGGGGGTCGACGCGCTCTGCGCCGAGATCGTGCGGCACCGCGCGTGGCTCGAGACGGACGCGGGCAGGGAGCGTCGCGCGCGGCAGCAGCACGAGCAGCTGCTCGGGCATTTCCGCGACACGCTGATCGAGGCGGCGCTTTCGGAGCTCGGCGCGAAGATCGACGAGGCGGCGCGGTCGGTGCAGGAGCGGGAGATCGATCCGTACACCGCGAGCGAGGGGCTGATCGCGGCGTTCCGGACGCGGTAGGCCCGAGCCCGAGCCCGAGCGCGAGCCCGAGCGCGAGCCCGAGCGTGAGCCCGAGCCCGAGCCCGAGCGTGCGACTTCATGTGTCGTAGGTCGGCGCTCGGGGCTTTTGATCGTACCGGCGTGCTCGGCGCTGTCCAGGCCGCAGCGGCGCTGCGCGCCGTCGCTCGCTGCGCTCGCGAGCGGCGCTGCGCGCCGTCGCTCGCTGCGCTCGCGAGCGGCGCTGCGCGCCGTCGCTCGCTGCGCTCGCGAGCGGCGCTGCGCGCCG
>JACPFM010000131.1 GCA_016182965.1 Deltaproteobacteria bacterium | reverse complement strand
ACGGACTTCTCCGACTACTTCACGGAGCCCGAGAAGGCACGCGATGGTTACCAGCAGGTCTTCGCCAAGGGCTTCGTCACCGACTACCCGCTCACCATCCGTCACAAGGACGGGCGCCTCACTGACGTTCTCTATAACGCCTCGGTCTATAAGAATGCCCGCGGCAACGTCCTCGGCGTGTTCGCCGCCGCCCGCGACGTGACCGCCCAGAAGCAGGCCTCGCAGTACGCACGGAGCCTCATCGAGGCCTCACTCGACCCGCTGGTCACGATCAGCGCTGAAGGCAAGATTACCGATGTCAACGAGGGCTCCATCAAGGTGACGGGCGTGCCGCGGGAGAAGCTCATCGACACGGACTTCTCCGACTACTTCACTGAGCCCGATAAGGCGCGCGAGGGTTACCAGCAGGTGTTCGCCAAGGGCTTCGTAACCGACTACCCGCTCACCATCCGCCACAAGGACGGGCGCCTCACCGACGTGCTCTACAACGCCTCGGTCTACAAGGATGCCACCGGCAACGTCCTCGGCGTGTTCGCCGCAGCCCGTGACGTAACCGCGCAGAAGCAGGCCTCGCAGTACGCACGGAGCCTCATCGAGGCCTCGCTCGACCCGCTGGTCACGATCAGCGCAGAGGGGAAGATCACCGACGTCAACGAGGCAACGATCAAGGTGACCGGCGTGCCACGAGAGAGGCTGGTCGGGGCGGACTTCTCCACGTACTTCACGGAACCCGAAAGGGCGCGCGAGGGCTACCAGCAGGTCTTCGCCAAGGGCTTCGTCACCGACTACCCGCTCACCATCCGCCACAAGGACGGGCAGCTCACGGACGTCCTCTACAACGCGTCGGTCTACAACGACGCGCGCGGCAACGTTCTCGGCGTGTTTGCCGCCGCTCGCGACGTAACCGAGTCCAAGCGCGTCATGCGCGAGTTTGCCGAGACAAAGAACCTCCTCGACAACATCCTGCAGAGCTCCATCAAATACTCGCTCATCGGAAAGGACCTCGAACACCGCATTCTTTCCTGGAACGAGGGAGCGCGTCGGAACTACGGCTACGCGGCGGAAGAGATCCTGGGAAGGAACTCCGAGATCCTCCACACGCCGGAAGATGTGAAGTCGGGCGCCGTCAAGTCGCTCCTCGATGCCGCGCACAAGGAGGGGCTGGCCGAGGCCGAGTTCGAGCGCGTCCGCAAGGACGGCTCCCGGTTCACCGCGAGCGTCGTGGTCACGCGGCGCAACGATGCTTCAGGTAGGCCCATCGGCTACCTGCTCATGTCGAGTGACATTTCAGAGAAGAAGCAGGCGGAGGAGCAGCTTCGCTCCGCCTCGCAGTACGCGCGCAGTCTCATCGAAGCCTCGCTCGACCCGCTGGTCACGATCAGCCCCGAGGGCAAGATCACGGACGTGAACGAGGGCTCCATCAAGGTCACCGGCGTCTCCCGCGAGGACCTCATCGGGACCGACTTCTCGAACTACTTCACCGAGCCCGAGAAGGCGCGCGAGGGCTACCAGCAGGTCTTCGCAAAGGGATCCGTCACCGACTACCCGCTGACCATTCGTCATCGGAACGGCAAGCTCACTGAGGTCTTGTACAACGCGTCGGTTTACAAGGACGCGCAGGGCAACGTGCTCGGCGTGTTCGCGGCTGCTCGCGATGTGACGGCGCAGAGAAAAGCCGAAGCAGAAATAGCCGAGCAGCGGACGAAGGAGCTCGAGAGGCTGGCCGAGCTCGAGCGGTTCCAGAAGCTGACCGTCGGTCGCGAGCTCAAGATGATTGAGCTCAAGAAAGAAATCGATGAGCTCAAGAAGCGGGTGGCAAGGGAATGAGCCTGGAGGACGCCGAGAGCCGAAGGGCCATCGCGGATGCCGAGCCGGTCGACGCGCGCAACTTCGCCAGCGCCATCCTCAACATCCTCGCGGACGCGGCGGAAGAGAGGACTCGCCTCGCCGAGACGCAACGCGCGATCCTCAACATCCTGGAGGACGCCGCCGGCGAGAGGGCCCAGCTCGAGGCGACACAGAAGGCGATTCTGAACATCCTCGAGGATGCCGCCGGCGAGAAGTCCCAGCTCGAAGCGACGCAGAAGGCGATTCTGAACATTCTGGACGATTCGACCCAGGAGAAGGCTCGCCTCGCCGACACCCAGCGCGCCGCGTTGAACATACTCGACGACTTCGATGTGGAGAAGAAGAAGGTCGAGCAGGTCAACATCGAGCTGCGGAACGAGATTGCCGGACGCGTGCGCGTGGAGGAGGCATTGCGTCACGCGAACGCGGTGGCCGAGACGGCGAGCAAGGAGCTGGAGGCCTTCAGCTATTCGGTCGCCCACGACCTGCGCGCACCCCTACGCAGCATCGACGGCTTCAGCCAGGCGCTCCTCGAGGACTGCGTCGATCGGCTCGACGCCGATGGTAAGAGGTACCTGAAGCACGTGCGCGACGCGGCGCAACACATGGGCGAGCTGATCGATGACCTGCTGAACCTGTCCCGCGTAACCCGAGCTGAGCTCAGACGCGAGCGCGTGGACCTCTCCGAGCTCGCTCGCAACGTGCTCGCGAGATTGCGGGAGGCGCAGCCGAACCGGGTGGTCGAGCTCGTCGTCCAGGACGGCCTCGTGACGCAGGCCGACCCGCGGCTCCTCGACGTCGTGCTTGTGAACCTGCTGGGTAACGCTTGGAAGTTCACGGGCAAGCGCGCATCTCCACGGATCGAATTCGCGGCCAAGGTCGACGAGAAGCCCCTGGTCTACTTCGTTCGCGACAACGGTGCGGGTTTCAACAACGCGTACGCCGGGAAGCTGTTCGGCGTATTTCAGCGTCTACACCGCGCTCAGGATTTCGAAGGGACGGGCATCGGCCTGGCCACGGTGCAGCGGATCCTCCGTCGGCACGGTGGCAAGGTTTGGGCCGAGGGAGAGCTGGAGCGCGGCGCGACGTTCTACTTCACCCTCGAGGAAGAAGGGCAGACATGAAAGACAAGGTCATCCTGCTAGTGGAAGACAGCGAGCGCGACGAGGAGCTCGCGCTTCGGGCGTTGCGCAAGAACAACATCCAAAACGTGGTTGTCGTCGCACGGGACGGCGAGGAGGCGCTCGATTACATGCTTGGCACGGGAGCCTACGCCGGCCGGAACCCCGCGGACATCCCGACGCTCATGCTGCTGGACATCAAGCTGCCGAAGATCGACGGCCTCGAGGTACTGCGTCGCCTACGTGCCGACGAGCGGACGAAGCTGACCCCTATCGTCATCCTCACCTCCTCGAAGGAGGACAAGGACCGCATCGAGGGCTACACATCGGGCGCGAACAGCTACGTGCGCAAGCCAATCGAGTTCGTGGAGTTCGCGGAGGCAGTACGTCAGCTCGGGCTCTACTGGCTGATCCTGAACGAGCCACCGCCGGCGGCAGACGCGTGAGGCCGGCTCCGAGACCAGCGTGAGTGGGGGGTCGCGATGGCAAGCAAGCCGCTGCGAGTGCTTTTCGTGGAGGACAACGAGCGAGACGTCGAGCTTCTCCTTCGCGAGCTCCGGCGCGGCGGCTACGAGCCAGAGTTCGAGCGGGTCGAGACGGCCGACGATCTGAAGTCCGCGCTCGGAAAGAGGAGCTGGAGCATCGTCCTGTCGGACTGGCGGATGCCGGAGTTCGAGGCACCCGCCGCACTGGCGCTCGTCAAGGAGCTCGCACCGGACCTGCCGTTCATCATCGTCTCCGGCACGATTGGCGAGGACACCGCGGTCGATGCCATGCGCGCGGGCGCGCATGACTTCATGACCAAGGACAAGCTCGCGCGGTTGATCCCGGCGGTCGAGCGGGAGCTCTCCGAGGCGTCGGTGCAAAGGGAGCGTCGGAAGCTGCAGGAGCAGCTCGTCATCTCCGACCGAATGGCCTCGGTGGGGACGCTGGCTGCAGGCGTCGCCCACGAGATCAATAATCCGCTGGCCGCCCTCATGGCGAATCTCGATTTCGCTGTGCAGGACCTCCAGCGGCTCGTTGACGATGCCCTGACGCAACCGACCGATGACTCATGGCGAGGCTGGCTGGCCCGGCGCGTCGACGAGGTCGTTGAACCTCTGCGCGACGCGCGGGAATCCTCCGAGCGAGTTCGGCACATCGTTCGGGATCTCAAGATTTTCTCGCGTTCGAGTGACGAGGAGCGGCACGGTCCCGTCGAGGTACGACGCGTCCTCGAGTCGTCCCTGCGCATGGCGTGGAACGAGATCCGGCACCGCGCCAGCCTCGTGAAGGACTATGGAAACGTTCCGCCCGTCCAAGCCAACGAGAGCCGGCTGGGGCAGGTCTTCCTCAACCTGATCGTCAACGCCGCGCAGGCGATTCCCGAGGGGCGCGCGGAGAAGAATGAGATCCGCATCCGTACCGGGATGGCGGACGGACAGCGCGTGCTGGTCGAGGTTCACGACACGGGCACGGGCATCGCGCCCGAGCACATTTCCCGACTCTTCGATGCATTCTTCACGACCAAGCCCGTCGGCGTTGGCACGGGGCTCGGCTTGTCCATCTGCCACCGCATCATCACGTCTCTGGGGGGCGAAATCGCCGTGCAGAGCGAGATCGGGAGTGGAAGCACCTTCCGGCTCTTGCTGCCGATCGCAAAGCAGGCGGAGCCAGAGCCAGTCGTCGTTCCACGCGCCGCTCAGCCATCCAGGAGGGGCCGAATCCTGGTAGTCGACGACGAGCCGATGGTCTCGAGTGCCGTCCGGCGGATGCTCGCCTCCGACCACGAGGTGGTCACCGTGGCGCGCGCCGAGGAGGCACTGGAGCGCCTGGTCGCCGGAGAACATTTCGACGTGATTATTTGCGACCTCATGATGCCGCACATGACCGGAATGGATCTTCACGCGGAGCTCTCGCGGTCACTGCCGGAGACCGCCCGTCGGCTGGTCTTCATGACCGGCGGGGCTTTCACGACTAATGCCCGCGAGTTCCTCGACAAGATCTCGAATCCCCGCCTGGAGAAGCCTTTCGACGTGGCAAGCGTACGGTTTGTCGTTCACAGCCTGCTTCGTTGATCGCCCGCGGATGCTTCGCGCGGAAGCCGGCTGGCTAGCTAGCGCGGAGCAGCGAGCGCTCGTGGTCGCTCGAAGTCCAAGGGTCGTGCTCGAATCCGATAATCCGGCTGCCTGTCTTCGACCATTCGACGATCGTGGTCGCGCACCCGGTTGCTCGTTCGACGGCTGCCGGCTCGCGCACCGTCTACGGCAACTCCTGCCCTCGTCGAGCGGAGCGGCTCGGTCTACGGTCCGATGCGGTGGTCGCGCGCCGCACGCCGCCTGCGTCCCCGAATCAGCAGCTGCCTCGCAGGAACGGCTTGCAGCTGTGGAAACTCGCGCGTTCGCGCCGTGCGTCTGCTCCTTCGAACGCGCCCGCGCGTTGCATCCGCGTCCGCGTTCGCGTTCGCTTCGGCGTCCGCCTACTTCTTCTCCGCGAGGTACTTCCTCAACCCCTCGGTCACCTCGATCAGGTTCGGCTGGATCTTCCCGGCCAAGAAGCCCTCGGCCGTGCTGGCGACCTTGCCGGCTAGAAACCCCGGCACGCCCTTGACCTTCTTCGCGTCGATCTTCAGGTCGCCGCGGATCTCGATGCGAGTGCCGCCGTCGACCTCGATGAACCGGTTTCTCCCCTTGCAGTCCACCGCCTCGGTGAACGCGTGGGTCTCGGTGCGCCAGTCGCAAGCCCACGCCGTGCCGTCCCAGGACGCGTAGTCGGTCCACGACAGCATCGCCTCGCTGAGCACCGCGCGCGCGGCTGCCGGGATCTCGCCGCCGCCGTGCCAGATGTTCACCAGCTCGACGCGCGGGCCGTCCTCCTTGCGGGACTTGACCTCGATGTTCCGCACGTTGGGCAAGTAGGCGAGGAGCTGGGTGAGGTCGTCGCGATAGGCAGCGAAGACCATCGGGCGCGGGAACGGCAGGGTCGCGTCGGCGGAGATCTGCATGGCGCGACTCAACCCCCTCGGAGCACGGGCGCCAAGAGCAGCGCGCACGTCGCCAGGAATCCGACGGTCCAGACCGCGGACCGCGCGGTCGACCGGTTCGCCAGGTAGAGCGCGACGTAGACCGATCGCGCCGCGACGAAGACCGTGCCGAGCCAGACGATCGAGCGTGCCTCCACCCCGGCGTGCAGGCTGGCGAGCACCCCCGCGGCGAACGGCGCGAACGCCTCGAACCCGTTCAGGTGCGCGGCCTGCGCGCGGGCGCCGAAGCCGTCGAGCCTCGCCTGCTGCTGGCGCGGGTGGGCGTTGTCGTACCCCTCGGGCATGCGCGCCTGCTCCCGCGCGACGAAGAGGCGCGGCACGTACACCAGGCAGAACGCGAGGAAGAGGAGGACGTACGGCGCGCTGGTCATCGCGCCCAAGATGCCAGCTCAAGAGCTGTCAGGAAATCCCCCGGACTGAAGTCCGGGGCACCGACAGCCAGGCGAAGCCCTTCGGGCTAGCGAGAGGTTCATGCCGAGGAAGTGCAGTCGATGGCTCGCTGGTGAGGCCACCGCGAGGCTTTCTTTCAGACCCGATCGACGCTCGCCGTCCCTGCAGCGACAACTCCAAGCCAGGCTGGCGACTCGGTGAAGTCCAAAGGACTTGAGGTGCAGTCGGTGCCCCGGACTTCAGTCCGGGGGAATTTCCGACACGTCTTCAGCGCTTCGGAGGCACCAACGTCGTGCGGCTTCGGCGGGCGTTCTCCTTGCGCACCACCGCCGCCGCGCGGAGCCACTGCTTCCGCGGCGAGGGCTTGCGGCCGGGGAGACCGTCCTGATCGTCGTGGTGCTCGGCGAACGAGCCGGGTTGGTGACCGAGCTCGAAGATCGTGACCTCGCGCTTGCCGCGCTCGCCGACGCGGAAGGGGATCACCGCCGCGCCGATGCCGGCGCCGACGTACACCGCGCCGGTGCCCGGATCGTCCTGACGGCGCGAGCCGTACATGCCGTGCACGTACTTGTGACCGCCGATCTTCCCGATGGAGATCTCGTGCAGTCGCGCGACGGTGACCTGGCCGGCGTGCGTGTGCCCGGCGAGGACCAGCGACACGCCGTGCCGCCAGAGCGCGTCGGCCTCTTCGGCGATGTGCGACAGCCCGATCGTCGGCAGGTCGCGGCGGAGCCCCGCGAGCGCGCGAGCGCGCGAGGCGTGGCCGGTGTACGCGTCGTCGAGCCCGACGACCTGCAGCCGCTGATGGCGCACCGAGAACACCGTGTTCGCGTTGTCGAGGATCTCGGCTCCGGCGCGGCGCAGCGCCCAGCGGACCTCCTCGGCTCCCGACCAGTAGTCGTGGTTGCCCATCACGCACATGACCGGCGCCTTTGCTACCAACCGGCTGATCAACTCGGTCAGCTCGTCGAGGTACTTCGTGCTGTGGCACACGAAGTCGCCGGTGATCACGACCAGGTCCGGCGTCTGCGCGTTCGTGAGATCGACCGCGGCGTGCTGGACGCGCAGCGGCGTCACGCGTCCGACGTGCAGGTCGGTGAGGTGCGCGATGCGCAGGTGATCGAGCTGCTCGACGAACGCGCTCGGGCCGGCGAACCTTCGCAGCTGGATGCCCGCGAGCGCGGCCGGCGACTGGGGGACGGTGGCTCGAAGGTGGGCCGCAGTCATGTGCCGACCGATCTAACGCCCCACGCCCCCGGCGCCAGGTGCGAGTCGTGGTCACCTGTTCGTGTGGTCGGTGTCCGAGGATGGAATCCGACGTGCATTCGTGGTCACTTCCCGCGAACGTCGAGCTTGCAGGCGACGGTGAGGGTCAGCGCGACCTCTTCGGTGCTGATGGAGCGCTGCGTGATGTCGCCAGGCGCCGCGCAGTCCACGACGGCCAACGCCGCGCCCGGCGTCTGCACGGTCTCCGCGAACGAGCGGGTCCGCTCGACCCACTGTTTCGTGAGCTTCGCGCGGTGGGCCTCGGGGTCTGCGACACGCAGCTGCGGCGCCTCGAACGCGAGCCTCACGCCCTCCGCCGCGGCGGTCGTCTCGTTCTTCGCCGCCGCGACGAGGGCGGCGACCAGGCGCGTGCGGGCCCAGTAGTCGAGGTTGGCCGCGAGCGGCACCTCGAAGACGCCGTCGGCGGTGAGCGCCCAGGCCGGCGGGTCGCCCTTCGCCGACTTGCCGAAACCGTACGACGGCGCCACGGCCAGCCCGCGCATCCGCACGGTCCCGCCGCCGGCGATCGAGGCGAAGCGCTGGCCGATCGCCGTCGACGTGCCCTGCGCCTTGGCCACGGACTTCTCGGGATCGAGATCGATGACCGAGACCACGAAGGGCACGCACAGCAGATCGGGCCGCACCACGATCCCCGCGGAGACGGTCTCGCGCGCCGGCACTCCCGGGGCAGAGGGTGTGGCGAGCGTCCCGGAGTACGAGCTCGAGGTGGACCCGGGATAGGCCGGATCCGGTCCCGCCGAATGGGCGCCCCCACACGCGGTGGAGACGGCGGCGGCCAGGCCGGCCCACAGAATCAGGAGTCGCGCGCGGACGTTCATGCGCCCAGCGACGAGCCCCCGCGCGTCCCGATGCAACGGCCGACCCTCCGTGTCACATGGGGGTGTCAGGCGGGACAATGGTGTGTCCGCTGAGCCGCAGGGCTCGAACACACGCGATCTCCCGGCGGAACGCGGGCGGCGCAACCGCGCGCACGTCCCGGCGCGGGATCATGGACGCGCCGTGTGGCCACCCTCCCACGCCTGCGTGCGGCCTGAGGCACGCGCCACAGTCTTTCCACAGCGCAAAGTGCCGAAAACTTGACGCTGGCGAGCGCCTCACCTGCCGGCACGAATCCCGCTTAGGCGCCGGACGTCGTCCTGGGACTCGGGGGAGACCAGCCGCGACAACCGCTTCGATTCACGAGCTTTTTTCGCATCTCGACGAACCTGCTCCGTTCGATCCGATCCCGCGAAACCGCAGTCGCCGTTGTCAGACCTGTTCTTACTTTGACGTACATGTAGGCGATCTGAGATTCTTCGGTTGGACGGTCGAAGGAGCCTTCCCCGCGATGAAGTTCACCCCCTGGTACCTGGCCGCACTGTTCCCGTTCGTCGTGCTCGGCATGAGCGGAGCGATGTCGGGTCAGCTCGCCATTCTGCTCGTGGTGCTCGGGATCTTCTTCGGGACGCTCTCGCTGAACCGCTTCGCGTCGAAGCCCGCGCCGGAAGAGGCGCTGGGCGACGCCGAGTGAGCTCCGAGCGTTCTTAGCTCGCAGCCCTGCCGGCGCTCCGGTACGTAGGACCCCGGTGGTCTCGCAGAGCGCGCCGGGCAAGCTGAAGCCCATCAAGGACTGGTCGCTCGCCGATCTCGAGGCGGTGAGGCTCCTCCTCCGAGGGGATTCGATCATCGACTGGCACCGGCTCAACTTCGAGCAGGAGCAGCAGGCGGTCGACTTCCTCGCGGCCAACGAGCTGTACGCGGATCAGCCGGGTGATCTCGCGCGCGCCGCGCGCCTGAAGGCCGACGCGATCGAGTACCTGCGCCGGCACTTCGAGTTCCCCATCCCCAAGGCCATCGAGCGGATGAACGTGGTGGAGCTGATGATGACCGCCTCGGGGCGCGGTCACAAACAGCTCTGTGCCTGCACGATCTTGAAGTGCATGCACATCATCCATCACCTCGAGGGGCGCGAGCTCTTGTTCATGCTCCCGCTCTCCGACCAGGAGGTGTTCCACCTCGTCGAGGAGAAGGTCTACCGCGTCGTCGGGGGCATGCTCGCCGCCGGCATGCCGATCACCGAGTTCGTCGGCGGGCGGAAGAACAAATTCAGCCTCTATACGAAGCTCTTGTCGAAAGACAAGAACATCGCCTCGCAGATCTACGACAAGCTGCGGTTCCGGATCGTCACGCGCGATCGCGAGGACATCTTCCCGATCCTGCACTACCTCACGCGCCACCTGTTCGCGTGGAACTACGCCATCCCGCGCGAGTCGACGAACACGATCTTCCACCTGCGGTCGTACTGCAAATCGAACCCCTACCTCGCGCGCTACATCAACGACGAGCGGCTGAACGGGAACGAGGAAGACGCGCTGACGCCGAGCAACAACACGTTCAGCGACTCGAACTTCCACATCATCCACTTCGTCGTCGATCTCCCCCTGCGCGTGCCCAAGGCGGTGCTCGACGCCGCGCCTGCGTCGGCGGCGGCGCTCGGGCCGGTGATCTTCGCGCTCACCGAGTTCCAGGTCATCGACCGCCAGACCGAGTCGGCGAACGAGCTCGGCGAGGCTTCGCACGAGAAGTACAAAGAGCGACAGCGGCAGGCGGTCATGCGGCGCCTGAAGCTCGGCGCGCGCGGGCTCGACGAGCGTCCGGCGCCCCCCGTGTCCACCGAGAAGGCCACCGAGAAGGCGGCCGAGAAGGCAGCCGAGAAGGCAGCCGAGAAGAAGCCGAGCGCCGCGCCCGAATCGAAGGAGAAGGACCGCGAGCCGAAGGAGCGCGAGCCGAAGTCGCGCGGAGGCCGCGGCTGACGTGCGGGTCGGGATCGACGTCCTCCTCGCCGATCCCGCGCGCGTCTCCGCGCTGTGCAGCGCGCGCGTCGGGCTCCTCGCGCATCCCGCCTCGGTGACCCGCGAGCTCGTGCACGCGCTCGACGGCCTGCTCGAGCTCGGCGTGCGGCCGCGACTCCTCTACGGACCGGAGCACGGCTACGCGGGCGGCGCCCAAGACATGGCGCACGTCGGCGACGATCGCGATCCGCGCACCGGCGCGCGCGTCGTCTCGCTCTACGGCGAGTCGTTCGAGCGCCTCTCGCCGCGCCGCGACGAGCTCGCCGACATCGACCTGCTCGTCGTCGACCTGCAGGACGTGGGCGCGCGCTACTACACGTTCGTATGGACGGCGCTCCTCGCGCTCCGCGCGTGCGCGAGCGCCGGCGTGCGCGTGATCCTGCTCGACCGGCCGAACCCGATCGACGGGGTCACCGTCGAGGGGAGGCCGCACGAGGAGCTCCGCCTCCGGTCGTTCGTCGGGCTCGAGCCGGTGCCCATCCGGCACGGCAAGACCTACGGCGAGATCGTCGTCGACCGGGCGCGGGTCGAGGGCATCGCCGACGCGCTCGAGGTGGTGCCGGTCGAAGCATGGGATCGCGCACGGTGCTCCGACGCGTGGGATCGTCCGTTCGTCCTCCCCTCGCCCAACATGCCGACGCTCGACACGGCGATCGTCTATCCGGGCGGCTGCCTGATCGAGGCGACCAACCTCTCGGAGGGGCGCGGCACCACGCGCCCGTTCGAGCTCGTCGGCGCGCCGTGGATCGACGGCCAGCGGCTCGCGTCGGAGCTGCACGCGACGGGGCTCGCCGGCTTTCGCGCCCGCCCCGCGAGCTTCCTGCCGACGTTCCAGAAGCACGCCGGGCGCGCGTGCGGCGGCGTCCAGATCCACGTCGTCGATCGGGCGGCGTTCAGGCCGGTGGCGACCTACCTCGCGCTGCTCGCGCTTTCGCGGGCGCAGGAGCCTTCGCGCTTCGGCCTGCGCACCGAGCCGTACGAGTACGTCGATCCGAGCGACGCCGAGGCGCTCGATCTACTCTGCGGGACGACGGCCACGCGGCGAGCGTTGATGGGCGGGGCGACGTGGCGCGAAGTGGTGGCGACGGTCTGCGACTGAAGATGTAGGGATCTTCCGGCCGCTGATCAGCGCACGTTGGGCGAGGACTGGCGGAGCGCCTCGATGCCCTCGGCCGGCGTGACGAGCACGTCCGGCGTGCTCGTGCGCGGGACGATCACCAGCTCGGCCGGCGCGGCGTCGAGCGCCTGACGGATGCGCGGCACGAAGAGGCGATCGACGGCGACGCGCATGTGGCGCGGCGGCGGGACCTCCGCGAGGCAGTGCGCGAGGCGGAGGTCGCGCGCGAGCGAGCGCTGGATGACCTCGGAGGCCAGCGGTCCGGTGCGGCCGGGCGGCGGCGAGATGATGGACGGCGTGGCGAGCTCCCCCGTGGGCGAGAGCGAAACGAGCACCACCTCGCGCTCTCCCTGGCGGACCTGCGTCGCCTGGAACGAGTGCGACGCGAACGAGCTGCCCTCCTGGAAGGCGTACGCGCGCCACGACAGCGGAGCGCGCAGGTCGAAGTCGAGCTGCGCGGCGCGTAGGCGATCGCCGTCGAGCACCACGTCGGCCATGCCGGCGTCGGAGAGGAACACGCGATCGAGCGCCCCCGGCGCGCGCGCCTCGAGCGCGCCGACGAGCTCGAGGAAGCGATCGCCGTCGCCGAGCATGGGCACGCGCGCGCCGACCGGGAGATCGTTGTCCGGCGTGGTCGTCGCGCGGGCGAGCAGCTCGACGTGGCGCTGACCGCTCGGATCGCGACCGCCGAGGTACTCGACGCCGTCGCGGTGGGTGATGGCGACCACCACCTCGGCGCGTGACGGGGTGGTGAACAGCGTGAGGCCGAAGCGGCGATCGAGCGGGAGGATCGTGGTGCGAACGTCGTCGTCGACGTACACGAGCGCGTCGTGCTCGAGGACGAGGCGCGGCTGGCGGGCCGCGCGCTGCGCGAACGCGCGCATGACGCGACGCACGTGCAGAAAGACGAGGGTGAACGCGACGAGGGCCCCGGCGACCGCCGCGGCCGCGACGGGCTTCACACCGACGAGCGCCGCGAGCACCCCGCCGATGCTCCCGCCGAACACGGTCGCCCCGGCGAGGACGTGCACCGGATAGCGCGGCTGTGGCACGTCACGGAGGGGGAAGACCCGGGGGACGTCGAGACCCCGCGCGCCAACGGCGCCGCTCGAGACACCGGCGTTTGCGGCGCCGCTGGGGCGAGGTCCGGTGTCGGCCGAAGTCTTCATGACCACCTCTCCACCATGCACGGCACCCCCTCGAAAACTAGCGCCGCTGCACGGATGCGACCACCCGGGGTCCCCGATTCTTGGGTCCGGTCGGGCCGACGCGGCGCGTAAGGGAAATGCCCACGCATGCTCGTCGTTACGACGCCGCCGGGGCCGCGCGCGTGGCGGGTGACCCGGGGGCCGGCGGACGCGGCGCGTGCGGTGGCGATCAGCGCCGGCAGGGCGCGATGAGCTTCTCGGGGCGCGGGTCGAGCTTGGGGTCGACCACGATGTCGCACACGGCCGGACCCTTCAGGGCGTCGATCGCCGAGAGGAGCATCGGGGTGTTCCACGCGACGTCGCACTGCTCGCCGGTCATCGGCACTCCGTCGAAGCGGGCGCGGATCGCGCCGGACGGATCGATGAGCCACGTCTCGGGGAAGAGCTTCGTGCCGTACTTGTCGCGGACGATGGCGTTCTCGGGATCGAACGCGATGACCACGTTGGGCGGCTTGCCCTCGAAGACCGTCTGCACGACGTCGGCGATGGACGCCGGGTTCTCGTCGATCGTGACGGTGATGAGGACGACGTCCTTCCGGTCCTTGATCTGCTCGGCGAACTTCGACACGAACGGCAGCTCGTCGAGGCAGGGTTTGCAGGTCTTCGTCCAGAAGTGGAGGATGACCACCTTGCCGGCGTGGTCGGAGAGCTTGACGCGCTTGCCGTCGATCGTCGGCAGATCGAAGGCGGGGGCGGCGCGGTCGTACCCGAGGTACTGCGGGCGGAGCTGCACGAGCGGCTCGCAGGCGCGGCGGATCTCCGCGTTCTTCGCCATGTCGACGAAGCCGTACACGGCGAGCCCCGCCAGCACGGCGAACCCCACCTGGGCGAGCCAGGGGCCCTGCCGCTTGTCCTCGGTCATGGGCACGATCTAGGCGTGCTTTGTCCCGGTGTCACGCAGGCCGGGCGGCCCGGCTGGCCGGGCGGCGCCGGCTCGCGTAACGAAAGTCATGCGCATCGTCCGGCTTGCGCTCCCCGGCGAGCCCTACGGCAGGGTTCAAGACGACACCGTTCACCTCCTCTCCGGGCCGCCGTGGCTCGGGGGCGGCCCCACGGGGCAGCTGGTTCCGCTCGATTCGGGCCAGCTGCTCGCGCCGGTGGTCCCCTCGAAGATCGTCGCGATCGGCCGGAACTACGCCGCGCACGCGAAGGAGCTCGGCCACGACGTACCGAGCGAGCCGCTCCTCTTCCTGAAGGCGCCGAGCGCGATCGTCGGACCGGGCGCGCCGATCCGCGTCCCGTCGGTGTCGGCGCGCGTCGAGCACGAGGCGGAGCTCGCCCTGGTCATCGGGAAGCGGTGCAAGCGGGTCGCCGAGGCGCAGGCGCTCGAGCATGTCTTCGGCTGGACGGTGCTCAACGACGTCACCGCTCGCGATCTCCAGAAGAAGGACGTCCAGTTCACGCGCTCCAAGAGCTTCGACACGTTCTGCCCGGTCGGCCCGTGGATCGAGACCTCGCTCGACGTCGCCGACGTCGAGGTGAGCGCGCGGGTCGACGGCGTGGTGCGCCAGCGCGGTCGCACCCGGAACATGATCTTCCCGGTACCGATGCTGATCTCCTACGTCAGCTGCATGATGACTCTCGAGCCGGGCGACGTGATCACCACCGGCACGCCCGAGGGCGTCGGCCCGCTGGTGCCCGGCAACGTCCTCGAGACCGCCGTCGAGGGCATCGGCGTCCTGCGCAACCCGATCGTCGCCGACGACGAGTCGTGACGCAGTCGTCAGTCGTCAGTCGTCAGTCGTCAGTCGTCAGTCGTCAGTCGTCGGTCGTCAGCCGTCAGTCGTCAGTCGTCAGTCGTCAGCCGTCAGCCGTCAGCCGTCAGTCGTCAGTCGTCAGTCGTCAGTCGTCAGTCGTCAGTCGTCAGCAGAGAGAGAGAGAGAGAGAGAGAGAGAGAGCGCAGAGAGAGAGCAGAGAGAGAGCAGAGAGAGAGAGAGAGGAAAGAGAGAGCACACGTGGCTTCTCCGTCTCGGGCACGCGGCTTCTCCGTCTCGGGCACGCGGCTTCTCCGTCTCGGGCACGCGGCTTCTCCGTCTCGGGCACGCGGCTTCTCCGTCTCGGGCACGGCACGCGGCTTCTCCGTCTCGGGCACGCGGCTTCTCCGTCTCGGGCACGCGGCTTCTCCGTCTCGGGCACGCGGCTTCTCCGTCTCGAGCACGCGGCTTCTCCGTCTCGGGCTGACGACTGACGACTGACGACTGATAGCCAGCGAAATCACAGGCCGTGGCGGCGCACGACGTCGCGCACCAGCGCGGAGAAGGTGCCCATGATGCGGGCGGTCGCGCCCCAGACGACCTCGCCGTCGACGATCCAGCTCGGGACGATGCGCGTCAGGCCCTTGCCGCGGAAGAACTGCGGACGCGGCGGCGTCCACACGAACGGCGCGAGCGGCACACAGAAGGCGCGCGCGATCTCGCCTGCGTTCGGGCGCGCCGGCACGTCGTCGCGGAGCCAGCCGACGTAAGGGGTGATGACGAAGCCGGTGGTCGTCGGCACGTCGTCCAGCCGGCCGATCACCTCGACGACCGCGGGATCGAAGCCGAGCTCCTCGTGGGCCTCGCGGACCGCGGTGACCATCGAGTTGCGATCGTCCGGATCGCGCTTGCCGCCCGGGAAGGCGACCTGGCCGCGGTGCGACGACATCGTCTCGGTGCGCTTGATGAGCCAGATGTGCGCCTCGCCGCCGCGATCGACCAGCGGCAGGAGCACGCTCGCCGGCTGCGCGCGCGTGAAGGGCACGCGCGACTCCTGACGATCGAGGAGGACCTCGCGCAGCGGATCGCGGACGCTGGCCGGGATCGGGCGCACGTCAGCGCCCTCCGATCTTGATCGGCAGCTTGAGCCCGACGACGAGCATCACGCCGTCGCCGGGCGTGTCGCGCGCGCCGCGCCGATCGAGCGCGAACACCCAGCGCGGCATGACGTAGAGCATGCCGATGGAGGCGTAGGGGCCGACCTCGAGCGACCACTGCCCGCGCGGGCCGTCGCGCACGGGGAGCTCTCGCGCGAGGCCGAGCTCGATGCCCACGAGCTGATAGCCCGCCTCGACGCCGATGCCGCCGCGGAAGCGATCGAGCTTCTCGCCGTGCACCACCGCGCCGACGTAGGTCCCGCCGGAGATCCAGCGCGCGAGCGAGACCTCGAGCCCGGCGCCGCTCGCCGGCTGGCGATGGGGGTGGACCGGGCGCACCGGCTGCCAGCCGTGGAACGTCACGCCGGGAACGAGGAAGGTGAGGCGCTCGAGCGGCTCGTCGGCGGTCGCGCGCGCGAAGATCCCCGGCGGCTCCGGCTCGACGGGCGGCGCCGCCGGAACCGAGGTCGCCGCGGCCAGAGCGATCGTCGCGAGCATCGGGGGCGGAAACCTACCATTCCCGCCGCGCCGCGGTAGCATCCCCGCGCCTTGCTCGCGCGAATCCTCGCCATCGCCCTGAACACTTTCCGCGAAGCCGCGCGCGATCGCGTACCGCTGGCCCTGTTCGGCTCGGGGCTGGCGGTCGGCGTGGCGAGCCTGCTCGTGGCGGCGATGTCCCTCGGGCGGGACCGGGCTGAGGTGGTCGCCGTCCTGACCACGTCGACGCTCTCGCTCTTCGCGCTGGTCTCCGCGGTCGTGCTCGGCGCCACGCTGCTCTTCAAGGACTACGAGCGAAAGACCATCTTCCCCATCCTCGCGCGACCGATCCGTCGCTGGGAGCTGCTCGTCGGCAAGCACCTCGGCGTGCTCGCGACGATCGCGACGTTCTCGTTCCTGCAAGGGGCGCTCTCGCTGACGCTGACGTCGATCGCGCGCACCGAGGGCGTGCCGTTCCGCGCGGTGCTTCCGTGGGTGGGCGTCGGCGCGCTCGGCGCCCTCGTGATCGTGCGCGCGCGCGACAAGTCGACGCCGTTCCTGCTCCTCTCGCCGGCGCTGTTCGTCGCCGAGGCGCTCTCGGTCGGGCCGCTCGGCGATCTGCGCCTTTACGTCCTCGTGACGGTGGCGCTGGCGATCGTCGAGTCGGCGATCGTCACCGCGGTGTCGATGGTGTTCGGCGCGTTCTCGTCGCCCTTCCTCACCGCGGCGCTCACCATCGGGATCGTCCTCATCGGACGGAACGCCGACCTGCTCGCGCGTCTCCCCGAGCGCACGTTCGGCCCGACCATCGTCGTCGCGGGCCGCGCGATCGCGCGCGTCGTGCCGAACCTCCACCTCTACGTGCCGCCGCGCACGGTCGCGATGGGACACACCGGGGGCTCGGTCGCCGGCTACGTCGGTGCGGCCGCGGGGTACGGCGTGCTCTACGTCGTGGTCCTGCTCGTCTTGTCGGCGCTCGTGTTCCGCAAGCGGGACTTCGCGTGAGGACCCGCCGCCTCTGGATCGTCGCGCTGGTCGCGCTGCTCGCGGCGCTCGTCGGTCGCGCGATCCTCGAGGGGCGAGCGGCGGTCCGGCGCGCGGACGAGGCCGAGGCGCGCGGCGACGTCGAGGGCACCATCGCGTGGTCGATGCGCGCCGCGAAGTGGTACGTGCCGGGCGCGACGCACCCGCGCATCGGCTACGACAAGCTGCGAGAGGTCGCGCGCAAGGCGGAGGCCGCAGGCGATCTCGACACCGCGCTGATCGCCTGGCAGGCGATCCGCGCCGCCGGGCGCGCCACGCGCGGGCCGTGGGTGCCGTGGGAGAGCCGCGCGCGCGAGGCCGACGCGCAGATCGCCATCCTCCTCACCGCCAAGGGCACGCCTGGCATCGATCGCGACAAGCCGCGCGAGCGGGTGATCCAGGAGCACCGGGCGCTCCTCGCCCGCGACGACGGCCCGCGGCCCGCGGCGGTCGCCGCGTTCTACGTGGGCCTGGCGATCGCGGCGCTCGGGAGCTTCCGGCTGCTCGCCGCGGTCGACGCGCTGCTCGCCCGCGATCTCGTCAGCGGCTCGCCGCTGCGCGGCATGGATCGCGAGCCGGAGCGGCGGCGGGCGTGGGCGGCGCTCGGGGTCGCCGTGGTGGGGTTCGCGGTGTTCGTCATCGCCCTCTCGCGGGCGTGAGCGAGACCTGGGCGCGCGGGACGTACTCGGAGCCACGGGGCCCGGGACGGCTCTCGATCAGCGCGAAGGCGTCGACGTCGAACGGATCGGTCTCCGCCTCGGGGTGCTCGGCGGCGAGGAGCGCGGCGACCTGACGGCCGCCCACCGGACCCTTGATGCGCGCGAGCGTGACGTGCGCGTGATAGGCGCGCGCCTCGATCGAGAAGCCGTCGGTCGCGAGCGCCGCGCCGAGCGACTCCGCGAGCGCGTGCAGCGCGTCGCCGTCGCCGACGCCGAGCCACAGCACGCTCGGACGACGCGCGTTGGGGAACGCGCCGAGGCCGCGCAGACGCAGGCGGAAGGGCGCGTGCCCGCGGGCGATCTCGCGCGCGATCTCCTCCGCGCGCGACGCGCGCTCCTCGGACAGCTCGCCGAGGAACTGCAGGGTGACGTGCAGCTGCGGCGCCGCGACCCAACGAACGGACCGGTCGGTGATCGCCGAACGCGCGCGCGCGCTCGCTTCGACGGCCCGCGCGTGCACCGTAGGCGGCAGGAAGATCCCGAAGAACAGGCGCATGTTTGGAGACTCCCGAGCGTACGCGATGGTACGCTGACCGCCCGCTTCCGGTCGCTCACGTCCTCACGAGGCCCCTCGATGCACCAGCACGTCACGCTCGCCTTCGGCATCGCCTTCGCCGCGCTCGTCGTCGGCTGCACGCCCTCTCCGGAGAAGGTCTGCAACCACGCCGCCGACCTCGAAGAGGAGCGCGACAAGGAGAAGAAGAAGGATCAGGAGGATATCGATCCGAAGCTCGAGAAGATCATCCAGAAGGCGCGCGAGAAGTTCAAGTCGCAGTGCCCGAAGGCGCTCGGCGTCGTGAAGGAGGACTCCCCCGACGCGTACAAGTGCTTCGCCAAGTGCGTGATGGCCGCGAAGGACTACGACAAGGCGCGGAAGTGCGACGACGACTGCGACGGCTTCAAGAGCGCGTGGAAGAAGGCGGCGAAGAAGACGAGCGACGACTCCTCCGACGAGGAGCCGAAGAAGAAGAAGTCCTCCGACGACGACGACGACGAGGCGCCGAAGAAACGCGAACGCGAACGCGAACGCGAACGCGAACGCGAACGCGGACGCGAACGCGGACGCGAACGCAAGACGCGGGATGGGTCAGGCGACGCGTCCGGCGTGGCGGAGCGCCGTCTCGGCACCGAAGGGCGGCCGGTCCGGGCCGTCGTCGGAGAGGTCGAACCCGATCGCGTCACGCAGGATCAAGGGACCTCCCAGGCGGCTGGTGATGCGCCCGCGGATCGCCTCGAGCGTCGCGTCATCGACGCAAGGCCGGCCTTCGGCGTCGCGCGGAAACGCCTCACGAAGGTCCTCGTCCGATGATGCAAGGCGGATCAGGGCCGCGGCCGCCCAGTCGAGATGCGGCGGCAAGCTCCCGAACGCGTGGCGCCAGGAGTCTTCCGGGTGCGCACGTCGTCGCGCCACGACGGCCGCGACTCCGTCGAGGAGGGATCCTGCCAAGTTGCGGTCCGCACCGGTGCCTAGATCTCCGACGACGAGGACCGCGACCGGGTGGCCCGGCTCGCCCGACGTGGCCGAACCTATGATGCCCGCCAGCATCGTCTCCCGCGGGTGGAAACGTCGAATCGTGATGGTCTCACCCAGCCGCTTTCCGAGCCGCCAGCGCGCTTCGTCCAGCGATTGCTCTCCGCCGGGAAAGGACATGCGCCGAAAATCGGCGTCCGGCCTCGCCCCGACCAGCGCCGTCGCGACATCACGCGCGAACGCGACGAACGCGGGCTTGCGCTCGACGACCTCGGTGGCGCACCCGATCTCGACGAGCACCCCTTGGCGCCGATCGGTCGAGACGGCTGCGCATGCCGTACCGGTCCGCACTTCCCAACGGTAACAGAGACTCCCCGTCGCCGGTCGCTGCCTCGGCTGAGCCGGTCGACAGCGAGATGCACATGTTGGGATGACGTGGGGCATGCGATGCATCCCGTGCGTCGCCCGCAACGACATGCGCCGGGAATCAAGTGCCGCTTCGGCCGAGCGGCCCGGCGACGGCCACGTGCCGGTCACTCGAAGCGGCGGCGGCGGACCGAGAGCAGCCAGTCGCGGACCTCGGGCGCGTTGGGCGGATCCTCGGGGAGCAGGCTCGTCTCGCGCGCGGCGTCGAGGCGCGCGAACAGCGCGTCGACGCGCGGACGCCAGGCCGCGAGCTGCGCAGGATCGAGCGCGACCCGCTCGCCGGCGCGCTTGCGCTCGACGAGCTCCGCCGCGTCGGGCAGGCCGTAGCGAGCCATCAGCGAGGTCAGGTCGGGGTCGAGCTGGCCGGTCTCGAGCAGGTGGATGCCGGTCGTCGCGGTGCGGAGCACGTACAGGAGCTTCTTGGCCGTCGGCTCCTTCTCGAGGAACCTGAGCTGGTTGGCGGCGAACCCGCGGTAGTGGCGGTGCACGCGGCGGCTCAGGGAGCGCCGGGCGATCGGGCGCAGCTCGTCGAGGAGCGGCGAGGCGAAGGCCACCGTGCGGCCGAGGACTCGCTCGAGGAAGTTGCCGTTGCCGGCGAGCATGCCCGCGAGCGCGTGCGCGAGCTCGTTGGACGTGTAGTCGATCTCGACGCCATCGAGCACCTCGGCGCGGTCGAACGTCGGCTCGGGGACCTCGAGCCCGAGCAGATCGGCCGTGCTCGCGACATGGATCGCCTTGAGGTCGAGATCGCTGTCGGGCGAGGGAAAGCCGTAGGCGTGCGCGCCGCTCAGGTAGACGACGACGTGCTCGCGACGTGTCTCCTCCTCTCCGATGACACGCTCGGCGATGCGAAGCTGGTCGGCCGTGAGCACGCTCAGTCGTTCCATGTGACCTCCGGCGGTGGCGGAGCGTCGCGCCCCCAGACGCCGGGCTCCCGCGCGATCGAGCGACGCGCGACCTCCTCGCCGATCCGGCGGAGGAGCGCGTCGGCGCGCGCGACATCGGGCCGGGCAGGCAGCTGCGACTCGGTGCGCGCGCGTTCGAGATCGTGCGCCATGGTCTCGGCCTCGGCGAGCACGTCCGGGAGCGGGACCTCGCCGCGCTTGATCGCGAGGAGGCGATCGCGGAGCGCTCCTTCGACGGCGAACGTGGGCGCGCCTTCGCGCAGCCATCGGGTGCCGGTCGAGAGCAGCCGCAGCAGGTTGTACGCGTTCTTCGGTCGGAGCTCCCGCGGCAGGTCGAAGTCCGCGGCGCGATCGGCCGCGAACCGAACCAGCGAAGCGAAGTCGTTGCTCTCGATCACGCCCTGATCAGCGAGCGATCGATAGAGCTGCTTCACGTACTGCTTGGCCTGATGGACGCGATCGGCCTCTGTCGGCATCACCCTGGTCGAGACCTTCGACAGCCGTTCGGCGATCGCGTCGAGCGTCAGCGTCGGGTCGTCGCGGAGCCACTCGAGGACGACCGCGCGGTGCTCGGCGAGCCGCAGGCCCTGCTCGAGGCGATGAAGCTGGCCGAGCGCGTACCGCCCGAACGTGCCGTAGATCTCGATCGAGACGAAGGCGCCACGCGCGTCGAGGATCCACTCGCCGATCGGGTCGAGCGCGCGCGCACTCGGCACGAAGAGCGCCTCGAGCGTGTTCGGATCCGCGCGGAGCGCCTGTCGCACGGCCTTGGAGACCGACCAATACGCCGCGCTGCCGTCGGCGCTGGCGAGATCGTCGGGCGGCGCGACGAGCCCCTGCGTCCAGGAGAAGGGCGGGGCGAAGACTCCGCGGCGGTCCTCGTCCGACGCATGGTCCGCGAGGTTCCAGGCACGCGAGCCGACGGTGGTCTCGAGGACGACGCACGGACGCAGCGCGCGCCAGGCGTCGGCGCGTCGGTGCGCATACGCGATCTGGCCTACTTTCCTCGGGAGGATCTCGTCGCGGGCGTAGCGAAGCACGCCCACGCCGACGACGTGCACGTCGATCGCGTCGCCGTCGACCTTGACCACCCGACCCATGGCGCCCTGCGGGACGCGACGATCCCCGACGACGCGATCGACGTGCGTCACGACCTCGGTGCCGTGCGGAAGCGGCACCGACCGCGCGTCGAGGCTCGCGAGCGGCCGCAGGCGGACGTCCATGAGGTGCACGATATCAGGCCGCGCGTTCGACGGCCGCGCTCGGTCACGCGCGTTCCGGCTCGAACGACAGGCACCGAGTCTCCTCGTAGACGAGCGTGCCCCGCTGACCCTCGCGCACGCGATCGAAGATCGAGGGGTCGACGTCGAGGCTCTCGGAGTCGCCGTTGTCGAGGTCGAACGCGACCAGGTACTTGGTGCGCTCCTCGACGATGACCTTGCGCTTGGTGCGCACGGTGGCGTTCGCGGTCTGCCGCGAAACGGCCGCCGTGCCGGAGCGCCCGCGCAGGAACCACGCGATCGCCGCGACCGCGACGAGGAACGCGATGAGGATCATCGTCGTGTTCATGGCGCCCGATCAGCCTGCACCGGAGCCGCTCGCCCGAAAAGCGACGAACCCGCGCATGGACGCCTGCGTGGCGCGCGACGGGCGCCGTCCATGACGGTCGACCGCACCCCCCTGTTGCCGGGTAGGTGACGACGGCGGGATGATCCGGAGCCATGATCGTCTTCGGCACGCGGCGCTTCGGGGCCGTCGAGCGGGTCCCCGGCGCCGTGCACGTGGCGACGGTGTTCGTGCACGTGATGTTCCTCCCCATCGTTCCCCTGCAGTCGCAGGTGGTGATCGACGGCGGCGAGCACGAGGACCGCGCGATGGTGCTCGACTCCCTCCGTTGGAAGTCCGTCGTCGTCGCGTGGCTGCGCGCGTCGCTGGTGCTCTTGGCGCTGCTCGCGTTCGCGGCGGCGGTCGGGCTGCAGCAGCGGTTCACCGAGGCGCGCGACCTCGCGCGCGCGCTGTCGCTGGAGGAGGACGTCGCGATGATCGTGTTCGCCGCGGCGGGCGCGGCGCTCGCGGTCGTGTTCGCCGTCACCTACCCGCTGACCCGCGCCAACGCCGATCAAGAGCGCGCGCTTCGCAGGATCTCCGGCGCGGGCTGAGGCGCCGGGGGGTTTGGCCTCGCGACCCGCTCCGCGACCTCGACGATCCACCGCTGCGCTTCGGCGGAGAGCCCCGAGAGGCGTGCGATCTCTCGACCGTCGCAGCGAACGCGCAGGATCGGCTGCACCAACGCGAGCGATCGCCTCGTCACCGTGGCCGTGAGCTGATCGGCGGCGAGGCCGATCGTCCCCTCGCCCTCGCGCACCCGCCGGACGAAGAGCCAACGGTGCTCGAGGCGCCAGCGATTCGGGGCGACCGTGAGCCGCGTGCGCAGAAGGCGTCCGAGCGCGCGATCCCAGAGCGCCGCCACGGCGAACTTCATGACGAACGCGACGCCGTACCCGAAGGTGAGCCCGAGGATCGCGACGCCGAAGGCTCGTTCGAGCGTGCGCGCGTTCGCCGCAGTGAGCGTCGCCGCGAACGCGAGGAGGCAGGCGGCGGTCAGCCAGCCGTACCGGTCGAGCGGCACACGGCTCCCGGACCAGGTCCACGTCACCGCGTCGCCGACCTTGGCTGACTGGACGCGATAGCCGTGCGGCGGCGCGGGTTCCCCGATGCGACGCAGCGTGGCGCCGCTCCGATCGGCGAGCGCTTGGAGCGCGGCGACCGTTCGCTCCGCGGACGACGCGCCGCGCGTGGTCCACGCGACGTGACACGCGCCGTCGGAGATCTCGAACCCGAAGATCCACCCGCCGCGGACCACGCCGGCCGTGACGATCGACCCGGCGCCGAGGCGCACCTGACCGAGCCGCATGCCGAGCAGGCCGAACCCGACGGAGAGCTCGGCGTGCCCTTCGCGGGTCACGAGCCGGGGACGGTACGCGCGCGTCGCGACGCCGAGCGCGGCGAAGGAGCAGGCGAGCGCCGCCAGCCAGGGCGAGAACCCGCGCGTGGGTTGGACGACCAGCGACAGGACGAGGAGCACAGCCGCGAGCGCGAACGCGAAGGCGCCCGCGCCCGTCTCTGCCGGCAGCACGAGCGTGCCGGGCGCCTCCTGCTCGTCGGCCTGCCGGTACATGCGCGCCATTATCCGCCCGCGCCGCGCCCGCGGCGGCCGCCGCGGAGAAATTCGACGCGGGCGCGAATCCTTCTCGAACGAGCCTCCTACTGACCTTCGAGGGCGCCGGATCGACCGGTGCCGAGATCGAGAGGCTCGTTCATGTCCAAGCTGCTCCCCGTCAACGAGCACGCCGTCGAGCGTGTGCTGCGCGTCGCCGTCGGCGTCATGGTTGTGCTGCTCGCGTTCATCGGACCGAAGACGCCGTGGGCGTTCCTCGGCCTGATTCCGATCCTCACCGGGCTGATCGGCAGCTGCCCGCTGTACACTCTGCTCGGGATCTCGACGTGCGCGACGAAGACGACGACCACCTCCTGACGATTGCCCGCGCGGGCGATCGCGCGGCGGCGGCGGCGTTCGTCGAGCGGAACGCGCCGGCCGTCGGGCGCCTGGCGCGCGCGATCGTCGGCGACGGCGCCGCGGCCGACGACGTGCTGCAGGAGACCTTCGCGCGCGCGTTCCGCGCGCTCGACACGTTCGATGAGGCACGGGGTGGCGCGCGACCGTGGCTGTTCGCGATCGCGCGCCACGCCGCGTTCGAGCAGCTCCATCGCAGGCGCGAGCGACCGGTGGGCGACGCGGCCGACGTCGAGCCGATGATGGCGCTCGGCGTCGCCGCCGGCTGGGGCGCCTCGCCCGACCGGGCGCTCGCCCGCGCCATCCAGCGCGACGATCTGGCGCGCGCGCTCGCCTCGCTCGCGGCGCACGATCGCGAGGTGATCGTGCTGCGCGATCTCGAGGGGCTCTCCGGCGAAGAGGTCGCCGATCAGCTGAGCCTCGACCTTCGGGCGATGAAGAGCCGGTTGCACCGCGCGCGCCTGCGGCTGCTCGCGGCGGTGAAGGGTATCGAGGAGGGCGTGGTGAGCCAGGAACGCAACGCCGGTGGGATGAGGTGCTCCGAGGTCCTCGCCGTCCTCGGTGATTACGTCGACGGCGAGCTCGGTCCGACCGATCGGGTGCGCGTCGAACAGCACGTCCGCGAGTGCTCGGTGTGCGAGCGCTTCGGCGGGCGCTTCTCCGGCGTCGTGCACGACGTGCGCGAGAAGCTCGGCGCGCCGCCGGCCATCGATCCGGCCGTCCTCGAGGCGATCCGCGCGCGGCTCGCGTGATCAGGCGCGCTTGCGGCGGAGCATCACGAGGTCGTTCGGCGGCGCGACGGCCGCGAGCTCCGGCGGCGCGAGCGCCCGCCAGTCGTCGAGCGACGGAGGAGAGAACCTCCCGTCGAGCAGGCGCGGATCGAAGCGGTACGCGTAGCAGTTCGCCAGCGTGAGCGTGCACCAGCAGCTGGCACAATCGGTCGGACGCAGCACGTCGTCGAACGCGCGCGCGACGCCGTGGGCGATCGCGTTGGGCGCGGGGCGATCGCGACCGACGCGCCCGCAGGGGTAGACGCCCCCCTCGGGGCCGATCGCGGCCATCACGCGGCCGCCGCCGCAGAAGGGGACCGGGTTCGGGTCGGGCCACTCGCGGAGATGCTCGAGCGCGACGTACTCGTTGGCCACCGGCGCTCCCCGACGTTTCAGCGCGACCAGATCGTCGATCGACGCGCGGTAGGCGCGCACGTGGGGCGAGTGCGCGGCGGCGTGCCGGGTCGCGTCGAGGAGCGATCCGATCGCGGGCTGGAACAGCGCCTCCACGCCGAGCTCTTCGGCGAGTCGCAGCACCTCGCGGTGGTGGCCGACGTTGTGCTCGGCGATCGTCATCCGGAGGGCGACCCAGAGGCCGCGGTCCCTGGCGGCACGCGCGCCGGCCAGCGCCTTCTTCCAGTTGCCCGCGCCGCGGCCATGGTCGTGGATGGCCTCGGGGCCGTCGACGCTGATCTTCACCACGTTCGCCCGGGCGATCGCGTCGATGCGCCGCGGGAGGAGCGTGCCGTTGGTGCTGATGGAGACGGCGAGGCCGAGGTCGCGCCCCTTGTCGACCATGGCGCCGATGCCGGGATGGGCGAGCGGCTCGCCGCCGTCGAAGCACACCGAGACGGCGCCGAGCGCGGCGAGCTCCTCGAGGAGACGGACGCCGTCCTCGGTCCTCATCGCTTCGCCCTCGTGCTTGTCGCAGAAGGTGCAGGCGAGGTTGCAGCGGTGGGTGGGCTCGATGTTCACGAAGAGCGGGGCGTGCCTCCCGAGCAAGCGGCTCCTCAGCGCACCGAACGCCGCACGCGCGGCGCTCACCCCGGACAGCTGATCAGACATGGCTTCCCTCCACACGACGCCGAACCCGAAGACGAGAGGACAACGAGAGCGCGCTCCCGACGGCGCTCCAGGTCAACTGCACGAACCGCGCGAGCGAGGCGATGGCGAGCGCGCCGCCGACCCCGAGCGACAGCGCGGACGTCGCGGCGACGAAGGCGGCGTCGGTGCACCCGATCTGCGCCAGCGAGAGCTCGCCGAGCAGGCCGCCCAGCAGCGTCACGCCGGTGGCGATGCACGCCGTCAGCGCGCCGGTCGCGGCGCCGACGACGTGGAGCAGGATCGCGAGCTGCGCGAGCTGCGCGGCGCGGTTGACCAGCTTGGCGGCGAACGCGGCGCGCGGCAAGAACGGCAGCGCGCGCGCCGCCGCGCGGAGCTCGTCGAGGGTCGCGCCGGCGAGGAAGCGCGGCACCTTCGCGCGGGCCAGCGACACGCGCAGCGCCGCGGCGCCGGCGAGCGTGACCCCCGCGTGGATCGCCATCGCCAGGGCGAGCACGGGCGCGACGCGGCGGGCGGCCAGCGCGCCGAGCGCGCACGCCAGGGCGATCGTGAGCATCGTGGCGGCGTGCTGCGTCGCGACGAGCGCCGTCGCACGGCCGCGGCCGACGAGCGGCGACAGCCGCGCGACCTTCATGCCCTCGGAGACCGCGCGTCCGCCCGGCAACACCACGAGCGCCGCGTTGGCCTCGAGGTGCAGGCCGATCCACGCGCGCAGGGGCCAGCGCCGCGCGTCGGCGCCGCAGAGCGAGCGCAGCGAGATCAGGTCGGCGCCGATGCGTACGCCCTCGAGCGCGAGCAGCAGGGGCATCCACGGGAGCGCGCGCCGGAGCGACGCGACGAACGCGTCGCTGCCGGCGTGCCGCACGAGGAGCACGATCGCGACCAGCGCGAGCGCGGCGAACGACCCTCGTGCGGCGTTGCGCATGGGGACCTTCACAGCACATCGCGTGCCGGGCAACGAAGCGCGATCCTGTGGGCGTACGACGACACTTCGCCGGCGTCGCCCCGAGGACCGTCGTCGCCGCGACACACCCCCTCGTTCACGCCGATCACCCGTGACAGTAGAAGTACACCCGCTGCTTGCCGCACGAGGACGGCGAGCCCTCGGGGGTGACGTCGACGTACTCGGTGTGCGTGCTCTTGATGAAGCAGTGCTCGTACGGCTCGTTCCAGGTCGCGCCCGTCTCCAGGCCGAGGTAGCCGCCGCCGTACGAGGCCCAGACGTCGGCGCGATAGTCGGCGCTGTGGTTGTGCCACGCGACCTTCACCGTGGCGCCGGCCGGGACGTCGAAGGACGTGGGCGACGTGCTCACCGCGCAGGTGTTGGTGATGGTGATGTGCACGTGCGCGGTGCTCGGGAAGCCGGCGTCGATCTTGGCGTCGGCGAGGCCGGTGTCGGCGAGGCCCGCGTCGGCGAGGCCGGTGTCGGCGAGGCCCGTGTCGGCGAGGCCGATGTCGGCGACCTTGGCGTCGGCGACCGCCGTGTCCGGGACCGCGGAGTCCTTCGACGCGATCGCGGTGTCGGTCGTCGCGGTGTCCGCGCCGGAGTCGATCGCGGACCCGTCGGCGTCGACGGCCGCCGCGGGCTCGCTCTCGGCGGCGGCGCAGCCGGCGAGCAGCACGACACCCAATGCCCCCATCCTGCTCGAGATCACGCACGGCGTTCTGCCACGCGATCGCGCGCTCGTCATCGCCCGGTGACGGAGGGCGACTGGACTCCCCAGCGCTCGGACGCCCGATCCACGCTTCTCCCGTCGATTTCGCGTGGCACGAGGATGGCAGTCGCGCCACCCCATGTCGATCCGGAAGCCCCTCGCGTTCGCCGTTCTCCTCGCCACCGGGTGCAGCGTCGAAGGCGTCGACGACACGGGGGCCGACCGCGCCGGCGAGGCGATCTCTCCGAGCACGATCTACGAGCTCGAGGTGAAGCACAGCGGCAAGCTCCTCGACGTCGCCTGGGGATCGACGGCCGACGGCGCGAACGTCCACCAGTGGGCGCGCAACGGCACCGCGGCGCAGCGATTCCGCTTCGAGCCGGTCGAAGGCGGCTTCTACGTCATCCGCGCGCTGGTGAGCGGCAAGGTCCTCGACGTCGAGGGGCGCAAGACGTCCGAGGGCGCCAACGTCCAGCAGTGGAGCTACTGGGGCGGCGAGAACCAGCAGTGGCGGCTCGAGCCCGCCGGCGACGGGTTCTACTACCTCCGCGCCCGCCACAGCGGCATGTACCTCGACGTCGCCTGGGCCTCGAAGGCCGACGGCGCGAACGTCGCGCAGGTCCGTCACTACGTCGGCAGCGACGCGCAGAAGTGGAGGCTCCTGCCGGTCTCCGGCGCGCCGGGCGGAGGCGGCGGCCCGACCACGAGGCTGCGGATCACCAGCCAGTGCGCCGAGCCGATCTGGATCGCGCACTCCGACAACGTCGGCGACCCACAGAACATCCGATTGACGCGGGGCCAATCGCACGACTACCGAATCCCCGACGGCGGCCTCGCCTCGACGCGCTTCTGGCCGAAGACCGGGTGCGACGGCGCGGGTCGCAACTGTCGCATCGGCGACAGCGGCGAGGGCGGCGGCAAGCCGTGCCCGGCGGCCGGGTGTCAGCCGCCGATCGACTCGAAGTTCGAGGCGACGTTCGCGCCGCGCGGGAGCTCCGCGCAGACCTGGTACAACCTGAGCCAGGTCGACGGCTACACGCTGCCGTTCAAAGTCGTCCCCCGCGGAAAGGGCGCCGAGAGCGGCAGCTGCGTGAGCTCGGACTGCTCCGGTCTCTCGCTCGACCGCTGCCCCGGCGCCGAGGATCTGAGCGGCCGCGGTCGCTTCCCCGCCTATGCGCACGAGGACCTGCGCGTGCGCGACGGCGCGGGCCGGGTCATCGGCTGCATGGCGCCGTGCAAGCGGTGGAACTACCCGGCGCCGTGGGGCCGCGGCCAGCCGGAGTCGGTCGATCCCGGTCTGCACCTCTGCTGCCCGACCCCGATCGATCCGACGAGCGGCGGTTGCACGATCGACCGGAGCTGCATGACGTCGCAAGCGTGCAGCAACGCCGCCGAGCCGCTGAGCGTCGTGCGCACCGCGTACGTGGCGGCGATGCGATCGATGTGCCCGAGCGCGTACAGCTACGCGTACGACGACGCCGCGGGCCTGCACGCCTGCTCGTCGGAGACGTCGTTCGAGGTCGTCTTCTGCCCCTGATCAGCGGAGCCCGAAGTACCCGTAGCGGTTCTGGATGCCGTCGGGCGAGAACAGATCGCCGCAGCCGCAGGCGCCTGCCGCGTCGTTGCTGTCGAAGCCCGAGTTGCCGTGCCCGAGGCCGGTGGTCACGACGTTCAAGCCGAGGCCGCCGCTGATGTTCGCCGAGCAGCCGGCCTTCGGCTGGCCCCAGATGGTGTAGCCGTTGACGTCGACGGCGACCGCGGTGCGCGCGGCGATGGGGAAGAACGTGTCGTTGCAGTTGAGCTGCGGGAGGCCGGTGATCGGCGAGGCGGTGATGCCGCCGAACGCGCCGGTCCCCACGGTGGTCGCGGCGGTCAGCACGAGCTTCGTCGCCGCGAACGGCGTCCCGGGGGCGAGCTGCGTCGAGTACGAGCGGAAGAGGATCTCGTTGAACGTGATCTTGTTCATGCTCGCCCCGGCGAGCTGCCAGTCGGCGGCGGTGCCCGGCGTGGTCCCGCACGCCGGCGCGCTCGACGAGAGTCGATGCACGCACGTCTGCGAGGTGAGCAGGGCGTTCCAGCTGACGACCGTCCAGCCGCCGCCATCAGTGGTCATGTCGCAGTAGACGGTCATCGCGCCGACGCCGTCGGGCGCGATCACGTAGTTGCCGGACGGCAGCGTCGGCTCCTGCGTCTTGAGCGCCTTGCAGGTGCGCGGGCGACAGAGGCCGGCGACGCAGGTGCCCGACAGGCAGTCGGCGGCCGTCTTACAGACCTTCGCCTGCTTGCACAGCGCGCAGGTCCCGCTGCCGCAGTCGACGTCGGTCTCGACGCCGTCCTTGATCGCGTTGGGACACGAGCCGGAGCAGCGCAGCTTGCCGTCGGTGCCGACCGCGCACAGGCCCGCCTGGCAGTCGCCGGGCAGCTTGCAGATCTTCCCCGCCGCGCAGTCGCCGCAGGTGCCGCCGCCGCAGTCGACGTCGGTCTCGGCGCCGTTGAGGACGAGATCGGTGCACGTCGCCGCAGCGCAGAAGCCGCCGGTGCAGTTGGCGCTCACGCAGTCGCTGCCGAGCATGCAGGCCTTGCCGTTCGCGCACTTGGCGGTGCAGGTGCTGCCGCAGTCGACGTCGGTCTCGGTGCCGTTCTTCACCTTGTCGGTGCAGGTCGGCGCCGCGCATTTGCCGGCGACGCAGACGCCGCTCGTGCAGTCGGCGGCCGAGACGCACGTCTTGGCGTCCGCGCACTTCGGACAGGAGGCGCCGCCGCAGTCGACGTCGGACTCGCTGCCGTTCTTGACCTTGTCGGTGCAGATCGGCGCGGTGCAGAGCAGCGCCGTGCAGATGCCGCTCGTGCAGTCGGCGCCGACCTTGCACTTCTTGCCGGGCACGCAGTCGGCGCAGAGCCCGCCGCAGTCGACGTCGGTCTCGGCGCCGTCGAGCGTGGTGTTCGCGCAGCTGTTTGCGCACTTGCCCGCGCTGCACAAGAGCGAGGTGCAGTCCGCGTTCACGTCGCAGAGCAGGCCGTTGGCGCACTTCGTCGTGCAGCTGCCGCCGCAGTCGACGTCGGTCTCGGTGCCGTTCTTCAGCTTGTCGGTGCAGGTCGGCGCGGCGCACGCGCCGGCGGTGCAGAAGCCGCTCAGGCAGTCGGCGGCGACCTTGCAGACCTTCGCCGTCGCGCACTTGGGGCACGCGCCGCCGCCGCAGTCGACGTCGGTCTCGCTGCCGTTCTCGACCGCGTCGGTGCAGCCCGCGGAGGCGCAGGTGCCGCTGGTGCAGACGCCCGAGGAGCAGTCGCTCCCGGCCGCGCACGACTTCGCGTCGGCGCACTTCGGGCAGGTGCCGCCGCCGCAGTCGATGTCGGTCTCCGCGGCGTTCTCGACCGTGTCGGAGCAGGTCGCGGCGACGCACGCGCCCGACGTGCAGATCGCGCTCGCGCAGTCGTCGGCCGACGCGCAGACCTTGCCGCTCCCGCACTTCGGGCAGCCGCTGCTCCCGCCGCAGTCGACGTCGCGCTCGAGACCGTTCTTCAGGCCGTCGGTGCACGACGGCGCGGCGCACTTGCCGGAGGTGCACACGCCGGACGCGCAGTCGGAGCCCGCCGAGCAACCGAGGCCCTCGCTGCACAGCGGACACGCGCCGCCGCCGCAGTCGATGTCGGTCTCTGCGCCGTTCTTCACCTCGTCGGTGCACGACGGCCCGGCGTCGGGCTTCGACGTGTCGGGACGCGCGGTGTCGGGCTTGCCCGAGTCGAGCGCGGTGGAGTCGACGAGGTCGCCGTCGGCGACCGAGGAGTCGGCGACGGGTGCCGGATCGTCGGCCGTCGAGCTCGAGCCGCAACCGGCGACACCGGCGCCGATCGCGATCCACGCAGCCACACGCCGAACCTGCGAAGCACGTCGCATGAACACACCTCCGAGGGCCGACGCGGGAGCACCGCCGCCCGACGGGCGATCGGAGCCCGAGGACGAGCGCGAATCCAGTATGATTTCGCGCACGTCCGTCGCGAGCGGATCGGCGTCGGGCCGCGGGCCAGCCGACGTCAGAACGCGCGGAAGGTGAGGACCGTCCGGGTGTCGACGATGTCGGCGATGTTCTGCACCTTCTCGGCGACGAAGTGCCCGATGTCGACGCCGTCGTCGACGTGGAACTTGGCGAGGATGTCGAAGTCGCCCGCGACCGAGTAGATCTCGGCGGCGATCTCGGCGTCGGCGAGCCGGCCGGCGACCTCGTAGGTCTTGCCGAGCCGGCACTTGATCTGGACGAAGAAGGTCTGCATCGTGAGGCTCCCGATCAGACGGGGCGGCGACGCCGCGCGACGAGGAGCAAGGCGAGGAGCACGAGCGCTCCGCCGCCGCGTGTTCCGTGCGGGCCCGACGTGGCGCAGCCGCCGCCGTCGTCGCCCGTGTCGCCCGGCGAGGGCGCCACGCACGCGCCGCTCGGATCGCAGATGAACCCGCCCTGGCAGTCCGCGGACGACTTGCACGTCGGCAGGCACTGGCCGTCGCGGCAGAGCAGCGGCGAGCAGGAGACCGTCTTGCCGTCGGTCCCGACGAGGCCGGTCAGATCGAGCGTGCACTTCGAGGTCCGCGGCACGCACGTGCCGTCGTCGCACTCGTAGCCCTTCGCGCAGTCGCCGTCACCGACGCAGGCGCTCTTGCACGCGAGCGCCGCGCCGTCGCACGCGTACGCGCCGCACGGGCCGACGGTGCCGGCGCACGCGGCGGTGTTGGTGCCGTCGCACACGGCGGTCTTGCAGGCGTCGGCGGAGTCGACCGCGCACGCGGCGCGGGCGCCGTGCGGCTTGCCCTTGATCGGCACGCACTTGCCGAGCTGCCCCGGCACGTCGCACGCCTCGCACTGCCCTGTGCACTTCGACTCGCAGCAGGTGCCGTCGACGCACGAGCCGCTCGCGCACGCCTCGTCGGTGGTGCACGTCGCGCCGTTGGCGCCGACGGGGATGCACTTGCCGTAGGAGCAGAAGTGGTTCGGGTTGACGCAGTCGGCCTTCGACGCGCAGGTCGTCTTGCAGGCCGTGGCGCCGCACACGAAGTCGCCGCACGAGCGGGGCACGTCGCCGCACTTGCCGGCGCCGTCGCAGGTGCTGACGTGGCGCTCCACGCCGCCGACGCAGGTCGCCACGCCGCACGCCGTCGTCGTCGCGGGGTACTTGCACGCGGTCGTGTCGACGCCGTCGCACGAGAGCGCGCACCCGTCTTCGGGCGTGGCGGTGGGATCGCACGCCGGACGTTTTCCGCGTGGATTACCCTTCACCGGCTTGCACGTGCCGACCGAACCGGCGACATCGCAGGCCTCGCAGCGCCCCGCGCACGCCGAACCGCAGCACACGCCGTCGACGCAGAACCCGGAGTCGCACTCGCCCGGCGCGCCGCAGGAGGCGCCGAGTGCCTGCAGGGTGAACCTCTCGGTCGCGCTCACGAAGAACGGCACGCCCTCGATCGCCTGCTTCACGCCGCCGACGAGGAGGACCTCCTTCGGTCCGAGCGCGGCGGAGCTGTGGGCGCCGCGCGGCGTGAGCATCGTGCCCGCCGAGACCCAGGTCGCGCCGTCGAAGATCTCGGCCGTCTGGCTGGCGACGAACGAGGAGCCGATGCCCGACGTTCCACCGGTGATCAGGATGCGGCCGTCGGCGAGCATCGTCGACGCGAAGAAGGTGCGCGGCGACGCGAGCAGCGGCCCGAGCGTCCACTTGTCGGTGGCGACGTCGTAGAGCATGCCGCCGCTGCTCGGGATGGTGCCGGACTCGTCGAGGTTCTGGATGAACCCGCCGAACACCATCACCTGGCCGGCCGTCGCGCCGCGCGACAGGAGGTACGCGGCGTGACCTCCGCGTCCGGTCGGCAGCGCGCTCTTCCACGCGAGCGACGTGGGGAGCGCCGGGTCCCAGATCATGTTGTCCTTGGAGACGCGCTCGGTCGGGATCGAGCCCCCGCTCACCGTCCTGCCGCCGGTGATCATCACCTTGCCGTCGGCGAGCAGCACCGCGCTGTGATCGACCCGGCCCTCGAAGGGACGCGAGAAGCTCCCGTACGGTCCGGCGGGCAGCTCGGTGCGCCAGGTGCCGACGGCGGGATCGAAGATGCGGAACGCCTGCGGGAACGTGCTGCCGTCGTCGCGCCCGCCGACCAGGACGATCTTGCCGTCCTTCAAGACCGTCGCCGAGTGATCGCGCGTCATGAACGGCATCGCCGTCACGGAGAAGGTGTCGGTCGTCGCGTCGTAGATCTCCGCGTCGAGCGGCGGCGGCCCGGAGTCGCCGCCGTGCGTCTCGGTGAACAACACCTTCTTGCCGCCGTCGAAGACCACCCAGCTCTTCGTCATCGCGGGGCGCCCCCACTTGAGCGTCGACTTGGAGGCGGTGAAGCTGTTCGTCGCCGGGTCGTACAGCTCGGCCGTCGTCAGGGCGCCGAGGCCCGGGCTCTCTCCGCCGGCGATCAGGACCTTGCCCGTCGAGAGCATCGCGACGATCGGGAACACGCGCGGGGGGCTCACCGCGGCGGCGGCGGTCCACGCCGGATCGACGGCGATCGGCGCGGCGAGGCCCTCGACGTCGATCGTGCCGACGAGCGTCGATCCCTCGACGTGCAGGCTCACGGCGCGGCGCACGCCGTTCGCGTCGGCGGCCCACGCCGGCTCGGTCGCGATGCGCACCGCGCCCTTCGCGTCGAGCACCTCCACACGGCCGTCCTTCACGCGCAGCGCCCCGACGCTCGGACCGAGGCGCACGTCCCAGGTCGATCGCGCGGCGGCGGCGCGGGTGTGCGCGAGGCGCAGCTCCTCGACGCGCGCGCCCTCGGTGACGTACACGAGATCGACGTCGGCCATCGCGTCGGCGTAGACCGCGACGCCGCCCTCGTCGCGGCGCGGCACCGCGCGGGCGTCGCGCGGGCGCAGCTCGATCCAGGTCGCCGCATCGACCTCGAGGCGCAGGGCGCCTTCGGCCGTGTCGGGGACGCGCGCGCGCAACCCGACGGTCGTGCTCGCGGGGCGCATCGCGAACGCGCGCGAGAGGCTCGTCACGATCTCGCGCGACGCGCGCGACGACGCGGTCGGCTCCGTCGAGGGCGCGCAGCGCGACATCGACAGAAGGAGGAGCGGCAGCAGCCATGCCCGGGTACGCATGCCGCCAGTAGACGTCAGCTGACCGTCACGGGGAAGCGTCGTCACGACGCCGGTGCTCGCCGGGTTCTCGCGTGCCCTGCTCGCGTTGGCCCTGCGCGCGCGCACCTCCCGCTCACGTGAACGCGGCGCTCAGGTGAGGTGCCGCGCGTTGGAGGGCGGCGTCGTCGTGGTGGCCTCGCGACCGGCGGGTTTGTGGCGCGATCGACCACCGCGAACGGCACGGCACGTGCCCGGCACGTGCCCGAGGGGGACGCCATGAACAGCAAGCTCGTCACGTCGGGGATCGCCGCTGTGGTGCTGGCCTACGCGAGCACCACCGGCGCGCAGGAGACGATCGATCGTACGGTGGCCGCGCCGGCGCGCGCGGCCGAGATCGGGATCGGGCTCGGGTACGCGCAACCGACCGGAGACCTGACGTTGCGCACGGGCGATCGCGCCAGCAACTTCGCGCGCGCCGGCGGGCAGATCGACGGAGAGATCGGCTACCGCATCGACCCGCGGTGGTTGATCGGCGTGTACGGCGGCTACGGCCAGTTCCACGCGCCGGGCGGCACCGCGCAGGACATCGTCGCGACGGTGAACGCCGGCGTGCAGGCGCAGGTGCACGTCAACCCGCACCGCCGCGTCGATCCCTGGGTCGGGTTCGGCGCCGGCTGGCGCGGCTTCTTCATCAACCCGGAGAACTCGGCCACCCGTGCGCTGCACGGCCTGCAGATCGCGCGCGTCCGCTTCGGCGTGGACTACCGCGTCAGCGACGGCGTCGCGCTCGGTCCGGCCGTGGGCATGGACGCGACCATGTTCACGACCGAGGTCCGCTCGGGCGAGGGACCGACGTTCGAGTCGCTCGGCAGGGAGCGCTACACGCTGACGCCGTTCTTCTTCGGCGGGATCGTGGGCCGCTTCGACATCGGCGGGCGTCGTGACAGCGGCGAGCGGATGATGGCGAAGGCGTTCTGACGCTCAGCCCGCCTCGAACTCCTTGCAGAACTCGATCTGCTCTCCCGGCGACAGCGGGCGAGAGCGCTCGCCGCGCGGCCATCCGTGCGCGCAGCGCTCCGCCCCGCCGCCGTCGCCTCCGGCCGAGACATCCGAGCTGCGCGCGAAGTGCGCGCAGTCGTCGCACGTGAAACGCAGATCGAAGCGCCGCACCTCCTCGAGGAGACGGAGGTCCACGCGCGTCTTCACGCGAGCGCCTCCGCGACGGCGGGCACGTTCGGGAGCTCCCTGATGTCGTCGATCACCGCCTGCGCGCCGGCGGCCAGGTCACGCCGACCGCGAAGGCGCCGGCGGCGCGCGCGGCCTCGATGCCGGGACGCGCGTCCTCGACGATCGCGCAGTCCTGCGGGGAGACGTGGAGGCGCTCGGCGGCCAGCAGGAACAGATCGGGCGCCGGCTTCCCGCGCGCGACCTCGGCGGTCGTGCAGACGACGGAGAAGAGGCGCGAGAGCCCCGTCTCGCCGAGCGAGAACGCGACCTTGCGCGGGCTCCCGCTGGAGGCGATGGCGATCGGCAGGCGCGCGCCGACGGTCGCGATCACGTCCTCTGCGCCGGCGAACGCGCGCAGCCGGCCGCGTGCGCGCTCGAAGTACAGCCGCTCCTTCTCCTCGGCGAACGACGCCGGCAGCGGCCCGCAGCCGAGCGCGCGGACGTGGTCGTAGACCGCCGCGATCGGCTTGCCGAGGAAGAGCCGGCGCACGTCCGGCTCGGTCATGGGGACGCCGCGCGCGGTGAGCAGATCGGCGGTCGCGCCACAGGACAGCGCCTCGCTGTCGACGAGCACGCCGTCGAGATCGAAGACGACGGCGCGGATCAACGGCGGCGCTCCAGCGTGACGACCGTCTCGACGTGGCTGGTGTCGGGGAACAGATCGACGGCGTCGATCGCGACGACCGAGTGGGTCTCCGAGAGGTCGCGCAGATCGCGCGCGAGCGTGTTCGGGTCGCACGACACGTAGACGACCCGCCGCGGCTTGCGTTCGACGATCGCACGAGCCGCGCCGCGCGCGCCGCTGCGGGGCGGATCGAGCACCACCACCTCGGCGTCCTTCGGCAGCGCCCACGCGTCGGCGTCGGCCACGATCGATTTCACGTTGCCGATCCCGCGGGCGTCGAGGTTGTCGCGCGCGGCCTTGGAGGAGGCGGCGTCGAGCTCCACCGCGGTGACGTGCACGGCCTCGCGGGCGAGGGCCACGGTGAAGTTGCCGCTGCCGGCGAACAGCTCGACGACGCGCTTGCCCTTGGCCTCGGCGCGCGCGAGCACCAGCTGCACCAGCACCCGATCGCCGATCTCGCTCGCCTGCGCGAAGCCGCGCGGCGGCGCGCGCAGCGGCAGGCCGTCGTCGGCGATGGAGACGGGGCGCGGATCGCCGATGCGGGCGGGCGTCGACGCGCCGGCGAGGGCGATCTCGACCCCGGCGAGACGGCCTGCCTTCACCCGGCGCTCCGCCTCGGCGAACGCGCGCGGAGGGACCTCGCCGCGCCAGGTGAGCGAGAGCACCGGCCGCCCGCCCTCGCCCACCGCGACGTGGATCTCGCCCTCGCCCTTCGCGCCGGCGAACGTGGCGCGCGCGTCCGAGAGCGCCGACGAGAGGCGCGGATCGAGCGCGCCGCACGCCTCGGGCGCGACGATCGTGTTGCTGCCGAGCGCGTGATAGCCGACGAGCAGGCGATCGCCGCCGATCGACTTCGCGTGCCAGCGCGCGCGGGTGCGGCCGTGGGCGGGCGTCGCCGCGTGCCAGGCGATCGGGACGTCGCCGAGCGGCACTTTCGCGAGCGCCTCGCGCAGGATCGACAGCCGCGCCTCGCGCTGCGCCTCGGGCGTCAGGTGCATGAGATCGCAGCCGCCGCACCGATCGAACGACGCGCACGGCGGCTCGACGCGCGCGGGCGAGGGCGTCAGCACCTTGAGCAGCCGGCCGCGCGCGGGGCGCTTGCGACGATCGATCTCGAGGGCGACGCGCTCGCCGGGCGCGGCGCGCGGCACGAAGACGATCTCGCCGGAGTCGAGGCGCGCGAGGCCCTCGCCGCCGGCGACGAGCTTTTCGACGACGGCTTCGGTGCGGACGTCTGGAGTACGTTTCATGTCGGTCGTTCAGTCGTCAGTCGTTCAGTCGCCAGTCGTCAGTCGTCAGTCGTCAGTCAAGAGAGAGGGAGCGGGCGGCGGGCGGCAACGAGCGGAGAGGACCTGACCGTCTCGGCTGACGACTGACGACTGATGACTGATGACTTCTCACGGGAACGGCTGCGCCGGACCGCCTCGCTGGTAGAAGAACTTGAAGTCGCCGCTCAACGTCCCGGCGGAGCGCGCCGGCTGGCCGACCTCGTGGCGAGGGTCCTCGAGCACCAGCTCGTTGAAGAAACCTTCGATGCGCTTGGAGTTGGTGTCGGACGACGAGGGGTCACCTCGAAGGATGCTCTTGAACGTGATCGTGCCGCGGACGACGTGGAGCACGACCGCGGGATTGTCGTTCGGACCGACCTTGCCGCTGCCGCAGGTCCCGCGGAGGCTGAGCGTCATGCGCACGAGCGGGGCCGGCACCTCCGGTCCCGAGCCCGGGGGCCGCTGGAGCTGGACCTCGATCGGCTGGTTGTCGACGACCTTGTCGAGGTCGTCGACGGCGATGACCAGGTTGTCGGTGTACTCCTGCAGGTCGCCGCCGCGCTGGATGCGGATCAACAGCTGGCGCCCGACGGCGATGGCCCCGAAGAAATGCGGGTCCATGGAGTAGGCGGAGAGGTCTTTGCCGCCGCAGCCCTCGACCCGCAGGTCGCCGTAGACGCGTCCGACGCCCTGACCGACCTCGCACGAGGTCGACATGAGGGCGGCCGCTGCGAGCGCGACCATGGCCAGATGGCGCATGGCTCGATCGTAGGACGCCGCGGGCCCGCCGGCCAAGGTCGAGGGGTTTGACATCGAGCCCAGCCCGACTAGTCTGCCGCCCCCCAACCCATTTCCCGGCCTCGGGCCACCCCTGAAGGGTGGTGGTTCTGGCGCCGCGGAGGACCCATGGCACTCCATACCGACAAGAAGCAGAGCCTCATCACGCAGTACCAGCAGCACGAGGGCGACACCGGTTCGCCCGAGGTGCAGGTCGCGCTGCTCACCGAGCGCATCACCGCCCTGACCGAGCACTTCCGCACCCACGCGAAGGATCACCACTCGCGCCGCGGCCTGCTCAAGATGGTCAGCCAGCGCCGCCGTCTGCTCGACTACCTCAAGGGCAAGGACCTCGAGCGCTACCGCAAGGTCGTCGCGGCCCTCAACCTGCGCAAGTAGGGTAACCCCCCTCACCCCCGAGCCCCTCTCCCTCAGGGAGAGGGGCCACGCGTTTTTGTCGCGCGCGCCCAGTGTGCGGGGCGGGAGCGGGGAGCGGGGCGCGGGCGTAGGGGATGGGGACGACTTCATCGACCCCCCGTGGCCGGCGTGCTAGATGCAGCGCCTCATTTTCCAGTGATTCGTACTTCCGTCGCTCGCTGACGAGGTTCGCTTCGCTCCACGTTTCCGGAGCTCGACCCGGTCGACCTTCGAAATCGCGGAACGAAAGGAAGCTCGGGCGGGCGAGGGCGTCTGGCGCGACGAACGCGCCGCGCGACGGCGTGTGTCGTCGTCACTCCGAGGTTCCTCATGAATTCATTCGTCCGCGAGTCGGTCATGATCAATGGCCGTCCGCTCACCCTCGAGACGGGTCGCATCGCGAAGCAGGCGCACGGCGCCGTCCTGATCACCTACGGCGAGAGCGTGGTGCTCGTCACGGCCGTGTCGTCCCAGGACGACCGCCCCGGCATCGACTTCTTCCCGCTGACCTGCGACTACGTCGAGAAGTCCTTCGCGGCGGGCAAGATCCCCGGCGGCTTCTTCAAGCGCGAGGGTCGTCAGCGCGACGAGGAAATCCTCACCTCGCGCCTGATCGACCGCCCCTGCCGCCCGCTCTTCCCCGACGGGTACAAGAAGGACACGCAGGTCATCGCGACCGTCCTGTCGGTCGACAAGATCAACCCGACCGACGTCCTCGCGCTCACGGCGGCGGGCGCCGCGCTGCACATCAGCGACATTCCCTGGGCCGGGCCGGTGGTCGGCGTGCGCGTCACCCGCATCTCGGGCGAGTTCGTCGCCTACCCGACCTTCGAGCAGATCGCCCAGGGCGACATGGACATCATCGTCGCCGCCAGCAAGGACGCGATCGTGATGGTCGAGGGCGGCGCGGCCGAGGTCAGCGAGGGCGACCTGGTCGACGCGCTGATGTTCGCGCACAAGAGCGCGCAGCCGATCCTGAGCCTCATCGAGCAGATCCGCGCCGCGGTCGGCAAGCCGAAGCGCTCGTTCGAGGCCAAGCAGCTGTCTGCCGACATCAAGAAGCGCGTCGCCGCGCTGGTCGACGCCGATCTGTCGAAGGCCTCGCGCATCCTCGCCAAGCACGAGCGCTACGACGCCTACGGCGTCGCCAAGAAGAAGATGGCCGAGACGTTGCAGCAGGAGCTCGGCGCCGAGGTCTACGCGGCGAACGAGAAGCTCATCAAGGGCGAGTTCGAGGAGCGCAAGAGCTACCTCGTCCGCGAGATGGTGCTCACCGAGAAGAAGCGCATCGACGGCCGCGACTCCGTCACCATCCGCCCGATCTCCTGCGAAGTCGGCCTGCTCCCGCGCGTGCACGGCTCGTCGCTGTTCCAGCGCGGCGAGACGCAGGCGATCGTCACCTCCACGCTCGGCACCGCGAGCGACGAGCAGAAGATCGACGCGCTCATCGGCGAGAGCTGGAAGAGCTTCATGCTCCACTACAACTTCCCGCCGTACTCCACCGGCGAGACCAAGCCGCTGCGCGGCCCGGGTCGCCGCGAGATCGGCCACGGCAACCTCGCCGAGCGCGCCCTCAAGCGCATGATGCCCGACGCCGACAAGTTCCCCTACACGGTCCGCGTCGTCTCCGAGACGACCGAGTCGAACGGCTCGTCGTCGATGGCCAGCGTGTGCGGCGGCTGCCTCTCGCTGATGGACGCCGGCGTGCCGATCAAGTCCCCGGTCGCGGGCATCGCCATGGGTCTCATCAAGGAGGGCGATCGCGTCGCCATCCTCAGCGACATCCTCGGCGACGAGGACCACCTCGGCGACATGGACTTCAAGGTGTGCGGCACCGCGCGCGGCGTCACCGCCATCCAGATGGACATCAAGATCGAGGGGCTCTCGCGCGAGATCCTCGAGTCCGCGCTCCGTCAGGCGCGCGACGGCCGCCTGCACATCCTCGACAAGATGCTGCAGACGCTGAACGCGCCGCGTCCGGAGCTCTCGAAGTGGGCGCCGCGCATCACCTCCATCAAGGTGAAGCCCGACCAGATCCGCCTCGTCATCGGCCCCGGCGGCAAGACGATCAAGGGCATCGTCGATCAGACCGGCGTCGCCATCGACGTCGAGGACGACGGCACCGTGAACGTCGCGTCGAGCGATCCCGAGGCGGTCAAGCGCGCGCTCGCGATCATCAAGGGCCTCACCGCGGAGCCCGAGGTCGGCACCATCTACAAGGGCCCGGTCAAGCGCATCACCGACTTCGGCGCCTTCATCGAGATCCTGCCCGGCACCGACGGCCTCCTGCACGTCAGCGAGATCGCGCACGCCCGCGTCGATCGCGTCGAGGACATCATGAAGGAGGGCGACGAGGTCGAGGTGAAGGTCCTCGAGGTCTCCCGCGACGGCAAGATCCGCCTGTCGCGCCGCGCGCTCCTGCCGCTGCCGGAGGGTCCGGCCGGCGAGGAGGCCAAGCGCCGCATGGAGGCCGCGCACTCCGGCGACGGCCGCGAGTCGCGTCCGAGCGGCGGCCGTGACCGCGATCGCGGCGGCCGCGATCGCGATCGTCCGCGCCGCGGCTGATCCCCCCGCTCCGGGTGCCGCTCGCCACGGGCGAGCATCGCTCGCCCTGTTGTGACGCGGCCCGGTCCCGTCTAACAGCGGCGAGCGATGCGTTTTTGTCTGGGCGTAGCGGCCGCGCTGCTCGCGCTCCTGCCGGCTCCGGCGGGCGCCGCGCGCAGCGAGGTGTACGCGTCGGCGGGGATCGTCGCGCCCTACGGCCCCTACCCGAGCTACCGGTTCAACGCCGAGCTCCTCGGGTACGACCGGGGCAGCGTTCGCACCGATTTCATCGGGGAGCTCGGCTACCTGAGAGCGGTCAACTGGTGGCTCACCGTCGGTCCGGTCGCCCGCTTCTACGTCGGCCGGTTGTCGGCGCCCTACGACGGGGTCGCGCCGATCGACCTCTACGCCGCATCCATCGCCGCGCGATTCGAGGCCGACCTCTACCCGTGGCCGCGGCTGTTCCTCTGGTTCGATCCCTCCATCGGCGTCGGCTCGATCGGCGCCGAAGACGCGCGCAAGACGCTCGGCTACTGGGGTCTGCAGGGCGGGTTGGGCATCGGCACCTCCCGCGACAAGAGCGGCGTTCGTTTCCGCGCCGGCTGGGGCTACGCGCCGACGTTCGTCGACGTGACCCCGCTCGCCGGCACGCATCACTTCGGCGGCTTCATGTTCATGCTCGACGGGGTGCTCCATGTCGGGCGCTGAGCGTGCGCTGCGCGCCTGCGCGCTGTCGCTGCTGCTCTGCGGGTGCGGCTCGGCGACGCCGAGCGCGGTCGAGGAGGAGACGAGGGCGATCGATCTCGACGCGTGCCTTCGCGGCGACGCGTCGTGCGCCCGCGCCGGACGCGTGAGCGCCTCCGAGGCGATGCTCCCGGGATCGAACGCCGTCCTGCTCGACGCGCCCGCCAGCATCACGGCGCCGCTGCTCGGCGCCACCGAAGCGTCGAAGCTGCGTTGGTTTGCGCTCGGAATGTACGCGGACGACCCGAAGCCGCCGACGACCTGCGCCGACCCGAGGGCCGAGTGCGTGACGGCCGGCAACGAGTGCACCTGCACCACGCCCGACACGTTCCAGTACCGCTGCTTCGGCGGCACCGGCTGCTACTGGCTCGATCATTACGGACGCAAGCTCGAGGTCACCATCGAGGGCTCGCCGCCGGTGATCGTCGAGCCGGGCCGGACCTGGATGCGCGTGGAGATCAGCACCGGCGACGTCGAGCCGCCCACGAACGCGAGGGTGACGGTCCGCGCCCTCGAGGGGCGGTTCCACCTCGTGTACGCGGTGGGCCGCTGGATGCGCTAGTACCGCCGGCCGGAAGTGTCCGCATACTTCGAGCGATGGGCCGCGGTACGCGGCAGCGGCAGCGGTAGCGGGCGCGGGAGCGGAAGCGTGAGCGGCGGCGGCAGCGGTCAGCGGGATGGGCTCGCGATCCGTGGTC
>JACPFM010000126.1 GCA_016182965.1 Deltaproteobacteria bacterium | reverse complement strand
CTGCACTTCGCGCAGGTGATCACGTGATGGCCTCCTCAGGCACTACGCGTTTCCCCCCGGACGCTGAATTGACGAATGCCGGGCGGCGAATCACGACGGCCGAACCGCGAAAAAAACAGCTCGCGCGATGCCGCACTACGAACGACGGATCGCGAGCGCGACTCAGCCGGCCGGGATTATCGCCGCTGCGCCGGAGGGGTCAAGAAGAGACGACAGCGAGCGGTAAGGTCGCCGGAGGGCGTCCTCGGGGAAGACGCCGTCGCACGGAATATTGCGCCCTTTCGAGGGCAGTCGCCCTATCCTCTCGGCCCGCGCAGGCGCCATGGCGGCGTCGCGCTCCACGCGGACCGAACGCGCCCGAACGCGCCCGAGCACCACGCCCCGACCTCCCCATGACCCAACGCCCGCACGACCAAGAGCTCCTCGACCGCGCGCAGCGCATCATCCCCGGCGGCGTGAACTCGCCCGTCCGCGCCTTCCGCGCGGTCGGCGGCGTGCCGGTGTTCGTCGACCGCGCCGTGGGCGCCTGGCTCTACGACCGGGCCGGAAACAAGTACGTCGACTTCGTCGGCTCGTGGGGCCCGATGATCCTCGGCCACGCCCACCCGGACGTCGTCGAGGCCATCCAGGAGGCGGCCGCGCGCGGCACTTCGTACGGCGCGCCGACCGAGCAGGAGATCCGCTACGCCGAGAAGGTCGCCGAGCTGTACCCGTCGATCGAGATGATGCGCGCGGTCTCGAGCGGGACCGAGGCCGCGATGAGCGCGGCGCGCGTCGCCCGCGGCTTCACCGGGCGCGACGGCATCGTGAAGGCCGAGGGCTGCTACCACGGCCACGCCGACTTCTTCCTGGTGAAGGCCGGCTCCGGCCTCGCCACCTTCGGCGCGCCCGACAGCGCGGGCGTGCCCAAGGGCGCCGGCCGCGCTCGAGCGGACCTTCGAGGCGTACGACGGCGCCATCGCCGCGGTGATCCTCGAGCCGGTCGTCGGCAACATGGGCTGCGTCCCGCCCGATCGGAACTACCTCGAGCGCGTGCGCGCCCTCTGCGATCGCCACGGCGCGCTCCTCATCTTCGACGAGGTGATGACCGGCAGCCGCGTCGCGCGCGGCGGCGCCCAGCAGCTCTTCGGGATCAAGCCGGACCTGACCGTCCTCGGGAAGATCATCGGCGGCGGCATGCCGCTCGCCGCCTACGGCGGTCGCCGCGACGTCATGTCGGTCATCTCGCCGCTCGGGCCGGTGTACCAGGCCGGCACGCTCTCGGGGAACCCGGTCGCGGTCGCCGCGGCGCTCGCGACCATCAAGCACCTCGACGACGCGCTCTACCACCGCCTCGACGACTGGACCGGCAAGCTGCAGGACGGCCTCGAGGCGATCCTCCGCGAGAAGGGCGTCCCCGGCGTGGTGCAGCGCGTCGGCTCGATGTGGACGCTCTTCTTCACCGAGAAGGAGAGCGTGCGCTCGTGGGACGACGCCAAGACCTGCGACACCGCGCTCTTCGGCCGCTACCACGCGGCGATGCTGGAGAAGGGCGTCTACCTCCCGCCCTCGCAGTTCGAAGCGGCGTTCGTGTCGGCCGCCCACGGGCCCAAGGAGCTCGACCAGACGCTGACCGCGGCGCGCGCCGCCATCGCGTGACGTGCGTCAGGTGACGGGCGACCGGGCGGGTCCTTTGTCGCGCGAGCGGTCGTCACGAGCGCTCCGGCTCGACGCGACTTGCGCTAGTCTCGCGCGACCGTGGCACTGAAGAAGCGCTCGAGCCCCCCCGGCCGCAAGAACGGCCACCCCATCCACCTCGCCAAGAACTCGCAGGACCAGGCCCTGCACATGGCGACCGGCGGCACCGTCGGTCGCCGCGACTACCGGCCGCCCCACGTGCCGCCGGTCGAGGCGGTGGGCCTCGAGGAGCGCGCGGCGTCGCTCGCCAAGCGGTCCATCAAGAAGGCCTCGAAGGTCGAGGGCCTGAAGATGGCCATCGCGATGATGGATTTGACCACGCTCGAGGGGAAGGACACCCCGGGCAAGGTCGTCGCCATGTGTCGCAAGGCGCTCAAGCCGCACGACAGGATCGACACCCCCTCGTGCGCGGCGGTGTGCGTCTACCCGAACCTCGTGCCGGTCGCGAAGCGTGCGCTCGCCGGGTCGGCGGTGAAGGTCGCCTCCGTGGCAACCGCGTTCCCGAGCGGTCAGTCGCCGCTCGCGGTGAAGCTCGACGACGTGCGCCGCGCGGTGGAGCTCGGCGCCGACGAGATCGACATGGTCATCGACCGCGGCGCGTTCCTCCGCGGCGACTACGGCAAGGTCTTCGACGAGATCGCCGCGACCAAGCAGGCGTGCGGCAAGGCGCACCTGAAGGTCATCCTCGAGACCGGCGAGCTCGCGACCTACGACGCCATCCGCCTCGCCTCGGCGATCGCCATCGAGGCCGGCGGCGACTTCATCAAGACCTCGACCGGCAAGGTGCAGCCCGCGGCCAGGCTGCCGGTCACGCTGCTGATGCTCGAGGTCATCCGCGACTACGTCGATCAGGGCTGGCGCATGATCGGCATGAAGCCCGCGGGCGGCGTGCGCAACGCCAAGCAGGCGCTCCAGTACCTGTGCCTGCTCAACGAGACGATGGGTGACGACTGGATGACCCCCGACATGTTCCGCTTCGGCGCGAGCGCGCTCCTGAACGACGTGCTGATGCAGCTCGAGAAGGAGCAGACCGGGCGGTACGCGGGCGAGGACTACTTCAGCAAAGACTAGTCGTCAGTCTTCAGTCGT
>JACPFM010000122.1 GCA_016182965.1 Deltaproteobacteria bacterium | reverse complement strand
GCCGCGCCCCCCTCGCCGCTGCGCGGCTCACCCCCGCGACAAACCGCTGCCGCGGTTTGCCTAGTGCCGCGGATACCCGAACGAGGAACAGCCCTCGGCGAACTTCTGGCGCGCGGCACTAGACTGCGGTCGCGATCGCGGGACATCGGAGAATTGTGCTGGCTGCGCAGACTGGGTCATCAGTCGTCAGTCATCAGTCATCAGTGCCTGTGAATCTCTCGTCGACCTTCGACTCGCGCCGGTCCGACCGTTTCACATGCTCTGACCCGACGGCGACCGAGCCGACACGGCGACAGGCAGGCTGTCTCCTGGAGTGGCGACCCCTGGCGCGGCGTCACTTGATTCCGTCGCCGCAGCTGACGAAGTCGAGCGTGGTGTCGATGCGGAAGTGAGACTCGCTCGTGTGCCGCTCGGCGAAGAAGAAATCCAGGGCGTACACCTTGCCCTTGGTCAATCCGAGCTTGCCCGCCGCGTCGTCGAGCGCGACCTCGCCGCTCGTCGAGCCGTGCACGCCGCCGAGGTCGATCGCGAGCTTCTTGTTGATGAAGACGAACAGATCGTCGTCGCCCGTGAACTTGAAGGTCTCGCCGCCCGCGTAGAGGAAGGTGGTGTGGAGCTCGTAGGTGAAGTGGAAGTTGTGCTCGTGGCCCTCGTTGCCGAAGCCCTTGCCGTCGATCGGGAAGAAGGCGCCGTCGTCGAAGGTGTGGAGCTCGCCGGCGACCTTGCTCAGCGTGATCGGCAGCGCGATCGCCTGGTTGACGCCGGGCACGTCGCGGAACCACTGATCGAAGCTCTCCTTCGTCGTGACGGTCGGATGCGTGCCGCCCGCCCACACCGGCTTGCCGTCGGCGCCCAGATCCTCCTGCACGATCCCGAGGTCGTCTCCGATCTTGTATTCGAAGTCGGGGTGCTCCTCCTTGAAGTCGCGGATGACGCCGGTGAGCGTCTTGCCGCAGCGGTTGCCGGTGTCGGCGATGCCGGCGCCGTCGCCGACCGCGCCATCGAGCCCACCGCCACCGGAGCCGTCGCCGCCTGCGTCGACGTCGAACCCGTTGCCGCCGCCCGGCTTCAAGTCCTCGGCGCCGCCGTCCGCGCCGCCGCAAGCGACCCCGCAAACGGCCCCGATCCCGATGAGCGTGATCCCCACCCGAAGCGCGCGCATGCGGGGGAGCGTAGCAAGCCGACGCGAGATCGCCGCTCCGCCAACGCGGGAGTCGGACTGCCACCTGAGTTGGCACCTCGATCGGCCGCTCGCCCGGGGAATCCGCGGATGCTCCGGCGGCACGCGGCTCGCTAGGTGCCCCTGGTGCAACGGATGTCGATCTCGATCTCGGCTCTCGTCTGACGGGGCCGCGTGATAGGCTGCCCGGTCGTTCGACCCCTTATTCCCGGAGGAGAGTTTCCATGGATCGTACCCCCAAGTCCTTGGCGAAGCGCTTCGCGGGCGCCGCGTTCGCGCTCGGCGCGTCGGCCGCGCTGTTCGGCGCTCAGGGGTGCCTCGATCGACCGGTCGTACCGATCCCTCCGGGCAGCACCGGCCTCGTGTTCACGAAGATCAAGGTGACGCGCGTCGACAAGGTCGACCTCCTGCTGGTCATCGACAACTCGATCTCGATGGCCGACAAGCAGTCGGAGCTCGGTCGCCGCATGCCGGAGCTGGTCGCGGCGCTCACCGATCCGACCCCTGATCCGAAGACGGGCAAGCCGGCCAACGTGCTCGACATGCACGTCGGCGTCGTCTCCTCGTCGCTCGGCTCGCACGGAACGAGCGCGTGCGCCGTCGAGGTCACCAACAAGCACAACAACGATCGCGGTCACCTCATGCCGCGCGCCGGCGAGTGGGCCGCGGGCGCCAGCGGCTGGAAGGTCGCGTCGCCGACCGCCGAGCCGACGGCCGCCGCCTGCCCGGCGCCGGTGACCTCGACCGCGCTGTCCTGGGTGTTCGACGGCACCAAGCCCGAAGCCGCGACCGCGATGTTCAAGGGAGAGGCCGGCGCGCAGCAGCTGCAGACCGCGACCTCCTGTGTCGTGCAGTCGGTCAAGGACGACGGCTGCGGCTACGAAGAGACGTGGGAGGCGATGTATCACTTCCTCGTCGACCCGGCGCCCTACACCAAGGCCGAGGTGAAGTGCACCTTCGGCATCAGCGGCGACGCCTGCGGCAACAACAAGATCCTCGTCGAGGGCCTCGACGAGGAGCTCATCGCGCAGCGCAAGGCGTTCCTCCGCGCCGACTCGCTCCTCGCCGTCGTCATCCTCTCCGACGAGAACGACTTCTCGCTCAAGCCCGCCGGCCTCAACTGGCTGCCGTGGGGCTACGGCAAGGGCCAGATGCAGCGCGGCTGGGGCGCCTGCGCCACCGTCCCCGACGACTTCGAGCCCGATCTCCCCGGCGACTTCAACCGGCTGCACACCGAGTTCAAGTGCTTCTCGTGCTTCGAGGACGCGAAGGACCCGAACTGCACCGTCAAGTGGGCGACCGATCCGCTCAACAACGACGTCGACGGCCGCAACCTCCGCGGCTTCAACCAGACGCAGCGCTTCGGCTACAACTTCCTCTGGGGTCGTCAGCGCTACGTCGACGCGTTCACCAAGACGTCGGTCCTCGGCTCCGACAACAAGTTCGCCGCGAACCCGATCTTCGCGGGCGGTCTGCGCGATCCGAACCTCGTCGTCGTCGCGGCCATCGTCGGCGTGCCCGGCGCGCTCGTGACCGACACGGCGACCGGCAAGCCCAAGTCGCTGACCGACGCCGACTGGGAGAAGATCGTCGGCCCGATCGGCAAGCGCGATCCGCACATGATCGAGTCGATCGCCAAGCGCGACGGCGTGCCGGTCTTCGCGGGCGATCGCGCCATCGACCCGGTCAACGGCGGTGACCGCGACGTCGCCGACGGCGACGACCTGCAGTTCGCCTGCATCGAGCAGCGCTCGCTCGACGAGAAGGGCTGCTACGCGGCCGGCCACGACTGCGAGGGCGCCGACGCCGCCAAGAAGAACCCGCTGTGCGGCACCGCGCAGCCCGCGAGCTGCACCTCGCCGCCCGCCGGCGTCCCGCAGCCGTTCTTCAAGGCGTACCCGGGCCTCCGTCACCTCCGCATCGTGAAGGACCTCGGCGTCTCCGGCTTCGTCGCGTCGATCTGCGCGAAGAGCTACCGGCCGGCCATCGAGGGCATCACCGAGAAGCTCAAGGCCGCGCTGAACGCGCAGTGCCTCCGCTCGAGCCTCCAGCAGGACGAGACCGGCAACGTCAACTGCCTCCTCTTCGAGTCGATGAAGGAAGGCGTCGAATCCGGCAAGAGCTGCGAGGCTCTCGGCAAGGGCCTCTGCACGCCGGGCGCCGAGCCCTGCCGTCGCGTGGGCACCGACTACCCGCCGATCACCCCCGAGGCCGCGGCCGCGCAGCTGAACCTGCCGATCACCGTCATCGGGTCTACGTCATCGGCGCCGACAAGGCCCCCGACGGCACGACCGACGCGCCCCGCAAGCACCTGGTCTGCGAGCTCCAGCAGCTGCAGGGCACCGAGCAGCAGTCGTGCATCACCTCGAAGGACTTCACGATCGACCCGGCCGCCGGCGGCGGCTGGTGCTACTCGACGAAGCCCGACATCATCGGCGAGCAGTGCATCAAGGTCGGCGCGCCGGGCAGCATCCGGTTCTTCGGCGGCGCCGAGCCGCGCAACGGCTCCGAGGTCTTCACCTTCTGCTTCGGCGGCGGCTGATCCTCTCGTGAACCGCTCGTGAGTGCCCGCGGGCGCGACCTCACCGTCGCGCCCGCCGGCGTTTTTGGAACGCGCAAATGCGACGCGTTGCGTTGCAATCGTACGTCCCCTTGCGCATGAACTGCGTGCGCGCGCTGCCCGGCGGGCGAGTGGCCGGTATACTGCACGGATGAGCGACAGGCCGGGGGCGGCACTCCAAGACGATCAACTGGTCTACGACTGGAACGGCGTGAACCGCCGAGGTCGACTCGTGCCCTCCGGCGTCACGTTCTTCGACGAGACCCTGCGCGACGGCATCCAGAACCCATCGATCACCGATCCGAAGCGGTCCGACAAGATCGAGCTGATCCATTTGATGGACGAGATCGGGATCCACGTCGCCGACATCGGCCTGCCCGGCTCCAGCAAGCGCAACTACGACGACGTGCTCGCTCTCTGCGAAGAGATCGCGCGCTGCAAGCTGAAGATCCGCCCCGCCGCCGCGGGTCGCACCGTCGCCTCCGACATCACGCCGATGATCGACATCGCGCAGAAGGTCGGCTTTCCGCTCGAGTGCTACACGTTCATCGGCAGCTCACCGATCCGGCAGCTCGCCGAGGCGTGGGACCTCGCGGCGATCGCGAAGAAGAGCGCCGACGCGATCGACGTCGCGGTGAAGGCGGGGCTGCCGACCTGCTACGTCACCGAGGACACCACGCGCTCGCGGCCCGAGGTGCTCGCGACGCTGTTCAAGAACGCGGTCGATCACGGCGCGACCCGCCTCTGCCTCTCCGACACCGTCGGCCACGCGACGCCCGACGGCGTCCGCAACCTGATCGAGTTCACCAAGTCGGTCATCGCCTCGATGGGCCTCCGCGCCGGGCCGGGCGGCATCGGCATCGACTGGCACGGCCACAACGATCGCGGGCTCGCGCTCGAGAACGCGCTGTGGGCCCTCGAGTTCGGCGCCGATCGGGTGCACGGAACCGCGCTCGGCATCGGCGAGCGCGTGGGCAACGCGCAGATGGAGCTCATCCTCCTCAACCTCAAGCTGCTCGGCGAGCTCGAGGGGCAGGACACCACGAAGCTCGTGCAGTACTGCGAGACGGCCGCGCGCGCGTGCGAATGGCCGATTCCGATCAACTACCCGCTGGTCGGTCGAGACGCGTTCCGCACCTCGACCGGCGTGCACGCCGCCGCGATCATCAAGGCCGAGGCGAAGGGCGACGCGTGGCTCGCCGACCGGATCTACAGCGGCGTGCCGGCCGGTCTCTTCGGTCGGTCGCAGGAGATCTGCATCGGCTTCATGAGCGGCGTCTCCAACGTCACGTATTGGCTGAAGAAGCGCTCGATCGAGCCGAGCAAGGAGCTGGTCGACGCGATCCTCGCGCACGCGAAGAACAGCAACCGGATCCTCGCCGACGAAGAGGTCATGACGATGGTCCGGGCCCACGGCGCCGCCCGCTGAGTTCTCTGATACAGTCGAGTCGTGGCGATCCTCTGCAGCCAGTGCGGAGCCCTCATCCCGCGGCCCGACGTGACGCGCGTGCCCATCGTGTGCGATCGATGCGCCACCCAGCGCAGCGCGCACCACGTGCCACATGATGAAGACATGCTGACGATGGACGCGCCGCCTCCCGCGCGGCCCTCCGCCCAGCCGATGCCCGCGGCGGGTCGCCCCGCGAGCGCCCACGCGAAGCATCCTTCCATACCACCGGCGATACCGTCGGCGATGACGCCGGCGATGACGCCGGCGGCGCGCGCGTCGGCCTCGCGTCCCTCGACGGCGCCCGGTCCTTCGCAGCCGCGCCCTTCGACGTTCCCGCGCCCCGTGGTCGGTGGTCCGCCGGGCTCGCGCATCCCCGCGGGCAGCGTGCGCCCATCGGCGCGACCCTCGACGGCGCCGCCCGCACAGGCCGGTCCGTCGGCGCGGCCGGCGGCATCGCAGTCGGTGCGTCCTGCCCCGGCCGGCGCGCGCCTCGGCCCTGCGCCTTCGGTGCGCCCTCCGCCGCCGGGCCCGGCGAACCCGAGTGCGCCCCTCCGCGGCGACGCGACCGCGACGGCGGCGCGGCCGGCGCCGCGTCCTTCCACGCCGCCTCCTCCGAGCGTGCGCCCTCCCACGGCGGGCGCGCCGGTGCCGCGCGCGGCGCCGCGACCCGAGCCGGTCATCGGCGGCGCGCGCACGGCGCGCGGCTCGGACGAGGACTTCTCGGCGGTGGCCACGAGCGAGCTCGAGATCGTCAATCGTCCGCCGAAGGCGCTGCGCCCCGAGGAAGACGAGCTCGTGCTCTCGACCGGCGACTTCGAAGCGGTCGACAAGCAGAAGCCGCCGCGTCCCTGAGCGACAGGCCTTTCGCGCACGCGCCCTCGACCTCTATCCTCCGATCGTGGCTTCGCTCAACACGGCCGCCCGGGAGCTCGTCCTCAAGGTCGTCTATTACGGGCCGGGGTTGTGCGGGAAGACCACCTCGCTCCAGGCGCTGCACGACGCGGCCCCGCCGGAGCGGCGCGGCAAGCTCGTCTCGCTCGCCACGCCCGTCGACCGCACGCTGTACTTCGACTTCCTCCCTCTGCGCCTGCCGCCGCTGCGCGGGCTCGCGGTGCGACTGCAGCTCTTCACCGTGCCCGGGCAGGTGTACTTCAACGCGACGCGCCGCCTGGTCCTCTCCGGCGCCGATGGGGTCGTGTTCGTGGCCGACTCGCAGAGCGATCGCCTCGACGCGAACCTCGAGTCGCTCGAGAACCTCCGCGAGAACCTCGCCGAGCACGGGCGCGATCTGGCCACGCTGCCGCACGCGTTCGCGTGGAACAAACGCGATCTGCCCGATCTCGTCGAGCTCGACGAGCTCGACCGCCTGCTGAACCTCCACCACGCCCCGGCGTTCGCCACCGTCGCGACCGAGGGGGAGGGTGTGCAGGAGACGCTCGAAGCGATCACCCGGCTGGTGCTCGACGCGTACGAGGCGCAGATCCCGGAGCCGGCGCCGAGCTCGCGCGAGATCGCGGTCCCCGCGGAGAGCCCGGCGATCTCGGTGAGCGGCGGCGACGCCGACGTGATCACGAGCGCGGCGAAGGAGCAGCGCGCCGCCCACGAGGACGTGCTCACCTCCGCGGTCTCCGAGCGGAGCTTCCTCGGCGACGTGTCCGCGATCGAGCAGCGGCTCGCGCGGGAGCACCGCGACCACCTCGCGCGGGAGCACCGCGACCACGAGGAGGACCACGAGGCGGAGGAGCGCCCGCCCGAGAGCGTCGAGAGCGTCGCCGGCACGGCCTGGCAGCAGGATCTCGAGCGGCTCGAGCGTCAGAACGAGGCTCCCGCGCCCGAGCCGGCGCCCTCGGGCAGCGTCGGCCTGTCGTTCTCGCCGCTGTTCGCGCCGCAGGAGCGCGCGCTCATCGAGCAGATCGAGCAGGCGATCGCCCACGGCGACTTCGCCGACGCGCTCGGCATGTGCGACGCGGCGATCTCGCGCCTCCTCGCCTCGGTCGCGTCGATCGTCGGGCACGACGGCACCCCGACCAGCCCGCACGACCCGGCGCTGCCGCTCCTGCTCGGGCTCGACGGGCGTCGCTACCTCGCCTTCCGCGCGCTCGCGCGGCGGGCGCGGCAGATCGGCGACGTCGGCGTGCGCGACGCCCTCGAGTCGTACGCGTTCGTCCTCGAGGCGCGCGTCGCGTTCGGCCAGTGGGACGCCCTGCGCGCCGCCGTCGGCGCGCACTCGAACGCGCCACCGCCGCGCCACTCGCCGCCGCCGGGCTCCGGCGTGCCGCCGCTCCCGCGCGGGACGATCTCGCCGTCGTCGTCCGAGAAGACCTGATCGACGGGCTCGGGGGCCCCGGGTTTGCTTCGATCCGGTCGCGTGCAAAGGTGACCGCGTGCCGGAGTGGATCGCCGACCTGATCGACGCGCTGCGCGAGCCGCTGGTCGCGTTCGCTTCGCCGCACAAGCGCGTCTACTGGCCGTTCCTCGCCTCGGCGCTCGCCCTCGCGATCGGCTTCTGGGTCGTGCGCGAGCGCCGGCGAGTCGGGCTTCTTTCGTACCTGTTCCCGCGCGCCGTGTGGTGGCACGCGTCGGCGCGGCTCGACTACAAGCTGCTCTTCGCCCGCGCCGTGGTGCGCGCGCTGATCTTCGCGCCGCTCGCCATCTCGGCGACGACGCTCGCCGTCGAGCTCGCGACGATCATCCGCCTGCGCGTCGGTATGGCACCGACGTCGACGGTCCCGGCGTCGGTGGTCGTCCCGTCGTTCACCGTCACGTTGTTCCTCGCCGACGATCTCGGCCGCTTCGCGCTGCACCGCCTGATGCACCGGGTGCCCGCGCTGTGGGAGCTGCACAAGGTCCATCACTCGGCCGAGGTGCTGACGCCGCTCTCGCTCTACCGCGTGCACCCGATCGAGGCCTGGCTCAACACGCTGCGCGGCGCGCTCACCCTCGGCGTCGTCGCGGGCGTGTTCGTCTGGGCGTTCCCCGGCCGCGTGCGCGCGTGGGAGGTGCTCGGCGTCGACGCGATCGGCTTCGTCTTCGCGACCCTCGGCGCGAACCTGCGGCACTCGCACGTGCGCCTCGCGTTCGGGCCGGTCCTCGAGCGGCTCTTCGTCAGCCCCGCGCAGCACCAGATCCATCACAGCGATCTGCGCGAGCACCACGACAAGAACTTCGGATCGGCGCTTTCGATCTGGGACTGGATGTCCGGCTCGCTCCTGATCGCGCGCGGCGACGAGCCGCTGAAGCTCGGCCTCTCCAGCGATCAGAAGAACCACCGCGACACGGTCGTGGGCGTGCTCGTCGACCCGGTGGCGGCCGCGGCGCGCGCCCTGATCGCGCCGCTGCGCGCCCGTTGACGTCGCCGGGGCGCTGCGCCCGATCGGCACGTCGAGCGGCTTGGCCCTGGACCAGGTTGGAGTGGCCCGGGGCGGCCTCGTCCGGCGCAACCGCGTAAAAGAGCCGAGAAAGCGCGGCGTTTCCGCGTCCTCCTTGACGTCCTCGTCCTTGCAGGTGAAGTTGAAAGTCGTATTCAACTTCACGAGACCTTCTGGGAGGAACGCATACGTGAACCGCCACATCTCTGCCTTCGCCTTCGTCGTCGTCGCCCTCGCCGGCGTCGGTTGCAGTGACGACGACTCCTCGGGGAACAACCCCAACCCGTCCGCCGACACGGGCGTGCAGACCGACACCGGCGGCACGCCGGGCGACGTCGGCGCCGACACAGCCACCGCCTGCCTGAAGGACGTGCCCTCGACCTATGAGTCGCCCGACTACACCACCAACGCGGCGGCCGAGCTCTCGCTGCGTGATCGGTTGAAGGCGATCATGGATCCGATGAAGGCCGCGGAGGGCGATCTGACCAAGAAGCCCACCGCCGCCGAGCTGAAGGATCTCTACGCCGCCGGCACCCCGAGCCTCGAGTCGCTCACGACCGCCTACTACGCGGGCAAGACCAAGGCGATCTTCGACGCGTTCGCGCTCGCCGCGGGCAACACGTGGACGCCGGCGGCGACGCCGACCGGCAACGGCGGGAAGTTCGGCGCGTACCTCTACGACGCCTACGGCAAGGATCTACGCCAGCAGGTCGAGAAGGGCGCGTTCGGCGCGACGTTCTACAACCGCGCGGCGGCGCTCGCCGCGGACAAGGCGGGGCTGAGCGAGGCGGCGATCGACAAGCTGGTCGCCCTCTACGGCGCGCACCCGAGCTTCCCGCAGGCCACCGAGGGCGTGCCCAACCCGGACATCTGGGTCGCGCAGTATGCCAAGCGCCGCGACGACAAGACGCAGGCGACGCCGGGCCTCTACCGCCGCATCAAGACCTCGCTGATCACCGCGAAGGCGGCGATCAAGGCGAAGTGCGACGCCGAGCGCGACGCGGCGCTGAACGCGTTCCTGCTCGACTGGGAGAAGGTCGAGCTCGCGACGGTCATCTTCTACCTGAACGACGCGGCGAAGAAGATCGAGGCCGCCACGACCGCCGACCAGCAGTCGAGCGCGATTCACGCGATCGGCGAGTCGATGGCGTTCATCCACGGCTTCCGTCAGCACGGCGCGGCGACGCGGAAGATCACCGACGCGCAGATCGACGAGCTGCTCGGCCTCATCGGCGCCCCCGCCGACGGCAACGCGACCGTGTACCAGCTGGTGACCGACACGGCGACGGCGCTCCCGAAGTTCAAGACGGCGGTGGGCCAGGTGACCACGAAGATTGCAGGGATCTATGGCTTCACCGAGGCGGACGTCGCCTCGTACAAGAACAGCTACTGATGAACAAGCGAATCGCCCTCTCCCTCGCCGCGCTCGTCCTCGTCGCCCCCGTGCTCGTCGCGCAGGGCGGCTGCAAACGTTCGACGCGCCCCAACGCCAGCGTCGATCGCACGAAGTACCTCCAGGCGTTCGGCGAGTGCACGCACGCGACGGTGCGCTCGTTCCAGGGCGCGGCCGGCGAGCTCGCCGCGGCGACCGCGAAGCTCGACGCGGAGCCGAGCGACGCGACGCGCGCGGCGGCGCGGGCGGCGTGGGAGAAGGCGATCGATCTCTGGCAGCAGGCCGAAATGATGACCATCGGGCCCGCTGCCCCGACCGGCGTGCCGGGCGGCCGGGCGCTGCGCGATCCGATCTACGCGTGGCCGCTGGTCAACCGCTGCTTCATCGAGCAGAACCTCGTCGCCAAGGGGTGGGAGGATCCGGCGTTCTCCACCAACGCGCTCATCTCGGTGCGCGGCCTCGCCGCGGTCGAGTATCTCTCGTACTACGAGGCGACCGACAACGTCTGCCCGTCGACGGCGACGATCAACGCCACCGGCACCTGGGCGGCGATCACGGCCGACGACCTCGGCAAGCGCAAGCGCGCGTACGCGAAGGTCGCCGCCGACGACGTCTCGAAGCAGTCGACCGCGCTGCTCGACGCGTGGGACCCGGCGAAGGGCAACTTCACCGCGATGCTGGCGACCGCCGGCAAGGGCAGCGCGCTGTACGCGCGGCAGGAGCTCGCGCTCAACGCGGTCACCGACGCGCTCTTCTACCTCGACACCGAGACCAAGGACCTGAAGCTCGCCAAGCCGCTCGGCCTGCCGGCCGGCGACGGCGGCGTCGAGTGCACGACCGGCACCTGCCCGGAGAGGCTCGAGTCGCTGTGGGCCAAGCGGAGCAAGGCGCACCTCCGCAACAACCTGGTGGGCTTCCGCAAGCTGTTCACCGGCTGCGCGGCGGACTTCTCGGGGGTCGGCTTCGACGATCTCCTCCAGGAGCTCGGGGCCGGCGAGCTCGGAAAGCGCATGGACGCCGACGTCGTGGCGGCGATCGCCGCCGTCGACGCGGTGCCGTTCGCGACCCTCGACGAGGCGCTCGCGAAGGACTCGGCGTCGGTCCGTCGCGTCTACGACGCCATCAAGAAGATCACCGACGCGCTCAAGACCGAGTTCGTCGGCGTCCTCGGCCTCGACCTGCCCAAACGGGTCGAAGGCGACAACGACTGAAGACCACCTCGATGAACTCGGCTCGCTTCCTTCTCGCCGGCCTCTTCGTGCTCGGCGCTCCCACCGCCGCGCTCGCCCAAGACCCGGCCGTCCCCGGGCCAAAACCGGCTGCTCCCGCGGCGTCGTCCGCGGCGTCGTCCGCGGCGTCGTCCGCGGCCGCTCCGGCGACCGCTCCCGCCGACGCACCAACCACCGATCCGGCGGCGGCGAAAGACGTCGGCACCGAGCTGACCGTCGTCGGCACCAAGGAGGCCGAGACCGGCGGCTCGGTGCACAGCGTCAAGCGCAAGCAGCTCGAGCGCTTCAAGTACGACGATCCGACCGCGCTCCTGACGTCGGTGCCCGGCGTGTACGCGCGCGTCGAGGACGGCTTCGGCCTGCGACCGAACATCGGCATCCGCGGCGCCACCTCCGATCGCAGCAAGAAGGTCACGCTGATGGAGGACGGCGTGCTCTTCGGGCCCGCGCCGTACTCGGCGCCGGCGGCCTACTACTTCCCGCTGATCAACCGCATGCGCGGCATGCGCGTGGTGAAGGGGCCGGCGTCGATCGTCTACGGCCCGCAGACCATCGGCGGCGCCATCGACTTCCTCACCGAGGACATCCCGGCGACCCCCTCCGGCATGTTCGACCTCGCGCTCGGCAACTTCGGCTACGCCAAGGTGCACGCGCGCCACGGCATGAGCGACGATCGCACCGGGTTCCTCCTCGAGGGGATCCACGTCGGCTCGACCGGCTTCAAGGAGCTCGACGGCGGCGGCGACACCGGCTTCGTGCGCCGCGAGTGGATGGCCAAGGGCGCGTGGTCGATCTACCGCGCCGAGGGCGTGTCGCACGATCTCGCGCTGAAGCTCGGCTACGGCAGCGAGACCTCGAACGAGACCTACCTCGGGCTGACCGACGCCGATTTCCGCGCGACGCCCTACCGCCGCTACCTCGCGTCGAAGCTCGATCGCATGTCGTGGAACCGCACGAGCATCGTGGCGACGCACACCATCAAGCTCGGCGGCGCGATCGAGATCATCAACACCGCGTACCGCCACGACCTGCACCGAATCTGGCGCAAGGTGAACGGCGTGCGCGGCGCCAACATCAACGACGTGCTCGCCGCGCCCGACGCGCTCACCAACGCGATGTACATGGGCATCCTGCGCGGCACCGCCGACTCGGCGTCGCCCGATCAGGCCATCCTCGTCGGCCCGAACGACCGCACGTTCGTGTCGCAGGGCGTGCAGAGCGTGGTGCGCTGGACGACGAAGGGCGAGGGCTGGGAGAACCGCCTCGAGTACGGCGCGCGCCTGCACTACGACGAGATCAACCGCTACCAGTACCAGGACGGGTTCATGATGCAGGGGCGCGAGCTGCGCCCCGACGGTCGCCCGACCGAGGTCACCACCGACAACACCGGCTCGACCACCGCGCTGGCGATGTACTTCGCAGACGCGCTCGCGTGGAAGCGCCTCGTGGTGTCGCCGGGCATTCGCGCCGAGATCATCCGTTCGCGCCTCGTCGATCGCCTGACCGGCACCTCCGAGCTGGGCACCGCGCAGGTGTTCCTCCCCGGGCTCGGCGCCTACTACGGGCTGACCAAGCAGCTCGGCGTGCTCGGCGGCGTCTACCGCGGGTTCAGCCCGCCGCCGCCCGGCTCGCGCAACCGCGTCGAGGAGAGCGTCAACTTCGAGGGCGGCGTCCGCTACACCGGCAAGAAGCTCCGCGCCGAGATCATCGGCTTCTTCAACGACTACAAGAACCTCGCGAACATCTGCACCTTCAGCGAGGGCTGCGTCGGCGGCAGCCAGGATCAGCAGTTCGACGCCGGCGCGGTCTGGGTCTACGGCGCCGAGGCGTTCGTCGAGACCGAGGTGAAGACCGACCTCGGCGTGAGCTTCCCGGTGCGCGGCGGCTACACGTTCACGCAGACCGACATCCGCTCCGACTTCAAGAGCGACGACCCGCTGCTCGCCGATCCTCGCAACCGGGGCTGGGTGTTCGCCGGCTCGGAGCTGCCGTACATCCCGGCCCACCAGCTGACCGCGATGCTCGGCGTCGAGGGCAAGCGCTGGGGCGCCGCGGTGCAGGCGCTGCACGTGAGTCGCATGCGCGAGATCGCCGGGCAGGGCGCCTTCGACGACGCGCGGGCGACCGACGCGTACACGATCTTCGACGTGAGCGGGAACGTGAAGATCACCAAGTGGATGCAGGTCTACGTCAACGTCCGCAACCTCACCGATCGCGCCTACCTCGTGTCGCGGCGCCCCTTCGGCGCGAGGCCGGGGTCGCCGCGGATGATGATGGTGGGGTTGAAGATCGATCTGTGAGCGGGCGTGATCGCCGTGCTTGCGGGCGGGGTCTAGAGTCTAGAGTCTAGAGTCTAGAGTCGACCCCGCGTTCGCCTTCGCCTTCGCGTTCGCTCTTCGCGTTCGCGTTCGCGCTCGCTTTCGCCTTCGCCTTCGCCTTCGCGTCCGCGTCCGCGTCCGCATCTTCATGACTCTAGACTCTAGACTCTAGACTCTAGACCTCTTCCCCCTCACTTCCCGATGCACACCGTGAACACCTCGCTCCCGTTCTTCGGCTCGACGTCGCCGAGGAAACGCATCTTTCCGGGCGCTCCGCTCGCGACGCAGTGGCTGCCGAGCACCTTCGGGTCGGTCGTGTAGCACCAGCCGCCGCCGGTCGACGGCGTGGTGAGCTTCTCGTCGTGCAGGCACGCCTGCAGGTCGGCGTCGGGGGCGCGGCCGCCGGCGAGCTGCATCATCTCGCACACCAAGTGGCGCTTGCCGTCCTTGCCTTCGACGTAGACGTTGCCGTCGGCGAAGGTCGCCGGCGTGGTCTGCGTGCGCGGCGCGCCGTCGGCGCCGGTCACCGTGATGGGCAGCGCGAGCTGCGCTGCGGCCATCTCCGGCGCGAGCGGGGGGTAGTCGCTGCCCTCCACGCGGCACGGCGCCGCGCCCGGCGTGCAGTAGCCCTTGCCGATGTCCTCGCAGCGCGCGACGCCGTCGTGGGTCGACTCGGCGAACGACTCGAGGTTGAAGCAGCCGACCGCGCCCGAGGCGTCGGGCTTGACGTCGCTGCGGATGCACTGACCGTCGACCACGAGCCTGATGCGGTCGGCGATGCCGCGGATCGCCGGCTGGTAGCTCTCGGCGCAGATGGACGAGACGAACCCGCGGTCGCCGAGATCGTGCAGGACGCGCAGGTGACGCAGGCCGGGGTAGGCCTTGAAATACGGCTGGTTGCGATCGCCGTCGCACAGCGGGTTGGTCGCGGGATCGTACGTCGGCGTCTCGAGGCAGTCGTCGCCGCCGGCGGTGGTGGTGCGCTTGGCGATGCACGCGTACTGCAGATCGTCCTTGCCCTTGATGACGCGCTCGCCGCCGCTCACCGGATCGATCCCGCGATCGCCTGCGTACGCAGGCAGGCCGGGCCGCGGCAGGAACGACTCGATCATGTGACGATCGCGCCTTCCGAGATCCGGCGAGATCATCTTCTCCCAGTCGGCGTCGCCGAGCTTCTTGGGCAGGCCCTTCTCGTCGGTCACCAGCTCCTGCGGCACGCCGACGATCCCGGCGACCACGATCATGTCGTCGCTGCGCTTGCCGCCCGCGAAGAGCGGGTTGCTCGCGAGCCTGCCGTCGGAGCCCTTGATCTGCAGCGCCCTGAACGCGTCGACGTAGCGCCCGCGGCCCCACAGCGCGTTCCAGCCGAAGCGCTGCACCTGGTGGAAGCCGCGGAGGTTCCACGCGTCGGAGTCGCCGTCGGCGCTCGGCCAGGTCTGGGCGCACGACGGATCGCTCGGATCGTCCTCGCAGCTCCGGCACCCCCAGTCGCTGAGCAGCTTGCGCAGGCCGGCCTCGTCGTCGGGCTCGACGTCGTCGGGGACGTTCGCGCAGCCGCCCCACGCGCGCGGCATCTTGGTCTGTGGCACGCCCCACGGCTTCCAGTTGCGACCCTCGGGGCGGAGCGAGAAGTCGTTCTCGTCCGAGAGCACCACGACCGCGAGCAGCGAGTCCTCGCGGAGGAACGCCTTCCGCTGCGCGAGCAGCTCGGTGTCGAGGCCCTGCACGGCGATCCCGCCGCTGCACGCGTACGGGCCCGGCGTGCTCGGTAGCGCGCACGACACCTTGGCGCTCGTGTACGGCGCCGGGTCGACCAGGAAGCGATGGACCGACTCCCACGTCGCCTCGAAGCCGCAGCCGTCGTCCTCGACCGACGCGACGACGCACGACGCCGCCGCCTGCAGATCGGCCGCGCCGCCGTTGCCCACGAAGCGCGCGGCGGGATCGCGCGCGGCGTCGGCGACCCACGTCAGCGGCCTGCCGGCGACCATCGGCGGGCACGCCGCCTCCACCGGGTTGCCTGCCGCGTCGATCTTCCAGCCGCTCTTGGGCGCCGGATCGCCTGCGCGCGGCAAGAGGTGCGCGCGATCGTCGCTGTGCGGACCGTACCAGCCGGTGTGGCACATGCCGGTGCCGTGCGATCCGAGCGACGAGCTGATCACCGCGACGTGCACGTCGTACACGCGCGTCTGCCGCCCGGTCTCCGGATCGATCGAAGGCGTCGTGAGCCCGGCGATCAGCTCGGGGATGCGACGCCCGAGCTCCGACTGCTTGTCGCGCATCGACGAGGAGCTGTCGACGACCAGCAGCAGATCGACCTTCTCGATCCGCGTCGCGCGCAGGCGCTGCACGCTGACGCTGTTGCTGCTCGGCTCGATGTGGACCACCGGACGATCGAGGCACCCGAAGGCGACGGCCGGGACGACGGTGAAGGCGAGCGGGACGATCCGACCAAAGCGCATGGGACGCTCCTCGGGTGTTTCTCGCGCGCCTCGGGAAGGGCGCGCGGCAGAGGGTGACGAGCGCCCTTCCTGGAGAGGCGCCCGCGGCCGCGGGGATCGCCCCGGGCTCACCAGGGTCTTGGGAGCACCGTGCGGCTCCCGTCAAACTCTTTCGCCCGCCCCCACTCCCGCTTCCGCTTTCGCGTTCGCGTTCGCGTTCGCGTGCGCGTTCGCGTTCGCGTTCGCGTGCGCGTTCGCGTTCGCGTCACGCGTCGTCGCTGCTCTCGGCCTCGTCGCTGTCGTCGTTCGTCCCCACCACCACGCCCTGCGCGCCGAGGATGTCCCGCACCTCGTCGGTCATCCTCCGCTCGAGCGCGTCGCGATCGTCGAACAAGGACCAGGCCTCCTCCTGGTCGCCGTCCTTGACCGGCTCGCCCTCGGAGGCCAGCGCCTTCGCCGTGGCGAGGCGGTCGGCCGGCGCCGGGTGGCTGTCATAGGGGGACGCGGCGGCCTCGAGCTGCTCGGCGACCTTGTCCTTCACGTCCTCGTCCTCGACCGGCTTGCTGGGCCGGTACTGATAGAGGTTCGCCCAGCCGCGTCGCAGATCGGTCGCGTCGGAGACCGAGCGCTCGACGTGCGCGTCGAAGGCGACGCTGCGCTCGATGACGTGGCGGAGGCCGCGGCGGAACGCCTTGGAGCCGTACGCCAGGACCGCCCAGCGATCGGCGAGCACCTCCTGCAGGCGCGAGGCGCCCTGGGTGATGCGCAGGAACAGCTTGTGGTAGCCGAGGACGAACCACCACGCGGGGTTCCACCACGTGGCCGCGCCGCTCTTGGCGAGGTGCATCGCCATCATGAAGATCGTGCGCCGCACCCGGATGGCGAGGCCGCCGCCGGCGGTGTCCTCGTTGCGGAAGTGGCCGAACTCGTGCGCGAGGAGCGACTTCAGCTCGCGCACGCGGAGCCCCTCGAGCAGACCGACGCCGAGGATCAACGTGCGCTTGCCGCGGCCGAGCCGCGAGCCGCGCTCGGTGACCGCGAGGTCGGTGCCGACGGTGAGCCGCACCTCGTCGAGCGCGCGCGTGCCGATCTTGCCGGCTACCTCGTCGAGCACTTCGCGGAAGCGCGGGTGCTCGCGTTCGCCGATCGCCGTGCCCGGCGGCACGTCGGGGACGCGCACGAACACGCTGCGCAAGGTCGCCCACAGGGTCGCCAGCGTGAGCACGCCCAGGATCGCGAGCAGCTTCACCGGGATGACGCCGATCGTGAGGAACAGCAGCGTGATCGCGCCGAAGCCGCCGATGACGAACACCGCGACCAGCGGCAGCGACACGTAGTAGTAGGCCGCGCCGATCCAGATGATCGCGCGGTAGGCCTTGCGCACCGCGCCGACGCTGTCGTCGCCGCCCGGCTTCTCGAGCGAGCGCAGCGTCAGCTTGCTGACCGTGAACCCCGCGAGCGCGAGCAGCAGGATGCCGAGCGCCCACGCCGTGGTCGCCTGGACGAGCGCGAGCACCGGGCGCTTCCACGGGGTCGCCTCGGCCTCGACCTTGGCGCGCGTCTTCTGCAGCGAGGAGAGCAACTCGGGAGCCGCGCCGAGCGCCCGCGCGCGCTCGATGCGGGCGTCGGCGTCGTGCAAGCGGCCGTCGTACATGGCGAGCAGCGCGCCGAACATCTGCGTGTGGACCTCGTTGGGCGCGAGGGCGTCGAGCCGGATGACCGACTCGCGCAGGCGGTTCCACTCGGCGAGCGCGAGGGCGATCTGGCAGCGCGCGGCGTGGACGTAGGCGTCGTTCGGCGAGAGCTTCGCGGCTTCGTCGATGGCCGTCAGCGCCTCGGTCCGCAGCGATGCGGTGAGGGCGCCTTCGTCGCGGTGCGCGATGGCGACCGCGAGCCCGGCGAGGTTCTCGGCGCTGCGGCGGATCGCGACCGCCTTGCGACAGAGCGCGATCCCCTCGGCGACGCGCCCGAGCTGGACGTCGACGCCGCACTTGCGCCGGAGCGCGTGATCGAAGTCGGGTACGCGCGCGAGGACCTCGCCGTACAGCGTCGCGGCGCGCGCCGGATCCTTCTCGCGCGCGGCGTTGGCCTCGCGGAAGGCTTTGGCCGCCGTCGCGTCCTTCGCCTCGAGCTCCGCGTTCGCGGCGGCGTCGAACGCGGCGAGATCGAACGCGCGCGCGCGGGGCGACCATACGAACGCGCACACCAACGCCACCACCACGACGAGCCGACGGAACATCCGAGTCCTCCGGCCTCCGGAGATACCGGAACCCCCGCGGCTCCGCCATGACCCCATCCCCTTCCGCTTCTGCCTCCGGCCCGGCCTCTGGTTCCGGCTGTCGCGCGCGCGTCCGCGTCTGCGTCCCCCATCCCGGTGCTCACGCTGCTTCGATCGGCGTAACGGCGCGACGGACCGGCGCGCGCATGCACGCCGGCCCGCCGCCCGCGCTCACCGCCCGACGCACTTGGTGAGCGTGCCGACGATCTGCTTCATCGCTTCCCGCAGATCGTCTTCGAACGAGGCGATGTGCCCCTTCGCGAGCGCGAGATCGATGCACCCGACGGCTTC
>JACPFM010000117.1 GCA_016182965.1 Deltaproteobacteria bacterium | reverse complement strand
CAGCGCCTTGCTCACCGGCGCCTTCGAGAACACGTGCGACAGCTCCGTCGGCTCAAGCGGCGCGTTCATGCGGGCGTACGCCCGCGACGCGCTGCCATGGGCCAAGAAACTGTCCCATCATGAGGCTTTAGCGGGCTTACAGCGCCGTCGGTGCCCCGGGCTTCCAGCCGGCTTCCAGCCCGGGGGACTTCAGGGACAGGCTCTAGCGGCGACGGCGGACCGAGAGGACGAGGCCGAGCGCCAACGCGGCGAGCGCGCCGCTCGAGGCCCTGTCGCCGGTGGTGCGGCAGCCGCAGCCGCCGCGGCTGAGATCCTCCTCGATGCCGAGGGCGCCGTCGTCGGCGGCATCGAGCGAGGCGTCGTCGACGGCGCCGTCGACGATCACGCCGCCGTCTTCGACGAAGCCGTCCTCGACGATCGCGTCGAAGGGGACGTCGGAGTCGAAGGGGGGCACGTCGCTGTCGATCGGGAAGGGACCGCCGGTGGCCAACCCGCCGCCGGTGTCGAACCCGCCGCCGGTGTCGAACCCGCCGCCGGTGTCGACCGGCAGGCCGGTGTCGGGCCGCACGCCGGTGTCGACCGGGAGACCGCTGTCGGGCCTCACGCCCGTGTCGATGACGCCGGTGTCGGCGGGGCCCGCGTCGACGCCGCAGCCCGGGATCGGCGTGTTCCGACAGCCGGTGACGACGTTGCAGGAGTCGGTGGTGCACGGGTTGCCGTCGTCGCACGACTTCGTGACGAGCCCGCAGGCGCCGGTGGTCTTGTTGCAGGTGGCGACGGTGCAGGCGTCGGCCGGCGGCGGGCAGGCCTTCGGCGTGTGGGTGCAGCCGAGGGTCGCGTCGCACGCGTCGACGGTGCAGGCGTCGGCGTCGTCGCACGAGATCGCGGCGCCCTTGGCGCATGCGCCGGTCGCGTCGCACACGCCGGCGAAGCACTTGTCGGCCGTGTACGTGCAGGCCGCGCCCGGCGCCGGGCTCGCCACGCACGCCGCGTTGGTCGGGTTGCACGCGTTCACCAGGCACGGGTTGCCGCTCGCCGGACAGACCTTGGTGGTGCCGCCGGTGCACTTGCCGGTGCCGTCGCAGCGCTCGCCGGTCGTGCAGGCGTTGGCGTCGCTGCAGATCATGCCGCTCGGCAGCGCGTAGTCCTGGCAGGTCCGCGCCTTGGCCGCCGAGCAGAACTTCCACACGCAGTCCTGGTTGAAGCCGCCGGAGGCCGCGCGCTCGATCGGGCACTTCCCGGTGGTGATCGCGGTGCAGGCCGATTTGCCGGTCGCCGAGTCGAGCTTGCACTCGCCGTCGCAGAGGGTGCTGTCCCAGGCGGTCGAGGGGCGACACGCCGTCCCGTCGGCCGCCGCCTTCGCGACGCAGAGGGTGCCCTGGCAGACCTGGTTGCAGTTGCCCACCGCGCCGGCGGCGAAGCCGCACAGGCGACCGTCCATGTTCGGCAGGCCGGCGCTGGTCGCGACGACGCACTGGACCTGGGGGAACGAGCCGGTCGTCGCGCGAATGACGCACACGCCCTCACACTCCTGCCGGGGACCGGTCCCGTCGGGATCGCACGGTGCGCCGAGCTGGGCGAGCGTGCAGGAGCCGGTGATCGCCTGCTCCACCGAGCCGACGCCCTCGTCGGGGCCGGGGGAGACCGCGCACCCGAGCACCCCCACCACCGTCGCCAAGGCACCGAGCGTACGAATCGTGCGCATGCCGTTTCCTCCAGAAGAAAGCCACACGTGGGCCCACTGAGGTTTGCCGCAAGAACGCCGTTCCGTCACGTGGTTTGCGGACCGCGCGCGATTTCCCGCGCCTTCGGCCCGGATCGCCCGCCGGCTCAGACGACGGTGTGAAGCTTGGCCAGGATCAGATCGAGCGCGACGCGGTTGTTCCCGCCCTCGGGGATGATCAGGTCGGCCCAGCGCTTCGACGGCTCGACGAACTGCAGGTGCATCGGGCGCACCGTCTTGTAGTACTGCTCCCGCACCGATTCGAAGGTGCGCCCGCGCTGCTCCATGTCGCGGCGGATGCGGCGGAAGATGCGGATGTCGGCGTCGGTGTCGACGAAGATCTTGATGTCGAGGAGCTCGCGCACCGCGCGGTCGACGAACACCAGGATGCCCTCGACGATGAGCACCGGCGTCGGCTCGATGCGGTGGGTTTCGACGCGGCGGCGGTGCGTCTTGAAGTCGTAGATGGGGACGTCGACGCCCTGCCCCGCCCGCAGCGCCTTGAGGTGCTCGACGAGGAGCTCGCCCTCGAGCGAGTCGGGGTGATCGAAATTGAGCTGCGAGCGGGCCTCGTCGCTCAGATCGGGCCGGTCGCGGTAGTACGCGTCGTACTCGATCGCCGCGACCCGGTCGCTCGGCAGCGCCGACGCGATGGCGCGGGCGACGGTGGTCTTGCCCGAGCCGGTGCCTCCGGCGATCCCGATGACGAGCCCGGCCATCGAGGCGACCTCATATCACGGAGAATCACGGAAGATCACGGAAGAGTGGCGCGGGCACGTCGCTCGCACCACCGGCATGACGAAAATGCGCGAGGGCGCTCGCGCGCCCCGGGGAGGCACACATGGGCGAGGAGAAGCACGATCCGCAGCCGCAGACATCGACGACCGAGCCCGGCGAGCCGGGCCGCACGCCCGGATCGGCCGAAGGGGAGCGCCAGTCGATCGAACCGCCCGAGAAGGAGGACGAGGAGAAACGGAAGAGCTGACCGCGCGGGATCGTCGTAGATCCGCGCGATGTCGAAACGTCGGGCGGCGCCCGCGGACCCACACGCCGTGAGAACGTGGGCCTTCGCGCTGGTCGCTGTGGGTGCGGTGATCGCGTGCGCGGCCCCCAAGCCGCCGGCGCCGGTCGCGGAGCCTCCGCGGCCGCCGCCGCCGCCGGCGCCGGTCGCCAGGTCGCCATGCGAGCAGGCTCGGGAGCAGCGCGATCAGGTGCCGGCGCTCCTCGCGCAAGGCCGCCTCGATCGCACGCTTCGCACCATCGATCTCGCCGATCGGCTGTGCCCCGCGGAGGCGCCGACCACCTGGGGCTGGCTGGTGACCACGCTCGCCGACGTCGGGCGGTGGTCCGACGCGCGCGCGCTCGCCGCCCGCATCGACGCGGCGACCGACGCGCCGATCGACGCGAAGCTGTCGGCCGAGTCGGCCTCGAAGCGGGTCGACAAGCTCGATCGCGCGCCGGCCGATCCGTTCGCCGCCCGCGAGACCGCGCGCAAGCTCGCGTTCGAGGGGCAGGACGCCGCGGCCAAGGGTCAGCACGCGCTCGCGCGCACCCGGTACCTCGGCGCGTGGGAGGCCTCGCACCCGAACGGCGCCGCGCTGGTCGGCGCCGCGTTCGCCGCGCGGCTCGACGGCGACCTCGCCGACGCGCAGCGGCTCTTCGACCGCGCCGTCGTCGACTACGAGAAGGAGACCGGCGGGCACCTCGAGCTCGACGTCCCCAACGGCTTCGGCGGGTTCGTCGATTCGATCGCCTGGGGCGCGCAGGGGCGCCTGCTGGCCGTCGCCCACCGCGCGGTGGTGTCGCTCGTCGACTCGATGACCATGCGCGAGCGCCTGCGTCTGCGCGGGCACCTGCAGACGGTGACCTCCGTGGCGTTCTCGTCCGATGCGCGCACCGTCGTCTCCGGCGCCCGCGACGAGTCGGTGCGCGTGTGGGACGCGATGACGGGCAAGGAGCTGCGCAAGCTCGACGGACACGTCGGCGAGGTCATCGCGGTCGCCCTCGATCGCACCGACACGATCGTCGCCTCCGCCGGCTTCGATCGCACCGTGCGCCTTTGGGACGTGGAGACCGGCGCGCTGCGCGCCACGCTCGAGGGGCACGACGGCGCGGTGAACGGGCTGTCCTTCGCGCGCGACGGCAAGACGCTCGTCTCCGCGTCGACCGACAAGCGCGTCATCGTGTGGGACGTCGCGACCGGCAAGCTCAAGGCGAAGATCTCCTCCACCGGCACGCTCCGCGCGGTGGCCCTCGGGCCGTTCGTCGCCGCCGGCGGCGAGGACCCGGCGATCAAGCTCTTCCCGGTCGCGGGCGGCGACGCGCTGCGATCGCTCGAGGGGCACGGCTCGAACATCACCGCGCTCGCGTTCGCGCCGGCGGGGTCGCGCCTCGCCTCGGCGTCGGTCGACGGAACGGTGCGCCTGTGGGACGCGGCGAGCGGCGCGTCGCTCGGCGTCATCGACGGCCACGACGTGTTCCCGCTCGGCCTCGCGTGGACGGACGACGGCAGCAAGCTCGCGTCGTCCGGCTACAACACGGTGCACGTGTGGGACCCGTCCACGCGCACCGAGCTCGCGCGGCTCTCCGGGCACGCGCAGGCGGTGAACTCGATCGCGTGGGCGCCGTCGAGCAAGGGACTCGCGCTCGGATCGCAGGACCGCACCGTGCGGCTGTTCGGCCCGTCGGCGCGGCGCCTCGACGTGCACACCGGTCCGGTGACCGCCGTCGCGTTCTCGCCGTTCGGCGCGATCCTCGCCTCGGGATCGATCGACGGGACGGTCCGGCGCTGGAACCTGGTCACCGGCACCGCCGGCCTGCCGATCGAGGACGTCGGCAGCGTGCAGGGGCTCGCCTGGTCGCCCGACGGCAAGTACCTGGCGACCGCGTCGCCCGAGCGCTCGGCGCGCGTCTTCGACGCGAGCAGCGGACAGCTCCTCGCGCCCGACGTCGGCGGGCCGGGCGCCTACTCGGTCGCCTTCTCGCCGGACTCGAGCCGCATCGTCTTCGCCGCCATCGGCAAGGTGGCGATCGTCCGCGAGGCGGTGAGCGGCAAGGAGATCGCGCGGCTGAGCGGCCACGGGGCGAGCGTGAACGCCGTCGCCTGGTCGGCCGACGGCGCCCTCATCGCCACCGCGTCGAGCGATCGCTCCGTTCGTCTGTGGGACGGCAGCACCTTCGCGCTGCGCGCGACGCTGCCCACCGTCGAGCCCGCGCACGCGGTGTCGCTGCGTCCGCAGGCCGGCAACGCCAGCGCGATCGCCGTCGCCGCGGGGACCACCGACGGCGCGGTCCACCTGTTCCGACCGGTCAGCGGCAAGGCGGTGATGCGCCTCGCCGCGCACGGCGACGTGGTGCAGACCGTGTCGTTCTCGCCCGACGGCACCTGGCTCGGAAGCGGCGCGCGCGACGGCACCACGCAGCTCTTCACCATGCCCGACGCGCAGCTGCGCGCCTCTCTGCGTGCGGTCGACGCCCGCGACGCCGCCTACGCGTTCGCGCCGACCGGCGAGCTCGAGCTGTTCGGCGACGCGCGCGACTTCCCGATCTGCCGCGTCGGCCCGCTGAGCGTGGCCTTCGAGCTGTGCGAGGAGCGCTTCGTCGAGCCGGGGCTGCTCGCGCGCCTGCTGAAGTGATCACTTCCGCAGCACGAACTTGTCGAGGAGGGTCAGCCCGATCTCGACCGCGATGAGCAGGATGATCGTCAGCTCCAGCACCTGACCGCGGCGGGCCTGCAGGAGGTTGACGACGATCTCGAGGTTCTGCTGGATGAGCTGCAGCTTGTACTCGATGGCGCGGTGGCGGTCCTCGATCTCGAACGCGTTGCGCAGGGCGCGGTAGAGGCGATCGTAGATCTCGCGCTCCCACGTCGCGGGCGGCTCGTCGACGAGCGAGAGCGTCATGCCGATCTGATTGCGGACGGCGAGCACGTTGCCGACGATGCGGTTGACCTCGCGCGCCGGAAGGCGGAGCGAGCCGCGCTCGGCGAGGTTCGCGGTGAACTGCTCGACGCGCCGGTAGATCGCGCCGACGTCCTCCTCGTAGTAGTCGATCGCGACCGACTGCGCGACGATCACCGAGAGCAGCTCGACGATCGTGGGATCGATCTCGGGGACGATGACGCGATCGAAGGCGACGCTCGGCGACGCGCCCTCGCGGACCTCGACGAGGTAGTCCTCGACGAGCGGCGGGTGGGGCTCCGGCGGCAGCATCGCGAGCAGCTTCGTCATGAAGGCGTCGCGCTCGTCCTTGGCGCAGTCGAAGAAGACGACGGCGCCGAAGTCGAACAGCACGACCCAGTGACCGGGATCGTGGCGCGCCATCGCGAACGTCTTGGTCATGCGATAGCGCGCGTCGTCGGCGTCTACCGGGATCCAACCGAGCTGGGTCGCGAGCTCGCGCGGCCGCAGCGTGGCCGCGATGCCGAACGCGTGAACGGGAACGACGCGCACGGCTCGATCGAATCATCGTCGAGCCGGCGCGTCAGTCCGAATCTGCGCGAGTTCTTCCGGTCAAATCGCGGCGGCTTGGAAGCCGCCCTCGGTCGCGCCGCGGCCGCGGTGGAGCCGCGGCGTGAAGTAGCGGCCGTACGCCGACTTCAGCTCCGCGCGGTTGTGCCACGCGAGCCAGGCGATCGCGGGGATCAAGCCGCCGATCGGCGCGAGGAGGGCCCCTCTGCGTCGGAAGAACGACGGCTGCGCTCTGCGGAGCCCCAGCATCGACAGAAACCTCTTGAACATGGTCGAGCCTCCTGCGGCGGCGCGTGCACGAGCGCCGCACGCATGCTCGAGTTGCACCAAGGGTGCCGTCGTCGGTCAGTCGTCAGTCGTCAGTCGTCAGTCGTCAGGTGCTTTCACGTGCGGTCGGGCGCACGTCGAGAACGGCTGGCGCGTGACATGGGACACAAAAATCCGAAGGCGCCGCCGTCCTCGCGGACGGGGCGCCCTCGTCACCTCAGCGCGCGCTCACTTCTTCGGCGGGGTCGCAGGCTTCGCCGGCTCGGCCTTCGGCGGAGTCGCCGGCTTGCCGGGCTCCGTCTTGCCGGGGGTCGCCGGCTTCGCGGGCTCGGCGCCCTTCGCGCCCTTCGGCGGCTCGGCCTTGCCACCCTTGACCGGCTCGCCCTTGGCCTTGGGGGGCGGCGGGAGCAGGCCGTACTGGGCGGCGAACTCGAGGTTGTTGCTGTAGCTGATGATCTTGGCGACCTTGCCGTCCTTCATCTCGACGATGTCGAGCATGTGGGTCGTGCCGCTCTTGTTCGTCGGCTTCATGCCCATCACGGGGCCCTTCATCGTGCCCGTGCCGGCAGCCTCGGTGATGACGATGTCACCGAAGCCCCACTGGTTGGAGGTCGTCATCTTCATGTCGGGGAAGGCCTTGGTGAACTCCGTGAAGGCCTTCTTCGCCGGCGCCTTGCCCTTCTGGTCCGCGGGCTCGCCGTACATCACCGCGACGGTGTCGTCGGTGATCACGTCCATGAACGCCTTCTGGTCCTTCTTCTCCCAGGCCTCGTACATGCCCTTCGCCGCCGCGACGGTCTTCGGGTCTTCGGCCGCGGTGAGCCAGGTCGGCTCGCCGCCGGGCACCTCGGCCGGCGGGCGGACCTTCATCTTCGGGTCGCCCTGGCCCATCTGGCCCATCATCGTCATCGCGTCGTAGTAGACGTGCTCGCGCTTGACCTTCCCGTTGGCGTCGAACCAGAAGATGCTGGCCGCGTTGAAGCCGATCTTCTTGCCGGTCGCCGGCTGGCCCATGAACTCGCCGGTGTTGGTGCCGGCGGAGGCCCACTCCGCGACCAGCACGTCGCCGCGCTGGAAGACGCGCGAGTAGCCGATCTTCATGTCGGGGAAGCCCGTGAAGAGGCCGGCGAAGAACTTCTCGATCTCGGCCTTGCCCTTGGTCTCCTCCATGCCCTTCATGCCCGGCGTGGCCATGACCGCGTCGTCGGAGTAGTCGGCGGCGGCCTTCTTGGCGTCGTGCGCGTTGAACGCCGCGACGCTGTTCGTGATGGCCGTCTTCTGCATCTCGGCGAGGGACGGCTTCGGCGCCGGCGGGGGCTCGGCGGGCGCCGTCGGCGTGGGGGCCGGGGCGGGAGCCGAGGCGACCGGGGCCGGGGGCGGGGTCGCCGGCGGGGGCGCTGCGGCCTCTTCACCGCCGCAAGCCACGATCGTCACTGCAACGGCAAACGCACCCACGATTCGCTTCGGCATTTCGAGCCCTCCCGGCACGCGGACGTGCGTGCTTCGGGCCGCTGATTCGCCTTGCCGGCCGGAGGCGTCAATGCGCGAACGCAATGTACGCACGGCGGAAGCAACGGGGGGCCGCGGCTCGGGACGGCGGGAGGCGCCGGCCCGCGCGGCCGACGGAACCGCGAGGAGGCGGCGGCGGAAGCGGTAGGCTCCCCCGTCGTCATGGAGGTCGGCCGGCGGCGGGTCGTGGAGGACGCGAAGAGCTTCGCGCTCCGCTTCGCGCCGCTCGTCGCCGGCGCGGGGGTGCTCGCCTGGTGGTGCGCGTCGAGCGTCCGCGGCAAGACCGGCGGCGAGCCGTCGTTGCCGCTCGACGATGCGTTCATCCATTTTCAGTACGCCCGCGCGCTCGCGAGCGGACATCCCCTGGTCTACGTGCCCGGCGATCCGCCGACCTCGGGGGCGACGAGCCTCCTGTGGTCGGCCGTGCTGGCGCCGTTCTGGAGGCTCGGTCTCCGCGAGCTTCGGCTCGTGTGGATCGCATGGGCGCTGTCGTTCGTCGCGCTCGCGCTGCTCGCGCTCGAGACCAGGCGTCTGGCCGCGCGCCTGCTCCCGCGAGGATCGGCGGTGCTCGCTGGAGCGCTCGCGCTGCTGTTCGGCGGTCACGTGTGGGGAGCCGCGAGCGGCATGGAGGTCGTGCCGTTCGCGTGGTTGCTCGTGCGGACCGCGCGAGCGTGCGCGGAGCTGTTCGAGCGGGTGCACGAGGGCGCGGAGGGCGGAGCGCCGCTCGCGCCGATTCCCTGGCGCTCGCCGTGGGAGGCGCTCGCGCGCGACGAGGTCGACGCGGCGACCACCGCCTCGACGAGGCGCCTCTCGATCGAGGTCGCGATCTCCGGCGCGCTCCTGCCGCTGCTCCGGCCCGAGGGCGTCGTCGTCGCGCTGTTCTCGGCGGTGGTGCTGGCGGCGACGATGCGCGGTCGTGCGCGCGCCCTCGCCGCCGCGCCCGTCGCCTTCGCCCTCCTGCCGTCGCTGATCTTCCGCGCGGCCACCGGGCGCGCGATGGCGACGACCGCGCAGGTGAAGTGGCTGCTCGCGAGCCCCTACGTCGACCTGCGCGCCTTCCTCTCGCGGACGATCGACAACGTGCACCTGCTGTTCGGGCAGCTGCTCGACGGCAAGGGTCCGGCGAAGCTGTTCATCCCCGAGCACTTCGCGCCGCTGTTCCTGCTCGGCGTCGTCGCGCTGGCGTTCGCGGTGCGGCGCCGCGGGCACGCCTTCCGCGCGGCGTGCGTGGCGGTGGTGGCGATCGGCATCCTGGTGCCGACCACCTACGAGTCGTTTCTCACGAATCGCTTGCGCTATCTGTGGCCCTTCACCGCCGCGTGGGGCATCGCGCTCGTGGCGATCGGCGATCTGGCGGCGACCGTCGCGTCACGGTTCGATCCGAAGCTGCAGGCGCTCCGCGCGATCCTCGGCGGGCTGATCGTGGCGGTGCTCGCGGGGGAGCTGCCCGACGTGGTGGACGACGTCGCGGCGTCGGCCGCGGGGATCCACGCGCAGCAGATCGCGCTCGCGCGGCAGGTCGAGGCCACGCTGCCCGAAGGCGCGCTCGTCGCGGTGAACGACGCCGGCGCGATCGGCTACCTGTCCGAACGCCGCACGTTCGACGTGGTCGGGCTCACCACGCCCGACGAGGCGCGGCACTGGGTCGCCGGCACCGGCTCCCGCTTCGAGCACTACGAGCGCCTGGCGCGCGCGGGCAAGCCGCTGCCGACGCACCTCGTCGTGTACCCGGAGTGGTTCGAGATCGCGCCGGTGCTCGGCAAGAAGCTGTTCGAGCGCACCGTCGAGGGCGCGTCGGTGCTCGGCGCGCCGACGATGGTGGCGCACGAGGCGGCGTGGTCGCCGTGGCTCGGATCGGCGGAGCTGCCGCTCGACGCCGCGCTCTCGAGCCGCCCGCTGGTCGACGCGCTCGACGTCGCCGATCTGGAGAGCGAGGCCGAGCACGGGTTCGAGCTGCTCGGCGCGACGCGCGCCGACGACGGGCTGGTGATGAACGACAAGCGCATCGACGGCGCGCGGCTCGCGCGCACGCGCGATCGCTTCGGGCTCCGCGTGACGCCCGGCGGGCGACTGGTGATGCGCGTCGGCACCACGCAGCCGCTCGCCTTCGCGAAGCTGCTCGTCGACGGCGTCGAGGTGCGGAGGCTCGAGCTCGCCGGCGATCCATGGCAGGAGCAGTCGTTCGACGTGCCCGCGACGGTCGCCGAGGGCGTGCACCGGATCGAGGTCGAAGCCGCGCCGGGGCAGCGCTTCGTGTCGCTGCACTACTGGGCGTTCCGGTGACGGCTCATCGCCACGGCATGAGCGAGGCGGGGACGTCGGGGTCGGGGCAGTAGCAGGCGGTGCTCGTGGTGTTCGCGTACATGTATCCCGCGACCGTGTTGGTGTAGCACCACACGGCGCACGAGCTCGCGGTCTGGCGCGACACGCAGAGCGCCGCCTTGGCGCCCACGCCGCAGGTGCCGGCGCCGTCGGTGCCGCTCGGCGGCCACGCGGCGCGCGCCGCCTCGGCCATCGCCAGCGTGTAGGTCGTCGGGCTGCCCGGGGTGCCGAGCGCGCGGCAGTCGAAGTAGAACTGCCCGACCCCGTTCGGGTGCTTGGTCTGGCAGCTCGGGCCGCAGCACGCGTTGCCCTCGCACTCGCACCCGTCGTCGGCCGCCGGCGCCGAGGGGAACGCGCAGTTCACGAAGCCCGCGCTGCACGACGAGGTGCACAGGCTCGACGCGCACGCGCGGGTGGCGACGTTGGTCGTGGAGCACGCGCGACCGCAGGTGCCGCACGACGTGACGGTGTCGATCGGACAGCCGGTGTCGACGACTCCCGTGTCGACCACTCCCGTGTCGACCACTCCCGTGTCGACCACTCCCGTGTCGACCACTCCCGTGTCGACCAAGCCCGTATCGACCGCGCCGGTGTCGACGGCGCCGGTGTCGACGACGCCGGTGTCGGCGGCGCCCGTGTCGACGACGCCCGTGTCGACGACGCCGGTGTCGACGACGCCCGTGTCGGTCGCCGCCTCGGCGCCGGACTCGGCCACGCTCGTGTCGAGAACGGCGGAGTCTTCCGAGCCCGAGTCGGCGAGCGTCGTGTCGGGGAGCTCGCTGTCGGCCGCCTCGTCGGTGGCCGTGTCGGTGGCCGTGTCGGCGGCGGCGTCGTCCTGGGGCGCCGTCCACCCGGAGTCGTCCTCGCCGGCCGCGCACGCGGTCGCCGACGCGGCCAACGCCACCAGAACAAGCAGGCTACGGGACCTCATCCCGACAGGATTGCGGTCAAACGCCTCGTGCGCAACCCGCGGTGCACGCAATTGCGGCGTCGTGCATCGGACACGAGGTGACGAAGTGGACCCTCGGCGCCATCGGTGCGCTCGGTGCTTTGCTGGTCACCGCTCCCGCGCATGGAGCCGAGCCCGCGACACACGGAGCGCAGCTCCGATGGGACGACGCATGGCCGCGCTTCCGCGTGAGCGAGGCCGTCGTGACCACGGTCGCCGCGGCGGGGCTCGTGACCTTGTACGTGACCAAGGGCGTCGCGCCGACGTGGGGCCGGCCCGTGCTGTTCGACGGCGCGATGCGCCGCTCGTTCAAATACGACAGCGAAGCGGAGCGCGACTTCTGGCAGCAGTCGAGCACGTGGGCCTACTACACGATGATCGCGTACCCGCTCCTGATCGACGGGCTCGCGGTGCCGCTGGCGCGACGGAGCCCCGACGTCGCGCTGCAGATGACGCTCATCAACCTCGAGGTCTTCGCGGTCACCGGGTTCGTGTTCCGCGTCAGCGAGACGCTGCTACGTCGCGCGCGACCGTACGTGTGGGACTGCATGGAGGCGACCGGCAACGTCGAGCAGTGCCGCGAGCACGGTGCCAGCGGCACCACCAGCCTCGTGAGCGGACACGTCGCGCTCGCCGCGGCGGGCGCCGCGGTGACGTGCACCCACCACGCGAACCTCTCGCTCTACGGGAGCCCGGCCGCCGACGCCGCCGCGTGCGCGGTCGGCATCGCGGTGACGACCGGCGTCGGCGTCGGCCGCCTCATCGCCGACAACCACTACACGACCGACATCCTCGCCGGCGCCCTGGTCGGCGGCGCGACGGGCTATCTCATCCCGAAGCTCCTCCACTACAGATCGCCGAAGCTCGGAACCCCGGCGCCGCGCGCGAGCGCGCACTCGATCGGGATCGATTGGGTCGGTCTCTTCTGAGTCGTCAGTCGTCAGTCGTCAGTCGTCAGCCCGTGCGCCACCGCATGCAGCGAGACAGCTCGAGAATCGCGACCGTCACGGCAGACTCTAGACTCTAGACTCTAGACTCTAGACTCTACGCGACACGACGCACGTGGCACGCGTACGTCGGCAGCTCGACGCGGCCCTTCGCCCACGCCGGCGGCTCGACGGTGATCTCGTGCCGGCGCACGACGTACTGCGCGCCCGGCAGGTGCTGCTCGACGAACGGCACGCCCGGCGCGTACGCGAAGACCCCGCCCGGGGCGAGCGCGCGCAGGACCTCCATGTACCGGCGCGCGTAGCGGAACGCCTCGTCGCTGCCGCGCAGGTGGTGGTGGAGGAAGTGATTCGTGAAGCCGAGGTGCGAGATGATCGTGCCGAAGCGCGCCGGCTCGAGGCGGTAGCCGAACCAGTCCTCCTGCGCGACCCACGGCCCGTGCGTCGCCAAGCGATCGACGCCGAACGCCTCCTTGCCCTGCGCGCGCAGCGCCTCGACGAGGCGGGCGTGCTCGCCGCACCCGAGATCGAGGATCGGCTCGGCGAGCTGCTGCGGGTCGAGCGAGAGGAGCGACAGCTGCAGCGACGGCGAGTACTCGGAGCACAGCACCTCGCGCGGAGGGAGGTGCGCGATCAGGGCCGCGATCGCGCGCTGATGGGCGGCGAGCGCGCTCGCCACCGCGTGCGCGAGCGCCTCGGGAGTGCTGACTGCGCGCTGCTCGGAGAACGCGTGGGCGAGCGCGTCGAGCGTGCGGGCGTGGAGATCGTCGAGCGCGGAGAGGTCGAGCTCGAGGAACTGGTGCTTCGCCTGCAACACCCGCAAGACCCGCACCGAGAGCGCGCGGGCCAGCCCCGGCTCTCTCGCGCGGGCGGCGAGGAGCTCGCGGTGGCGGTCGAGCACGCCGAGCAGCGGATCGGCGACGACGACGGTGGCCGACCCGTCGCGCAGCTCGTCGATGGTCGCGGCCGCCCAGCGGCGCTCGATGGCGTCGACCGCGGCGGTGATCGTGTCGAGCGCCTCGCGAGGGACTTCGGTCACCGCACCGGCTTCGCGTCGCGTGGCCCCGCCGTCAAGCGCGCACGCCCGAAACGCCGAAACACGTGAAACACATGGAAACAGGTGAAACACCGGGATCGCGCGAGGAACCGCCCGTTTGTCCTTGGCGGAGCCGCGGCACGTCACGTGCTGTTGCTCGCGAGCGATGTTGGTCCTCGCCGCCGCGCTCTCGCTCCTCGTCGGGCTCACGCTCGGGCTGCTCGGCGGCGGCGGCTCGATCCTCATGCTCCCGCTGCTCGTGTACGTGCTGCGCGTCGAGCCGCGCGCGGCGATCGCGCAGTCGCTGCTCGTCGTCGGCGCCACGAGCCTCGTGAGCGTTTGGGCGCACGCGCGCGCCAAGCGCATCGACTACCGCACCGCGGCGCTCTTCGGCGCTGCCGGCATGCTCGGCGCGCTCGGCGGCGCGCGCGTGGGCCGGCTGCTCCCGGCCGGAGTGCTCCTCGCGGGGTTCGCCGCGCTGATGATCGTGACCGCGACCAGGATGCTGCGCGGGGCGAAGGAAAGAGGCGCCCAGCCGGGGCGCCCGTCGACGACGAAGGCGCTGCTGGTCGGCGCGCTCGTCGGCGGCATGGCCGGACTGCTCGGCGCCGGCGGCGGGTTCCTCGTCGTCCCCGCGCTGGTGCTGTTCGGCGGCCTCGACATGAAGCGGGCGATCGGCACGTCGCTGCTGGTGATCGCGATGCAGACGCTCGCCGGCTTCGCCACGCACGCCGCGTCGGTCCACCTCGACGTCGCGCTGCTCGTCACGCTGATCGCCACCTCGAGCGTCGGCGCGCTCGTCGGCGCCGCCTTCACGCGCAGGGTCCCGGCCGACACGCTCCGTCGCGGCTTCGCGGGGCTGGTGCTCTCGCTCGGGACGTTCATCCTGGTCAAGGAGGCGCCGCCCTGGCTGCTGCACCGTCCGGAGGCGCGGCTCGTCGCCGTCGGCGTCGCGGGGCTCGCCCTCGCGGTGCTGATCGCGCGTCGGAAATGCCCCCGGACTGAAGTCCGGGGCACCGACTGCACCTCAAGTCCTTCGGACTTCACCGGCTCGCCAGACTGGCTCGAGGCTGTCGCCGCAAGGACGTCCAGCGGCGAACGGGCCCAAGAAACAGGGGTGCCGGCGACTTCACCGGGCCCGTCGACCGCGTCACTTCCTCGAGAGCGAGCAGCTCGTAGCCCGGAGGGCTTCGCCCGGCTGTCGGTGCCCGGACTTCAGTCCGGGGGAATTCCTGACGGCTCTCGAGCCCCCTCACTCCTCGTTGCGTTCGACCACTCGGCCGTCGAGCGTGACCTTCCAGCGCACGCCCTTGCGCTCGAGCTCCTGCATGTAGATCGACGACGGCATCAGCTCGCGCGCGACCGCGGTCGCCGCGCTGGTGGCGACCAGCAGCGGGAGCACGATCGCGTAGTCGCCCGACAGCTCGAACACCAACACCGCCGACATCAGCGGCGCGTGCGTGGTCGCCGCCACCACCGCGGCCATGCCGACGAGCGCGTACCCGCCGGCCGGACCGACCGGCAACGCCGGCCAGAATCGCGCGAGCGCGCTCGCGACCATCGCGCCGAGCGCGGCGCCGAGGAACAGCGACGGCGTGAACACGCCGCCCGGGCTGCCCGATCCCACCGAGGAGGTCGTCGCGATGGCCTTCGCGATCACCAGGATGGCGAGCAGCGCGACGCCCACCTTGCCCGCGAGGATGAGCGCGATGGCCTCGTAACCGTTGCCGGTCACCGTGGGGAGCGCGCAGGCGATCACGCCGACGATCGCGCCGCCGATCGCCGGCCGAAGAGGCCGCGCCACGGGCAGTCGCGCGAACGCGCGCTCACCCGCGCCGAGCATGCGCACGAACGCGACGCCGACGAGCCCCGCGGCGACGCCGAGCAGGAGGTGGATGAGCAGCTCGCCGTCCGAGCGCATCGCGAACGCGTGCTGGCCGTAGATCGGACCGGGGCCGACGACGAAGCGGGTGATCGCGGTGGCGATCGCCGCGGCGATCAACGTCGGCAGCACGATCCCGAGCGCGACGACGCCGGTGACGACCTCGACGACGAACAGCACGGCGGCGAACGGCGTGTTGTACGCGGCGGCGAACCCGGCGGCGGTGCCGGCGGCGATCAGCGCGCGCGTGCGGATGGCGCTGATCCGCAGCGCGGCGCCGAGGCGCGATCCGAGCGCGCCTCCGAAGAGGATGATCGGTCCCTCGCGCCCGATCGAGCCGCCGGAGACGATCGCGCCGAACGAGCCGGCCGCCTTCCACGCCGTGGCCGGGAGCGAGACCTCGCGGCCTCCGAGCGCGACCGCCTCCATGACGTCGCCGACGCCCTGCCCCCCCTGCAGCCGGCGCGCGCGCTCGCTGGCGAGCCCCGCGAGGAGCCCGCCGACCGCAGGGATCGCCACGCGGGCCCACAGCGGGAGCCGCTCGAACGCGGCGAGGACGTTGGGCGCGTGGAACACGCGCTCGAACACCGCCTCGACGCCGACGCGGAACGCGCTCGCGAACAGCGCCGCGCCGCACGCGACGAGCAGGAGCGCCACGAAGAACCGCGGCCGCGGAACCGGTCGAGGCGGCGGCGGTTCGGAGGCCACGCGAGGGATCTACCGCATTCGGGGAGCGGACTCGACGAGGCGCGACGACCTGCACCGTCGCGGCTCGGCCGTGGGGTGCCTTCGTTCGATCATGTCGCGCCCGAACGGGTGCCGAGGCGAGCTGCGCAGGCCTCCCACGGCTTCATCGTCGGGGACCTTGCGCACGGATCGTGCGCGCGTCATCCGGCATGGTATGGACCTTCGCTCGACCCGCCTCGGGCTCGGGTGACGCTCTCGGCGTGTGACGCTCACGGGTGAGGAGGATTCGTCAGGATGGCTGCCGTGGACGAAGCGACGATCGAACGGGCGCGCCGAGGTGATGCGAAGGCGCTCTCGACTCTGCTCGAGGAGGTCGCACCGGCTGTGCACCGCTTCGGCATGCGGATGTGTCGCCACGCCGCCGACGCCGACGAGATCATGCAGGACACGCTGCTGGCCATCACCAAGAACCTGCCGAGCTTCGAGGGCCGTTCCTCGCTGACGAGCTGGGTGTTCACCCTCGCCCGCACGGCGTGCGCCCGTCGCCGCCGCGGGCAGAAGAACCAGCCGCACATCAGCGACGAAGACGCGCCCGAGCCCGTCGCCACGGCGCCCTCGCCCGAGCAGGTCGTCGAGACGCGACAGCTCGCCGAGCGCGTCACCGACGCGATCGACTCGCTCTCGCCCGAGCACCGCGAGGTGCTCCAGCTGCGCGACGTCGAGGGCCTCAGCGGCGACGAGACGGCGGCCGCCCTCGGCATCACCATCGACGCGATGAAGAGCCGCCTGCATCGGGCGCGCTCCGCGCTCGAGCGCAAGCTCCGCGCGTCGCTCGGTCCCCCCAAGCCGAGCTGCCCCGACGTGGCGGCGATCTTCTCGCAGAAGCTCGAGGGCGATCTCGACGCCACCGCGTGCGAGCAGATGCAAGCGCACCTCGACGGCTGTCCGCACTGCGACGCGACCTGCACCGAGCTCCAGCACGCGCTCACCGCGTGCCGCACGGTCGCGCAGAAGAAGGTCCCGGCCGAGGTGCAGGCGCGCATCCGCGCCGCCATCAAGCAGTTCATCCCGGCCTGATCCGTCGCGGCGAATCCCCTCCGATCGACGTCGGCTCCCACCACGTCGACCAGGAGGGACCCTCGCCCATGCAGATCAAGCCGTTCTTCGACCCCGCGACCTCCACGCTGACCTACGTCGTGTTCGACGAAGGCACGAGGGACGCGGTCATCATCGATCCCGTGCTGGACTACGATCCGGCGGCGTCGAAGACGGCCACCAAGTCGATCGACGAGGTCGACGCGTTCGTCCGCGCCTCGGGGCTGACGGTGCGCTGGGTGCTCGAGACGCACGCGCACGCCGACCACCTCTCCGCGTCGCAGATCCTCAAGCGGCGCTTCGGCGCGAAGGTCGCCATCGGCGCGCGCATCACCGAGGTGCAGAAGGTCTTCAAGGGCGTGTTCGACCTCGAGGGCTTCCCGACCGACGGCTCGCAGTTCGATCGCCTGCTGACCGACGGCGACGTGCTGCAGGTCGGGAGCATGACCGTGAAGATCCTGGCGACGCCCGGCCACACGCCCGCCTGCCTCTCGTTCTCGATCGGCGACGCGGTGTTCACCGGCGACGCGCTGTTCGTCGACGACTACGGCACCGGCCGCACCGACTTCCCGGCCGGCAGCGCCGACGAACTGTACCGCTCGGTGCACGACGTGCTCTACGCGCTGCCCGACGAGACCCGCGTGTTCGTCGGTCACGACTACCAGCCGGGCGGCCGCGAGCTGCGGTGGCAGACGACCATCGGGTCCGCGAAGAGGAACAACATCCAGCTCAAGGCGGAGACCACGCGCGAGGAGTACGTGAAGTTCCGCACCACGCGCGACGCGACGCTATCGGCGCCGAAGCTGTTGCTCCCGAGCGTCCAGGTGAACATCGCCGCCGGTCGCTTGCCGAAGAAGCACGCCAACGGGAGGCGCTACCTGTCTCTGCCGATCGCCGCGGTGCCCGAGCTCGAGGAGGACGAGCGGATCTCCCCGCGAGCCGAGGCCCGGGGCAGCGACGCCCTCGCGAAGCCCGCGGCCGGCGGGCTGGCGTGAGCCGCGGCCGCAACCACCGGCGGCCAGCGCGCGCGTTGCTTGCAAACCTCTCCCGACTGCGGGACGTTCCGGGTCTGCCATGCCGGACACGGGCGGTTCCCCAGGGGAACGCGTCGACGAGCCATCCGCCGAACGACGTCGGCTGATCGCGCTGTCGATCGCCGCGCTCGGCGCGGTCTTCGGAGACATCGGGACCTCGCCGCTCTACGCGCTGCGACTGTGCTTCACCGGCGAGCACAGCGTGGCGCGCACGCCCGAGAACGTGCTCGGGATCCTCTCGCTGATCTTCTGGTCGCTCGCGCTGGTCGTCAGCGTCAAGTACCTCTCGTTCATCCTGCGGGCGGACAACCGCGGCGAGGGCGGCGTCCTCGCGCTGCTCGCCCTGCTGATGCGCGACGAGCGACCGGGGCGCCCCGCGCTGCGGACGGCGTACGTGTTCGTCGGGCTCTTCGGGGCCGCGCTGCTCTACGGCGACGGGATGATCACCCCGGCGATCTCGGTGCTCGGCGCGATCGAGGGGCTCGCGGTCACGCGGCACGGGCTCGCGTCGGCGGTGCTCCCGATCACCTGCGCGATCCTGATCGCCCTGTTCTTCGTGCAGCGGCACGCGACGACGAAGCTCGCGGCCGTCTTCGGGCCGGTGATGGTGCTGTGGTTCGGGACCCTCGCCGCCATCGGCCTGCCCTGGATCGCCCGGCGTCCCGAGGTGCTGCTCGCCGTCCATCCGGGGCACGCGGTGCGCTTCTTCGCGATCAACCACCTCCACGGCTTCGTGGTGCTGGGCGCCGTCGTGCTCTGCGTCACCGGCGGCGAGGCGCTGTACGCGAACATGGGGCACTTCGGCGCGCGGCCGATCCGCATCAGCTGGTACGCGGTCGTGCTCCCCACGCTCCTCGTCAACTACTTCGGGCAGGGCGCGCTGCTCCTCGAGCGCGGCGTGGCCGTGCAGCACACGTTCTTCGACCTGGTGTCCGGCTGGGCGGTCTATCCGCTGATCGGCGTCGCCACCGTGGCCGCGGTGGTCGCGTCGCAGACGCTCATCTCCGGCGCGTTCTCGATCACGCAGCAGGCGGCGCAGCTCGGGTATTTCCCGCGCGTGACCATCGTCCACACCTCCGGGCGTGAAGAGGGCCTGATCTACGTGCCCGAGGTGAACTGGCTGCTGATGCTCGGGTCCGTCGGGCTCGTCCTCGGCTTCGGCGCGTCGTTCCAGCTCGCCTCCGCGTACGGCTTCGCGGTCACCGGCACGATGACCATCACCTCGCTGCTGTTCTACGAGGTCGCCGTGCGGCGCTGGGAGTGGAGGCGGGCCTCGGCGGGCCTCCTGGTCCTCGCGTTTCTCCTGGTCGACCTCGTGTTCTTCGGCGCCAACGTGGTGAAGATCGATCACGGCGGGTGGGTGCCGCTCTCCATCGGCGTCGCGGTGTTCACCGTGATGGCCACCTGGAAGCGCGGCCGCGCGGCGCTCGCCGAGTACATGCAGAGCGTGATGCTCCCGCTCGATCTGTTCCTGCAGGACGTCGCCGAGACGAAGCCGAAGCGCGTGCAGGGCACCGCGGTCTTCATGACCTCGAACATCGGCGGCGCGCCGCCGGTGCTCCTGCACCACTTCAAGCACAACAAGGTGCTGCACCAGCAGGTGGTCTTCCTCTCGATCCAGACGAGCCGCGAGCCCGAGGTCCCGCACGATCAGCGCGTCGCCGTCCGCGACCTCGGTCAGGGCTTCTTCCAGGTGGTGGCGACCTACGGGTTCATGCAGACGCCCGACGTGCTCGAGACCCTCGAGTCGTGCGAGGAGCACGGCGTGAAGATCAGCCGCAACGACCTGACCTTCTTCCTCGGCCGCGAGACGCTGCTCACCACCGGCCCGTCGAAGATGGCCGGCTGGCGCAAGGGGCTCTTCGCGTTCCTCTCCCGCAACGCACGCCCGGCGACCCACTTCTTCAACATCCCGCCCGGGCTGGTGGTGGAGCTCGGGATTCACGTCGAGCTCTAGCTGGGTCGGTCGCGGTGCTCGGGCGTCGGCCGTGTCGCTGCTCGCGGGGGCCGGGTCATCAGTCGTCAGTCGTCAGTCGTCAGCCTCGAGAGGGGTGACCGGCATTTGTCGGGGGCGCGGCGCTGGCGTTCGTCGCGGCGTGTGTAGCTGGTAATCTCGTTGGGTGCGTCGCTTCTGGGTCCTCGCCGTCGTCCCGTTCGTCGGGTGCGCGCAGCTCCTGTCCTACGACGACTATCGGGAGCGTGCCGGCGCGCCCGTCGACGGCGGCGTGGCCGCGGACACGCTCGTCGACGACACCGCCGTCGAGGACACCGGGCCGCCGCCGGCGCGCGTGCCGGCGCGGCCAGGAGGCGCGGCCGTCGCGTCGGGCAAGGGCAAGACGCTGTGGCTCGCCGCGCGCACGTACTCGTACGGGGCCAGCACCCCGGATGGCGTCACGTCGTCCACCGCGTGGACCTTCTACGGCTACGATCTCGACGAGGTGTGCACGAGCGAGCGCGACTCGATCGAGAACCGCGGCACCTGCCGGCGACCGCCGGGCGCCAAGCAGGACTCGCTGATCGACGGCCAGCGCTGCCGCGACAACAACTTCGGACGCGCGGTCGGCGCCGTCATCGGCATCCTCCCCGACGCGGAGAAGTCGCTCAACGATCTGGTGCGCTCCGGATCGACGACCTGGATCCTGCGCATCGACGACCTCGACCCCGACGCCGACGACGCCTTCGCGCCGGGCGCGCTCTACCGCTCGAGCGACGACCGCACGAGCGCGACGCCGCCCAGCTGGGACGGCAACGACGATCGCGGCGTGCAGTCCGACTCGATCGTCGACGGCGACGTGACGAAGGCGGTCCTGACCTTCCCGCGCGGGTACGTCTCCTCCGGGGTGTGGGTCTCCGGCGATCCCGCGCCGATGAAGATCATCGCGCCCATCTCTTCGGTCGGCTTCTTCCCGGTGAACCTCGCGAGCGCGCAGATCACGGTGGAGCTCGACGCCGGCCGCACCACCGGCGCGCACGCGCTGCTGGTCGGCGCGCTGCCGGCGGCCGAGATCAAGCCGGCGGTCGATCAGATCACCGACTTCCTGCGGGTGTGCCCGGGCACCCCGCTCTACGAGAGCACCCTCACGACGTTCCTCCAGCTCCCCGATCTCTCGGTCGGCGCGCCGAAGCTGCAGGACCTCGAGCGCACGTGCGACGGCGTGTCGGCAGCGGTGGCGTTCGAGGTCAGCCCGATCAAGCCGGTGACGCGGGTGGTCGCGCCGATCCCGCCGCGCAAGCCGCGCTGCACGGACGCAGGCTGACGAGCCGAGGCTCGGTCGCCGCGCGCTCTCTTCAAGATTATGCACGAATGAATTATTCTTCGGTGCATCATGCGCTTCCTGAACCGCGATGACGAGCTCGCGCGGCTCGATGGCCTGGCCAAGGACCGCGCCGGAGGGCTCGCCGTGGTGTGGGGGCGCCGTCGTGTCGGCAAGACGCGCCTGTTGGTCGAGTGGGCGAAGCGTGCCGGCGGCGTCTACACCGTCGCGGATATGTCCACGCCCGACGTGCAGCGCCGCTACTTCGCCGAGGCGATCGCGGAGCGCCTGCCGGGCTTCGCCGACGTGACGTACCCCGATTGGGGCCGGCTGTTCGAGCGCCTCGCGCGTGACGCCGCGGCGCAGCGCTTCCGTGGTCCGATCGTGGTCGACGAGCTGCCTTATCTGGCGGCGTCCTCCCCCGAGCTCGCCAGCGTCCTCCAGCGGTGGATCGACCACGCCGCGCGCGACGCGCGGCTCGTCGTCGCGCTCGCCGGATCGAGCCAGCGGATGATGCAGGGGCTCGTCCTCGACGGCGCCGCGCCGCTCTTCGGCCGCGCGAAGGTCGCGCTGAAGATCGCGCCGCTCGCGCCCGAGCACGTCGTCGACGCGTTCGGCGCGCTCGGTCCGATCGATGTCGTGCAGACCTGGGCAGCGTGGGGCGGCGTGCCGAGGTACTGGGAGCTCGCCGCGCCGCTGCGCGTCTCCGTCGACAAGCAGCTCGACGCGCTGGTCCTCGACCCGAACGGGCCACTCCACTCCGAGGCCGAGCGCGTGCTCCTCGAGGAGGTGCCGGCGGCGACGGAGGTTCGCCCGGTGCTCGACGCGATCGGCGCGGGCGCGCACCGCGTCTCCGAGATCGCCGGTCGCCTCGGCCGCCCCGCGACGTCTCTCGCGAGGCCGCTCGAGCGGCTGAGCGGCATGGATCTCGTTCGCCGCGAGGTGCCGTACGGCGAGCCGGCGCGCAGCGGCAAGCGCAGCCTCTACCGCATCGACGACCCGTTCTTCCGACTTTGGTTTCGGGTCGTCGCGCCGCATCGGGCCGCGCTCGTCGCCGGATCGCCGGCGTCCCGCGCGGCGGTGCTCTCGCGACACTGGGACGCGCTGTGCGGGCTCGCCTGGGAGGATCTCTGCCGGACGCAGCTCCTTCGCGCCCGGCCGCTCGCCCGGCTCGGTGCGTTCCAGCCGCCGCAGCGATGGTGGAGCGGCAACGCGCCCGAGTGGGATCTCGTCGCCGATTCCGTGGACGGCCGCTCGACCCTCGTCGGAGAATCGCGCTTCGTGCGCCGCGTGCTCGGCGCGCGCGAGCTCGAGGCGGAGGCGCGGCGATTGACCGCTCGCCCGCTGCCGACTCCGCTCGCCGAACGCGACCCGAAGACCATCGTACGGGCGCTGTTCGTCCCCGCGACGGCGCCGCACGCGCCGCGGCGCATCGGCGAGGTCTCGATCGTGACGTGCGCCGATCTGCTCGGTCGCAGGCTCGGCACGCGGGCGCGATCGCGGCGAGCATGACGCGGGCGATCCCTGAATCTCCGCGGCCACGTGGTAGCGTCGAGGGATGTTCGTCCGTCGTGACGCCGCGCGCTCGGTCTGCGTCGGCCTGCTCGTAACCCTGTCGGCGTGCGGCGGGGCGACACCGGATGTTCCCTCGACCGAGACGCCGTCGGGCGACGCGGGGCAGACGAACGACGCGGAGACCGGCGGCGAGATCGACGCGCCGCCGCCCGATCCGTGCGCGTCGGCGAAGTGTCCGGCCCACTCGGCGTGCACGGTCGTCGACGGCGCGGCGACCTGCCCGTGCGACAAGGGCTACCTCGCGTGGAAGTCCGGCTGCTCGGCCGACGCCGACGAGGACGGCCTCTCGGAGGACGAGGAGCTCGAGCTCGCGACGGAGCTCGCGCCGGTGCTCGTCTTCGACACCGACGAGAAGCTCACCGATCGCCGCACCCACTTCGCGGTGACGCCGACCGCCGGCGGCGGCCGCAGCGTGTACTACGCGCACGCCTACTACAAAGACGGCGGCGCAACCTTCGGCGTGACCGCCCACCTCGGCGACTCCGAGTTCATCGTGGTGACCCGCGCTGCCGGCGGCGACACGCAGCTGTTCCTCTCGTCGCACTACAAGGCGTCGACCGACGCGTCGCAGTGGTACCCGCTGTCGAAGTTCGAGAAGAAGGTGGTCGACGGCGTCTCGCGCCCGGTGGTGTTCGTCGCGCTCCGCAAGCACGGCAACTACCCCGACCTCGCGACCTGCGAGGCCGCCGCCTACCGCACCGACGCCTGCAGCCGCGGCAAGTCCGAGGTCGTGCCGGTGCTCGCAGAGCGCAACGTCGGCCAGTCGTGGAAGCAGCTGATCGACGAGGTCTCGCTCGACCTGCCCGACGCCCGCCGCGAGTACTTCTGGACCGACGTGCGCTTCTGCGGCTGGCAGGTCCCGGGCGGCGCGTCGGCCGACAGGAACGACTGCGCGCCGCTGGTGAACGCGTACGGGCGGCAGATGCGGGCTTGGGAGAGCGGCACGCTCTGACGCGTCGTGTGGTGACCCGGCGACAGTGTGCCTTCGGGCGCCGACACCGCGGACGCGCGGCCCCCTCCGCTCCGCGTGAAATTCGGCTCCGCGTCACGGAACGGAAGTTGCGATGATGGGGCGCGATGCGCGTCGCCGCCGTCGCAGTCGCCGCCGCGGTCCTGGTGTCGACCTCGGGCGTCGAGGCGCGCGAGAAGACCGTGTCGTACGCGCTGCCCATCGTCGCGGTCGATGCGGCGCTCGCTGCGACGACGGTCACCTCGTTGGCGACGGTCCACTTGACCAAGGAGTGGGCGCTCACCACCCTCTCGCTCGCCCTCTACTCCGTGGGAGCGCCGATCGTCCATCTCGCGCACGAACGCCCGGGCGCCGCGCTGGCGAGCCTCGGGCTGCACACGGTGTTGCCGACGGCGAGCGCCTACCTGTTGCTGCGGCAGGGCGTCTGCCTCGACGACCGGACCGGCGCAGACGAGATCTGCACCTCGAGCATCTACGGCGGCCTCCTGCTCGGCATGGCGGTCGCCACGACCATCGATGCGCTCGCGCTCGCCCACGAGGCGGAGCGCCCCGCGCGAACGGCGCCTGCGTCGGCGCCCGGCCCCGCGCCTGCACCCGCGCCGTGGGAGACGGTCACGCCGGTGGGCTGGATCAGCCCGGGAGCCGGGTTCGTCGGCCTGTCGGGCGCGTTCTGATCGCTCCGCTCAGCGCACGTCGCGTTTGCGGAAGACGGCGAGGTCGAGCATCCGATCGACGTGCGTCTGGCGGCGCGCACCGAACGCGAAGAGCCAGCCGATCAGCCACGGGACGGAGAACACCATCGCGATGTTGTGGAGCGCCCCGTCACTGGATGCGGCGACCGCTCCCACCGCCGAGTCGCCGAGCCTCGGAGCGAGCAGGAGGATCGCGCCCGCGATCGTCGCCGGGACCGTCGGCCACTTCGGCACGCGCACCAGCAGCGCCTTGTAGATCAGCCGTGCCGTCGTCGGGCGCGAGCCGTCGGCGCGGGCGACGCGCAGCCCGAAGAGGAGCATTCCGGGGGAGGCGGCCAGCACGATCTCGCACGCGCTCTCGATGAGATCCCAGAGCAGACTGACGGCAGCGATGACCCGGTAGGCCTCGGGCGCGAGCTGGAACGACCCCGAGCCGGCACGGACCGCCTGGTACACCGTGATCCCGAGCCACATCGAGAGCGCGAGCACCGGCAGGTCGCTGGCGATCGTGGCGAGCACCCGCAGCCCCCCGCCGACGCGCGCCGCACGTGGATCGGCGGCGACGTCGACGGCGTCGTCGTTCGCGACGCGCTCCTCCTGCGGAGGCGCGTAGATGTCCTGGAGCGGGTCCACGAGGCCGAGATGATCGCCCGAGCCCTACCGCGCGACCAGCAACATCGTCGCTGCGACCAACGGCGTCGCAGGGGCGTGCACGCACCCCGTGGGGCCAGGGCAATACGTCCACGTCCGCGAGCGACGTGTGACGGAGCCACCGGCCGAGCTCCTTCGGCTTCCTCGCCGGACGCCGAGGACGATCCCCGACTTCCTTTTCGCCGGTCGCGCCGACTCGCGTCGGTGGACCTGCACTCACTCGTCGTCGGTGCGTCCGAACAGTCGATGTGAGAGCCTGCTCCACCACGTGGGGCCGACAGTCTCGGGCTTCGCCTCCGGAGGAGGTGGCAATGGGACGTCCTCACCCTTGAACCGGCGATAGCGCGCCTCGATCGTCGGGGCGATGAGATCGTAGTTGTGCCAGCTCTCGGCAACGTGGAACGTCGATTCCGCGCCGCGCGCGAGAACCCGCTCGAAATCCTTCAGGTACTCACCGCGATCGAAGTCGAAGTACCTGGCAGTGAATGCGCGCCCCTCTTCGTTGAGCATGTCGTCGGCGAGGCAGCCGTCGTACCACTCAAGGATCGTGCTGGCCGGTTTCTTGCGTGCGCGAACGGCGCGCACCATGTCCTTCGACACCTCGTCGGCCAGCAGGCCATGGTGCACGAGCCATGCGACGAAGAGTCCCGAATGGTTCATCGCCTGCCGATAGGGCAGTCCCGCCTCGGCACACGAGTCCTCGTGGTACTTCGCCTTGTCGTAGATGGTCACGGCGACGGCGATGATACAGGCAGACGGTCACCTGCCGGGTCGGCGCGCCACCGCCGCGACGCCCGCGGCGTGAGCCGCCCGGGCGAGAGATCGCGCAAGGCGCCCGCGGGATCGGCCTCGTCGTCCGGGCCGGCGCGATGACCGCACCAATCTCCTGAAGGATGGGAGTCGATTGTGGACGGTGGGCGGCGGGAAATACGACCGCACATCTCCCGGGCCGCGCTCCACCTTGCGCCGCCGTGGGGGTAAGAGGTCCAAGCGTTCCCGCCGGATTCCAGGCGTCGAGTTGACATAGTCGGCGTCGTGCGCAGTTCACCAAGGACGGTCGGAAGGGCTCGGGCAGCGTCGGGCGTCTCTCGTGAGCTGTATGGAACCCTCGGCAGAGTTGATGGACGTCGACGCTTGGATCGCTAGGGCTTGCAACCTCACGCTTGACGAGGTCCGCAAGCTGAGCGCGCCGAGCGCGCCCTCGCCACGCGCGTCGACGACGTGGGACGAGATCGCCGCGGCGTACGGATTGAGGTCGAGCTAGCCGCAGCGACGGATGCGCGCTTCGGTCGGGCTTCCGGCCGAACGCTACGCCTCGCCGATGTGCGCTCGCATCACCGGGTCGAGGCTGATGCGGCCTACGTCGACGCGCCAACCGGCGCGCAGACGCCCAACCGGCGCGCAGGCGCGGTCGACGTCGAAGGATACGAGCAGTGAAAACGTCTCGACTGCGACCTCGATGCCCTCGTCGCCGAGTCGTTCGTTGCGATGGCGATGTGCATGGCCCTACGTCGACACAGGGCCGCCGCGGCGGCGTGCCCTCGCCCGGACCGGGCGTGTATTGTTTGACGTTTGGAGCGGCGCCGCCGACTCAGCGAGGCCTTCGCGTGATCACGGGATCGTTTCGGAGCGAACACCGCGAGTTTCAGGAGATGGCACGCGAGCTCGCGCTGCTGCAGGCACACAACCGCGCGTTCCGGCCCGGCGATTCGCAGGCGACCTATCTGCTGATCTCGGAAGCGGCGATGGTCCTCATGACGCTCGAGCGATGGTTGCGAATCATCCTCCGCACTGACGCCACCGACGACGACACCCTGCCGACGCTGCTCGAGGCGGCGACCAGTGACCGCTTGCGGCTTCTTGTGCTGCCGTACGGCGGCCGGCAGGAGGCGATCGACAGCATCGGCCGGATCCGCAACAGCATCCTGCACTCGAACTTCGAGCAAGCAGCCGTGCAGGCGCGGCTGCCGCACCATCGCGACTGGTTCCGTGAGCAGCTTGCCGGCGAGGTCGAACAGCTTGGACGGCTACTCGATCATTTCATCGAACAAATCGACTCGCAGACCGGCCTGCCGCACGCTCGGCTTCGCTTCGTGACCGCGCGGGAACCGGTACCGATCCCTTGGGTGACAACTGGCACCGAGCTCTATGGGCTGGTCACGTCCCGGGAGTGCCGGGCATACCTGCGCTCGCTGGTAGTCGCCCTGCTCGAGACACGCATGCCGAGCCGAGCGTGGAGGCGCCTTCCGGAGTTCCTCGGCCTGTAGCGTTCGGACGGCGTCTTCCTTCGATGCTGAGGCCTGTGGGCGCTTCCATAGGCGGAGCGATCTTCCGCGGGCTCGCCTGTGTGGTGTGGCGCAAGGTGATCATCCTCGGCGGGAAGACGGCGGGCCTGCGGCGACCACGACAGCGCGCCCGGCGCGTCCCCGCCCGCAGGCTGCTGGACTCAATAAGGTCGGAGGGATCGACGTGGGCGCGCTGCGCCTAGCCGGCGCCGATTCTCGTTACGATCGCAACGACGGTCTGAACGAAGACGGCGAGCTGAGGGAGGTCGGACAAGAGGGCACACACGCCTCCCTTCGCGCGTTGAGCAGCCCGGCCTTCGGCTTCGCGGGATCGTGATGCCTCGCCTCGATGTTGTAGGGCGCGAGCCGCTCATCCGGGAAGTCGCGTAGGTTGAACGTCACGATCGTCTGCGCACCCGCGCGGATGGCTGCGGCCAGGACGTGCCGATCGTCTGGGTCGGGGAGTACGACGCTGTCGACCAGCCCCTCGAACCCCGTGACGATGCAGTCGGGGACGGCGCGCTTCATCAGCTCCCGCGTTCGAGCGAGCGCTTCCGGCCTCAGCTCCGGCCGCTGCTCCAAGATGTTGCGGAAGCACTCGTCCAGAATCATCTCGGACCAACGCGCCCTCACGATCCCCGTGTTCGCGAACCGGACGAGCAGGTCGCGAAGGGGTGCTGGGTAGAGCACGCAGGCGTCGTAGAGGACGACGAAGGCCATCGTTCCGCTCAGTACTCGAGGCCGTGCTTCTCCGCCTCGGCCGTCAGCTCGTCGAGCACGACCCTCCGCTCCGCCTCGTCCTGCTGCTTGTACGCGAGCAAGTCGGCGACCTTGATCCTTCGATCGGCCGCTGTGCCGAGTACCTGGGGATCTCGCGTGCCGAAGCGATGAAGAAGTTCATGGCGAGCGAGGAGGCCACATCGATGAAGCGCTGGACCTTCCTTCGCCTCGAGCCCCTCAGGTGTTCGCGACCGTGAGCCGCACGGGCAAGTCGGCAGCCGCATTTACGAAGCGTGAGAGGAACCGCACGGCATCCTCGCGAGCCGTATCGGCGTCGCCGTAGATGCCTTGCTCGGCCATGATGAGGCCGTCGTCGAGCGCGTCGATCGCGTACTTGTCCGCCTCATCGAGGTCGACAATGGTCGCGGCCTTCCACGCGAGGGCGCATGCGGAGCGCGTGTCGATGCGCGCCGCGACGAGTTCCCGCCCGAGGGCTCCGATGATGGCGTGCGCGACACGACGACGGTCCGGCTGACCGGGCACTTCGTCGAAGATCTGACTGAGTGCCGAAAGGTCGAGGCCTCGGCTCGTCGCGAGCTCCGCCAGCACCGGTGGCGCGCCCTCGACGTCGAGGGCGTCCGTCGCCCATTCCTCCATCGAGGCGCGATCGAGAGTTGCGTGAGATTCGCGTCGCACGGACCGGAGGGCGACGCAGGCGTACTGGCAGTACGTCGAGGAGACCGGAGGGAGTACGACGCGAAGATCGCGCAACATCGCGGGTTGCAGCAGGCTTCAAACCGTTCGGTGCTCTAGCGCTGCTGCGTGCCGACACAGCTCGGCGACATCCGCGACCGACCAACGCGTCGACGCTGCGTCAGGCATTGTCCGCGTACTCGTCCGAGGGCCGCTGCGGTCGGAGCCAACCATGGGATTTGAACCCACGACCTGCGGTTTACGAAACCGCTGCTCTACCCCTGAGCTAGGTTGGCGCCCCTGAAGGGGAGGCGGACCCTACCACCCTCGCCGGGAGCGTCAAGCGGGCCGTACCAGCGGCCGGACTGTGGCATCCTCGCCCGATGCCGGAGCTCTATCGCAACGACTTCATGACGCTCGTCGAGGCCGACGGCCAGCTCACCCTGTCGTGGAGCCGCGAGGAGCCGAACGACGAGCACGCGCTCGGCACGGCCAGGGCGGTCGTCAAGGCGCTCGACGACCACATGCACCACGCCGCGGGCAAGAAGTACCTGGTCCTCGTCGACCTGATGGTGGTCGGGAAGACCTTCCCCCGCGCGACCGCCGCCTACACGCAGTGGATGCTCGGCCACCGCGACAAGATCAAGGCGGGCGCCTTCGCCACCAAGAGCTTCCTCCTGCGCACGGCCGTCTCGGCGGCGATGATCGTCCCCGGCCTGACCATGAAGGGGTTCTCGAACCTCGAAGACGCGGGCGCGTTCCTCAAGTCGAAGGCATAGCGCGCTCGATCAACCGCGCGACCCCGCCGAACTTCACCGGCCAGCCGGTCTTCTGCGCGATCTCGCGCGCGGCCGGGCCGCCCGCGTCGGCCTCGACCACGATGACGCGCTCGGCCTGCCCGGAGGTCACCAGATCGCGCCCGATCTCGCGCGCCTCGATCTTGGCGTCGACCCCGCGCGACACCGCGACGTTCGGGCCGGTGAGGCCGAAGGCGATGGCGCACTCGCCGGCGGCGGCGTTCGGCGTGGTGTAGGCGAAGCGGCGGCCCTCGGCGAAGGCCGCGCCCTTCTTGCGCAGGTTGTCGTCGTAGACCGCGTTGACGTCGATCGTGGCGAGCACGGTGCCGAGCACGATGCCCGCGCCGGCGAGCTTCTCGCGGCCGACCTCGGCGGCGAGCGCAGCCACGGCGTGCAAGGCGAGGCGGCAGACGCCGTCCATGCGGGCGAGCCGATCGCGGGGCACGCCGGCCGCGGCGGAGATGCGATCGAGATCGTCGGTCTCGTTGACCTCGACGCGCGCGACCTCGCGCACGGCGTGCTTCGCGACGGGCCGCGCCTCGCGATCCATGCCGATGACCAGCGCCGCGTTGGCGCCGCCGAACGCCGCGGAGAACTTGAGGACGTTGCGCACCCGCCCCTCGGCGTTGACCGTGCGCGGGCGGCCGCCGACCTCGTCGTCGAGCTCGCCCTCGCCGGCGGTCGCGGGGAGCACGCCGCGCCGCACGGCGTCGATCGCGAGCGCCGTCTCGAGCACGCCCGCGGCGCCGAGGGTGTGGCCGATCGAGGCCTTCCCGGCGTGCACGTCGACCTCGCCGATCGATCTCCCGAGCGCCGCGGCGATCGCCTTGGCCTCCATCGGATCGTTGAACGGCGTGGAGGTGCCGTGCACGGAGACGAGATCGATGGTCGACGGATCGACGCCCTCCATGGCCGCGATCGCCGATCGCGAGAGGCCGCCGCCGGCGCGATCGGGCGCGGTGAGGTGCACCGCGTCGCCACGCGCGCCGAAGCCGAGCAGGCGCGCGAGCACCTCGCGCGACGGGCGCGAAGGATCGCGCCGCGCGAGGAGGAACAGCCCCGCGCCCTCGCCGAGCGACATGCCGTCGCGCTCCTTGCGGAACGGGCGGGGCGGCGGGTGGTTGGTCGTGGCGCCGAGCGCCTCGAAGCCGGCGGCCACGAACACCGTCAGCGCGTCGTAGCCGCCGGCGATCGCGTAGTCGACCTCGTCGCGCTCGAGCCAGCCCATCGCGAGGCCGATGGCGATCGTCGAGGCGGAGCAGGCGGTCACCGGGTGCGTGCTGCGCACGAGATCGGCGTGCTCGGACACCCGATCGACGAGGGCGCGGAACGGCGCGTGGTAGGTCGCGGCGTCGGCGAGCGCCTTGCTCACCGTGCCCTCGCGGCGCGCGGCGAAGAACTGCTCGCTCATCGCCATGCCGCCGCTCGAGGTGCCGACCGCGAGCCCGACGCGCGCGCGACGCGGCACGAAGCGCACGAGCCCCTGCCACGCCGCGAGCAGCAGGGTGACCGCCGGATCGTCGCGCCGCGAGACCGACGCGCGCGCCGACCACGGCTTGCGCATGCCGGCGGCGCGGAAGATCTCGTCGTCGCGGACGCACGTCGCCGCCGTCGCGCCGACCGGCCCGAGCGACCACGCCGCCTCGCCGTCGCCGAGCGGGCTCTTCGCGGAGATGGCGAGGACGTCGATCATCGGGCACCCATCCTAGCGCGCGTCGGGGTCGGCGAAGACGGCGGGGGAGACCTCGGGCACCACCGTCGCGCCGGTAGCCCGCACCTCGACCGTCATCCTCGGATCGAGGCCGACGTAGTCGACGTCGGCGGGGAACAGCCCGTCGCCGATCGCGATCTCACGGCCGGTCGCCACGCCGACGAGCCGACCGCGCTCGAAGAACCAGCCGCGCGCGGTGGCGCCGTGCCGCGCGCGCACCTCGAACGACGTCGGACCGCGCTTGAGGAACGCGACCAGACCATCGCCGTCGATCACCCGACCGTCGTCGGCGACGAGGCCGCGGCGCGCCGCGACCGGCGTGCCGCCGAACGGATCGACGAGCCATCGCCACAGCAGATCGACGGGCATCCCGCGCATCTTCTCGCGCGGCGTCGAGGCGTCGCCGCGCACCACGCGATCGATCGCCGGGATCGCCACGCGGAACCGCGCGCCGGCGATCCACACGTCCATCGCGGTGGTGCCGCCGGGACCGAGCAGGATCATGCGCAGCGCCTCGCGCGGCTTCACCATCACCGCGCCGCGCCCCTCGAAGCCCTTGCCCGACTGCACGTCGTGGATGGCGATCGTCAGCTCCTGCTTGATGATCCCCTTCGGCCTCCGGGCCAGCGCCCCGAGGTCGGCGACGCTCAACGTCGCCGCGTCGTGCAGCTGCTCGGGCCGGAGGTGCGGCGCCCTGGGGACCGCGCCGGACGCGCCGCCGCAGCCCGCGAGCAGGAGCGCGAAAACTGGCCACCAGCGCGTCACGACAGGGGACATACCACCGGCCGGCCCGGCTGGAACGCGCGTCGCGCGCGTGCTAACGACGGTCGCGCTCCGGCCGCCGCCTGCTCGAAGGAAAGTGGACCTCCCGTGACCTCCCCCGTCGTCGAGCTCCGAGGGCTCCCGAGCCACGTCGGAATCATCATGGACGGCAACGGCCGGTGGGCGCAGCTCCGCGGCCTGCCGCGCACCGAGGGCCACCGCGCCGGGTCGGCGGCGGTCCGCAGGGTCGTGCGCGCGAGCCGCCGCCTCGGCGTGCGCGCGCTCACCGTCTACGCCTTCTCCGAGCAGAACTGGGCGCGGCCCGAAGACGAGGTCGGCACGCTGATGGAGCTGCTGCAGGAGTTCCTCGTCTCCGAGCGCGGCGAGATCCTCGGCAACGGCATCCGGCTGCAGGCGGTGGGCAACCTCGAGCGGCTGCCTGCCTTCGTCCGCACGGTGCTCGATCCGCTCGCCGCCGAGAGCGCCGGCAATCACGACATGACCCTCACCCTCGCCCTCTCCTACGGCGGTCGCGAGGAGATCGCCGCCGCCGCGCGCGAGCTCTCGATCGAGGTGCAGGCGGGCCGCATGCGCCCCGACGACATCACCGCCGAGGCGCTGCGGGCGCGCATGCCGTCGCTCGCGGTCGGCGATCCCGATCTGGTCATCCGCACCGGCGGCGAGCAGCGCATCTCGAACTTCCTTCTCTACGGGCTCGCCTACGCGGAGCTCGTCTTCTCCGACAAGCTCTGGCCCGACTTCGGCGCCGACGACCTCTACGCCGCCGTCGCGGCGTATCAGGGGCGCGAGCGGCGCTTCGGGCGCGTCGGCAAGGGCGTCGCGCCGCTGTCCCCCACCAAGGCGCAGGTCTGACCGTGTCGAACCTCATGGCGCGCGTGCTGGTCGCGGTGGTCGCCGTCCCGGCGATCCTCGCGTTGCTCTACGTCGCGCCGCCGCTCGGGTTCTACCTGCTCGTGCTCGCGGCCGCCGTCGTGGCGGCGCTGGAGCTCTTCGGCATGGTCGCCCCGCGCGATCGGGGCACCGCCGTCCTCGGCGTCGTCGTCACGGTCGGCGTGAGCGTGGCCGTCTGGGTCTTCGGCAAGGATCCGCGCGTGATCGCCACCGTGCTGATCGTCGTGCCGGTGTTCGGGCTGATGCTCCCGCTCTTCCGGCTCGGCGACCTGGCCACCGCCGGCCTGCGCGCCGCGACGTTCGCCTTCGGGCCGCTCTACTGCGCGCTCCCGCTCACGCTGCTCGCGCTCTTGCAGCGCGATCACCACCCCGGCTTCGTCATCCTCGCCCTGGTGCTCGCGTGGCTGAGCGACACCGGCGGGTACTTCGCCGGGCGCTTCTTCGGCAAGCACAAGCTCTACGAGGCGGTCTCGCCGAAGAAGACGATCGAGGGCGCGATCGGCGGCCTCGTCGGCGCGGTGATCGGCGCGATCATCGGCTCGTTCTGGTATCTGCAGGGCCGTCTGCCGCTCGTGCACGCCGTGCCGCTCGCCGTCGTCGCGGCGGCCCTCGGGCAGGCTGGCGATCTCTCGGAGTCGCTGCTGAAGCGCTCCGTCGGAGTGAAGGACAGCGGCGGGATCCTCCCCGGGCACGGCGGCATCCTCGATCGCATCGACGCGCTGATGCTGACCGCGTCGTCGGTGTACCTCTACGTCCTCTGGCGCTGACGCACCGCGCTGCGCAACGCGTGGGCCACGCATTGCTTCGGAAGAGGAGCGATGTCGACCATCGGCCCGCAGAGCGCGACCACGGAGAAGGCCCACCAGTACGGTGACGAGGTCCGCTACGAGTTCTTCAAGGTCGTCCAGGACTACGTCGACGCCGCCGCCAACGTGGTGAACCTCGAGCCTTGGGTCGCGGCGATCCTCTCGCAGCCGAAGAACGAGCTGATCACCCACTTCCCGGTGAAGATGGACGACGGGACCATCCGCATCTTCAAGGGCTACCGCATCCAGCACAGCAACGTGCTCGGGCCTTACAAGGGCGGCATCCGCTACCACGAGAGCGTCAGCCTCGACGACCTCAAGGCGCTCGCCGCGATGATGACCTGGAAGTGCGCGCTGATGCGCATCCCCTTCGGCGGCGGCAAGGGCGGCATCAAGTTCAACCCGCGCGACGTCTCGCGCGCCGAGCTGCAGCGGATCACCCGCCGCTTCACCCACGCGCTCGGCGGCAACATCGGCCCCGAGTACGACATCCCCGCGCCCGACGTCGGCACCAACGCGCAGACGATGGCCTGGGTGATGGACACGTACATGAACACGGTCGGCCACGTCGAGAAGCAGGCGGTGAAGGGCGTGGTCACCGGCAAGCCGGTCACTTCGGGCGGCACGCTCGGTCGCGAGAAGGCCACCGGTCAGGGGCTCGTGCACTGCATCGTCGAGTGGGCGAGGGACCACAACTTCGACCTCGAGGGCAGCACGTTCACCGTGCAGGGCTTCGGCAACGTCGGCTCCAACGCGTCGGTGCTCCTCGCCAGGCTCGGCTCGTCGTGCGTCGCGGTCGGCGATCACACCGGCTACCTGTACAACCCCGAGGGCTTCAACGCGCACAAGCTCCAGGACTGGGTGCAGGCCAAGGGCGCGATCGCCGGCTACCCCGGCGGCAAGATCATCACGCGCGAGGAGTTCTTCGCGACCAAGGCGGACATGTTCCTGCCGTGCGCGCTCGAGAACCAGGTCGGCGCGGCCGAGGCGAAGGTGCTCGACGTGCGCGTCGTCGGCGAGGGCGCCAACGGACCGCTCAACCCCGAGGGGGAGAAGCTCTGCCTCGAGAAGGGCATCGACATCCTGCCGGACGTCCTCGCCAACTCCGGCGGCGTGACCGTCAGCTACTACGAGTGGGTGCAGAACAAGCGCAGCGAGTCCTGGACGCTCGAGGAGGTCGACGCCCGGCTCGAGGCCGCGATGAGGCGCGCCTACCGCGAGGTCACCGCCTTCGCGCGCGAGAAGCACTGCACCCTGCGCGTCGCCGCCTACGCGCTCGCGCTCCAGCGCATCGAGGCGGTGTACCGCGATCGCGAGATCTTCCCGTAGTGATCAGAGGTCTAGAGTCTAGAGTCTAGAGTCTAGAGTCCTGAGAGACGCTTCCCGTCAGACAGACGCGGTGCTCGCGCGCGCGGCCCGCGGAGCCTGTCGCATGGAGATCGCGCGACACGGTCTCGCCTCGGTCTCCGACTCTCGACTCTAGACTCTAGACTCTGGACTCTGGACCCGGACGACGACGCCCGCTGTGCAGTCCAGGCTCGTGCGCGCGCGCGTCGAGCGAGCTGTGGCCTCGCCGAAGTAGCGTCGTGTCACCCGCGTGCACGACACTGCCACGGCGGGGCTCGGACGGGTCGGGCTCCGGTCCTGCAATCAGTGCTACCGATGACTCCCTCGTATCGAACGCCCCCGAGAGTCACGACCGAGAACGGCTGCGTCCGCCGCGTCGGCGTGGAGATCGAGTTCGCCGGCCTGCCGGTCGACGAGGCGGTGGCGATCGTGCGCGATCTCTACGGCGGCAAGGACGACGCGCGCTCGCGCTTCGAGCACGTGGTCGCCGGCACGCGCTTCGGCGACTTCCGCGTCGAGATCGACAGCAAGCCGCTCCTGGCCGGCGCGCACCACCGGATCATGGACTCGCTCGGCCTCGAGGACGAGCGCGCGCACGATGTGGTGGACAACGCCGCCTACCGCCTGGCCCAGGTGTGGATCCCGTGCGAGATCGTCGCGCCGCCGCTGCCGCTGCACGACCTCCCGGCGCTCGAGGAGCTCCGCGCGGGGCTCTGCGCGAAGGACGCCCGCGGCACCCGCAAGTCGGTGCTCTACGGCTTCGGCCTGCAGCTGAACGTCGAGGCGCCCTCGCGCGACACCGGCACCCTGCTCGCGTATCTGCAGGCGTTCCTGCTCCTCTACGACTGGCTCAACGCGATCATCGACGTCGACGTGACGCGCCGCATCGGCCCGTTCATCCAGCCGTTCCCCGAGGAGTACCGGCAGCGGGTGATCGACCCGTCGTACGCGCCCGATCTCGACGAGCTCATCGACGACTACCTCGCGGCGAACCCGACGCGCAATCGCCCGCTCGACATGCTGCCGCTCTTCGCCACGCTGCGCGAAGAGAAGGTCGCGGCCGGCGCGCGCGACTTCGACAAGGTGAAGCCGCGCCCCACGTTCCACTACCGCCTGCCCAACTGCCTGATCGACGATCCCGCGTGGACCTTCGCGCTCGAGTGGAACCGCTGGTGCGAGGTCGAGCGGCTGGCCGACGACGACGGCCGACGCCGCGAGCTCGCCGGAGTGTTCGCCGAGCGCGCGGCCGGCGATCTCGGGCGCCGCGCCTGGATCGCGGAGGTCGCCGAAGCGATCGGGTGATCCCCATGGCGAGTGTGGCGAGCCCCACGTCCGCGCGGCGCGCGCGACCGCTGGTCGGCGTGACCGGGCCCGATCGCGGCGGCGCGGTCGCGTGGGAGCTCACGCGCCTCGCGCTCCGTCGGGTCGGCGCCGACGCGGTGCGCATCACGGCGGGCAACCCGCACCACGCGTCGCGCATCGACGCGCTCGTCGTCGGCGGCGGCGCCGACATCGATCCGTCGCTCTACGGAGAGGCCCCGGAGTCGATGTCGAAGGTCGTCGAGGGATCGCGCAAGGCGGTCCGCGCGCACCGCACGCCGGCGCTCTCGCTCGTGCTGGCCCCGGGCATCTTCCTGATGCGCAAGATCTTCGAGAAGCACACCGCCGCGGGCGTGGACTCCGCGCGCGATGCCCTCGAGCGCCGGCTGATCGACGACGCGCTCGCGAAGGACAAACCGGTCCTCGGGATCTGCCGCGGCGCGCAGATCCTCAACGTCTGCCTCGGCGGCACGCTCCACCTGGACGTGGCCGACTTCTACGTCGAGAAGCCGCAGCTGCGCACCATGCTGCCGCGCAAGCTGGTGAAGATCACCGAGGGCACGCGCCTCGCGCGCGTGCTCGGCGCCGCGCCCTGCCTCGTGAACGCGCTGCACCACCAGGCCGTCGACGGTCTCGGCCGCGACGTGGTGGTCGCCGCGCGAGAGGGCAACGGCCTGGTGCAGGCCATCGAGGTGCAGAGCGCGCGATATGCAATCGGGGTGCAGTGGCACCCCGAGTACATCCCGCAGCACAGACGGCAGCAGGCGCTGTTCGAGTCGCTGGTGGCCTACGCGTGAATCACTTCGCGGTGATCTCGCGCGGCGGCACGAGGAAGAGCACCGTGCGGCGGTCGAGCTTCACGCTGCCCGGCATGCCGAGCACGTCGATGAAGGCGTTGAAGAACTGCGCCTCCGCCTTCGGCTTCACGGTGGTGTTCATCTGCGGGAGGACCTCGAAGCACACCGGCGTGCCGACCTTCACGGACGTGAAGGTGTCCTTGACGCCGTCGCCGTTGGTGTCCTTCGCGGCCTGGGGCGGGCAGCTGTTCTTCGGATCGCCCTCGTCCATCGCGCGCAGCGCCTTGATGAACTTGACCGCGTCGACAGGGCTGCCGTCTTCGCCCGGCGCGTTGGTCGGATCGTTCGACGGCACGGCGGTGACGTCGAACTGCGAGCCGACGCTGATCGCCTGGATCGCCTTGACGATCGAGTCGGACACGCCCGAGCCGCCGCTGTGGAGGAAGTTCAGACGACAGGTGCCGCCGGGGCCGGTGGCGGCGCGGCACGCGCCGGAGACACCGGTGGGGCACTGCGCGCCGCAGGTCGAGCCGAACGCCGACGGCGCGAGGTTCGACTTGGTCGCGTCGGAGAGGTCGTTCGCCTGCGCCTCGTCGTAGCTGGTGATGTCGACGAAGCGCGCGTTGACCTTGGTGAACTCGGTCTTGAGCATCGCGATCGTCGGCGGCGAGGTGACGCTCGAGCAGTACGGATCGCGGGTGACGTCGTGCCAGCTGACGTCGGTGATCAGCACGACGACCGGCAGCGAGCCCGGACGGAAGTCGACGCCGCCGAACGTGCCGGGCTTGGGCGTGTACTTCGCCACCGTGCCGCCGCTCCAATTGAGCGCGCCGCCCGTGAGGATGTGCCACATCGAGGGCACCTGCGACTCCGGGCCGTCGTAGCCGCCGCTCGCGGAGTACTTGGTGGTCGCCGACTGCGCTTCGGTGAGCACGGTCGTCATCCGTTGGTAGACCCGGACGGGGAAGTCGCCGCCCGAACCGTGGCTGCAGACCGGGTAGTCCTTGTGGTCGACGACCGCGAGGCCGACCGACGGGATGGCCGCGACGAGCTTCGGGAAGAGGCTCCCCGATAGGGCCGACCGCAGGTTGGTGATCGAGCCGCTCATCGACCCGGTCGTGTCCATGTTGAACGCGACGTCGACCTGCTTGATGTTGGTGCCGAACTTGAGGACGTCCTTCTCCGGATCGGGCGTGCCCATGTACGGCACGGTGAAGAAGAAGTCGCGCTTCTCGCCGCTCTTGCGGAGCTGGATGATCGTGAGGTTCGCCGCGCCGCTCTTCCCCTCGGCCTCCGCGCGCACGATCGTCGTGATGCCGAGCTTGCCGCCGGGCAGCGTGTCGGTCGACGTGAACGTCGGCCCGGCGAACGACCCGAGCGTCGCGTCGTCGAGGGTGAACGTCGCCGTCGACGAGACGTCTTTGCTCGTGCCGTCGGAGTTGTTGAGCGTCGCGACGAAGTTCTGCACCGCGCGCGTGGGCGGCGTGGTCGCGGTGTCGATCGTGACGACCGCGTTCGACGGCGTCAGCTCGAGACCGGAGAGCGTCGGTCCGGGGCCGCCTTCCTCTCCGCCGATCTCCCAGTCGGAGCCGCTCTCGGGCCCGCCCGTCCCGCCGTCGAGGTCGTCGTCGTTGCCGACCATCTTGGTGGCGCCGCAGGCGGTGAGCGGCAGGCACATCGCCAACAGGAACAACGAGGAACGCAGGCGCACGATCGACATGAGACTCCTCCGCGGAAGGAAGATCGAAACCGACCCTCCATTGTTCGGTGACGGCGTGCCCAGTCAAGGAAGACGAAGAGCGCACCCCGAGATCGGGGCGCGCTCCTGCGCCTGACGCGCACCTCTGACTACTTCGCGGTGATCTCGCGCGGCGGCACCAGGAAGAGAACGGTGCGGCGATCGAGCTTGACGCTACCGGGCATGCCGATGACGTCGATGAAGGCGTTGAAGAACTGCGCCTCGGCCTTCGGCTTCACCGTGGTGTTCATCTTCGGGAGCACCTCGAAGCACACCGGCGTGCCGACGACGACCGACGTGAAGGTGTCCTTCACGCCGTCGGTCCCCGTGTCCTTGGCCGCGTGCGGCGGGCAGCCGTTCGCCGGATCGCCCTCGTCCATCGCGCGCAAGGCGGCGATGAACTGGGTGGCGTCGACGGGGGAGCCGTCGTCGCCGGGGGCATTGGTCGGGTCGTTCGAGGGGACGGCGGTGACGTCGTAGGTGCTGCCGACGCTGATCGCCTGGATCGCCTTGACGATGCCTTCGTTGACGCCAGTGCCGCTGTAGGTGCTCTTGAAGTTGAGGCGGCAGCGACCGCCGGGCGCGGTCGGCGCCTGCGCGGCGCCGCTGACGCCGGTGCAGCACTGGCCGGCGGCGCAGGTGCTGCCGAACGCCGACGGCGGCACGTTGCTCTTGGTCGCGTCGGACAGCGTGTTCGCCTGGGTCTCGGAGCCGCTGGTGATGTCGACGAAGCGCGCGTTGTTCTTCACGAACGCGTCGGTCATCGTGGCGATGGTGCCGCCGACGATGCCGTACGACGCGTAGTCGGACTCGGTGTGCCAGTTGATGTCGGTGATGAGGATGACGACCGGCACCGAGCCCGGGCGGAAGTCGACGCCGCCCCAGGTGCCCGACGGCGGGACGTGCTTGGCCACCTTGCCGCCCGACCACGAGAGCTCGTTGCCGGTGAGCATGTGCCACATCGAGGACATCTGCGACTCGGGGCCGTCGGCGCCGCAGTGGGTCTCGAGCTTGTTCGCCGCCGCCTGCGCCTTGGCGAGATCGGTGGTGATCACCTGGATGGTGCCGTGCGGCAGATCGCCCGGCAGCGAGGTGCCGCCGTAGGTGCACCCCGGGGTGCCGAAGGAGCCGACGGGGAAGTCGTCGTGGTAGCTCACCGACAGACCGACCGACGGGATCGCCGCCTTCAGCTTGGGGAAGATCGTCGTCGAGAGGTTGGTCTTCAGGTTGGTGATCGACCCACCCATCGAGCCGGTGGTGTCCATCGTCACCGCGACGTCGACCTGCTTGATGTTGGTGCCGAACTTGAGGACGTCCTTCGCCGGATCGGGCGTGCCCATGTACGGCACGGTGAAGAAGAAGTCGCGTTTGTCGCCGGTCTTGCGGAGCTGGATGATCGTGAGGTTCGCCGCGCCGCTCTTCCCCTCGGCCTCCGCGCGCACGATCGTCGTGATGCCGAGCTTGCCGCCGGGCAGCGAGGTCACCGACGTGAACTCCGGACCGGCGAAGGCGCCGAGCGTGGGGTCGTCGAGGGTGAGCGTCGCGGTGCCCGAGACGTCCTTGGGCATGACGCCGTTGAGCGTGACCTTGTAGAGCTGCTTCGCCGCGGTGGGCGGCGTCGTGGTGGTGTCGATCGTGATCACCGCGTTCGGCGGATCGAGCTCGAGGCCGCTCAGCGTGGGCGTGGGATCGCCGTCGCCGCCCGCGACGTCGAAGCTGGCGCCTCCGCCGTCGTCCTCCGCGAGCTCGTCGGGGCCGACCGACTTCACGGCCCCGCAGGCGAGGGAGAACGAGGCGACGAGGACGAGGCCGAACGGCGAAAGAAAGCGGGCACGGATCATCGGTGCGCTCCTGATCAGCGGCGGGTGTGGTAGCCAGCGGCGAGAGTTGGGGCACCTCCGCGATCCTTCGCGGGGCTCGGAAGTGCCGTCATTGTTCGGCAAGGGCCGGCCGAGTCAAGCGAGCCGCCGCGTCACGCCGACGTGACGCCCGAGAATGACCTGGCGCAGGCGCGGCACGGAAGGTGCGGCTGGGCGTTTCTGCCGGGAGAACCGCCCGCAGACCTGGAAATCTCGATGGGACGCGCGGAGGCCGGCGCTCCGAGGGGAGGCCGAGGCCCCCGGGTCACTTCGCGATGATGTCCGCCGGCGGGACCAGGAACAGGACCTTGCGCTGGTCGAGCTTCACGCTCCCCGGCATGCCGAGGATGTCGATGAACGCGTTGAAGAACTGCGGCTGCTTGCCGGCGGGCACGAAGTCGTTGTCGGCGGGGATGACCTCGAAGCACACCGGCGCGCCGACCACGACGCCGACGAAGGTGTCGTCGATGCCGTCGGCGTTGGTGTCCTTGGTCGTCGCCGGATCGCAGCCCTGCTTGGAGTCGCCTTCCTTCATCGCGCGCAGCGCCTTGACGAACTTCGTCGCGTCGACCCCGTCGGGGTTGGTCGCGTCGTTCGAGACCGAGGCGGTCACGTCGAAGTTCGAGCCGGCCGACAGCGCGGCGATCGCGCCGACGATGCCGTCGGAGACGCCGCTTCCGGTCGAGCTCGCGCGGAAGCTCATGAGGCACGTGCCGCCGGGGCCGTCGGGATCGCGCGCCGCGCCGCTCTGCTCGGTGCAGCACTTGCCGGCGCCGCACGCGCCCTTGAAGGCCTTCGGTGACACGTACGAGCCGCTCTCCTTGGCGAGGTCCTTCTGCTGGGGGTTGGGATCGGACGAGCCGCCCCAGCCACCGGAGGTCGAGATGCCGACGTGGCGCGCGAAGGTCTTCTTGTAGGCGGCGACCACCTCTTCGCGGCCGTGCGGCGCGGGCGTGCCCTCGACGATCGGCGCGTAGTCGTCCTTGGGGTGGAAATCGATGTCGGTGACGAGCACCGCCACCGGGAGGCTGCCCGGCCGGAAGTCGACGTACCCGAACGTGCCGGGCGCGTTGGTCTTCTTCTTGATCGACCCGCCCTTCCAGGCCACGCCCTCGCCGGTGAGGATCTGGTAGATGCCCTCGTACTGCGACTCGGGGCCGTCGTTGCCGTTGTGGATGGCGAGCGCGTTCACGCCGGCCTGCGCCGCGGTGACGCTCGCGGTCACCGTCTGCAACAGGTAGAACGGCATGTCCGGCGTGCTGCCGAACGGCGAGACGGGGAAGTCGTCGTGACCGGAGACCGCGATGCCGACGTTGGGGATCGCGAGCTTGAGCTTCGGGATGATCTTCGTGCTCAGCTCGGTCTTGATCGCGCTGATGACGCCGCCCATCGAGCCGGTGGTGTCGACGCAGAACGCGACGTCGACCTGCTTGATGTTGGTGTTGAACTTGAGCACGTCGCGCGACGGCGAGGGGGAGCCGCGGTAGGGCTCGAGGAAGAAGAAGTCGCGCTTGTCGCCCGTCTTGCGGAGCGCGATCAGCGTCAGCTGCGCCTCGCCGACCTTCACCTTGCCCTCGGCGTCGGTGACCTCGGCGGAGAAGATCGTCGCCTGCGGCTTGCCGTCGGGCAGCGAGGGCCCGGAGGTGTACGCGTTGCCGGCGAAGGAGCCGAACTTCGGATCGATCTTGAAGACCGCGGAGGCCGAGACGTCGTCGTCGGTGCCGTCGTCGCGGCGGACCTTGACCGTGTACGCCTGCGTGGCCGGCGAGGCGGGCGCGGTGGTCAGGTCGATCGTGAGCACCGCGTTCGACGGCGTGATCTGCACCGCGCTGAAGATGCCGACGTCGGCCGGGATGGCGCCGTCACCGAGGTTCAGGCCGCCACCGTCGTCGCCGCCGAGCGTGGTCGGCCCGGCCTCGCGGTCGACCCCCGCCGAGCAACCGAGGGCGAGGGGCAGCGCGACCAAGTAAGAAAGACGAACGAGAGCAGACATCGGGCCTCCTCGAAGACGGCAGAGCCGCGCGAGAGCATGCCCTACATAGGCACCTACGCAAGTCCAATCGCCACTTTCGAAGATCCGGCGCGCGATCCCGTCCGATGTGTGGCATCCGAACGGTTCGACCCGAAACATGCGCCCTGCCCGCCTGCAATCATCCGTGGACGGAGCCAACGTCGCCAGTGGCGATGGTCGAGGTGACACGGCGCAGCCCGAGCGCTCGACCGGATCGATGCGGGCCTACGAGGCTAGCCCTTTGTCGAGAATCGAGCCCTCCAGCCGCGGCGAGCCGTCCGGTCCCCCCGATCGGCTGTTCGAGGCCGTCCCCGTCGCGATGGTCGCGGTGTGGTCGTCGGGCGGCGAGCTGCAGCTCAACGCGGCGGCGCGAGCGCTGTTCCGTCTCGAGCCGGACGATCGCGTCCGCTCCCTCGAGGAGCTCGCTGCGCTGTGGGGCGCCTCGAACGAGGACTGCGCCCTCGCCCGCGCCCTCGCCGGCGAGACCGTCGAGGGTGACGAGATTCGCGTCGACGAGCCGCACGCCCCCGAAGACGCACCGGAGCCGCGCACCTGGTCGGTCGACGCGCGCCCCATCCGCGAGGGCGAGGCGATCGTCGGCGCCGTCGCGACGATCCGCGACGTGACCACCCAGGTCCTCGAGACCGAGATGGGCGACGAGCTGCTCGGGCGCGCCGCGCACGATCTCCGCACGCCGCTCACGGCGTTGAAGGCGAGCGCCCAGCTCGTCGGGCGCGGCCTCGAGCGCCTCGACCCGAACGCCCGCGCACGCACGCTGCAGCTGATGCTCACGCAGGTCGAGAAGCTGGCGCAGCGCATCGACGACGTGGTCGACGCCGCCCGCATCCGCCGCGGGCGCTACGACGTCGAGCCGGTCGATCTCGATCTGCCGGTCGTGCTCCGCGAGATCGCCGACGACCTCGTGCGGGCGCCGGGCGCCCTCCCGATCGAGCTCGACCTGCCCGCCGGGCTGCGCGCGCGCGGCGATCTCGCGCGCCTCCGCCAGATCCTCACCCGGGCCGCGGCCGACGCCGCCGAGCGCGGCAACCGCGACGCCTCCCTCCGCCTGTCCGCGTTCGCCGCCGGCGACGCGATCAACGTCACCATCGAGACGCGCGGCGCGTCGATCAAGCGCACCACGCGCAGGCTCGCCATGTCGATCCTCGACCGGCTCGGCGGTACGGCGAGCGAAGAGGGACCGACCAAGCTCGTTCTCGCGTTCACGCGCGCCTGACCGGGTACACTGCCCGCCCTGGATCTCTCGACCGTCCTCTTCGGCCTGACCCAGCTCGCGCTGCTCATCTTCTGCGTGAGGCTGCTGGGCGTGCGCGCGCGGCAGGTGCTCGACTGGTGGATCGCCTTCGCCGCGGTCGCCGCGATCTCGGCGCTCGGATGGTGGGTGTGGCCGCCGCACGCCGGGTGGATCGCCTTCGGCGCGCTGATCGCGCTGATCCTCGCGCCGCTGCGCATCGACCGCGCCGCGCAGCGCCTGTCGCGTGCAGGTCACGATCGGAGGGCGCTCTTGGTCGCCCGGCTCGCCGCCCTGCTGCATCCGCTCGGCGCGATCGGCGGGCGACCGCGCGCGCTCGCGGCGCTCGCCAACATCCGCGCGACCGGTGAGGTCGACGAGCTGACGATCGCGGAGCTCGGCGCCGGTGACGATCCGGTCGTGGCGGAGTGGTACCGGCTCCTCGCGCTGAACGCCGCCGGCAACGCCGCGGCGGTCCGCGCCGCGCTGGCGATCCCGTCGCGGCGCATGCGCATGCTGCAGCACGGCGTCGGGGCGGTCTTCGTCCGCGCGGTGGCGATGACCGGCACGAAGGGCGAGGTGATCGAGGCGGTGGAGGAGGCCGAGCGGCACGACGCGACGCTCGACGATCCCGAGCGCCGCGCGATCCTCGCGCTCGAGGCGTGCGCGGGGCTCGGCGACGTCGAGGCGACGCGAAAGCTCGGCGGCGAGCTCGCGGAGCGCGTCCCGCGCGGCACGGTCGAGCGCGCGCTGGCCGCCGCGCAGCTCGCCGCCGGCGACGATCTCGGCGCGCGGGTGACGATCGCGAAGACCCTCGCGCGCGGCGATCTCGATCCGGCGGCGCGACGTGCCATCGAGAAGCTGCGCGGGCGCTTCGACCTCCCGCGCGAGCCGCCCAACGCCGCCGTCGACGCGCGCGCGCGCGCCCTGATCGAACGCCTCCGGCACGAGGCGGCGGCCGCCCAGGCGCTTTCGCCGCTGTCCGACTTCACCGAGTTCAACGCCTGGGCGACGTGGTCTTTGGCCGCCGCGATGATCGCCTGGTTCCTGGTGATCGCCGCGTACGGCAGCACGACCAACCCGGCGGACCTCAGGGCCATGGGCGGCCTCATCTTGCCGATCGAGGACGCGCGCGGCGCGGTGCACCTCTTCACGTCGACGTTCGTGCACTACGGGCTGCCGCACCTCCTGTTCAACGTCTACGCGCTCCTCGTGTTCGGGCGCTTCGTCGAGTCGTTCTACGGTCGCGGGCGCATGCTCGCGATCTGGATCGCGGCGACGCTCACCAGCGGCCTCGGGGTCGCGGCGATGACCGTAGGCGGGCAGACCCTCGTCGGCGCGTCCGGCGCGATCTTCGGCCTCGGCGGCGCGCTCGTCTCGGCGGTCGCCCTGCGCGAGGACCTGCGCAAGTCGCGCCGCGGCCGCGAGGAGCTGCGCCTCTTCGGCGTGCTGGTGGCGCTGCAGTTCGTCTTCGATCGCCTGGTGCCGGGCGTCAGCGGCACCGCGCACGTCGCCGGGCTGCTCGGCGGCGCGCTGGCCGGCGCGATCCTGGTGCCGCGCCGTGGTTGAAGCTCACGCCGCTTCGGGCTCGGGATCGCCGAGCGGGAGGTTCGACTCCTCGCCGGCGCCCGGGGGCTCGTGCGCGGGACGCCCGACCTGCTGGGTGCCGAATTTCGGGCTGAAGAGCGCGAGCACGTAGCACTTGAAGAACCACGTCCAGAAGCTCGGGACCACCAGCGACGGATCGATGTGGTGCTCGATCTCGGCGTGCAGCTTCGGGAGCGTGCTCCAGTGCGCGCCGGCCTTGAGGTGGTGGGCCGTGTGCAGCCCGTTGTTGAAGAGCAGGAAGTTGAGCGCCTTGCCGGTGAACGTGCGCGAGTGATTCCACTTCGAGTACGGGTCGCAGTGCACGTGCTGGCCGTAGTTGAAGTAGATGATCGTGTAGAGCGAGAAGAAGCGCGGGATCCAGACGCACGCGACCATCGCGCGCCAGTCGACGAGGGTGACCGCGATCGGCAGCACCCAGCAGATGAAGAGCTGGATCATGATCGAGCGGTACTGCTGCGGGCGCTTCTTCTTCGCCTCCTTCACGTACGCGTCGATGAGCGGCGCCTGGTAGGCCATCGACACGAATGGATAGGTGAACGCCACCAGCGCGTTGTGCTTCTTGCTGGTGCGCCAGGTGATCGTCGCGTCGCCGGGCGCGTTCTGGAACTTGTGGTGGTTGAGGTTGTGCGTCGGGATCCAGTTGAACGCGGCGAAGCCGTAGAAGATCGTGGCGACGTGGTTGAGCAGATCGTTCGCCGTGCGGTTCTTGAACGTCGGCGAGTGGTTGTGGTTGTGCGCGATGACGCCGGCGGCGAGCGCGAAGTAGCACGCGACCGGCACGAGCCAGCCGCGGATGCTCGGCATCATCCACATCACGACGACGTTCGCGGCGGCCATCGAGAGCCAGAGGATCGTTCGGTAATCGGCGGCGTATCGAGGCTTCATCGGTCCTCCACGTGGACGGCGGTCGCGCGGTAACATTGCCTGGCGCGCGCGAAGCGGCGGAGTCTAAGGGTCGGCGCCCGGCCGTGACCAGCCCCTGTGCGGGCTGGGCGGGAGCGCGGAACAAACGACGCGCGACCGGGTCTGGGATAGGCAGACGCCATGCCGCTGCCCCTCGCCCTCCGCGTTTCTCCGCTGATCCTCGGTGCTCTCGCCGTCGCGTGCGGCGGAGGTGCCACTCCGCAGCCGCAGACCGCGAAGCCCCCTACGCACGTCGCGCCGAAGGACAAGCCCGACGAGAGCACGCCGATCCCGATCGCCTCGCCCGAGGTGGATCCCACCCCCGCGAGCTGCGATCCGTACGTGAAGGACCTGCCCGCGCCGAACCCGAAGGACCCGGCGTGCGCCGACGGCAAGAGCGTGCTCGCGACGCTCGCCGCGGCGGCGACCGCGGAGCGCAAAGGCGATCGCGCGGCGCGCGACGCGGCGCTCGCGTCACTGTCGGCGTGCGACAAGGTGCCGACGCTGATGCCCGAGCTGGTGCGCGCGCAGCTCTCGCCGATGGTGTGCGCCGAGGCGATCCTCGCGCCGACGCTCGACGCGCGCGGCAAGGAGGCGCTCCCCCAGCACCTCGCGGCGGCGCGCGCGTTCGTCGGCGCGTCGCGCCTCTCGCGGCTCCGTCCGAAGAAGGGCGCCTTCGACATCCTCGCGAAGGCGGAGGTCGACCCGAAGGCGGCCGAAGCCGGCATCAAGACGGTGGTCGTGTGGAAGGAGGCGCTCGAGAAGCAGGAGAACGACGCCATCGGCCTCACGAAGGGCGCGCCCAACGAGGTCTCCGCCATCGTCGCCTTCGAGATCGCCGCCGCGCGCCTCGCGCTGGCCAAGGCGCTGCGCGGTACGCCGTTCCCCGACGAGCTGAAGTCGCTCACCAAGAACGATCCCGATCTGGAGGTCCGCTACTACGCGAAGCTCGACGAGGTCACCATGCCGATCGTCGATCGCGCGCGCGGCGCGGCGATGGAGGGGCTCGGCATCGCGCGCCGCGACGGCATCCTCGTCAAGTCGCTGCCGCACTTCGCGCAGATCGTCGATCCCTTCAAGTCGCGCCCGTTCTTCGAGACCAAGGCGACGCGCGATCTCGACCTCCTGCTCCCGATGCTCCCCGACGCGCCGAAGGACGCGGGCGACGCGGCGAAGATCGCGGCGACCCTCCCGCCCTGGACGGTCTACGCGATGCTCGAGCGGGTGAGCCCCGCCTCGCTCCTCGAGCCGGCGGTGCTCGACGCGATGGCCTCCTTCCGCGGCATCCCCTCGGCGCTCCGCCGCGAGATCGAGCCCGGAACCAAACCGAAAGACACGAAAGATACGAAAGATACGAAAGACCCGAAGGCCGCGAAGGCGAAGCCCGATCCGAAGGAGGCGAAGGCCGCCGAGGGGCGCATGTCCGCGGTCGCGCTGGCGCGCGTGCGGGTCGCCCTGGCCTACGGGTCGCGCGCCGACGCCGAGGCCATCGCGACCTGGACGCCGAAGGAGCCGATCGATCAGCTGCGCGTCGCGGTCGCCAAGGCGCTCCTGGGTCCCGCCGCCGCGCCGCCTCCCAAGCCGGGGACGCCGGCCGCGACGGCGCCGAAGGTCGGCTTCGAGCTCGGCCCGCTCGACGCGCTGGCGAAGAAGGGTGGCGCCGTCGGACAGGCGGCGCAGCTCGACGCCGCGATGCTCGCGCTCGACGCGGCCCAGACGTTCAGCGGCGAGCCCGCGCCGGACGGCACGCCGACGCCCGATCCGAAGAAGGCCTACGACGACGCCATCGCGCGGCTCGACGCCGTCGCGAGCGCGAAGGGCATGGACGCCGCGCGCGCCGCCCGCGCCAAGAAGCTCGCCGACGGCGCGCGCGAGTCGGTGAAGCTCCTCGAGAAGCCCGTCGCACCGCCGGCGAAGAAGTAAGTCGTCGTTGTGAGTCGTCAGTCGTCAGTCGTCAGTCGTCAGCCGAGACGCGTCTCGCGGATCTCGGCGCGCTCGCCGCTCGTGCGCGCCCGGTCGAAGGTCGGAAGAGGCAGGGCGAGACGTCTCGCCTTCGACCTTCGACCTTGAACCTTCGACCTCCGAAGCCAGTGCGGCGACGAGCGCCCAGAAGGGCAACACCGGATCAGCCGCTCACGCTCGAGCTCGGGCGCCGACGCGGGCCGTCTCGGCTGACGACTGACGACTGACGACTGACGACTCGAGGTCACGACCGTCCGCCGACGGCGCGAGGGAACGGCTCGACCTCCGCGTCGAGCGGGTTCATCTCGTCGACGTCGTCGGCGAGCTCTTCCTCCGAGCTGGACTGGATGAACGGGCCGCCGAGCTCTTCCGGAACGATCTGGTTCCGCTCCTTTTCGCCCTGCTCTTCGCCGGAGGTCGCGGCGGCGAGGTACTCCTCCGACAGGAGCTCCGCGAGGTCGTCGGGCGCGCGTGCGGGGCCTCCGTTCGGGTCGGGGAGGAAGGCGTCGCCGTCGTCCTTGCGGCGCGGCGCGGCCTTGGGGGTCTTGATGTGCATGGAAGGGTCGTCGCTCCTTTCGCGACGGAAATCAGGGCACTACGCGTGCCGCAGCCGGGACGCGGGCGGGAGGCTTGAGGGAACGGGACCGACTCGGATACGACCAGGGTCGCTCGGCAGTCGCCCACCCGCTCCTCCGGGACGGGGCAGTGAATGCCGGGGCTCGGTTTCCCGTCGTTCGCTGCGCCTGCCCGGCGGCTTCGGCCGTCGACGTCTCCGACGTCTCCGACGTCTCGACTACACGTCCGCGATTCAGGCGCGCGCCCACGGCGCGCAACGTAGGTGGAGGAACATGTCCCGCTTCGCACGCTCGGTCGGTCTCGGTTTTCTCGGCGCGGTGGCGTACTTCAGCGCAGGTGATCCCGCGCACGCGAAGTCCTGTGCCCCCGGGCAGCTGAACGCGTCGAGCACGTGCGACTGCCCGCCGGGCTACGTGAGCTCCGGCCCTCCGGGCGACGCGACCTGTCGCGCGACCGGCGGCGGCGGCGGCGGCCAGAAGCCTCCGCCCGTGGTCGGACCGCAGGTCGGCGACAAGAAGCTCCCCGGCGACGCAGGCTCGAGCGTCGTCGTGAAGGGCGCCTCCTTCATGATGGGCGACGCGATCAGCTCCGGCGCGAGCCCCGTGCGTCAGGTCACCGTCAGCGACTTCACGATCGACAGGTACGAAGTGTCGGCCGAGGAGTACAAGAAGTGCGTCGACACCGGCGTGTGCAACGCGCCGCCCTCTTCGTTCCTCTCGTCGGCGCCGAAGTGCAACTTCGGCAGCCCGCGCACCGCGCACCCGATGAACTGCGTCACCTACCAGGAGGCGTCGACCTACTGCCTCTGGAAGAACAAGCGCCTCCCGACCGAGGCGGAGTGGGAGTTCGCCGCGCGCGGCAAGAACTCGAACCTCTACCCGTGGGGCATGGACGCGCCCACGTGCAAGCACGCGAACTGGACCGAGAAGTCCGGCTCGACGACCGCGGGCTGCGGCGAGGGCACCTCGCCCATCGGCTCGAAGCCCGCCGGTAAGTCGCCGGCCGGCGCGCACGACATGGCAGGCAACGTCGAGGAGTGGGTCTGGGACTGGTACGGCACCTTCAAGAGCGGCTCCGCGAAGGATCCGGGCGGTCCGCTCACCGGCAACAAGCGCGTCGTGAAGGGGAGCGCGTACGACCTCTCCTCTGCGTCCGATCAGATCGCCGCGCGTCGTGAGCCGATCGATCCGACGAGCCGCGAGACGTGGCTCGGCTTCCGTTGCGCGAGCGGCCCGTCTCCGAACGCCACCCCCGCGTTCTACGCGCCGCCGGCGCCCACCACCGCGCCGTCCCCGACGTACACCGCGCCGCCCCCGAGCTTCACGCCCGGCCCGTCGGACCTCGGCACCATGATCAAGGTCCCGGGCGGCACCTTCACGCAGGGCAGCATCGAGGACAACGAGGCCGTCCCCACGCATCAGGTCACCCTGGCGAGCTTCTCCATCGACAAGTACGAGACGACCGTCGGCGAGTACCGCAAATGCGTTCAGGCGGGTGCTTGTCTCACGCCGCTCAACTCCATCTCGACCAACTGCAACTACGACAAGAGCGGGAAGGACGCCCACCCGGTCAACTGTGTCGAGTGGAGCGACGCGAAGAAGTTCTGCTCGTGGGCCGGCAAGCGCCTGCCGACGGAGGCCGAGTGGGAGTACGCGGCGCGCGGGCTCGACGGTCGCAAGTACCCGTGGGGCAACAACCTTCCCACCTGCTCGATGGCCGACTTCAAGAACGACGCCGGCACCTTCTGCTCCGGAAGCGGGACGTCCGCGGTGGGCAAGCATCCGTTGGGCATCAGCTACTGGGGCGTGCACGACCTCGGCGGCAACATCGAGGAGTGGGTCTTCGACTACTGGGGGAAGTACGCCGCCAGCCCGCTCGTGAATCCCTCCGGCCCCTACAGCGGCACCGAGCACGTCGTGCGCGGCGGGAACTGGGAGATCGAATCCAAGTACATGAGGACGTTCGCCCGCTGGCACTTCGGCGCGGCCAAGTACTGGATCGGCTTCCGCTGCGCGAAGTCCGGTTCCTAGCTACACTCGGGGCGCCATGGCCCAAGAGCTCCAGCAGCTGCGTCCCGGCGACATGTTCGCCGGGCGCTATCGAGTCGTCCGTCTGATTCGCGCCGGAGGGATGGGCGCGGTCTACGAGGCGGAGGACACGGCGACGCGACGTCACCGCGCGCTGAAGCTGATGCACCCGTCGCTCGTGCAGTCCGCCGAGTCGCGCATGCGCTTCCAGCGCGAGGTGTTCATCGGCGCGGAGCTCGAGACCGAGCACGTCGTCGAGGTGCTCGACGCCGGCCTCGATCAGGCGTCGCAGGTGCCCTACCTGACGATGGAGCTGCTCAAGGGCGAAGAGCTCGGCGATCGCCTCGAGCGCGTGCAGCGCCTCGCGCCCGAGGAGACGGTCGCCATCCTCGCGCAGGTCGCCCGCGCGCTCGACAAGGCGCACGCGAAGAACATCGTCCACCGCGATCTGAAGCCCGAGAACATCTACCTGACGTTCCGCGAGGACGGCACCGTCCGCGCGAAGATCCTCGACTTCGGCATCGCGAAGCTCGTCGAGGAGGGCGCGAAGACCAACGCGACGCAGGCCGCCGGCACGCCGCTCTACATGGCGCCCGAGCAGACCGAGCGCATGGGGCACGTCTCCCCGGCGACGGACATCTGGGCGATCGGCCTCGTGTGCTACCGCATGCTCGTCGGCGGAAGCTACTGGACCGGCGACTCGCTGCAGCAGCTCTATCGGCAGATCCTCATGGATCCGATCACCTCGCCGGTGGAGCGCGCGCGCGCGTACGGCGTGCACCTGCCGCCGAACTTCGACCTGTGGTTCGCGCGCTGCGTCGCCCGCAACCCGCAGGAGCGCTACCAGAACGCGTCGCAGGCCGTTCACGAGCTCGCCGGCGTCTTCAGCGTCTCCATTTCGCGACCGATCGCGCTGCCGCCGCCGCCGCCCAACGTGCACGCGCAGACGCAGCCCGCCGAGACGGCGCCGCCGGTCGTCAACATGACGCCCGGCCAGACGCCGCACCCCTCCACGCTGTACGCGACGCCGGGGTTCAACCCCGGGCACACGCCGTATCCCAACCCGCAGATCACGCCGGCGCCCGGCCCGTACACGACGCCGATGCCCGGTCCGAGCCCGTTCGGCTCGCCGGCGCTGTCGCCGCCTCCGGGCGCGATGGGCACGCAGGTCGCGGCGCCCGGCGCCTACCAGCACGGGTCGTCGGTCAGCGGCGCGATGTTGCCGGTGGCGCCGCCCGTATCGGCCGGCAAGAAGGGCGGCAACGGCGCGCTCATCGCCGGCGTCCTCGTGGGGGTGCTCGCGGTCGGCGGCGTCATCGCCGCCGTCGCGTGGCCCAAGCCGCCGACCCCGCAGGTCGACCCGGCCGGGAAGGTCGGCCCCGACGACGACGACAAGAAGAAGAAGCCCGAGACGAAGAAAGACGAGCCGAAGGAGCCCTCGCTCGCCGAGTGGGTCGACGATCACAACCCGTTCCTCCCGGTCGGCGACAAGGGCTTCTCGCTGCAGAAGCACGAGGTCTCGCGCGAGGAGTTCGCGCGCTACGTCGTCAAGGCGGGCAAGAAGGCGAAGAAGCCCCTCGAGGGCGACACGCTCAAGGTCGGCGGCGCCAACGGCACGCTGCCGATCACGTGGGTCACCTACGAATCCGCGGAGGACTTCTGCCGTGCGCTCGACGCGCGCCTGCCGACCGCGCAGGAGTGGGACGCCGCGGTCGCGGGCCCCGACAAGCGCAAGTACCCGTGGGGCAACGACTGGACGCCGAAGATGGCCGACGTCGCCGCCGGCAAGGGCTCGGGCGCGGCGCCGCTCGATGTCGGGACCTCCAGCAAGGACCGCGGACCGTACGGTCACCTCGATCTCGCCGGCAACGTGCAGGAGTGGACGTCGACCGACACGAAGATCGGCAAGATGGTGCGCGGCGGCGACATCGCCGGAGACAAAGACGAGTTCGACCAGCCCGGCGACAAGTTCACCGAGGCGACGGCTCCCGCAGGCGCAGTCAACCTGGCGAAGGCGGGCGAGCACCTCGGGTTCCGCTGCGCGCGCGACGGCAAGTGAGCGCGCCGTGCGCGTCCTCGTCACCGGGGCGACGGGCTTCCTCGGGCGATCGCTGATCGCAGCCCTTCGTCGCCGCGGCGACGAGGTCGTCGCGCTCTCGCGCGACATCGCGGCGGCGCGGCAGTCGCTCCCCGACGGGGTCACCGCCGCCACCTGGAGCCGGGCGGGCGATTACGTCGCGCACGCCGACGCCCTGGTGAACCTCGCCGGCGAGTCGGTCGGCGGCCGGTGGACGGCGGCGAAGATGCACGCCATCCGCGAGTCGCGCATGCAGGCGACGCGCGCGCTGACCGACGCGATCGTCGCAGCGCCGAAGAAGCCACGGGTGCTCGTGTCGACCTCGGCGATCGGCGTGTACGGCGAGACGTTCGAAGAGACCGACGAGTCGGCGCCGGCGGGCCGCGACTTCCTCGCGCAGGTGTGCGTCGACTGGGAGGCGGAGGCCGATCGCGCCGTGCGCACCGGCGTGCGCGTCGCGAAGCTGCGCGTCGGCCTCGTGCTCGGGCGGGGCGGCGTGCTCGAGCGCCTGCTGCCGTTGTTCCGCGCCGGCCTCGGCGGACCGATCGGCAGCGGCAGGCAGTGGTGGTCGTGGGTCCACGTCGACGACGTGGTCGCGGCCTACTGCGCGGCGCTCGACGACGCCCGCTTCGAGGGCCCGGTCAACGTGGTCGCGCCCAACCCGGTGACACAGCGTGAGTTCGCGCGCACGCTCGGGGAGGTCGTCCGACGGCCGGCGGTCCTTCCGACGCCAGCCTTCGCCTTGCGCGTAGCCCTCGGCGACGGTGCCGGGCCCATCCTCACAGGCCAGCGGGTCGTCCCCCGGCGCGCTCTCGCCCTGGGCTTCCAGTTCGTCCACCCTGTTCTCCGGGAAGCGCTCGAGCACGCGATCTCGCGTACTTCCGCAACGGACGAGGTGCGCGACCGCGAGTGAGCCGCGGGCGTCGAAGGACAAGAATGGACGTCGGTCCGGTCGATGCTACCCTTCAAGTCGTGCAGGTCGTGCTGCGCAAGCTTGGGCATGGCGCGAGGGCCGTCGTCGGTCGTCTCGTACGTGCGCCGCGTCGTGGCTCGGTCGTCGTGATCGAGTTCCCCGACGGTTTGCACGAGTACGTGACCACGCCGGTCCGGCGCGTGCTCCGCCTCGCCGGGCGCGACGTCTTCTACATCGAGACCGCGAACAGCCGCTACCGCCTCGAGGTCCGCGAGCGTGAGCGCGCCGTCGCCGAAGCGCGCTGAACGAACCGCGCGAAGCGCTGCGTCCTCCGATGAGAGCAAATGCCCCCAGCCCCTTCGGGCCGGGAGCACGATCGCTCAGCTGGCCTGAACGGACTGCGCCAGGGTCTTGAAGCCCTCGCGGAAGAGGATCTCGCACTTGTTCGCGTCGAGGATCGTCGAGACGACGCCATCGCCGAACTTGCTGTGGCGCACGAGATCGCCCTTCGCGAACGTGCGGTCGATTCGGTAGGGCTTGAAGGACTCGAACGGCTGACCGGCGACCGCCTTCTCCCACGTGGCGACGAGATCGTCTTCGCGCTTGCGAGGCGTGCTCGAGGCGGTCGGGCGCGACGCGCGGGACACGACGCTCGTGGTGCCCTTGCTCGCGCGCTTGTGCGCAGCGGCCGCGTCTTTCTGAGCCTGGGTAGGCCGGAAGATGTGGTGGCCCTTGCAGCTCAGGCACTCGACCTTCTTCGGTTGCCCGTTGACGACCGCGATGATTCGGTGGAGCCGGTCGGCGCGGCAGGACGTGCACCAGGCGTCGACCTCGCCGCCGGGCTTGTGATTCGCAATGGCCATGAGGGTCGCGCAGTATAGCACGCGCGCGCGTTTCTCGCGGTGCTACCGTTCGCCCCCGATGAGCTCAGGCGGTCTCATACGTGGTGACGACGGAACCTTGCGGCTGTGCGGCGCCCCGCTCGAAGCGCTGCTGCAAGCGGCCGGCGTCGACACGCCTGCCTACGTCTACGATCTCGACGCCATCGCCGCGTCGGCGCGGGCGCTGGTCGCCGCGCTCGGCGATCGCGGCGTGTGCTGTTACGCCATCAAGGCGAACGACGCCGCGCCGATCGCGCGCGTCATCATCCGCGAGGGCTGCGGCATCGATGTCGTCTCCGGCGGCGAGCTGCGCGTTGCGCTCGCCTGCGGCGCGAAGCCCGACCAGATCGTCTACAGCGGCGTCGCCAAGCGCGACGACGAGATCGATCTAGCCCTCTCCACCGGCATCCGGGCGATCCACGCCGAGAGCGTCGAGGAGGTCGATCGCATCGCCGCGCGCGCCCGCGCCCTTCGCCTGCGCGACGCGTCGATCGGGCTGCGGGTGAACCCTTCGGTCGAGGCCGACACGCACGCGCACATCGCCACCGGCCACGACGAGGCGAAGTTCGGGATCGCGCGCGACGACGTCCCGCGCGCGCTCGACGCCATCCGCGCGAGCTCCGGCGCGCTGCGCCTGGTCTCGATGTCCTCGCACGTCGGGTCGATGTTGATGACCACCGATCCGTACGTCGAGGCGCTGCGGGTGCTCGTCGAGGTCGTGCGCGAGGTGCAGGCGCGCGGGTTCACGCTGCGCTACGTCGACGCCGGCGGCGGCTTCGGCGTGCCGTATCGCGACGATCAGCAGGCCGTGCCGGGGCCTGCGTTCGTCACCGCCGCGCGCCGCACGCTCGACGAGGCCGGCCTCGCAGACCTCGCGCTGCTCATCGAGCCCGGGCGCTGGCTGGTCGCGGCGCACGGCGTGCTGCTCACGCGGGTGATCCAGCCGAAGCGCTCCAACGCGGGCGGCGTCGCGCGGCGTTGGCTGCTGGTCGACGCGGGCATGAACGATCTCATCCGGCCGGCGCTCTACCAAGCGCACCATCGCATCGTCCCCGTCGACGCGCCGGCCTCCGCGCCGGCGGGCTCGGTCGTCGTGCCGTGGCGGGTGGCCGGTCCGGTCTGCGAGTCGTCCGACGATTTCGGCGAGCACCCCCTGCCCGATCCGCCGCCCTCGCTCCTCGCGATCCGCGAGGCCGGCGCCTACGGGCGCTCGATGGCCTCGACCTACAACACGCGGCCGATCGCGGCCGAGGTGTTCGTGTCGGGCGGCGCCGTCGTCTCGGTCCGCCGCGCGCGCGCCATCGACGCGCTGGTCGCCGACGAGACGACGTGAGCCCTCGACACCGGGAGCCGGGCGTGTCCGCACGGTGACGGTCGGTGCGGCACCGTGTCGCAACGCCCCGGACGCCGTTCCACGCGCGACCAGGGAATTTCGTGCGTGGCACGCGGCTTGGAAACGGCCGGGCATGACCTCCTTCTCGCGTCTCGTGGTCGCCTGCACCGCGCTCGTCGCGTCGAGCCCCGCGCTCGCGTTGGCGCAGACGGTCGACGGGCCGCCGCCCGAGCCGCTGACCACTACCCACACGTACCTCGAAGGGCGCCTCGGCGCCGTCGGCCAGTCTCCGCTCGGCACGCACGACTCGGGCGCGATGCGCTACGGCGCCGCGGTCGAGGGCTCGGCGGGCCTCGGGTTCCGCTGGCTCGATCTCGGGCTGACGGCGCGCTACGGCAGCGTGCCCTCCGAGCGCGAGAGCCGCCTGTCGTACGTCGCGTTCGGTCCGGAGGTGGCCGTTCGCAAGGCGCTCGGCGGAGGCACCACCCTCCGGCTCGGCGTCGTCCCGATGTACGCCATCGCGTGGGACGCCGAGGGCGCGTCGCGCCGCGTCGGCGCCGACGCGATCGCGCAGCTCCTCTTCACGATCGACAACGTGAGCCGCCCGGCCTGGCGCGCGGGCTTCGGCGTGCGCGCCGGGCGCTGGGCCACGCTGCGCGCCGAAGATCCCGGCTGGACGGTGGGGCTCGACCTGCTCGTCCGCAGCTGGTGGTGATCAGCGCTTGCGGTTGGCGAGCGGGTGCGCGGCGTCGTACTGGCGCATCACGTGCTCGATCGAGACGTGCGTGTAGCGCTGCGTGGTGGCGAGGCTCGCGTGGCCGAGCAGCTCCTGGATGGCGCGCAGATCGGCGCCGCCCTCGAGCATGTGCGTCGCGCACGAGTGGCGGAGCGCGTGCGGGTGGACGTCGTTGCGCGCGGCGGCGACGTTGCCCTGCTCGCGGACCACATCCTCGATGCGCCGCCGTCCGAGCCGGGCGCCGGTGCGCGCGACGAACAGCGCGTCGGCGTCGGCGGGTCGCCTCGACGAGCGGAGCGTCTCGCGTTGGTCGAGCCAGACGCGCAGCGCGGCGACGCACGGAGGTCCGAGCGGCACGACGCGCTCCTTCGATCCCTTGCCGGTCACCCGAGCGGTCGCCTCGTCGAGGCTCAGGTGCGAGACGTCGAGCGCGACGAGCTCGGCGAGGCGCAGCCCCGAGCCGTAGAACAGCTCGAGGATGGCGCGGTCGCGCGCGGCGGTCGCCTCGCTCATGTCCCGCAGGCGCGGCGTCGGCTTGGGCGCCGGCGCGGGGCTCTCGACGAGCGCGCCGGCGACCTCCTGCGCGAGCACCTTCGGCAGGGGACGCCGCTTCTTCGGCGACGCCAGCGCCGCCGCCGGATCGCGCTCGACCTCGCCCCGGCGGCGAAGGAAGCGATACAGGCCCTTGAGCGCGCTGATCCGGCGCGCGATGGTCGCCGAGCTGCAGCGCCTGGCCTGGTCGCCGAGCCACCCGCGCAGATCGAGGATCTGCAGCGTCGCGGCGTCGAGCGGCGCGGTGCGCTTGCGCGCGCCCTCGAGCCAGGCGATCAGCCCCGCGAGGTCGCGGCCGTAGTGCTCCACGGTCTTGGGCGACGCGCGACGCTCGTGCGCCAGGTACTCGAGGTAGGCGTCGATCTGCGTGCGCAGGGGCGAGCCGGCCATCGCCTCTGGTATCGCGCGCCCGCGCCGCGGGCGCCACTTTCCCGCTATCATCGCGCGGCCGATGACTTCCACTTCGGTCCCGGGCGCCGTCGACCTCCTCGTCCTTGCCGCCTACGCGCCAGAGCTCGCGGGCATGCGCCGCCTCCTGGGCGACAACCTGTACGGCAACGTCTCGGGCGTCACGGTCTCGTGCAAGGCCGTCGGCGTCGGCCTGCCCAACGCGACGGCCGGCACGACGATGCGCCTGTTGCAGCTGCGCCCACGCGCGGTGGTGCTCGTCGGGACGTGCGGGACCTACCCGGGCGCGCAGGCGAAGATCGGCGACGCGATCGTCGGCCGCCGGGTCGTGCTCGTCGATCCGAGCGAGGTCGAGCGTCGCGGCGCGATGCCCGAGCCCATGGGACGAACCGTCGAGTGCAACGCGATGATCGCGTTCGGCCTCGCCGGCGGCCGCCCGCCCGCCTGGGACGTCGCGAACACCCTCGCGGTCACGACCGACGACGTCCTCGCCGCACGCATCGGCGCGTCGGTCGGCTGCGCGCTCGAGAACCTCGAGGCGTTCGGCGTCGCCAACGCGTGCGCGCTGCAGAACGTGCCGTTCGCGTGCGTGCTGGGCGTGGCGAACGCCGTGGGCTCGACGGGGCGCGAGGAGTGGCGATCGCACCACCGTGCGGCGGCGGTCGCTGCCTGCGAAGTGATCAGTCGGTGGCTGGGGGCGGGCGCGATGGGCCTGCCCCACGCATGACGACGCCTGAGGACGTGCCGGTCTTCAGCCGGTGAAGGCCTCGCGGACCTCGAGGACGTCGAGGCCCGCTTCGTACGCGGCGGCGAGCACCTCGCGCGGGCCGAATCCGTCGGGAGCGCCCAGGACGTGCGCGATCGGCCCGCCGCCGATCGTGACACCGCGCTCCTCCAGCGCGCGCTTGAACGCCTCGTACGGCTCACCCCAACCGTAGACGCGGACCAGGATCGATCGCCCGGCGTGCGGCACGCCGGCCGCGCCCTCGAGGATGGCGTCGCGCTCGACCAGCTGAGAGAGCTCGGCGGCGTCGCGGGCGTGGAGGATGACGCGCGCGCCGGCCAGCAGGTCGGCGGCGAGCCTGCGGAGCTCGTGGCGGTGCGGCCAGGGCAGCGGCGGCTCGGGGACGACGACCTCGTGCTCCGACGGCGCGCCGGCGATGGCCACCGCGACCTCGGCGACGGCGAGCGCCGCACGCGCGAACGGCGGAAGCCCCGACAGCGGGGCGTTGGCCAGCACCGACAGACCGGCCCGGCGCAGGATCGCGTCGACGAGCGCATCGGCGTCGCGTCGCGCCCGCCCGTCGATCGCGGCGACCGTACCCAGCCATGATCGCGGCGTCATGCGCGGCCCCCGCGGCGCCGCGAAGTCGACCACCTCCGCGCCGCGGCGAAGGCCCCATCCGAGCGCGTCATCGACGACGACGCCGCGCAGCGAGACCTGACCGACCGGCTCCACCCGCGCATCTTACTGCGACTCGCGGCGAGTTGGCCCGTTGGCGCGCCGTTCGCTACACCGAGAGGCGATCGCCGTGATCGGACCGCTCACCCTCGTGGCATCGCTCGCCTTCACCCTCGGTGGCGCCGCGTCGGCGCCGCGCGAGGTGGAGTTCCCGTTCGACGATGCCCAGCGTCTGCTCCCCGGCGAGACGGACGCCGGCAAGGTCTGGCGCAGCCATGGCCTGCCGACCGACGGCCGCGCGGTGCCGCTGGTCGTGTTCGTCCACGGGATCATCTTCGACGGCAAGCGCCATCACTGGCTGACCGAAGACCGCAACGGGCCGTGGGACGCGCGCCCGTTCATGGACTCGCTCGTCGACTCCGGCGAGATCGCGCCGCTGGTGGTCGCAGTGCCGAGCCAGACGCGTGACGCGACCGATCCCTCGAAGCTCTTCGTCGGCCTCGACTTCGACGCGTTCGTCGCGGCGGTCGACGGGGCGCTCGCGCCCCTGCAGAAGGTCGATCGCTCGCGCATCGTCGTGATCGGCCACAGCGGATCGGCGTGCGAGCCGGGCCGCGCCGCGATGGCCGCGCTCGACGCGAAGACGTTCACCCCGCGCGCGCTGCTCGCCGTCGACGGCTGCTTCGCCCCGAGCACCGCGCCGCTGCTCGCCCGCACCGAACGCGCGCGCGACGTGATCGTCACCTACCAGGAGCAGATCTGGGAGCGCCCCATCGCCGAGTTCCGCGCGCGGTGGTCCGCCGAGCTCGAGAGGGCGTGGCCGCACGGCCAACGCGTCCTCGAGCGCTTCGAGCCCGGCGGCGAGAACCCGCACCTCGCCATCGTCGAGGCCACCGCGCGTCGCTGGCTGCCGGTGCTCCTGCCACCGGTCGACGGCGTCGCCTGGCCCGCACGCGCACGCACGTCGATCACGGCGCAGCTCCCGTCGCTCCCATCACCCTCGATGCTGCTCTGATCCCTCACGGACGAGCGCCGGTCGCGGTCGAGCGCGGGGCGGCACGCGCGCGCCCCGCGCTCGACGGCCTGCTCAGCGCACGATGTTCACGAGCGTGCCGATGACCTGGTCGATCTTGGCGCGCGTGGTTCGAGCGAGCGGCTCGACGTAACGCTTGGCGACCGCCACGTCGCAGCACGCCAGCGACTCCCGCATCTCGGCGATGGCGCGATCGTACGCCGCGTGCCGATTGCCCCCACGCGCGTAGGTGCCCTCGGCGATTGCGAGCGGCACCGCCGAGGAGGCTCGATCCAGCTGACCGGCGAGATTGCGATTGCGACGACCGATCTGCTCGATGATCGGTCCGAGCTCACGAACGACTTCGATGGCGACGTCATACACGCGAAGCATGGGGACTTCCGTTCGCCCCGAGTCTCGCGCGCAACGTCCATCGTGCCGCCGCTCGGGGCCTCGCCCCGCCGCCGGCGAGCGCAGGTCGTGTCAAGGGCGAGCGCAGCGAGGCGCGCGCAGCGCGCGAACCCTTGACGCGACCGAGCACGCCGGCACGCTGGCGAACCCCGAGCGGCGGACTCTCCTGAACGCGGGGGACCAAGCTCACGTTCACGCCCTCGCCCTCGCC
>JACPFM010000116.1 GCA_016182965.1 Deltaproteobacteria bacterium | reverse complement strand
CCGGAGAGCTCGAGCGCCTCGCGCAGCGCGTCTTTGCGGCCGTCGATCTTGTGCCGCAGCGCCGCGACCTCCGCCGGCGTCGTGTCGGTGATCGGCGCGATGCCGACCTCCTCGAGCGCCTCGCGGCACGCCGCCACGCGCGCGGCGATGCCCTCGTCGTCCCACCAGGGGCCGCTCCCGAGGGTGATCAGCTCGCGCCACGTGTCGGGGTGGTCGTACGCCTCGACGCGGCCGCCGGGGAACACGACCGCGCCGCCCATGAAGGAGCTCTGGTGGCTGCGCTGCATGACGCAGATCTCCACCTCGTCTCCTCGCGCAGGATGGCGCAGTAGGATCAACGTGGCTGCCGGACGCGCCGGCGCGACCGGACGACTCGGATCGAGGTCGAGCACGCGGTGACGGTCGCGGAGGTGCGCCGAACCGTCAAGACCGGCCGCGGGCGCTACCGGCGATCACAGCACCGGCGAACCGCTCGGCTGATACCGCCACTGCACGGTCATCTTGCCGCCGGTGTAGTTGCGGATGCGGATCGCGCCGTATTTCCCGTTCGCCGTGCGCACGCAATACACGATTCCCTTCGAGGTCACCGTGTGGGTGGCGGGGTCGTAGTTGAACCACTCGGCGAGCGCCGGGTTGCCGGAGTACTCGCCCGAGCCCGGCGGACCGGGGATCGGCAGCATCGCGTCGACGGCGAAGCCCGCCGTCGGGCAGGTGATCGGCTCGTCGATCGACTTCGCCGAGGTGGCGATCACACCGGCGCCGCCGCCGCCGGACGTTCCCGAGTTCGTCGCGATCATCGTGCGGGCGATGCGGAGGTCCCACCCGAGCGCGTCGCTCGGCGCCGTGTTCGTCGGCGCGCTGCCGAGCGCGACGTACACCGGGACCTTCGCGTCCGCGGCGTCGAGGATCGACTCGCCGGCGCCCGTGCTCGTCGCCGGCGCGTCGACCCCGGCGTCGCTCCCGTGCCCCATTCCCCCGTCGAGCGCGCTCTCCGCGGATTGGATGCCACAGCCCACGAATCCAAGCATCGCTGCGATCGTCAGTGCTCTCATCATCGTCTCCCTTTTCGGCTCAGAGGACATGGTCGAGCGTGACGCCCACCAGCACGGTGCGCGGCATCATCGGCCGACCCTGGAAGGTCTCGTACGTGAGGTTGAGGAGGTTCCCGATCTGCGCCCACGCGGTGACGCCCGAGGTGACGCGGTGCTCGGCGTATGCGTCCACGAGCAGCGCGTCGGCCACGCGTCCCTCGTCGCCCATGTGGCGGAGGATCCCCTCCTTGCGACCGAGGTAGCGGAACGAGACGCGCGCGAGCCAGGCGTCGTCGTGCAGGATGGCGCCGCCGCTCGCCATCTGCGGCGGCGGTCCGTACGGCGTCGCCTGTCCGGCCGCCGTCGTGACCCGCGATCCCGTCCACGTCGCGTAGAGCGAGGCGAACGCGCTGACGCGCGCGTCCACGCGCGCCTCGATCCCGCGCGACCGGATCGGCTCGATGGCGTTGACGTTGGTGCCGCTCGCGTCGCTCCCGATCGCGCCGCCGAGCAGCAACGAGAAGAACGTCGCGCTCACCTTCACGTCGCCGTACGACCAGCGCGCGCCGATCTCTCCGCCGGTCAGCGACTCCGCGTTCAGCGCGCGCCGCTCCGAGTACTCCCCGAGCGCCGGCCAGCGGTTGCTGCGCCCGTATCGCGTGAACAGGTCCACCGTCGGCCCGAGGTGCCCGACGAGCCCGACCGACCACCCGAGGACCGCGCGGCCGGCGCGGGCAGCTCCGACGTGCTGCGGCGCGAACTGCTCCCCGCGCACGCCGGCGGTCGCCTCCAACGCCGCGAGCGGCGCGATGCGCGTCTCGGCGAACGCCGCGGCGTTGGTGAGGGCGAACGAGTGGCCGTGGACGTCGAGGACCCGGCGACCGGCTTCGACGCCGAACACCGTGGTGGACTGCGCCGTCGGCGTGACCACGATCTCGAACCTCCCGCCGAACCTGCGCCGCTGCTGCAGCGAGACGTCGGGGTGCATGCGCAGCCGGAGGAAGTACCGCTCCTCCCCCATGTGCGCGGCGCCGCGGAGGAGCACCTGGTTCGAGAACCGATGCGCGAAGAGGAAGCCGCCGAGGCCGAACCAGCGGTTGCGGTACTCGTCATCGGAGAACGCCTTCCGGTTGTTCGAACCGGTCGCCGTGAACGTGAAGGACGTCCGCGCAGACGGCTGCCACCCGACGCGCAGCGCGGGCGCCCAGTCCCAGTAGGAGCGATCGCCATACCGGATGTTGTCGAACGGCGGCGTGCGGAAGCGTCCGGTGAGGCCGCCGGTGTCGAGCGTCGAGAGCGAGCCGTCGATGGTCAGGGGCCCGGACCGGGAGGCGAACCCGGAGCTCGTGCGCGACGTCGCGAGGGAGCCGACGGCGGCGCCGGTCCACGCGACGACGCCGTCTTGCTGGCGCAGCGGCTTCGTCCAGAACGCGAGCACCGCGTGATACCCGCCGTATCGCGCGGGCAGCGGCGGTCGCCACACCTCGACGCGATCGAGGTGTGACGACGGGAGATCCTGGATCTCGACGCCCTCGTACGCCGCGTTGTTGAGCGGCACGCCGTCGATCAGCACGAGGACGTTGCGGCTCGAATCGCGCGGCAGCCCGCGCACGAGGATCCAGTCCTCCGAGCCGACGTCGCCCGCCGAGTGGAAGGTGATCCCCTCCCGTGCGGCGAGCGCCTCCTCGACCTCGTAGAAGGTGCTTCCGTACGTCCGCAGCTCCGCCGATCCGATGACGGTCGCCGGGGGCCCGAGCTCCGACGCAAACACGAGCGGCGCCTCGGCTCGCGCCCGGAATGTGGTCGAAAACACGAGCAGCGCGGCGCTAATGAAAATGATTTTCATTTGCAACAGCGGATTAGCCCAAGCCTGCGGCGGTTGTCAACACAATCCTCGGGGACTGCGACCGGCGTCCGGCGGACGCTCCGGCGGCCGCCGGCGGACGCCGCCCTCCGCCGGTCGCCGGCGCGGCAGACACGCGGAGATCGGGGGGCACGAGGCGGGGCACGCGCGGTGCTCTCGGGCACGCCGTGCGCGAACGCGTGGATCCGAGCCTGGTCCTCTCCGCAGCGGCGATCGCCGGTGCGGTGGCGGTGGTGCGGCCCGGACCGGTGGCGGCGGCGCTCGCAGTCGTGCTGCTGGCGAGTCGTCTGCGCGGCGCGCGCGCGATCGGTCGCATCGCCTTCCTGGCGGCGATCGTCGCCGCCCTCTCCGCGCACCGCGCCGCCGGGGCGCTCGCGCGGGATTCGGACGGGTGGTCTCGCGTGCGGGCGCACGTTCCACGCGCCGAGCGCTGCGCGATCGAGGGGAGGGTGGTGTCGATGCCGACGGTGCGCGGCGCGCTCGCGGCCGACGTCGAGCTCGAGACGATCACCTGCGACTCGCGCGCGCCGCCGCTCACGGGGCTGCGGGCGCGCGTGTACGATCTCCCCGCCGACGTGGCGCGCGGCGATCGGGTCGAGGCGATCGCGCAGCTCGCTCCGAGTCGCCGCACGATGGTGCCCGATCTCGGCGATCCACGTCCGGCGTGGGCGCGCCGGGCGCACGTGCTCTCGGGCGGCGCGGTCGTCGCCTCGGTGCGCGCTCGCGGCTCGGGCGTGCTCGCGACCATCGATCGCGCACGCGGCCGGCTGCGGCGCGGCATCGCGGTGGCGTTCGCGGCCGACGTCGCGCCGATCGCGCGCGCGATGGTCCTCGGCGAGGAGGACCTCGCCGAAGGCGACGACGAGGCGTTTCGTCGCAGCGGGCTGACCCACCTGCTCGCCGTCTCGGGATCGCACGTCGCGCTGGTGGTCGGCGGGCTCGTGTGGCTGCTGCAGACCGCGTTCGTGCGCGTGACGTGGCTCGCCCGTCGGGTCTCGCCTGCGCGCCTCGCGGCGGCGATCGGCGTGCCGCTGGCGCTCGTCTACGAGCAGGTCGCCGGCGACTCGGGGTCGGCGCGGCGCGCGACCGCGATGGCCCTCGTGCTGCTCCTGGTGCGCGCCGCCGCGCGCCGGCCGGATCTGCCGCGCACGATCGGGGTGTCGATCCTCGTCAGCGTGGCCGTCGATCCGCTGGCGCCGTTCGATCTGTCGTTCGCGCTGTCGATCGCGGCGACGGTGGGGCTCGTGACCCTCGGTCCGGCGGTCGATCGCGTGCTCCCGGGCAAGCTCCCGAAGATGCTGCGCCAGGCCGCGGCGGCGACCGTCGCGGCGTCGATCGCGTGCGCCCCGCTCGTCGCCGGCATCGCCGCGTCGCTGCCCGCGCTCGGCGTGCTGGCGAACCTCGTCGCGGTCCCCATCGGCGAGCTGGCCGCGCTGCCGCTGTGCAACCTCGCGGCGCTCCTCGGCGCCACCGTCGGCGGGTGGCCGGCCGATTGGACCGGCGCCGCGGCGTCGGGCGCGCTGGTGCTGCTCCGCGCGGTCGCGCGCGTCGCGGCCGCGCCGTCGGCCGCCGTCGTCGCGGTGCCGCCGCCGACCGCCTGGCAGCTCGCGACGTTGATCGCCGCCGCCGCGGCGGCGTACCTGCTGCCGCGGCGCGCGTGGCTGGTCCTCGCCGCGATCACCGGTGCCCTCCTTTCGCTGCTCGAGATCGCGCACGTGCGCGCGTCGCGGCCGCACGGCCTGCTCCGCGTGACGGTGCTCGACGTCGGGCAGGGGGACGCGACCCTGGTCGATCTGCCGGACGGCAGCGCGCTGCTCGTCGACGCCGGCGGCGAGGTCGGATCGGCGTGGGATCCCGGCCGCGCGGTCGTCGCCCCGGTGCTCGCCATGCGCCGCAGGCGAAGCCTCGCGCTCGCGGTGCTCAGTCACCCGCACCCCGATCACTTCCTCGGCCTGCCGCGCGCGATCGCCGCGACCGACGTCGGTGCGTTCTGGCACAACGGCGAGGCGCATCGCGAGGGACCGCTGGCGGCGTTGTTCGAGCGCTTCGACGCGAAGCGGGTGCCGCTGGTGGTGCCCGCGTGCGGCGCGCACGTGGTCGGCGGCGCGGTCGTGCAGGTGCTCCATCCGTGTCCGCGGGCCGAGCCCGATCGCGGGGCCAACGACAACTCATTGGTGCTGCGCATCACCCACGGCGCACGCAGCGTGCTCCTGGTCGGCGACGCGGAGCACGAGGCCGAGCACGCGATGATCTCGGCCGGCGTCGACCTGCGGGCCGATTTCCTCAAGGTCGGTCATCACGGGTCGCGCACGAGCTCGTCCGACGCCTTCCTCGCCGCGGTGCGGCCGGCGCACGCGGCGATCTCGTGCGGCGCGCGCAATCGCTTCGGGCACCCCCACGATCCGGCGCTCGCCCGCCTCTCGGCGGCCGGAATCCAGGTGCTGCGCACGGATCTCGAGGGCGCCATCCGCTTCAGCACCGACGGCCGCGACGTGGAGGTCGCGACCGCGCGGCAGGGGTGGTAGCCATGCGCCGTGGTAGCCAAGAGCGGGTCTCCCAAGGGCGGGCACCCGAAGAACCCGAAGACCGAGCCGACCAGGCGCCGCCCCGCTCCCCCGCTGGTCGGCCCCGGGCTCGTGAGCCGGCGCATCGTCCTCGATGCGGCCGACGCGCTGCTCGTGAAGGCCGTGGTCGAGGCGCACGAGGGCGTCGCCGCGGTGTTCGGCGAGGAGCGCGGCCTGTTGATCCTCGCCGCACCCGAGGACCGCGAGGCGGAGCTCGAAGCCATGCTCGAGGACGTGCAGGCGCTGCTTCGCGCGCGCCACCCGAAGTGACGCGAAAGCCCGTACCGGCCCTTCACTTCCCGAGCTGCACCGGCGGCCCGTACGCGCGCAGCCGCCCGATCAGCCGCTGCGGCAGCTCGCCCGGCGGGGCGTTGAGCTCGTGGATCTCGACCAGCACCGGACCGACGTCCGGGCAGAACGTGGTGCGCAGGAGGCCCGCCGCGTCGCCGCCGATGCGCTCGGTGATCTCGGCGCAGCCCTCGAACGTGCCCGCCTCGACGGTCATCTTCACGTCGGTCTTGGTGACCTCGACCTTCGAGCCCTTGGCGCCGGTCCAGCTGTCGCCGAGCACGATCGGCCACTTGAGCAGGAACACGTGCGAAGGCTCGCGGTAGATGCCCTCGGGCGCGACGCGATAGGTGAGCGTCGCCTCGCCGCTCTGCACCAGGGCGAGCTGACCGTCGAACGCCACGACCTTGTCGACCTTGAGCAGGCCCGGCGTGCCCGGCGGTCCGTAGACCATGAAGCTCCACTGCGTACCCGGCTCGAACGGGTAGTACGCGAGCGGCCCCTTGAACTTCGAGGGCGCGGGCGTCTTCGCCTTGCCGGCGGAGCCGCCGCAGGCCGACAGCGCGAGCGCGAGGAACACGAGGGCTCGGATCTTCATCGGTGCTCCTAGTTCGTGGCGTCGTCGATCTCCGCCGCGAGCACGCGCCGGAGCCCGGTCGCGAACACGTCGGCGTCGACCACCAGCTCGCCGTCGACGGCGTCGGCGGTGGCCTTCACGGTGGGCTGGGCGTCGCGCAGGCCGAGCACGCGACCGAGATCGCTCTCGGCCACGCTGGCGAAGGTGGCGCGCATCGCCTCGGCGGCCGCAGGCGCGTCCTTGCCCCAGGCGCCGGTGACCCGCGCGGCGATGCCGAGCTTGCCGCCCGGCGCGGGGCGCAGCGTGAGCCCGACGCCGAAGCACTCCTGCAAGAGGACGTTCTTGCCCTCGGGCACGCCGCCGAGCGACTCGGCGAGCGGGCAGCGCACCACCACGCCGATCTCGGCCGGCTCGGCCCACGAGAGCAGCGGACCGAACGTCTTGTCGGCGGTGATCGCGCGCTCGGGCGCGCGCTTGCCGGTGGCGAGCGCCATCGAGGCGAGGACCGGTCCGAGGCGACCGCCCTCACCGACGATCGCGTCGCCGAGCGACGACCACATGCCCGCGGCCGACCCGCGCACGCCCGACGGCATGCTGCCCCAGAGGCGCACCAGATCGGGCCGCGGCGTCGCCTTGCCCTTGGGAGGGAGCACCCGCTTGTCGAACGCGTCGAGCGCGCTCGAGGGCGCGGTGCCGTCGGGCAGGCGGGCCGCGTAGAACGTGGTCGCCGCGTAGCCGATCATCAGCGCGCGCGGCGTCGCGCGCAGATCGAACCCGAGGCGCGCCTGCAGCTTGTCGAGCCCCTGCTTGGGGACGATCTTGTCGACGCGCGGACCGAAGGGCCCGCCGAAGACGGCCTTCGGCGAGCCGACGATCGCCCAGCGCGCGCCGGGCCCCTGCGCGATGGCGCCGAGCGATGTCGTCGCGAGCGGCGGCAGCTCCGGCCTCGGCGCGGCCGGCTTCGGTCCGCCGCAGCCCGCGATCACCAGGGCGATCGCGACGGCCCTCACGACTTCTCGACTTGGAGCCGCGCGAACCGACGGTTCTTCGAGCCGACGCGCACGAGGTACGTGCGACCGGCGGGCAGCTCGTGCTTCGGATCGGACACGCGCTTCTGATCGACCTCGACGCCGCCCTGCTCGACGAGCTGACGGCCCTGCGACGAGCTCTTCACGAGGGCGGCGATGGCGAGCGCCTTCGGCAGCCACAGCGCGTCGCCCTCGCAGGAGACGCGGATGGTCTCGACGTCCTCGGGGACGGCGTCGGCCTCGAACTTCGCGTCCCAGCGCTTGCGCGCCTCGGTGGCCGCCGCGGCGCCGTGGTACTGCGTGACGATCTCGTCGGCGAAGAGCTTCTTCGCGTCCTTGGGGTGGCGCTTGCCGGCCTGCACCGACTCGCGCAGCTCGGCGATCTCGCCGGCGCTCTTCGCCGAGAGGAGCTCGAAGTAGCGCCAGATGACCTGGTCGTCGACGAGCATCAGCTTGCGGAACTGCTCCTCGCCCGGCTCGTCGATGCCGACGTAGTTGTTCGCGCTCTTGCTCATCTTGGCGCCGACGACGCGGCCGTCTTCGAGCTTCGCGTCGATGCCCTCGAGCAGCGGCGTGGTCATGACGATCTGCGCGCGCTTGCCGTACTGCGGCATCAGGTCGCGGCCGACCATCAGGTTGAAGAGCTGGTCGGTGCCGCCGAGCTCCACGTCGTCGTCGAGGGCGACCGAGTCGTAGCCCTGGAACAGCGGGTAGAGGAACTCGTGCTGGTAGATCGGCTGCTCCTCGGCGAAGCGCTTGGCGAAGTCCTTGCGCTCGAGCATGCGCGAGACCGTGGACTTCGCCATCAGGCGCACCAGGTCCATCGGCTTCATCGCGTCGAGCCACTCGGAGTTGTAACGGACCGCCATCCGCGCCGGATCGAGGATCTTCTGCGCCTGCGCGACGTAGGTCTTCGCGGCCGCCTCGACCTCGGCGCGCTCGAGCTGCGGGCGCAGCTTGTTGCGACCGGTGGGGTCGCCGACCATCGCGGTGGTGTCGCCGATGAGGAACACCACGCGGTGGCCGAGGTCCTGGAACTGACGCATCTTGCGCATCAGCACCGTGTGACCGAGGTGGAGATCGGGGCGCGTGGGATCGAACCCTGCCTTCACGAGCAGGGGCTTGCCCGTCTTCAGCGACTGCTCGAGGCGCTCGAGGAGCTCGCTCTTGACGTGCAGATCGACCACGCCGCGCGTGAGCTCGGCGAGCTGGGCTTCGGCGTTCATGACGCAGAGCGCTTAGCGCTTCTGCAGGCGGGCGTCGCCGTTGCCGCTGCGCGCGGCGCCGTTGGCCGACTTCTCGCGGCGCACCGGCACGTCCTCGTCCTCGTCGCCGGTGATCGCGAGGTGGCGGCTCGAGTTGACGAGCTCGCGCAGCTCCTTGCCGACCTTGAAGAACGGCAGGCGCTTGGCGGGGACCTCGACCGGCTGCCCGGTGCGCGGGTTGCGGCCCTCGTAGGGCTTGTAGGGGCGCACGGTGAGCGAGCCGAAGCCACGGATCTCGATGCCCTCGCTGCGGCGCATGGCCTCGATCATCGTGTCGAAGACGCAGTTCACCACCAGCTCGGCGCGCGCCTTGGTCAGCTCTCCCCGCGCGGCAACGGCGTCGATGAGCTCGCTCTTCGTCATGGACCACTCTCCCCACCCGCTCGAGCGCGGCACGAACCAGACGCGGACACGCGAGGACCCGCCCCTGCGAAAACCCTTTGGATATCGATAACGTACGGGCGAACCCGGGTCAACCTGGCCTCTTCCGCGGCGATCCGCCGCGACGACGCACCCGGTTGGTCGGTGTACGGCGACGGCGTGGACGAGCCGATTTCCCCTGATCTCGTGCGGTTGCGCGCCGCGCTCGCCGAGCGCGGACGGCCGGCGCGCGTGGTCGCGCGCACCGGCTCCACCAACGACGACGCGCGCGCGTGGGCCGCGCAGGGCGCGCCGCACGGGGCCGTGATCGTCGCCGACACGCAGGAGCGCGGCCGCGGTCGTCACGGCCGCGTGTGGAGCTCGCCGCCGGGCGACTCGCTGGCGATCTCCATCGTCGTGCGCCCGCGGGTCGCGCCGTCGGCCCTGCCGCCGCTCGCGCTCGTGGCAGGGCTCGCCGCGCGCAGGGCGATCGCCGCGCGCGTCGAAGGCGCGAAGGTGAAGTGGCCGAACGACGTGGTGCTCGTGACCTCGGGCGGGGGGCTGCGCAAGATCGCCGGCGTCCTCGTCGAGGGCTCGATCGCCGGCGCGCGCGTCGAGTCCGCGATCGTCGGCGTCGGCGTCAACGTCGCGCGCGCCGAGTTCCCGCCCGAGCTCGTCGACCTCGCGACGTCCCTCGCGCGCGCCGGCGCGACCGATCTCGCTCGTCTCGATCGCTGCGCGCTCGCGCTCGATCTGCTCGACGCGCTCGACGACGAGCTCGCCGCGTGGACGCTCTCGCCCGAATCGATCGGCGCCCGCCTGTCCCCGCACGACGCGCTCCGCGGCCGCGCGGTCATCCTCGAATCGGGCGCGCGCGGCGTCGCCGACGGCATCGAGGCCGACGGGCGCCTGCGCGTCCGCGTCGGCGAGGGCACCGTGCACGCCCACGCAGGCGAGGTCCGGCTCGTGAGCGTGTGACCACCTGCACCTGGGTCCACGACCGGCTCGTGTGAGCGCGTTTGTTCTTGGTGCACCCGCGTCGCGCTACAGTGCGCCGGAATGCGTCGCCTCGTCGCCACCTGCGCCGTCGCGCTCGCCCTCGTCTCCGCGGGGGACGCCTGGGCGCGGACGGAGACGCCGCCGCAGCACTTCCACCCGGGCACGGTGGTGAAGCTGCGGGCGATCGGCATCGACCTGAAGCTGCCGGAGAGCGCCGACGGGTGGACGCTGAGCGTGGCGGTCGAGGGCACCGAGGCGTGGGACATCCTCCGTCGCCTCGATCCCTCGCGCGGCGAGCTCGTCATCGAGCTCTCGCGGCCGCACGCCGACGACTGCGCGGCGCTCGCGCGGGCGCTCGAGGGCAAGAAGCTGCCGCGTGTCGCCGCGTCGCCGCTCGCTCCCCCCTCCTTCGAGCCATGGGCGATCGAGGTCGCGCCAGGCGTTCATCGAGTGTGCACCAACACGTTCGAGGGCCCGTACACCGCCGACATCAGCGGGACCGCGCTCGATCCGAACGAAATCGTCCCGGTGCTCGCCGGGGTCGCGCGCATGGTCTTCGGGCACCGCGGGGGCTCGGCGCCGCCGACGAAGGCGCCGAAGGTCGCGCTCGTCGGACGGGTGCAGCTCGCGGCGTCCGGCGTACGCGCGGAGATCCCGAGGGGCTGGAGCGTGCGCGTGTCGACGTCGAGTGACGGTCGCAAGCTCGATCTGCTGGAGCGCCTCGAGCCGGGAGATCCCCCGCTGCGCCTCACCGTCGAGCGGCGGATCGCTCGTTGTGCGGCGGTGATGCCGGCGGGCGCGAAGAAGACCGGCGCGCCGTATCTGCCCGACGGCTTCGGACCCGAGTCGATCGAGAGCGCGCAGAAGCAGGGGCAGACCGCGACGTTCTGCATGGAGCTCGGCGCCGACGCGGTGGTCGTCGAGATCGGCTCCGCGGGGCCGCTGACCCCCGAAGAGGCCCGCGTGGTCCGCTCGATCCTCGCGCCCGCCGCGGCTGCGAAGAGCGGCGTCGGCACCTCGCTCTCGAGCGATGCCGACGTCGACGAGGGCGGCGACGACCTCGAGATCGGCGCTCGCGCGCACGGCGTCGCCGCGTTCGACATCCTCGCGTTCTCCGCGCGCGACGAGAGCAATCGGCCGTTCGGCGTCGGTGCGTCGTTCGACGCGTGGTCGTCGACCGCGCGGCGGGGCTTGGGCTTCGCCGTCGAGGTCGGCGGCAGCGGCGGCGTGGGGACGAACAAGCTCCTCACCTGGGACGTCCACGGCGGCATCGGCGCCGCGCTGACCTACGGCCGCTTCGCGGGGTTGCTCACGATCGGCGGCGGCGCCGACGGCTTCCACGGCGTGCGCAACGAGGCCAACGAGACGTTCTTCGAGGCGCCGGCCGCCGGCTACCTGCACGTGGCGCCGCGGCTCGTCATCCCGCTCGGCAAGAAGCTCGCGCTCGACGTCCGCGGCGCCTACCACCGCCGCTTCGACTTCGACGTGGGCCGCGAGCTGCGGGGGCAGCTCGGCGTCGCGTACGGACCGATCTGGCTGGGCCTGCGGGTCACGCGTTGGGACGACCGCGCGACGCTCGGGGATCTGGTGCTCGGGTTCCAGTTCTAGCCAGCATCGTCAGCGCGGACCGTACGCCGGGATCGCCGCGCCGCGTTCGTGGGCGCCGAGATCCGGTCCGGCGCCGACGTAGCCGTCGTTCACGTTAGGCAGCACCAGAGCGACGTCCTCGGCGGCGCTCCCCGCCTTGATCGCGAGGCTGACAGGTTCGCGCGCGGGGAAGGGGCTCGTCGGGTAGGCGACCGTCGACGCGAACACGTCGAGGCCGAGGGCGACGGCGTGCTTCTCGGTGGTCTTGGCCTGGAGCTCCGCGAGGCTCGCGAAGCTGACCGCGCCGAGCCGCCCCTCGAACTTGCCAGTGGTCGACCCGAAGCCGTCGTAGTCGTAGTCGCCGTTCGCCGCGGCGCTGGCGAGCGAGATCACGCGCCCCGTGCCGCTCGAGTAGCCGTTGTACGTGCCGCCGGGGCCGCCGAGGAACAGGTTGTTCCTGAACCACTGCCGCTCGAACGCGACGTCGGTGTAGATGCCGAGCGCGTCGCCGTTCTTCACCACGGTGTTGTGCAGCACCACGTCGCCGATGCTCCCGCGCTGCAGCTTGAACGCCGAGAGGATCACGTTGTACATCGCGTTGCGCACGAAGTACGTGGGCCCGCCGAGCCCCGGCTGCGAGCTGAGCGCGATGAACGTGTTGGTCAGCCGGTTGCGCACGACGCGGCAGTCGTGCGCGCAGAAGTCGGCCTCCACGCCGTCGTCGGCGCAGTTGCGGAGGTCGTTGTGCACGATGTCGATGCTGTACTGATCGACCGCCTCGGAACCCTCGAGCAGCGAGATGCAGTCGCGGAAGCCGCTCACGAGGTTGTGCTCGATGACGTGCCCCGGGCCGGTCACCCAGATGCCCTCGCCGCGGTTGTCGCCGCTGACGCCGAGCGCCGCGGTGCTCCACGAAGTGCTGCCGGTGATCCGGTTGTCGGCGACGTAGAGGTTCTCGCTGCGCAGGGTGGCGGCGACGCCGTCGCTCGCGGTGTTCACCACGTTCTTGGTGACGGCGACCTCGACCGACAGGTTGGCGCGGATGCGCCCGTTCACCGTCACGCCGGTGAGGTGCACGTACTTGCGCCCGATGAGCGAGACGTCGCCGTTGATGGTCACCGCGCCGGCGCCGCGGAGGACGATCGGCTTGCCCGGCGCGCCGTCCTTGGGGAACGAGAACCCGGCGTAGGTCCCCGCGGCCAGCTCGATGACGTCGCCCGGTGCCGCGCCCGATGCGACCGACGACAGGGTCGACGGCGTGGCCGCCTTGATGGGTGCGCCGGCCATCGGCGCCGGCACCGATCGCGTGGTGAACGTGCCGGTGCGCACCTCGCAGCCGCCGTCGGGATCGAGCAGGAACGCCTCGATTTCGTAGGTCGTCGCCGGCTCGAGATCGAAGATGCTGCCCGCGTGGCGGTTGGCCCACGAGAACCCCTCGAGCGTGCCTTTCGGGATGCGCCGGAGCGGCAGCCCGCGGCGCCACGCCGTGTCGCCCGTCTTCCGGAAGCGGATCGACACCGCGCCGTTCTCGTTCGCGTCGCCGGTGATCGCCCACTCGACCGTCGCGTTGCGCAGGGTGGGGAAGGGGAACGTCAGCGCGCCGGGGACGGTGCCGTTCGGCGCGGTCCCGGGACCGCTCCCTCCCGGGCAGGTCGGCGCCGGGCCGGTGTCCGCCGCGCCGCCGTCGGCGGCGACCTCGCCCGGGTCGCCGTCAGGGACGCCCCCGCCCGAGTCGCCGAGCGCGTCCACGTCGCTCGTGTCGAGGCTCGCGTCGGCTTCGCTCGTCGAGGCATCTTCGCCGCCACACCCCGCGGCCGCTGCCGTCCAGAGGACCAAGAAGGCGCTTGCGCAAGTTCGCGCAAGTCGATGCCGACCGCGCGCACTTGCGGCGATTCGCGTAGTTGGTCGTCGACGGCGTGACGCCCTCGCGCCTCGAGTCCCCATCTCCGAGCCCTCCGGTCCGTTCACGCTAAGGGCCGTCCACGACCCGGTCAAACCGAGGCGGCGTCGTTCGGTGCTGGAGCTGCCACCCGGCAGCGACGCGCGCACGCAACCGCCACCCTCCGCAGGCCGAGCCCCTCGCGTGCGCCGCGCGCTCGTCATCGCCTCGGTCCTCGCCATCGCGCCCCGTGCGCGGGGCGAATCCGCGTTCGAGGTCGCGCGCGCGACCGGCCACCTGATGGCGGACGACGATCTGTACGTCGACCGCGGCTGGTGGACGGCGCCGCTCGACGGCGGCGCGTTCGGCGTCTCCACCCGCTTCGCGATCGGCACGACCGACACCTGGTCGGGCCGCGTGCTGCGGTGGGACGCCGAGCTCGTCGTGCAGATCCCGTTCGAGCGGTTCTTCGCGCGGAGGCCGCGCGCACCCGCGCTGTTCGTGCGCGCGCTCGACGCGCCGGAGGAGCCCATGAGCAATCGGTTCAAGAAGACAGCCCGGTGGGGCGCGGTCGCGGCGTTGCCGGGCGCGCTGGCCATCGCGGGCGGCGCCGCCGCCAAAGGAAAGCCGCAGAAGCTCGCCGTCGCGCCGATCACCACGAGCGCGCTGCCCATCGGCGCGAGCGCGGCCCCGGCGGTCAGCGTCGCATCGAGCGCGCCGCCGCTCGCTCCGTCGGCGACCGCGCAGCCGGTGACTCCACCGATCGCGCCGCTCCCGCCGCAGTCGATCCGCGCGCTCGTCGCCGCGGCGCTCAAGACCGCCGGTCTCGACCGCGACGACGTGCTCGACGATCTGGCCACGCGCGCGCGCGTGTCGGCGCTCGCCCCGGAGGTCCGGCTCCGCGCCTACCGCGGACTGGAGACCGGCGCGCGCGTCGCCCGCAGCGACGACGTCGCCGATCGATGGACCGGCAGCGACGGAGCTTCGACCCTCTTCGAAGGCCGGCTCTCGTGGCGTCTCGACCGCCTGGTCTTCGCCGACGAGGAGGTCGCCATCGAGCGCATCCGGCTCGAGCGGCTCGAGCTCAAGCAACGCCTGACGTCCAAGGTCATCGACCTCGCGCTGCGCTGGCAGCGTGCCCGGCGCGCCGCGAGCGATCCCGAGCTGCTGCCGGTCGAGCGCGACGAAGCCGCGGCGATCACGGTCGAATGCCTGCTCGCGCTCGACGCGATGACCGGTGGCGCCGCGTCATCTATCCTCTTTCACCATATTGCGCGCTGACGGGCAAAATCCCGCGTGCCGCTTGGCCTCGACCCCTCGGTGCACTACGCTTTCGCGCAGGCCGCACCCGGGGGGGTTCCGGTCCCATCCCTCGCCTTCGGAGGCATGGTGGCTAAAGGGTGTTCGACCAGGAGACTGCTTGGAGAGCTCGTCCGTACCACTGTCGTCTTGGGGCACTTCGCTGGCCGCGGTCGTCGCGTGTTCGCTGTTCGGTGCCCTCTTCGCGGCCGCCGACGCCGCGGTGACGTCGATCCCCGAGGCGCGCGTACGCGCGATGGTGGGTACGTCGGAGCACGGCCACGCCGCGCTTCGTCGCTTCCTCGAGCACCGAAACGCCGTGCTGGCCCGCCTGCTCGTCGGCCGCGTCGTCTGCGCCGTCGGCGCGGCGGTCATCGCGGCGACCGCCTTCCACCCGCGCTGGCCGGTCTACGGCCCGCTGGTCACGTTCTTCGTGGTGGCGTTCCTCTACACGGTGCTCGCCGAGATCTCGACGAGCATCGGCCGCACCCGCGCGACGTCGCTCGCGAACCCGCTGCTGCAGATCGTCCGCCCGCTCGAGCTGGCCATGGTCCCGCTCGCCGCGCCGCTCGCGTACCTCGGCCGTCGCGTCAGCGACGCCTTCGATCGCGACGGCCGCCCGAGCGATCCCGAGGAGACCGCGCGCGACGCCGAGATCGCCGAGCGCGAGGTCGAGTACCTCATCGAGGAAGGCCAGCGGAAGGGCACGCTCGATCACGCCGACCTCTTGCAGGCGGCCGTCGACTTCAAAGGCCGCGTCGCGGCCGAGGTCATGGTGCCCCGCACCAAGATGACCGCGCTCGATCTGAAGACCCCGCTCCCGCGCGTGCTCGCCGTGATCACCGCCGACGGCCACTCGCGCTACCCCGTCTACGACGGCCGCGTCGACGAGATCGTCGGCCTGCTCTACGTGAAGGATCTGTTCCGCGTCGTCCGCGAGGGGACGCTCGAGACGACGACGTTCGACTCCCTCGTGCGAAGGCCCGTCCTCTACGTGCAGGAGCAGCAGGAGGTCTCGACGATCCTCCGCGACATGCGTCAGCAGCGGCAGCACCTCGCCGTCGTCGTCGACGAGCACGGCGGCACGACCGGCATCGTCACCATGGAGGACATACTCGAGCTGCTCGTCGGCGACATCCGCGACGAGCTCGACGAGGAGGAGCAGGTGCAGGACCTCGGGGGCGGCCGGCTGCTGGTCGACGCTGCCCTCTCGGTCGATGCGCTCTCCGATCGGCTCGGCGTCGTCATCCCCGAGACCGACGGCGCGGTGTCCATCGGCGGCCTGGTGATGGAGCAGCTCGGGAAGGTCCCGCCGACCGGCACCGTGGTGCACGTCGGGCCGGTCGACTTCGTGATTCGCGACGCCGACGAGCGCCGCGTGCGTCGCATCGAGGTCGTGTCGCGCCCCGAGCGGGCCGCGGAATGACCGCGCTCGCCGTCGCCTCGCGCGTGAAGCGATGGCGTCTCCCGCGCGGCGCGAGGCTCCCGACCGGCGCGGCGCCGCTCGGCGTCCGCGCGACCCGCGCGCTCGAAGACGGTCCGATCGAGGCAGGCGATGCGGTGTGGGTCGCGCCGCCGTCCGGGGTCGACGCGCCGTCCGCGCTCGCCGCGGCGCTGCCCGATCCCTCTACGGTGCGCGGCGCGCTGATCGTCGTCGGGCCAGCCGCCGAGGTGGGCACGTTCGCGCGCCTGCTCGGCCGCGAGCGGCGCCTGCCGAGAGCCGTGCGCGGATCGGCCCTGCTGCTCGCGGGCTACGCCGCGATCGGCGGGGGCGTGGATTCGCAGAGCGGCCACGACCTCTGTTGGGGCGAGGCTTGACGCCTCGATCTTCGTCCCCTCGACCTTCGACGGCCGTTACGCGATGCGCAGCTCCGCGACCCGATCGCCGAACAGGCGCTCGAGACCGGCCAGCATCGGATCGCTCGCCTCGACGCGGAACTCCGGGCCGAGTGCGAGCTGCACCTCGGCGCCCTCGTCGAGCATGAGCGTGAGCGTGACCGGGCAGCCGCCGCGACAGGTGCGCAGGAGCTCGGCGAGCCTGAGCAGCTGCTCCTTGCGCGCGCGCTCGTGCGCGATGCGCAGCGTGATCGCGCGCGTCTCGGTGCGGATGAACTCGGACAAGAGCTGCGCCTCGTCGAGGAGGATCTGCGGCGTCGGCTCGGCGGCGTTCTCCTCGTCGGCCTCGTCCTGGTTGCGGCGGTCGTAGGCGATCATGCCCTTGAGCACCACCGGCTCGCCCGCGGAGAGCACGGCCGCGAAGCTCTCGACCTGCTGTGGGCGCACCTTGACCTCGATGCGACCCATGCGGTCCTCGAGCTCGAAGAAGGCCATCTTGCCGTTGCCGGTCTTCATCGGGCGCTCGCGGTAGCCCTCGACCATGCCGGCGAGCTTCACCTTCGCGCGCTCCTCGTGATCGGCCACGTCGGCGGTGGAGATGACCGCGAGCCGCCCGTAGCGATCGAGGGGGTGGCCGGAGAGGTAGAAGCCGAGCGCCTTCTTCTCGAACGCGAGCAGCTCGCGCGAGTCCCACGACGCCGCCTCGACGTACTTGTCGCCCGACGCCGCCGCCGCGCCCTTGCCGCTGGCTGCCGCGAAGAGCCCGAACATGTCGGCCTGACCGGCCGCGCGATCCTTGGTCGCGGCCTTGGAGCGCTCGAGCGCGAGCTCGATCGACGCCGAGGCGCTCGAGCGCGAGACCGAGAGCGGTTGCAGGATCGTGTCGAGCGCGCCGGAGCACACCAGCGCCTCGAACACGCCCTTGTTGATGCGCTTGGCGTCGACGCGCGCGGCGAAGTCGAACATGTCGCGGAACGGCCCGCTCTGCCGCGCCTCGAGGATCGCCAGGATGGCCGCCTCGCCGATCCCGCGCACGGCGCCGAGCCCGAAGCGGATGCGCGGACCGAGCCTGTCGCGCACCTTGCCCGCGCCGGTGTAGCCGAAGGGACCGCGCGTGATCTTCGGGTCGCCGTCGGGCGTCGCGTAGACGACGCTGAAGTCGATGCCCGACTCGTTGATGTCCGGCGAGAGGATGGTCACGCCCATCGCGCGCCCCTCGGCGATGAGCCGCACGACCTTGTCGATCTTCTCCTTGTCGGCGCTCATCGACGCGCACATGAACTCGACCGGGAAGTGCGCCTTCAAGTAGGCGGTCTGGTACGTGATCAACCCGTACGCCGCGGAGTGCGAGTTGTGCACCACGAGCCCGTCGGCGACGAAGTTGTGGTCCACGTCGACGGTGAGGTCGAAGGTGTCCTCGATTCCGCGCGGCTCGATAGCGACGACGCGGTCCCAGAAGATGTCGGACTCGGCCGCCGCCGTCAGGCGCGCGGAGCCGAAGAACGCGGCGAGCCGCGCGATGGTGCTGCGGCGGAAGCCGCTCTTGTTCGCCGAGCCGTTGCCGTACAGCTCTTTCACACAGACGCCGGACTGCGCCTCGACCTGCGTCCACGTGAGGCCGCGTGCGCGGCGCTCCTCGTCGACCCACGCCCGAACATCCGCCGGAATGGTGTCCTTGCTGGTGCGACCGCGCTCGGTCGAAGCGACGTATCGCGCGAGCTCCGCGATCGCTGCGTCGCGGCCGACACAGTGCGGCGCGATGCGCTCGAGGAACGTCTCGAGCGAGCCGTCGCCGACGACGTGCACCGTGAAACCAGGACGCTCGGCTCCGCGGTAACGGAACGTCTTGCGGTGGACGCCGGCGACGATGCCGAGGCGGAGCAGCAGCGCCTGTACGTCGACGGCGAGCTGCTCGGACGACGTGGCGTAGAAGGGAACGTGATTCGTCTCGTTGGCGATGAAGCCGTCGCCCGACGACAGCCGCCCGAGGAATAGCGCGACGTCGTCGTCGCACAGCGTGAACACCGCCGGCGGCACCCGCTTGTCGATCGCCTTCACCCCGACGACGCCGAGGGTCGCGGCCCACTCGAAGGCGCCGCTGCGGGGCGGGGCTGACGCATACTCCTCTGCGCCCGCCGCGACGCGTGCGTTCCACGGGACCTGGCCCTTGTGAAAGCGGCGGTCGGCGCCGGTGGAGACGCACACCTCGAGCCTCGCGGCGCGCACGCCCTCGCGCTCACGCACCCGCGCGACCGTCGCCGGGAACTGCGTCACCGCAGCGACGAAGTCGTCCACCAGCGCGGGGGTGTTGTTGTAGAAGTAGAGGCAGGTCGGGTGGCACGTGTTGCCCTCGCTGAGCAGCCCGGCCAGCGTTACCAGCTCGTGCTCCGGCCAGCGCACCTCGCTGTGCACCGCGAGCCGGCGCGGCGCGGCAATGCGATCGCCGACCTCGAGATCGCCGAGGTTCTTCCAGCCATCGAGCGTGTAGAGGGGGTGGTTGGCGGTCGCGACGATCGTCTTTCCCTGCGCCGTCTTCAGCGCGAACACGCGCTTGCGACCGTTCCACATCACGTCGGTCACCGCGCGGGGCCGGAGCTTGCCGGTCGACTCGTCGAGCGCGTGCACGGTGAACGCGCGACGCGCGTGGAACAGCTCCTTGACCGTGGTGCGCTCGCCCGTGTGCGCGTCGACGACGGTCGTGCTGCCCACGACGCACTTGTTGAAACCGTAACCCGCGAAGAACTCGAGCAGCTCGAAGATGCGGACCGCGTCCTCTTCCTTGACGTTGTTCTTGAGCGAGCCCTCGACGAAGATCGACTTCTGCTTCGCCATCTCCTCGGGCTTCTTCTTGCCCATGGCGCGCCGGAGCAGGTCGGCGCCGCCCAGCGAGTAGCCGGCCAGGAGCTGCGCGATCTGCATGACCTGCTCCTGGTAGACGATGACGCCATAGGTCGGCTTGAGGAGCTCGTCGACGAGGCATGCCGGTGCCGAGCGGGCCCGGTCGGTAGAGCGCCACCGCGGCGACGATGTCCTCGAACGACGTCGGCTTCAGATCCTTGAACAGGTTCTGCATGCCGCTCGATTCGAGCTGGAAGACACCCTTGCACTCGCCGGACTGCAGGAGCTTGAACGTCTGCTCGTCGTCCATCGCGATCTGCTCGAGGACGAACGGCTTGCCGGTCGCGCGCACGTCGGGGCGCTCGTTGATCAGGCGCACCGCGATGTCGAGGACGGTGAGGGTCTTGAGGCCGAGGAAGTCGAACTTCACGAGCCCGGCCTGCTCGACGTCCTCCTTGTAGTACTGGGTGACGAGCTCGCCGTTGGCGCCGGTGAAGCACGGCACGTGATCCCAGAGCGGGCCCTCGCTGATGACGACGCCGGCGGCGTGCATGCCGGCCTGGCGGGTGAGGCCCTCGAGCTTCGTCGCCTGATCGAGCAGCTCCTTCACCCGCGGATCGGTGTCGCGCAGCGCGGCGAGCTTCGGCTCGCGCTCGAGCGACTCGGGGATGGAGTACGTCTGCCCCGGCCCCTTCATGGGGATGAGGTTGGCGAGGCGCTGCGTCTCGGCCGGCGGCACGCCCATGGTGCGGCCGACGTCCTTGATGACGCTCTTGGCCTTGAGCTCGGCGAAGGTGGCGATCTGCCCGACGGAGGTGACGCCGTACTTGTCGGCGACGTACTCGATGACCTGCCCGCGCCGGTCCATGCAGAAGTCGACGTCGAAGTCGGGCATCGACACGCGCTCGGGGTTGAGGAACCGCTCGAAGAGCAGCGCGTAGGGGATCGGGTCGAGGTCGGTGATGCGCAGCGAGTAGGCGACGATGGAGCCGGCGCCGGAGCCGCGACCGGGGCCCACCGGGATGCCGTGCTCCTTTCCGTAGCGGATGAAGTCCCAGACGATGAGGAAGTAGCCCGGGAACTTCATCTTGCAGATGACGTCGAGCTCCCACTCGAGGCGCTTGCGGTAGCCGTCGTGGTCGACGTTCTTGCCGACCGCCTCGAACTCCTTGAAGCGCCGCTCGAGGCCCTCGCGCGAGACGTGGCGGAAGTAGTCGTCGGTCGACATGCCCTCCGGCACCTTGAAGGTGGGGAGCATGGGGACGCCGAGCTTGAGCTTCAGCTCGATCATCTCGGTGATGGCGAGCGTGTTCTTCAGCGCCTCGGGATCGTCGCGGAAGGTCTGCGCCATCTCGGCGGGCGACTTGAGGAAGATCTCTTGCGAGCCGTGATCGCCCTCCTTCATCGCCTCGATCGTGCGACCGGCGCCGATGCAGCACAGGTAGAGGTGCGCCGAGGCGTCGTCGCGCTTCGGGTAGTGGGCGTCGTTGGTGGCGACGCGCGGCAGGCCGAGCTCCTTGCCGTAGCCGCGGAGGATGTTGTTGAGGACCGGCTGCTCGGGGAACCCGTGATCCTGCAGCTCGAGGAAGAAGGAGCCCGGCTCGAAGATGTCCTTCAGCTTGCCGGCGACCCTGCGCCCCTCGTCCTCGCCCTGCTCGAGGATCGCCTGCGAGACGCCGCCGCCCATGCACCCCGATAGGCCGACGAGGCCCTTGGTGTGCTGCGAGAGCAGATCGAGATCGACGCGCGGGACGCCGTCGTTCGACTTGCCCTCGACCCAGCCCATCGAGACGAGCTTGATCAGGTTGCGGTAGCCCTCCTCGGTGCGCGCGAGGGCGACGAGGTGCTTGCCGTGGCCGGCGTTCGGGTCTTTGCGCGCGTCTTTCTTGTCGGTGAAGAGGACGTTGAGCTCGCAGCCGAGGATCGCCTTGAGGCCGGCCTCCTTGCAGGCCTTGTAGAAGGTGATCGCCCCGAACATGTTGCCGTGATCGGTGAGGGCCACGGCGGGGGCGCCCATCTCCTTGGCGCGCTTGACGAGGTCCTTGACCCGGATCGCTCCGTCGAGGAACGAGTACTGCGAGTGGACGTGCAGGTGGACGAAGCCTTCGGCGCTCGTCGCGGCCCCGGCGGGATCCGGCATCCGGCGGGACTAGGCGCGCGCCTCGGGGGCGGGAAGATCCGCGCGGACAGCTGCTGTCCGCGGGTGAACGAGAGCGTACCAACCCGCGGGAAATGTAGGATGACGCCTTGCGTCATCGCGCAGCGCGACATTGCACGGGCACAGGGCGTCCGGTAGCGTGTCCCGCGCCGGGCTCGGAGCACGCGCTGTCGCACCGCGAGGAGCGGAGACAGCGAACGCGTTCGAGCGCGCAGCGTGATCCCTCGCCCCGTTCCCTTCTCTTCGTTCGCTGTTCGTAGGAGGTCCTCGTGATCAAGCGCTCCACGCTCGTCGCCACCGCTTTCGTCGTCACCGCCGCCGCCTTTGGTCTCGTCGCCGCGCCCGGTTGCGGCAGCGACAAGGCCGCCGAGACCGTCACCGACACCGGCACCTCGGGCGGCGCAGGCCGCACGCCGCCGGCCCGTCCGGCCGGTGAGAAGTCCGGCAAGACGCAGTGGTTCGCCCTCAACGCCCTGAAGCTCGGCCTCACGACCAAGGACGGCCGCGTCGATGCGAGCGCGTGGAAGGACTACGGCTACGATCTCGACGGCCGCAGCACGACGGCCGAGATGTCGAAGACCAGCCAGAACTCCTGCAAGCGCCGCCCGGGCTCGCAGACCAAGGTGCTCGCCGACGGCAACGAGGGCATCGACAACAACTTCGGCCAGCACGTCATGGCCGTCATCAAGTCGCTCAAGTCCGACGCCGAGGAGTCGGTCACCCAGGCGGTCAAGGACGGCTCCTTCACGCTGCTCCTCAAGATCGACAACCTGACGACCGAAGACAACGCGAAGGCGCCCGGCTTCGTCTACGTGGCGAACGACTTCAACAAGGGCACGTCGGCGCCGACCTTCTCCGAGACCGAGACCGGCTGGCAGATCGTCGACGGCTCGCTCGTCGACGGCAAGACCATCGGCAACCCGAAGCTCCAGTTCCCGAGCGCGTACGTCGCGAACGGCTACTGGGTCTCCGGCGACTTCGGCAAGGGCCGCATCGAGCTCGCGATCTCGCTCTCGGGCGCCGACATCAAGCTCCCGATCGACAGCGGCATCATCTCGTTCAAGGTCACCGACGGCAGCGACGGCACCATCGCGGGCGCGATGAACACCGACGCCCTCAAGGAGGCGCTGACGCCGGTCGCCAAGCGCTTCGGCATCTGCCCGGGCAACGCCACCTACGATCAGGTCGTCGAGACCCTCACCCAGTCGGCCGACCTCGTCTCCGACGCGCCGAACCTCCAGAACACCGCGGTCGAGTGCAACGCGATCTCGATCGCGCTCGGCTTCACCGCCAAGAAGGCCGGCGACCACTCCACGGCGCCGATCAAGGTCACCGAGCCGTCGACCGGTCCCGACGAGTGCGTCGAGGGCGGCGAGGCGGGCACCGGCGGCTGATCGAAGGTCCGGTTCGCTCCGAGTCACGGCAGCGAGGCCCCGCCCGACCGCGGGGCTTCGCCCTTTTTGTCGCCGCGGCAGTGACCCGAGCGGTCACTTCACGCTCGGCGTGAATTTGCGTTAGGACGGTTGTTGCTGGACGAGACTCGGCTCGCATGCGAAGAACATGCGTCCTCCCACCGGACGGGGTCAGCACGATGTCTTTCGGTCGCCATTCGCTCTTCGCCTCGCTCTCTCTCGCCTTGCTCCTCGGGTGCCTCGGGTGCTCCTCGAAGAACGAGCCGCAGCAGACCGTCACGCCGACCGAAGACGCGGCGCCGGTCGAAGACACTGCGCCGTGGAACACGTACCCCGAAGGCCCCTACGGCCTCGAGAAGGACGACATCTTCCCGCCGCTCGAGTGGGACGGTTACAAGGACGGCACCGGCGAGTGGACCCGCCTCAAGATGCTCGACTACTACGATCCGACCGGTGAGCGCGGCATGCACGCCGTGCTGTTCATCGTGTCGGCCGAGTGGTGCCCGCCCTGCAAGGAGGAGGCGAAGGACCTCCCCGGCTTCTACACGAACATCTACGGTCCGCGCGGCGCGAAGTTCATCACCGCGATGATCGAAGACAGCAAGAAGCAGCCGGCCACGCAGGCCGTCGTCGATCGCTGGGTGCGCACCTACGGCATCAACTTCGACATCGTCGCCGCGCCGGCGAGCGAAGAGATCCTGCCGGCGTCGTCGGGCATCCCGCGCAACTACATCATCAACACGCGCAACATGCAGATCGTTCGCGTCAACCAGGGCGTGAACCCCGACGCGTCGCGCGTCCCCGGCCTCACGGCTCTGCTCGATTACAACGGCGCCCCGGCCCTCCCGGATGCCGGCGCCGACGCGGCCACCAGCGACTGAAGGTCTGTCGGAAAATGCCCCCGGACTGAAGTCCTGATCACTGGTTTGTACGCACCTTGTGGTTTTGTGTCGGATGAATTTTCGACCTCGCTCCGAGTCCGTCGTGCATGCGAATGCCTCGGACGAAAGCGGGACGTTGGGCGGCACGGCAGCTAAA
>JACPFM010000119.1 GCA_016182965.1 Deltaproteobacteria bacterium | reverse complement strand
GCTCAGCGCCTGGCACGGATAGAAGTCGGTGCGAGGGCTCACCTCGCCGGCGCAAAGACCCGCCGCCCCGAGGCAGCGAAAGAACAATCAAAACCGAGATCGAGGCTTGACCGGAGATGCGGGCTCATAGAAGTCCGGGGGCCACATCTTCAGCGTCGATCGAGCGCCAGCCGCGCGACGAAGAGACAGACGGCGGCGTTGAGCACCACCCACAGGCGCGTCGCCAGGCCGCCGAACGGCGTGGCCACCTCGCCCGCCCAGGCGAGCTGCAAGAGCAGCGCCGCCATGCCGAGCGCGAAGCCGCCGGTGAACGACCGCAGCCGCGGCACGCCGAAGAAGAGCGACGCGAGCGCGATCACGGGCAGCGCGTTGGCGAGCGGCAGGAAGCGGTGCAGGCCCGCGTCGAAGACGAGATCCCACTCGCCGAACGGACGCATCAGCACCTCGAGCGCGAGGCGGGCCGGGCCGAGCCGCGGGGCGACGCCGAGCAGCGGCGCGAACACGAGCAGGCCGACGCCGGCGAGCAGCGCGCCGAAGACCATCGCGCGTCCGCGGTCGAACGTGCCGCCCTTCGCCTTCACGCGGCGGGAGACGATCCAGCCGAGGACCGCGAGCAGCGCGACGCGCCCCAGGGCGTGCGCCCAGTGCGCGCGCGAAAGGGCGGCCCCAGCGTCGAGGTGACCCGCGCCGAACTTGTTCGGATCGGGCGTGCTCGGCGCGCGCGCGGCGACCCCGAGCGCCGAACGCACCGCGTCGGGATCGGTCACGCCGGCGCCGACGAGCAGCGCCGCCGCGCCGGCGACGTGCGGCGAGGCCATGCTGGTGCCGCTGAACTTGCCGAAGATCTCGCACTTGTCGTGGCCGCCGTTGCACACCGTCTGCTGGACGACGTCGACGCCGGGCGCGGCGATCGCCACCTCCGGACCGCGCGACGAGAACCACGCGAGGGCGTCCTTCTGATCGGTCGCGCTGATGGCGAGCACGCCCGGATACGCCGCGGGCCACTCCACCGAGCGCCGCGTGTTGCCGGCCGCCGCCACGATGACCACGCCCTTCTTCAGCGCGTGGCGCACCGCCGACTGCAGGATGTCGCTCTTGATGCGACCTCCGAGGCTCATGTTGACGACCTGCGCGCCGTTGTCGGCGGCGAAGCGGATGCCCGACGCGACGTCGGCGACCGTTCCCCAGCCACCTCCGTTGAGGACCTTGATCGGCATCAGCCGCGCGCAGTGCGCGAGCCCGGCGACGCCGTGACCGTTGTTCGTGGTCTGGGCGATGGTGCCGGCCACGTGGGTGCCGTGGCCGTGATCGTCGGCGGCCTCGGCGCGATCGTTGACGAAGTCGTACCCCGCGACGCAGCGCGTGCCCTTCAGATCGGTCCCCTTGGTGAAGGGGCCGTGATCGAAGCAGGCGACGCCCGTGTCGATCACCGCGACGGTGACCCCCTGGCCGCAGCCGTAGGCCCACGCGCCCTCGGCGCCGGCGCGCGGCAGGTGCCACTGGTCCTTGTAGAACGGATCGTTGGGGACCCACGACGCCTCGAGGACCGTCATCGGCTCGACGTGCTCGACGCGCGGGTCGGCTCGGAGCGCCGCGATCACGGCCGCCGTCTTGCCCGGGGAGACCGCGCCGACCTCGATCTTGTCGTGCTCGTGGCTCCAGGGGCTGCTCGCGTGCAACCCGATGCCGACCGCCCTGGCCGCCGCCGCCATCTCCTCCTCCGGGACGTCGTCGCGGAAGTCGATGGCCAGCTCGCCCTCGATGACCTCGGCCGCCGGCGGATCGAACGTGGGGCCGGGGCTCTCGAGATCGTCGGCGGCACGCGCGGGCGCGACGAGCATGACGGCTGACGCGAGGGCGATCGGGATCCAGCGTTTCATGTCTCTCCTGAGACGGCCGAGCGGCCGAAACGATCCGTCGCGCGGGAGACGCGCGCCACAAAGCGCGGCAGACGCGCGCCACCACAGGCTAGCGCACAGGGTGCGCCGGCGCCCTCCCCCACGACCGGCTGGTCCGCGCAGCTCGGCTCTGCCATCCTCGCGCCGTGATGAACACCGGCCGGGCGCGGTCCACGCCGTACGACGGCGACGCCGTCGTCGTCCTCGACGACATCGTGCGCCACGCATGCAACTCGGGTGCGAGCGACATCCATCTGGAGCCCAAACGCGATCGCATGCAGGTTCGATTCCGCATCGACGGCGCGATGGTCGAGCACCGAAGCATCACGCCGGAGCTGGGGCCGCAGGTGGTGTCGCGGGTGAAGGTCATGGCCCGGATGGACATCGCCGAGCGGCGTCTGCCGCAGGACGGGCAGATGACCCTCGAGCTCGGGCTGTCGCAGCGCACGCACGTGCGCGCGTCCACGTTCCCCTCGTCGCAAGGCGAGAAGGTGGTGCTGCGCATCCTCCGCCAGCAGAGCGTGCACGCGTTCGACCGACTCGGGCTGCGCCCCGAGGTGATGCGCCGAGTGCGCGAGCACCTCGCCGCGCCGCAGGGCCTCATCATCACCTGCGGCCCGACCGGCGCCGGCAAGACGTCGACGCTCTACGCCTTCCTCCAGCAGATCGACACCACGAAGATCAACGTCGTCACGCTCGAGGATCCGATCGAGGTCGAGATCGACGGCATCACGCAGGGGCAGACCAACGTCCGTCAGGGCTTCACCTTCGCGGGCGGGCTGCGCTCCATCCTCCGCCAGGATCCCGACGTGATCCTGGTCGGCGAGATGCGCGACGCCGAGACCGCCGGCATCGCCCTGCAGGCGGCGCTCACCGGGCACCTCGTGATGTCCACGCTCCACACCAGCGACGCGGTCGAGACGATCGTCCGGCTCGTCGATCTCGGCATCGAGCCGTGGATCGTCGCCAATGCGCTGACCTCGGTCCTCGCCCAGCGCCTCGTGCGCATGGTGTGCCCGGGGTGCCGCGACGGCGCGACGCTGGAGTCGGACCTGTGGGACGGCGACGAGGTGCTGCTCCCGAGCGGCAGCCCCATCGTGCGCCCGCGCGGGTGCATCCAGTGCCACCGCACCGGCTACCGCGGGCGCACCGGCATCTTCGAGTTCGTCGAGCTGGACGACGACCTGCGCGACATGATCAAGACCAAGGCCGCCGCGCGCGAGTACCGGGAGCTGCTCCGCAAGCGCAACGTCCAGTCGCTGCGGCGCGCCGGCTTCGACCGCGTGGTCGAGGGCGTGACCACCGTCGACGAGGTCGTGAGAGTGACCACATGAGCGATCGCAAGACGCCCGGCGGCTCGGTGGCGATCACGCTCGGGCTCTCGGTGATGACCCTCGGCGCGCTCGCCGCGCTGGTCGCCGTGGTGCGCGCGATGGGCCCGTCGAGCGCGCAGTCGGCCCCGCCCCCACCGGAGCAGATCGCGGCGGCGCCCGCGCCGGCGAACAGCGGCTTCGTCGGTCCCCTCACCTTCCGGGATCCAGACAACACCAAGCGCTACCAGGCGCTGAAGGAGCTGATCCCCAAGGTGCAACAGGCGGTGGCGGAGCTCGGCGCCGCGAAGGCGATGCCCGACGGCAAGCTCGAGGCGACGTGCACCGAGGTGATCGCCGCGGCGACGCCGCTCGCCGGCGAGGACCACCCGAAGGTGCGAGCGTTCGGCGACGGCGCGATCCGCCTGTGCGACTACGAGCGGCCGCTCGCGACGATCGGCCTGATCGTGCGCCTCTTGCACGCGAAGCCGAAGCTGCCCGAGAAGCGCGCCCTCTGCGATGTCGGCGGCAAGTCGGTGCAGCGGCTCACCGATCGCAAGTACGGCGACGACGAGAAGGTCAAGCTGCAGCTCGCCGAGCTCGGGAAGGCGTGCCTTTGAGAAGGACGATCAGGCGACGTCGATCGGCGTCTCGGGATCGAGCCGCCACCCGCCCGCCTCGTCGCCCGGCTGCGCGGGGATCGACTGCAGCAGGGTGCGCAGGCCGAGATCGCGCAGGGTCTGCAGCGCGGTGTGCAGTCGATCGTCGGCCACGCGCGCCGGCACCCGTTCGCCGGGCCAGCCGGCGGCGAACAGTGCGCGGGGCGCGATCGGCGCCGCCGGCTGCTCGACGCGCTGGCGGAGGAGCGCCGCCACGAGCCGCCGAAGGTTGGCGCGGCGCTCGAACGAGACCTCCGCGCCGTCGACGACGACGCGCCGGCCGTCGATCGCGACGATCACGGGCGCCGGCGTCTCCATCAGCCGGGCGAGCACGCGACGCGCGATGCGCGCCTCGGTCGTCGTCACCTGGGTCGCGAGCCGGGCGCGCGCCGACGTATCGTGTCGCACGGGATCCGCGCCGCAGACCCGCGCGCGGCGCGCCTCGGAGAGATCTACGGCGCCGAGGAGGATCGAGGCGACGGCTCCGGTGCCGATCGACGCGCGCGCCGCGTGGCGATCGTCGCACCGCGCGCGCGCCGCGCCGTCGATGGCCCGCGCGAGCTCCACGCAGGTGTCGCCGGAGACCGCCGCGGCGACGGCCGCCCGCGCACCGGCGACGTCGCCGCGCGAGAGCGCACGCGCGCCGGCGAGCACGTCGACGCGCGCGACCACGTCGATCGCGCCCACCCGCTCGGCCAGCGCCCTCGCCTCCCCGAGCAGCGCGTCGACGCCGACGTCGTCTCCCTCCTCCTCGAGCAGATCGGCGAGCGTCGCCAGCGCGATCGCCCACGGCCGCAGCGCACGCGCGCGCGACAGCACGTCGATCGCCGAGGCGAGGTGCGGCTGGGCGCGGTCGGGCGCGCCGAGATCGAGCTCCACGCCGGCCAGGCGCACCAGCAGCTCGGCCGAGGCGACGGACGGCTCGTTGTGTCGGGAGACCTCCATCGCGCGGCGGAACACCCGCGCCGCCTCCGCGGGCGCGCCGGCGCGTCGATGCGCGTCGCCGAGCGCGCGCAGCGTGCGCACGGCGAGCGCGTCGGGCGGCACGTCGCGCGCGCCGAGCGTCGCGATGGCGGCGTCGGGATCGCCGCGGCGGAGCGCGATCTCGGCGCTCGCGAGGCGCACGCGCGGCGAGTCGGTCGCGGCGCGGAGGTGGGCGCTCGGATCCTCGCCGCGCGCCTCGGCGACGAGCGCCCGCGCGACGTGCAGCGCCGACGAGAGCCCCGCGTCCTGCCGGGCGTGCTCGGCGCGCGCCCGCGACAGCGTCGCGTCGGCGATGGCCTGCGCCCGCACGACCGCGCCCTCCCGCAGCAGCCTCGGCACGCACACGCTGGCGAGGCGCGCCGCGATCACCGCGGGGATCTCGCGATCGACGAGCGCGACCTCGTGCGCGGCGATCAGGTCCGCGCGCTCGTCGCTCCGGGCGGCGCTCTCGGCCATGTGCGACGCGTGGCGTCGGAGCACGCGCACGCGCTCGCCGTCGCCGAGGAGCTCGAGCGCGGCGGCGCGCACCACCGTCGGCACCACCAGGCGCGACGCGTCGAGTCGGCCCGGCGCGCGCGCGATCAGCCCGCGGTCGACGAGCGCCGAGAGGACGTCGACAGGCTCGGCGTCGGTGCCCTCGAAGACGGATGCCTGCGCCAGCGCGTCGCGCGCGACGGGCGAGAGCGAGGACAGCGCCCAGGACACCACGCCACGCAGCGGACGCCGGGGATCGACGGCATCGAGCTCGTCGGCGACGCGCGACGGGTCGCGATCGACGGCGGCGGCGAGCTCGATGGCCAGCGGCAGCCCGCCGCACCGATCGACGACGCGGCCGACGACGGCGCGCGCTCGGCTGCCCCACGGGAGGTCGCCGCCGTGCTGTTCGGCGCGCGCGAAGAACAGCTCGACGCCGGCCTCGGCGAGTGGCTCCAAGGCGACGACGCGCTCTTCGGGGTGGAACAGCGGCTCGGCGGCGACGCAGAGGACGGAGCACGCGCCGGCGAGCGCGCCCACGAACGCGACGATCTCGTCACGCGCCGCGTCACACCGATCGAGCACGAGCAGGCAGCCCCGCGCGCCGATCGCGGCGCGGAGCGTCGCGACCGGGTCCCTCCCCGCGCGCACGTCGAGGGCATTCGCGATCAGCGCCACGACGTCCTCCGCGTCGCGGGCGGCGCCCAGGTCGACGTAGAGGTGCTCGTCTACCTCTGCCGTGGCGAGCAGGTGCAGCGCGATTTCCGTCTTTCCGGCGCCGGAAGGGCCGACGAGCGTGGCGCGCGCCCCGGCGGCCATCGCCTGACGGAGCTCGTCGAGCACGCCGTCGCGGCCGAACAGCCGCGCAGCTCGTGGCAAGGGCTCGATGGCTGAGCGCACGCGGGCCATGGCACCGCGATACGAGCGGCCAGGTCAAGCCACGGGCGCAATGACGCGGGTCGTCGTCTAAGCCAGCTGTTTCGCGACGTCCATGACTTAGTTAGCTGCGCGGAAGCGGTTCAAACGCTATGGTCCGCGCCGACAAAATGGCCGACGAAGGAAGTAGCAGTCGAAGGGTCAAGCAGGCAGCTGTCGTCGAAGAGACGGGCAAGCCGCTCTGCGTGGGCGTTCCCAAGGAAATCCATCCGGGCGAGCGACGCGTCGCCGCGACACCGACCACGGTGAAGAAGATGCGTCAGCTCGGCCTCGACGTGATCGTCCAAGCGGGCGCCGGCGAGCAGGCGAGCTTCCTCGACGCGGCGTACGCGGAGGTCGGCGCGCGCATCGTGCAGACCGCGGCGGAGGTCTTCCAAGAGGCCGACATCGTCGTCAAGGTCCGCGCGCCCGAGCACCACAAGGACTTCGACGTCCACGAGGCCGATCTCCTCAAGGAGAAGGCCACGTTGATCTCCTTCGTCTGGCCCGCGCAGAACGGGCCGCTCCTCGAGCGCCTCAAGGCGCGAAAGGCGACGGTGTTCGGCGTCGACTGCGTGCCGCGCATCACGCGCGCGCAGAAGCTCGACGCGCTGAGCGCCACGGCGAACCTCGTCGGCTACAAGGCCGTCATCGAGGGCGCGTCGCACTTCGGCCGCTTCCTCGGCGGGCAGATGACCGCCGCCGGTCGCGTGAAGCCGGCCAACGTGCTGGTCGTCGGCGCCGGCGTCGCCGGCCTCGCGGCCATCGCGGCGGCGCGCAGCCTCGGCGCGGTGGTCCGCGCGTTCGACACGCGCCCCGTCGTCCGCGAGCAGGTCGAGTCGCTCGGCGGGAAGTTCGTCGAGTTCAAGTTCGAGGGCGAGACCGGCGAAGGCACCGGCGGCTACGCGAAAGAGGTGAGCGAGGCCTACCTCGCCGCGGAGCAGGCGCTCATCGCGCAGCACTGCGCCGAGGTCGACATCGTCATCACGACCGCGCTCATCCCGGGCAAGCCGGCGCCGAAGCTGGTCACCTCCGGGGCGGTCGTCGGCATGAACCGCGGCAGCGTCATCGTCGACCTCGCCGCGGAGCAGGGCGGCAACTGCGCGCTCACCGAGCCCGATCGCGTCGTCTCGAAGTACGGCGTGACGATCGTCGGCCTCACCGACCTCGCCAGCCGCATGGCGCCCCTCGCGAGCGATCTATACGCCGCGACGGTGGTCACCTTCCTCACCGACATCGTCAAGGACGGCAAGCTCGCCATCCACGAGCACGACGAGATCCACCGCGGCATGCTCGTCCTGCGCGAAGGCGAGATGCGCTGGCCGCCGCCGGTCCTCGAGGTCCGCGCCGGTCAGCCGCGCCCGCAGCAAGAGGCGAAGAAGGACGGCGAGCACCACGGCAAGCACCACGCGAAGCCGCCGAACCCGTGGGCGATGCGCATCGCGACGCTGCTCGCGGTCGCCATCCTCGTCCCGCTGGGCATCTGGGGCTCGCCCGACCTGCTGCAGCGCATGACGGTCTTCCTCCTCGCGTGCATCGTCGGGTGGCACGTGATCTGGAACGTCACCCACTCGCTGCACACCCCGCTGATGAGCGTGACCAACGCGATCAGCGGCATCATCCTCATCGGGGGGCTGCTCCTGATCCCCGGCGCGATGAGCGGCATCACGCTCGTCCTCGCCGCAGTCGCGGTCCTCATCGCCGCCATCAATGTCGCCGGCGGCTTCCTCGTCACGCAGCGCATGCTGCGGATGTTCCACAAGTAGGCCCAGTCCAATGCCTGCCAGTCTAAGTACCGTCACCTACGTCGTCGCGGCGATGCTCTTCGTCGCCAGCTTGCGCGGCCTCTCCAATCAGGAGTCGGCGCGGCGCGGAAACCTGCTCGGCACGATCGGCATGCTCATCGCCGTCGTGGTGACGCTCGCGTTGATCGCGGTGCCGTCGGCCGGCGTCGCCAGCGTGTCGATGACGAAGCTCGGCGTCCTCGGCGGCGCGATCGCCGTCGGCGGGCTCATCGGGTCGGTCCTCGCGGCGCGCGTCGCGATGACCTCGATGCCGGAGCTGGTCGCCATCCTCCACAGCTTCGTCGGCCTCGCCGCCGTGCTCGTGGGCATCGGCACCGCGATGGAGGGTCGCGCGCACGACACCGCGCACGCGATCGAGACGTACCTCGGCGTGGTGGTCGGCGCGATCACCTTCACCGGGTCGATCATCGCCTTCCTCAAGCTGCGCGCGACGATCGGCAGCAGGCCGCTGGTCATCCCGGGTCGTCACGTCATCAACGCGACGATGCTCATCGCGTGCATCGTGCTCGGCGTGATGGCCGGCGGCCGCAAAGAGGCGATGCCCGAGCTGCTCGGCCTCACGGTCATCGCCGGCGTCCTCGGCGCGCACCTGGTGCTGGCGATCGGCGGCGGCGACATGCCGGTCGTCGTCTCGCTCCTCAACAGCTACTCCGGTTGGGCGGCGTCGGCGGCGGGCTTCATGCTCGGAAACGACCTCCTGATCATCACCGGCGCGCTCGTCGGCTCGTCCGGCGCCATCCTCAGCTACTTCATGTGCCGCGCGATGAACCGCTCCATCTGGAACGTCGTCTTCGCGGGCTTCGGTGACGTCCCGAAGGCGGCCAAGGGCGGAAAGCAGGAGGAGCAGAAGCCGGTCATCCAGACCAACGTCGACGAGACGGCCGAACTGCTCCTCAACGCCAAGAGCGTCATCGTGGTCCCCGGCTACGGCATGGCCGTCGCCCAGGCGCAGCACGCAGTGAAGCAGATCACCACGATGCTCCAGGATCACGGCGTGCAGTGCCGCTACGCGATCCACCCGGTCGCCGGTCGGCTCCCGGGCCACATGAACGTGCTGCTCGCCGAGGCCGACGTCCCCTACGACATCGTCCAGGAGATGGACGAGATCAACGCGGACATGGACAAGACCGACGTGGTCATCGTCATCGGCGCCAACGACATCGTGAACCCGAGCGCGCTCGAGGACGAGTCGTCGCCCATCTGGGGTATGCCGGTCCTCGAGGTCTGGAAGGCCGCGAAGGTCGTCATGTTGAAGCGCTCGATGGCCGCGGGCTACGCCGGCGTCGAGAACCCGCTCTGCTTCCGCGAGAACACGCTGATGCTCTTCGGCGACGCGAAGCAGACCGTCACCAAGCTGCTCACCTCCATCGCCGCGAAGAACGCCGAAGCGGCCTGATCGTCGCAGAAGCGGCCCATTCGGCCGACGGCGAGCGCGCCGAGGCACCCACCGGTGCCCGGCGCGTTCGGCGTTTCGATGCGACGAGGCGCTCGGCTGCGGCATCAGCACCTCCTCGGCTCCGAACCCTCACCAGGTGACGAACGTGTTCCACCCGTCGTTGAACGCCGCGCCGGCGAGGGTGCAGTCACAGCCGGCCGCGGTGCCCGCGGTGTTGCACGCGCGCAGCGCCGTTCCGCCCGGCGCGTAGGCGTCGCGGATCGACGAGGCGACCCGCAGCGCGAGATCGGCGCGCTCCGTCGGCGTGCCCGCCGACTCGTCCCACGCGAACCCGAGGCGGCCGCCCGGGAACGTGTGGGTCTCCTGCCAGGCGCGCACCGAGTAGACCTCGAGGCTCACCAGCTTCTTCATCAGGTCGAGCCCGATGTCGTTGTCGCCGTACTGCCCCGGGCTCTTCCAGAAGGCGGTCATCATCGGCAGGTACTTGCCGCCGAAGAACGAGCGGGCGTTCGCCGTGGTCAGCGGCGCGCCGGTCGCCGAGGCGAGGCTCGCCGGGTGCATGACGAACGCGTTCACCCGCGCGGAGCGCGCAGCCAGCGTCTGCCCCGCGACGCACACCCGCGTCGAGCTGGTGAACGCCTCTTGACCCCAGAAGCGGACGTACTTGGTCGCGTCCGACCAGAACGCCGTCTCGACCGTCCACGTCTTGAGGTTGGGCTCGTAGGTGCCGAAGTCGGTCGTCTCGTGCGGCTGGTTCGCGACGAGCACCGCGCCCATGACCGTCTTTGCGCCAGTCGGTCCGGTGAAGAGGCCGCGCAGCAGGTCGCGGACGTTCGTGCGGGTCGCCGCGTCGGAGCGCACCGCGGCGGGGAGCCCGCGCACCACCCAGACGTCGCCGCGCACGACGTCGTAGCCGGCGCCCCCCATGCGCTTGCGGAACTCGACGCCCTTGTCGAACCACGAGAGGTCGGTGCGCGCCGCCCACGCCGCCCAGTCGAAGTCGGCGGCGGCGAAGAAGCGGCCCTTCCGCGCGCGCACGCCGGCAGGCTGCAGCGGACCGCGCGGGAGCGTCTTGTCGCCGCTGAACGCCGGGAGGTGCACGAAGTACTCGGCGCACGGCGAGACGTTCGCCTCGAAGGCGTCGAGCAGCGTGCCCCACCCGTTGGGGTTCACCGTGAGCACGCGCGCGACGCGGGTGCACGTCGAGGGGATCACCGGGAGCGGGTAGTCCTTCGGCGGCGGCGCGTCGGGCGGGCCCGCGTCTTCGAGGACCGTCTCCGCGTCTTCGGTGGGGAAGATCGCGGCGTCGCCCTCGGGGAGCTCGGGCACGTCGGCGCCGGACGTGGTGTCGACCGGCGCGTCGGCGACGCCGGTGTCGCCGTCGCCTTCGCCTTCCGTGGAGGCGGCGGGGTCGCCGCCGCAGCCGACGGCCAGGGCGAGGAGGAGCAGGACCGACGCGCGCATCCGCCGACAGGATACCAACTCTGCCGCGTCGTGCTCGTCGATCACGCGCGCTTCACGTCATCGGGCTCGTCCCAGTCGTCCATCGCCCGCGGCGACGACGGGACGAAGCGCGACACGTGCAACCGCGCGAACAGCCGTTGGAGACCTCGTTCGCCGGCGGCGATCGCCGCCCGCGCCACCGGCAGCACGCGCGCCGCGTCGTACCGCGCGAGCAGCGGCTCCCACGGCGCGTCGTCGTCGCGGCGCGCCGCGCACACGTCGGCGGTCGACGGGTCGGCGATCAACGCGCGCAGGTCGTCGGCGCCGACGTACGGCATGTCGCACGCGATCGCGATGACGCGCTCTCCCGGCGCGGCGCGTGAGAGCAGCGCGCAGAGGCCGCCGAGCGGACCGATGCCGGGCGGATCGTCCGCGAGCTCTTCGACACCGAGGGGGCCCGCGAGCTCCGGCAGCGCCGCGCGGTAGGCCGCGGCGTCACCGACGAGCACCGGGACCGCGGAGACCTCACGGACGAGCCGCACCGCGCGCAGCACGAGAGGCTCGCCGCCGTCGGGCGCGGGCAACAGGCCCTTCGGCCGTCCGCCCATGCGCCTGCTCGCGCCCCCCACGAAGATGCCCCCGATGATGCGCTGGACCACCCGCTCGACGCTCGCGCGCCGGCGCGGAGTCTGTCAACCTCCGCCGCCATGCTCACGTTCGCTGAGGCACGCGCGCGGATCCTCGCCGAGGCCCCGCGCCAACCGGAAGAAGAGGTCGCGCTCGAGGACTGCGTGGGCCGCGTGCTCGCCGAAGACGCGACCGCGCCCGGCCCGCTGCCTCCCTTCGACTACTCGGCGATGGACGGGTACGCGCTGCGCGCCGCCGACGCGCCCGGACCGTGCACGCTGCCGGTCGTCGGCGAGTCACGCGCCGGCTCGGCGCCCGCGACGCTCGGCTCGGGGGTCGCGGCGCGGATCTTCACCGGTGCGCCGCTGCCCGCCGGCGCCGACTCGGTGCTCCCGCAGGAGGACGTCGAGCGTTGCGGCGACACGATCGTCCTCGCGCAGCCGCCGACGCCGGGGCGCCACATCCGGCGCGCCGGCGAGGATCTCGCGACCGGCGCCGTCGCCGTCGCGCGCGGCACGCGCCTGACGCCGACGCACCTCGCCCTGCTCGCCACGGTCGACCGCCCCCGCGTGCGCGTCAGCTGCGCGCCGCGCGTCGTCATCCTCTCGACCGGCGACGAGCTGCGCGATCCGGGCACGCCCGCCCGTCCCGGCAGCGTCGTCGACTCCAACGGTCCGATGCTCGTCGCGCTCTGCCGGCGCGTGGGCGCCGTCGTCGAGCGCACGCGCGCGCCCGACGACCTCGAGGCGATCCGCGCGGCCATTCGCGACGCCCTCGCGCGCGCCGACGTGCTCCTGACCATCGGCGGCGTCAGCGTCGGCGAGCACGATCACGTGCGCGACGCGCTCGCGGCCGAGGGCGTGGGGCTCGATTTCTGGAAGGTCGCCATCAAGCCGGGCAAGCCGCTCGCCTTCGGTCGTCACGAGTCACGCGCCGGCGCGACGGGGCGCGGCGGGAACGCGAGGGTGCTCGGCCTCCCCGGCAACCCCGCGGCCGCGTTCGTCACCTTCACCGCGTTCGTCGCGCCGCTGCTCCGCGCGATGCAGGGCGACGCGCACCCGTTCGCGCGCACCGTGACCGCCCGCCTGACGCGCACCGCCAAGGCCGGACCGAGCCGCCTCGAGCTCATGCGCGCGCGCCTGGCGAACGAGGGCGGCGAGCTCCGCGCGACGGTGCTCGACAACCAGGCGTCCGGCGCCGTGACGTCGATCGCGTGGGCCGACGCCATCGTCCCCGTGGCCGCCGGCTCGACGATCGAGGCCGGAACGCTCGTCGAAGCCTGGCTCCTCGACGCCCTCTGATCCGGCCCTATGTTGTCGCCGCCCCAACCCGACCGACCCGCCCTGTTCCAGGATGGATCGGTTCTTGCCTGACGCGAGCATCCCGTGAGCGCACCGAAATTCAAAGGCATCCACCTGGTCCTCGTCGGCGTCGTCGCCGGCGGCGTTGTCGCTGCCGCCAGCAGCTTCTCCAAGTCGTCGCCCGACAACACGGCCACGCAGGTCCCCGCACCGATTGCGCCTGTGGCGAAAGGTCCGGCGCAGAGCGGGACCGTGCACGCCACGCCGGGCCTCCCGCCGCAGGCCGGCGCGCAGGTCATCGAGGGCGAGGTCCTCGAGGCGCTCGACGTGCCCGGCTACACCTATGCGCGCATCGGCGCCAAGGGCTCCGAGGGCACGTGGGCCGCGTTCCCCACCGCGAAGCTCGCCGTCGGCGATCGCGTGAAGGTCAACGCGCAGATGGAGATGAACGAGTTCGCCAGCACGACGCTCAAGCGCACCTTCAAGTCGATCTGGTTCGGCATGCTCGACGACGGCGGCAAGGGCGCCGCGGTCGCCCCGGCCGCCCCCGGCGATCCCGCAGGATCTGCGCACCCCGCGATGAGCGCGGCGGCCGCCGCGGCCCCGGTCGAGATCAAGAACGTCGAGAAGGCCGCGGGCCCCGACGGCAAGACGGTCGCCGAGATCCTCGGCCAGCGCACGGCGCTCAACGGCAAGACGGTGCGCGTCCGCGCGATCGTCGTGAAGAGCAACCCGGGCATCCTCGGCAAGACCTACCTCCACGTCCGCGACGGCTCGGGCGACGAGAAGGCCGGCACGCACGATCTGTCGGTGACGATGGACGCGGTCCCCAAGGTCGGCGACACCGTGCTGCTCGAGGGCGTCATCGGCCTCGATCGCGACATCGGCTCGGGCTACAAATTCCCGACCATCCTCGAGAACGCGAAGATCGTCAGCCCGTGATGCTCACGCGGTGATCACGCCGCTACGGCGTGGTCATTCCCACCTCGACGAGCGCGGCGCGCAGCTTGTCCTCCGACTTCTTCGGATCGGAGAGGCGGAACAGCGCGTAGCGCGCGTGGTCGTCGAGCGCGGCCCAGCGCGCGGGATCGAGCGCGATGCCGCACGCGTGCGCGCGGCGGACAACCTCGTCGCGCGCGGCGTCGGTCGCCCATGGCCGCGCGTCGAACGGCACCGGGACGACGGCATCGACCTTCCCGATCGCCTTCTCGCCGAGCGAGGTGGCGAGCGCGCGGAACGCCTCGACGTCCTCGGGCGTGGCGACCTCCGCGGCGACCAGCCGCGCGCGGTCGTCCTTCGGCATCGCCTGCCACGCGGCGAGCGACATCCGCACGCCGGCGAGATCGCTCTTGCGGCGGACCTCGAGGGGCATCCACTCGAGCGTCGTGTTGTTCTCGCCTTCGAACGCGTAGACGCGGGCCATGCCCGCATGTTCGCACGCTCGCCTTCGCCCGTCAGGCGCTCTCGGTCTGCGAAGCGATGAGCTTCCCGCGATCGATGCGGACGAGGCGCGCGCCGCCCGGGACGGCGATGAGGGTGTCCCACCACTCGGTCCCGCCGTGCAGATAGCGCAGCTGCACCCCGAACACGCGACGCTCCCGCAGCGCGGCGCGCGCGGCCGTCAGCTGCGCGCCCGGATCGGGATCGCCCGCGCGCGACTCGGCGCCGCCCTTGAGCACCACCTCGAGCAGCTGCCCGGCGTGCGCGACGTCGCGGAACAGATCGTCGATGCGATCTTCGTCGAGGACCGCCTCGTGCACCTGCGGGAGCTCGTCGCCCATCGGCTCAGTTGGGCTCATCGGCCCTCGCGCGGAACGATGCGCAGCGCCTGCATCGGCGCAGGGCAAGCGCGGATGCAGATGCCGCAGCCGTCGCACGCCGCCGCGACGACCCGCGGGCGCCCGAGCTCGACGACGATCGCGCCCTCGACGGGGCAGCGCTCGACGCACACCGAGCAGAAGCTCGAGTAGCCCAGGCACGCCTCGGGGAGGATGCGCACGAAGCCGTCGAACGCGGGCGCCTGCACGCGTTGCCCTGCGTGGCTGAGGGGCACGTCGCGCGCCTCCGGCGGCTCCTTTCCGCCGTCTTGCCTCGCGCCCATGCCGACGCTCGTCGTGTCGGTCGCGAGGTCGCCGTCGCGCACCTCCGGGATGGGGAGGCGCGGAATCGCCCCCGGCGTCGCCGCCCGCCGCGCGTAGAACGCCTGCAGCGAGAACCCGTCGCCCTGCTTCTTCACGGACTTCACGGACTTCGGCGACCTCGCGGACGACTCGTCCTTCGTGCTCGACCGACCGCCGAGCATCGAGAACAAGCCGCGCCGCGAGATGCCGCTCACGGCAGCGCTCCTCCGGGGCCGAGGTTCTGGCCGCTCTCCAGGCTCACCGCGCTCAGCCCGGCGGCCGGGTGTTGATCGTTCATCGCGTCGGGCACGTGACACTGCGTGCAGCTCTGACGCCAGGGGTGCGGCGTCTTCAGACCCTGCCCGCCGAACCACCCGTGACAGCTCGTGCAGTCGCCGCGCATGGCCGTGGGGTGCGGGATGGTCGGCGGCGCGCCGTCCCACGCGCGCGAGCCCCTGCCCCACGCCTTCAGGCCGGCGAACTCGTTGTCGGGCTTCGCGACGGCGGGCGCGCCCGGGCGCGGATCGTCCTTGGTCGCGTGGCACTGCGTGCAGCTCGAGAACTGCTGGTGGCTCATCTTCGGCGCGACGAGCGCGCCGATCTTCAGCCCGGTGCCGTGGCACGCCACGCAGTCGAGCGGCCCCTGCTGCCCGATGCGGTGAGGGATGGTCGGCGGCGCGCCGTCGAACGCGCGCCGCGACGCGCGCTTGGCGAGCGTCGCCGCCCGGTCTTCGTCGGTCTGGTTCACCGGCGCGTTCAGGTCGGCGTGGTCCTCCGCCATCTTCTCGAAGACGCCGTCGTACATGCCTGCGTTCGGGCCGTAGCGCCGCGCGCGCGCGTCGGCGTAGCTCCGCGCGCTCGCCACGGTGGAAGCGACCGGGCGCGCGTGCGTGGAGATCGAGGCGGTGTCGGCCGCGGTGCCGCGGATGCCGCCGAAGAAGCCGGCCGCCGTCGTGAACAGCGCGACGGCGATGCCGACGTGGACCGTGCGATCCATCTCGCTCAACCCTTCCCGACCGCGGCGACCTTCGGCGGCTTCTTCTTCACGCGCACCGCGCACTTCTTGTAGTCCGGCTGCTTCGACAGCGGATCGTGCGCCTCGAGCGTGACCTTGTTGACGAGGATGGTCTCGTCGAAGAAGGGCACGAACACGCTGCCGGGCGGCGGCTGGCCGCGGCCGTCGATCCAGGCCGGGAGCTCCACGCTGCCGCGGCGGCTCTCGAGGACGACGATCTCGCCGTTCTGCACGCCGAGCGCCTTGGCGTCGTCGCGGTGCAGCTCGACGTACGCCTGCGGCATCGCCCCGTGCAGCTGCGGGATGCGCATGGTGATCGAGCCGGTGTGCCAGTGCTCGATGACGCGCCCGGTGCAGAGCCAGAACGGGTAGTCGGCGTCGGGCACCTCGGGCGGCGCCTCGTAGGGGTGGAACCAGATCAGCGCCCGATCGTCCTTGGTGACCGAGTGATAGAACTGCACGTCGCCCTTGGTGACGTACGGATCGTCGAACTTCGAGAAGCGGAACTTCGTCTCGCGCCAGGTGCCGTCCTTCTGCTGCACGACCGGCCAGCGCATGCCGCGCGCCTTCACGTACTCCTGGTACGGCGCGAGGTCCTTGTGCTTGAAGCGCGAGAACTTGCGGTACTCCTCGAACAGACGCTCGTCGACGTTGACGTCGTAGTAGTGCTTCCAGTCCCAGATGGGCACTTCCTTGCCGTCCTTCTCGGTGTGGAAGAGCCACTTGCCGTCCTTGTCCTTCATGCCCGGGTGACCGAGCTCGAGGAGCTTGTGGGCGACGGCGATGAGCTGCCAGCAATCGTCGCGCGCGTCGCCCGGCGGCGGGACCATCTTGAACCACTGCTGGGTGCGCCGCTCGCTGTTGCCGACCATGCCGTTCTTCTCGACCCACATCGCGCTCGGCAGCACGAGGTCGGCGATCATCGCGGTCCTGGTCGGGTAGACGTCGCTGACGATGAGGAACTTGTCGGGATCCTTGCGCGACGGCTCGACGAGCGCGTTCACATTGGGGAGCGACTGCGCCGGGTTGGTGACCTGAACCCAGATGGTGTCGATGTCGCCGCCCTTGCTCTTGGGCGTCGAGAATCGCTTCCACATGTCGACGGTGTGGTAGCCGGGCTTCGCGTTGATGCGACCGGCCGGGAGGTTCCAGATCGCCTCGGCCTCCTTGCGGTGCTCGTCCTTCGCGACGACGAGGCCGCCGGGGAGCCCGTGGGCCAGCGTGCCGACCTCGCGCACGGTGCCGCACGCCGAGGGCTGGCCGGTGAGCGAGGTCGGCGCGTCGCCCGGCTTGCCGAAGTGGCCGCTCAAGAGGTGCACGCCGTGGACGAGATCGTTGATGGCCGTCCCGCGCGTGTGCTGGTTCATGCCCATGCACCACAGCGAGGTGATCCGCAGGTCCTTCTTGCCGAACAGGCCGGCGAGCAAGCGGATGTCCTTGGCGGCGACGCCGGAGAGCTGCTGCACCTTCTCGGGCGTGTACTCCTTGAGCGAGGCCTTGAACTCCTCGAAGGTCATCGCCTTGCCGTCGAGCGTCGGCGGATCGGTCCGCTGGCGGAAGTTGCAGTACTTCTCGACGAACTCCTTGTCGTACGTCCCGCTCTCGACGAGCAGGTGCATGATGCCGAGCGCGATCGCCAGGTCGCCGTGCGGCTTCATGGTGAAGACGTGCTGGCAGAACCCGCTCGAGCGGGTCTTCCGCGTGCCGAGGTCGATGACGACGACGTTCTCGCCCTTCGACCGGCGGTCGACGATGCGCGAGAAGAGCACCGGGTGCATCTCCGCGGGGTTGTTGCCCCAGAGGATGACCACGTCGGCGCGATCGAGGTCGTCGTAGCAGCCGGCCGGCTCGTCGACGCCGTACGTCGAGAGGAACCCGGTCACCGCGCTGGCCATGCACAGGCGCGCGTTCGGATCGATCTGGTTGGTCGCGAGGCCCGCCTTGATGATCTTGTTGGCGGCGTAGCCCTCGGGGATCGTCCACTGCCCGCTGCCGTAGATGGCGAAGCCGGCCGGGTTCTTCATCGCGCGCTTGGCGATGATCTCGATCGCCTCGTCCCACGAGATCGGCTCGAGCTTGCCGTTCTTGCGAAGGAGCGGCTTGGTGAGGCGGTCCTTGCCGTAGAGCGCGAGCCCGACGTGGTAGCCCTTCACGCAGAGCAGGCCCTTGTTCACCTCGGCCTTCGCGTCGCCCTGGATGGAGACGACCTTCCCGCCCTTGACGCCGACCTGCACGTGACAGCCGGTGCCGCAGAAGCGGCAGGGCGCCTTGCTCCACGTGAGGCCGTCGCCCTCGGTCGGCGCGGCCTGGGCCAGGCCCTCCTTACCGAGCGAGAGGCGCGCGGCCGCGACCGTCGCAGCCCCCATCGCCGAGTTGCGGATGAAATCACGCCGGTCCATCAAGCCTCCTCACACGCGTCACGCCCGTCGCGCCTGACACCTGACACGCAACGGTTCGGGTCCACTATTCCGGGGTCGGTTTGCGACGAGCTGAAGTCGATCGAGACGACGTCGACGAATGCGATTCCCTCGAGATTGCGCAGCGCCTCGCAGGCCGCCTCGCCCTCGAGGAGGCTCGCCGTCTCGAGGACCACCGGCAGACGCAAACCGTGCGCTTCACCGAAAATAATGCGCAAATCGCGACTGAGGGTCTCGAGGGCGTGCGCCCTCGATCGCGGGTCATTTTGCAGCGTCAGCACGAGTCCGCTCACGATCACGGGGCCCCCCGTCGCAAACGACGCGCCATTTGGACATCGAGGTCCACTTTTCGCAAGTCGCAGGGTGCAGGTCCACTACTGCAGAGCCAGGATCACCCTCGATGGCACGCACCGTGCGAACCGCGCCCGCGACCAACGTGCGCGTGAACGCCCCAACCATTTTTCTGGCGTCAGCTCTGGCTTCGGCGCTGCCGCTCGCCCTCGTCGGCTGCGGTCATCGCGATCAGCCGCAGACGTTCGCGGCCGCTCCGCCCGAGTCGGCGGTGGGGACGACGAAGATCCACGAGCCCGAGAAGCTCTGGTCGATCGAAACCGGCAAAACAGACGCGTTGGGGGCCCCCCTGCGCGTTGCTTGCGTGACCTGTCACACCTTGCGCGTGCCCAACGCCCTGCCGGACAAGCCGGAGGAACTGAAGGAGTTCCACCGCGGCCTGCAGTTCGACCACGGCAACAACAAGTGCGGCAGTTGCCACGTGGTCGGCGCACAAGATTCGCTCCGGCTCGCCGACGGGCGCACGATCCCCATGCGCGACGCCCTGGTGCTCTGCGGCCAGTGCCACGGCTCGCAGCTCCGCGACTACAAGGCGGGCGCACACGGCGGCATGAGCGGCCACTGGGACCTCGCGAGCGGCGGGCGCCTGCGCAATCATTGCGTCGACTGCCACGACCCGCACGTCCCCAAGTTCACGCCGTCGACGCCGGTGCTGCCGCCGCGTGATCGGCACCTCGGTCCTCCGGTGCCGCACGAGGGCGGTCCGGCGATCCCGCGCCTCTCGCAGGCCGGCTCGAAGGGAGGCCACTCGTGAGCGCCGCCCATGACGAGAAGCAGCCGCGGCGCGTGCACCTCAAGGTGCTCGGCGCGACGCTCGGCGCCGGCGCGTTCGCCTACGCGATGGCGCCGCTCCGCGCGTGGACCAAGAACATCAGCAAGGAGGAGTTCCTCCAGCGCCACTACAAGGAGCTCACGCGCGAAGAGCTCGCCAAGGTGATCCAGCGCCTCGAGGCCGAGACCAAGCGCGACTACGGCCGCGACGTCACCATCAAGGACCCGAAGCCGCGCGAGGGCGTCGAGTTCGGCTACGCGCTGAACCTCTCGGTGTGCATCGGCTGCCGCAAGTGCGCCGAGGCCTGCCACGTCGAGAACAACCACGACCGGCGCACCAACAACAGCTACATCCGCGTGCTCGAGATGGAGCAGGGCTCCTTCGACATGGAGCGCGGCAACGTGCAGTACGACGGCCCCGTGCCCAAGCCGGGGAAGTTCTACATGCCGGTGCAGTGCCACCAGTGCGACAACGCGCCGTGCACCAAGGTGTGCCCGGTGCAGGCCACCTGGAAGGAGCCCGACGGCATCGTCGTCGTCGACTACAACTGGTGCATCGGCTGCCGCTACTGCGAGGCGGCGTGCCCGTACCACGCGCGCCGGTTCAACTGGCAGAAGCCCGAGATCCCGGCCGAGCAGGTCAACCCCGACCAGGGCTACCTCTCCAACCGCATCCGCCCGCAGGGCGTGGTCGAGAAGTGCACCTTCTGCCTGCACCGCACCCGCGAGGGGAAGCTGCCGGCGTGCCTCGAGGCGTGCCCCACCGGCGCGCGCGTCTTCGGCAACCTGCTCGATCCGAACAGCGAGATCCGCTGGGTCCTCGAGCACAAGCGCGTGTTCATCCTCAAGGAGGAGCTCGGGACGCGCCCGCGGTTCTTCTACTACTTCGACGTGTGAGGGCGCGATGACCAAGAACTCCCACGCCGTCACCTACCCCGCCTTCCTCCTCCGCATCTTCCGCGGCGCCTTCGACGGCACCTGGCGCTTCTACGTGTGGATGACCGTGCTCACGGCCATCGCGCTCGTCGGCGCCAACGCCTGGGCGCAGCAGACCGCCAACGGGATGCACGTGACGTCGATGACCGACCACGTGTCGTGGGGCCTGTACATCGCCAACTTCACGTTCGGCGTCGGGCTCGCCGCCGGCGCGGTGATGATGGTCATCCCCGCCTATCTCTACGACGACCACGAGATGCACGACGTCGTGCTGGTCGGCGAGCTCCTCGCGATCGCCGCCATCTGCATCTGCATCGGCTTCGTCGTCGTCGACATGGGCCGGCCCGATCGGCTGTGGCACATCATGCCGGGCATCGGCCGGTTCAACTGGCCGATCTCGATGCTCACCTGGGACGTCCTCGTCCTCAACGGCTACCTGCTGCTCAACCTCCACATCACCGGCTACCTCGTCTACACGAAGTTCCTCGGCAAGCGGCCGAGCAAGCGCTGGTATCTGCCCTTCGTGTTCGTGGCGATCGGCTGGGCGATCTCGATCCACACGGTGACCGCGTTCCTCTACAGCGGCCTCGGTGGCCGGCCGTTCTGGAACTCGGCGCTCCTCGCCCCGCGGTTCATCGCGAGCGCGTTCGTCGCCGGCCCGGCGTTCGTGATCGTGCTCCTGCAGGTGGTGCGGCGGGCGTCGTCCTTCCGCATCGGCGACGGGCCGATCCGCACGCTGACGTCGGTGTTGCGCGTCACGGTGCTCCTCAACCTGTTCATGCTCGGGTCGGAGGTGTTCACCGCGTTCTACACGGGCGGCGCGCACGCCACCGCGGCGAAGTACCTGTTCTTCGGCGCGCACGGCCGGCACGGCCTGGTGCCGTGGATCTGGTCGGCCATCGCGCTGAACGTGCTGTCGGCCGTCCTGCTCCACAGCAAGGCCACCCGCGAGAAGGTCGCGGTGCTCGATCTCGCCTGCTTCGCCGCGTTCGTCGGCGTGTGGATCGAGAAGGGCATGGGCCTGATCATCCCGGGCTTCGTGCCGAGCACGCTGCACGAGATCGTCGAGTACTCGCCGACGCTGACCGAGTGGAAGATCACCGCCGGCATCTGGGCGTTCGGGCTCATCGTGCTGACGATCGCGCTCAAGACGGCGCTGCCCGTGCTCACCGGCGAGGTGTCGCTCGAACGCGACCGCGAGCTCGACCGCACGCGCGGGCCGGCTGAGCCCGAGGAAGATGTGCGGCTCGCGTCTTGAGCGGGATCAGCCGCCAGCGACCGGCGGGATGATCGCGACCTCGTCGCCGTCGGCGACGGGGTCGTCCCACGCGGCGTACGTGCCGTTCACCGCGAGGCGGATGGACGATGCATAGGGGGCGAGCCGCGGGTGGGCGGCGCAGAGCCGGGCGAGCAGCGCGCGGGCGGTCGTCGGGCCGTCGAGCGCGAGATCGAGCTCTGCGGTCCCGATGGCGTCGCGCGCGCCTGCAAACGCGAGCACGCGGATCACGGGCGCTCCTTCGGCTCGTCATCCCCCGCCTCGTGCCCGTGCCCGTGCCCGTGCTCATGCCCGGGCTCGTGCCCGTGCCCGCCCGGCTCGCACCGCGCGTCGCGCCAGCCGACCCAGTACGCGCCCTCGGGCCCGTGCTCCCGCTTCCAGATGGGCACGCGCGCCTTGATCTCGTCGATCAGCCGGCGGCAGGCGGCGAACGCCTCCCCCCGGTGCGGTGCGCTGGCCGCGCACACGACGGCGACGTCGCCGACGCGCAGCGCCCCGACGCGGTGGGTGACCGCCACCCGAACCTCCGGGTCGGTTCGCTGGATCTCATCGACGATGCGATGCATCTCGGCGAGGGCCATCGGCCGGTACGCCTCGTACTCGAGGAGGGTCACGGCCCGGCCGTCGGCCTCGTCGCGGACGACGCCGACGAACAGGGCGACGCCGCCCGCTCCCGGCCGGCTGACCGCGGACACCACCGGATCGATCGCGACGGTCGAGTCGACCAGATCGACTCGGGGCGGGTCGACGCGAGGCATGCGGCGGACCCTAGCACCGCTTCCCGCGCCGGCGAGATGCATTACGCTCGCGGGGTGCGCGTGTCGCTGCCCCTGATCGCCGATCAAGCGGTGTCTTCCGCGCGCCCGCAGCCGTGGGAGCGCGTCGCAGAGGCGCCGCGCGCCGAGCGCGCGAGCCCGCGCGCCGTGCGCCTGTCGATCACCGATCGGTGCGATCTGGCCTGCCTCTACTGCCGACCGAACCGCCGCGACGGTTACCTGCCGTCCGAGCGCCGCGTGCTCGCCGAGCACTGGCAGCGTCTGGTCGAGGGCTTGGTCCTCCGCGGCGTGCGCCGGGTGCGCATCACCGGCGGCGAGCCGCTGTTGCACCCGCACGTCCTCGACATCGCGCGCGCGGTCGCCGCGGTGCCCGGAGTGGAGGACCTCGCGATCACCACCAACGGCACGCAGCTCACGGAGCTCGCCTCGGCGCTCTACGAGGCGGGCGTGCGGCGCCTCAACCTCTCGATCGACTCGCTCGATCCGCAGCGGTTCTTCCGCCTCACGCGCGGCGGTCACCTCGACAAGGTGCTCGAAGGCGTCGAGGCGGCGCGCGCCACCGGCTTCGAGCTCAAGACGAACACCGTCGTCGTCGGCCCCGACGGCGACGATCTGCGCAACGACGACGAGCTCGTCTCGATCGCGCAGTGGGCCTTCTCGGTCGGCGCGACGCCCCGCTTCCTCGAGCTGATGACCGTCGGCGAAGGCGCGCGCATCCGCGGCCGCGTCGTCCCGTTCGCCGAGATGCGCGCGCGGCTCGCGACGCTGCTCGTCGACGCCGAGCCGGCGCGCGAGGCCGACCGCGGCCCCGCGGTCTACGTGCCTACCCACGACGGTCGTCGAATCGGCTTCGTCACCGGCACGAGCGACACCTTCTGCAGCGGGTGCGATCGACTGCGCGTCTCGAGCGACGGCCGCCTGCGCCCCTGCCTCGCCACCAACGACTCGGTCGACGTGTCCGCCGCCGTGCGCGCCGGCGACGTCGACGCGATCGCGCGCGGCCTCGACGAGGCGTGGACGCTCAAGCCCGACGCGGCGTGGCGCGGCTGCACCGAGGCGAGCGCCGCCGCGGTCGACATGCGCGCGACCGGCGGCTGATCGCGGGAAGCATCGGCGCTCGTCGGCGGGAGGTGCGACTGCCGCCCGCGACGGTACGGCGACGTCAGGGCGAGGTCGACTGCGTTCGTCGGGGTGACGCGCAGTTTCGGGTCGAGCTCGTACGGCGCCCCAGCGGTCGGGAAGCATCAGGTACGAAACTTCCAGTGCGCCGTACTGGTACGGCGCCCCAACGTTCGGGAAGCATCAGGTACGAACTTCCAGTGCGCCGTACTAGACTCTGGGAGTGGATCCACTGCGGGCACACGACCTCGACGCCGCACGGCACACGGCTCTTTCGGAGAAGGCGCGGCAGGCGCTCGAGGCCATGCGCTTCGGGATCGAGCTCAAGAAGGTCTCGCTGCGTACTCGCTTTCCGGACGCCGACGACGCGCGAATCGAGGAGCTCCTCCGCGCCTGGCTCGCCGATGATTGAGCCCTCGCCGCAGCGCGCCCTCGCGGAGATCGCGGCGTGGCTCTCGGCGCGAAGAGTCTCGTTCGCGCTGGTGGGTGGGCTCGCGGTCTCGATCCGCGGCGAGGTGCGGTTCACGCGTGACGTCGACCTCGCGCTGGCCGTCTCCGAAGCCGAGTTGGAGGCGCTCATTCGAGACCTGCGGGCTGCGCGCTACGCGATTCATTCGCTGGTCGAGCACGATGTCGCCCGTCGGACGGCCACCGTTCGGCTCGTGACCCGAGATGCCATTCACGTGGACCTCCTGGCGGCGTCGAGCGGCATCGAGCAGGAGATCGTGGGGCGGGCGACCCCCATCGACATACCATCCGTAGGACTCGTTCCAGTGGCCACCGCCGAAGACCTCGTGGCGACCAAGGTCCTCGCGATGACCGATCGGCGCCGGAGAGACTTCGACGACGCGATCGGGCTGATACTCGCGAATCCGTCCCTGGACCTCGCGGCGGTACGTGAGCGTCTCTCACTGATCACCGCACGAGGCTTTCATCGGGAGCAGGATCTCGAGGCCAAGCTCGCCGCCGTGCTCTCGGCGGTGGATGCCGAGAAGACCAGCTGAAGGGCACGCGTCGGCTACGCCAAGCCCGACCCCACGTCGGGCGCCGCGCGCGCCTCCGTGCGGCCCCTCACCTTCGCGGGCGGGCTCGGCGACGCGTGCACTGCGGACGCCGCGTGCGAATCGGGTCTCTGCGTCGACGGCGTCTGCTGCAACGTGCGCTGCACGGACACCTGCGCTGAGCGTCGGACCACCGAGCTGTCGATCAGTGCACCCGTGCCCATCCGCGGCGGGCACCCCCCGCACACGGGAAAGCGAGCCACTTGACTATGCATAAGCCTACACTTATACATGGTTCGTGCACACCGATGCGGGGATCGTCTTGCGCGCTCTCGCGGATCCGAGCCGGCGGGCCATCTTCGAGCGCCTCGCGCGCGCAGAGGCCCCGGTGAAGGATCTCACCGCGCAGTTCGACATCTCGCAGCCGGCGGTGTCGCAACACCTCGCGGCCCTGCGCAGCGCCGGCCTCGTGTCCGAGAGGCGCGAGGGGCGCCTCGTCTACTACCGCGTCGCGCCGCAGGGCCTGCGGCCGCTCGTCGACTGGCTCGCGCACTACCGATCGTTCTGGTCGGAGCGAGTCGAACGTCTGGATGCATTGCTCGAGGAGCTGGACGAATGAGCGTCGAATCCGTGAACAAGTCGTTGTCGCTCACGTGGGATCTGCGGCACGCGCCGGAGAAGGTCTGGCGTGCGCTCACGCAGCCGGATCTCCTCGCACGATGGCTGATGGCCAACGACCTGCGTCCCCAGGTGGGCCACACCTTCACGTTCCGGCAGGAGCCCACGCCGTGGTGGGACGGGATCGTGCGCTGCGAGGTGCTCGAAATCGAGTCGCACCGACGGATCCGTTACACGTGGCGAAGCGGCTCTGGCGCCACGGAGCTCGATACGGTCGTGACGTGGACGCTCACGCCGACGGCGTCGGGCGGCACGCGCCTCGAGCTCGAGCAATCCGGGTTCCTCCCGGGCAACGCCCACGCGTACGACGGCGCGTCGAAGGGCTGGGAACGCATGGTCGGCGAGGCGCTCGTCGGGCTGCTCGACGCCTCGTGACGCTCGTCGCCGGTGCGTGCACCGGTGATCGCGCTCGACGACGCGATCGCAGCGTGGTGCGCGCGGCCGATCGCCGGCTCACGCCGCCGGCAGCGGCCACTTCATCGCCGAGAGCCTCGGCGCGATCTCGCGCAGCTGCGCCTGCAGCGCGTCGACCGTCGGGCGCGCCGCCGGGCTGCGCCGCAGGCACGACGAGAGCCACGTGGCGATCGACGACAGCGCCGGATCCGCCATCCACCGCGCGATCGCCTCCGGCTTCCCGTCGTGCTCGAAGTGCGCGGCCATGAGGGCGAGGACGTGCGAGCCCTCGAAGAGCATCTTGCCGGTGAGCAGCTCGAAGGCCACACACCCGAACGAGTACACGTCGGCGGAGAACGGCGTGGCCGGCGCGCCCTCCTCGACGTGACCCCACACCTCGGGCGAGGCGTACATCGGCGTGGCGCAGCCGACGCGCAGGTGGCGACCGGCGAGCCCGAAATCGACGAGCGCGGGCGCGCCGCCGCGGCGCAGCACGATGTTCGACGGCTTGACGTCGAGGTGCCCGACGCCGGCCTCGTGCATCGCCGAGAGGCCCGAGAGCGCGCCGTCGAGGATGGTGATCACGCGCGCGCAGTCGAGCTCGCGCTTCTTCAGCAGCTCGAGGCAGTCGGTGCCCTCGACCAGCTCCATCACCAGGAGCGGCTTGGGGCGCGCGCGCGCGTCGAAGGTGATGAACTCGGCGAGGTTCGGGTGCTCCGGCAGCGAGAGCAGCGTGCCCGCTTCGAGCTTGAAGACACGCAGGTACTCGGCCTCGGACACGCTGCGCGCGGCGACCGCGTCGTAGTGCGGGACCTTCAGGGCGTAGCGTGGCGCGCTCGCGTCGTCGCGCTCCTCGGCGCGCGAGACCACGAACACGCTCCCGGCGCCGCCGTCGCCGAGCGGCGCGTGCACGTAGAACCCGCCGAGCACGCGGCTCTGCGGGATCCACTCGGGGAGCGAAGGCTCCGAAGCCGCCTTGGCGGGCGCCGTGCTCTCGGTCTCGAGGGGCAGCGCGGCGACGCCGCGGAGGACGTGGCCGACGGTGGAGAGCACCGCTCCGGGCACGGTGAAAGCCGCCCAGCCGAGCAGGCGATCGATCGCCTGCGAGAGCGCGTCGGGCGCGCCCGGTCGTCCTTGCGCGACGGCGGCGACGGCGGCGCGAAGGGCGACGGGGACGTCGGAGCCCGCCGTCGGCTCGCCGACGCGCTCGAGCGCGCGCGCGACCAGGCGCGAGAGCCGATCGAGCGCCTGCTCGATCGCCGAGAGCGGATCGGCGGCGTCGGAGCTCAGCGCGCGGAGCGACGTCGCCCGATCGACGCGTTCTAGCGCTTCGACCAGCGCCTCGAGGCTGGCCCGCAGCTCGTCGAGCCGCTCGGAGCGCCCCTCCTGCAACGCCCGCGCGAGCTCGCCCAGCGCGGTGACCGACGCGGTCGGGATCGAGCGCGGATGCACCGAGCGATCGAGGAGATCGTCGCAGGCGCGCACGTAGGCCGCGTAGAGCCGCAGCACCAGCGTGACGTCGGGCCGATCGGTCGTCGCCGCGAGGCGCTCGAAGTCCTCCGGCGCGCGCAGGCGCAGCGCGGCGTGCACCGCGACGTCTGCCGCGTCGACCTTGGCGTCGCGCTCGAGGACCGTGTTCACGCGCTCCAGCGAGCCGATGAGGACGCGCATCCGCTCGTCGTCGACGCCGAGCGCCTCCATCAGCATCGCCATCACGTCGTTCTCGGCCGGCGCGATCTCGCCGTCGGCGTAGGCCACCGCGGCCGCGAGCAGGATGGCCGCGTCGGCGCGCGCGCGATCGTCGCCGATCGTGTCGGAGAGCGCGCGGAGGCGGCCGTCCCACCCCTCGCACACCAGCGCCTCGGCCGAGGCGGCGATCATGGCCTCGACGTGGCGGGTGCGGATGCGATCGTCGAGCTCACGCAACGCGCCGCGGATGACGTCGCGCTCGGCGGCGGTGAGCTGCTGATCGGCGGCCATCATCAGGTACATGGCGTCGCACAGCGGCGCGTACTCCTCGGCGATCAACGCGTCGAGCACGTCGTCCATGTCGGCGCGCGCCGACGCGCGCGCGGTCGGCAGCGAGATGGAGGGTCGGACGCCGCGGTCGCGCAGTCGATTGCGCAACGCGGTCACCGCGGCGGTCGGCAGACGGATCACCGGACGAGCCTACAGCACGCCCGGTCGCGAGGACCATCAGTGCCCGGCGAGAACCTTCAGACCGTGGCGGCCGGCCCCGGGCCCGCGCCTTCGCCTGCTCGGGGCTCGCTCTCGCGTTGAGCGACCAGCCGCTTGTACTTGCGGTACATGAGCAGCCGCCAGGGCAGGATCATGCCGAAGGCGGTGACGAAGAAGATCGAGCCGGTCTGCAGCGGGCTCACGTAGTGCTCGACCCACGTGCGCGCCGCGAAGCGGATGGTCACGAGCGCGAAGAGGATCCACAGGAAGGCGGGCGACCTGCGCAGTCGGATCTCGTCGCCCACCCGCGCGAGCTCCGACGACTTCGCCAGCGGGTAGCAGAGGACCAACGCGCCGAAGAGGAAGGCGACCGCCGCCCACAGGATGGGGATGCGCGTGGGCGGGTAGACGAACATCGCGAAGCCGGTGCTCATCCCGAGCGGCGGGATGAGGATCTTGCGCGCGTCGATCGGACGGCTCGTCTCGCGCATGCGCCACGAGATGACCACCACGGCGCCCGCGATGGACACGAGGATGAACGCGACGCGCAGCGCCGGACTCATGGTCATGCGTCCACCAGCCGCTCTGCCGCGCGCGACCAGGCGAAGAGGAGCTCGCGCCGGCGCGGCCGCGCGCGGTAGAGCGCGTGTGCGAGCCGCATGCGCACTACCGCCGGCCCGAACCGCGCGGCGAGACGCGGCGCGCGGGTGGCCGCCGCCCCGAGCCGCAGCACGTCGCGCGCGCCGAGGACGGGCATCCGCTGCGAGAGCCCCGCCTCGAAGCCCACCGGATCGATCAGCCCCGCGGCGAACATGCCCGCGAGGTCTTCGGCGGAGAGGTCCTGCGAGAGCCGGCGGAACACGTCGTAGGCAGCGAGCAGCGCGCCGGTGGCTCGGTGGAACGTCGCCTCGTAGCGCACACCGGGATCGTGCGCGCCGTCTCCTGCCTGCGGCGCGTGCGCGAGCAGCGCCTCGGCGAGCACGCGGGCGGCGATCATCCCGGCGCCGACGCCGCTGCCGTGCGCGGGGAACACCTGACAGGCCGCGTCGCCGATCAGCGCGACGCCCGGCGCCGACAACCGATCGAAGGGACGGCGCAGCGGGATGGCGCCGCTTCCGCCGAACACCTTCTCGCCGACCCACGGCTGCGCGCGCACGAACGCGTCGAGCAGCTCCGGCCCCGACATGCGACCGCGCTCTGCGATCGCGCCGGTGAGGATGTCGACCTCGCCCGACCGGAGATCGACGTTGACGTTGCGCGTGGAGAAGCCGCCCTCGAGGCCGACCACGCCGAGCGCGTCGCCGGGCGCGCCGTGCGCCGCGATCCACCGGCGCGCGCCGTCGAGATCGGCGATGCGCCGGACCTCCTGCGCGGCGGAGCACACGTCGCTCGCGCGCGGGGCGGGGCACTCGGCGCGCAGCGCCGGCACCTTGCTCCGCACGACGCCGGCGAGGCCCGAGGCGTCGATCACGAAGCGCGCGCGCACCTCGCCTTCGGGCGTGCGGACGCCGACGACGCGCTCGCCCTCGAGCAGCACGTCACGCACCGGCGTGCGCCCGGTCAGCGTCGCGCCGGCCGCGCGCGCCTCGCGTTGCAGCCGCGCGATCAGGTGACGCATGTCGACCGAGAGCAGAGGCGACCGCGGCAGCACCACGCGGTGCTCCCAGCCGGGATCGACGATCACGTGGCGCGCGGGCGCGCTGCGGAGCTCGGGCGGATCGCTCGGCCGCGCGACGCCGGCGCGGTCGAACATCCAGCCGGGGACGCCGTTGACCCACTGCGCGCCCGCTTCGTCGAGCGCGCGCGCGTCGAGCACCAGCACGCGTCGTCCGGCGCGCGCGAGGTGCAGCGCCGCCGTGGCACCGGCGCTCCCGGCGCCCACGATCAACACGTCCCAGGTCGACTTCACGCCCGCTCCCGTAGCAGTCCGGGCCCCCCCTTGCCAACGTGTAACAAATGTTACATATTCATCCGGCAACCCAGGAGGCGGTCATGTCGAAGGTCGTGGTGCTCGGCGGTGGCGGTGGAATCGGTCGAGTCGTGGTGCGCTCGCTCGCGCACGTCGCGGACTTCGACGAGATCGTGGTGGCCGACGCGCGGCTCGACGCCGCGCGCGAGAGCGCCGCTCAGGCCGGCGCCAAGGCGCGGGCGGTCGAGGTCGACGCCACGTCGGCCGCGTCGCTCGAGCGCGTGCTCGCCGGCGCGCGCGTCGGCGTCGGCTGCATCGGGCCGTTCTACCGGTTCGGCCCGCCGATGCTCGCCGCCGCGCTCGCGGCGAGGGTCGACTGGGTCGACGTCTGCGACGATCTCGAGCCGACGCGCAAGATGCTCGAGCTCGACGGCGCCGCGAAGGCGGCCGGCGTCTCGGCCGTCGTCGGCATGGGGAACTCGCCCGGGCTGGCGAACGTGTTCGTGCGTCTCTGCGCCGACGCGCTGCTCGATTCGGTCGAGTCCGTCGACATCTACCACGCGCACGGCGGCGAGCCCGACGAGGGCCCGGCGGTGTTGAAGCACCGCATCCACGCCATGACCAACGACGTGCCGCTGTTCATCGACGGGCAGATGATGACCGTCCGTCAGCTCGAAGAGAGCGGGCGGGCGCACGTCGTCGACGTCGACTTCCGCGGCGTCGGCACGCTCCCGGTTTTCCCCTACCCGCACCCCGAGACGATCACCCTGCCGCGCAACATCCCGGGCCTGAAGCGCGCGACCAACATGGGCGTGGTGTTCCCGCTCTCCTACTTCCGGCTCACGCAGGAGATGGTCCGCGTCGGCGCGTGCACCGAGACGCCGCTCGAGGTGAACGGGCAGAAGGTCGTCCCGCTCGACTTCTCGGTCGCGCACGTCCTCTCGCAGCGCGCGCGCCTGCTGCGCGAGGCGGGCGTGACGGGGCCGGCGGGCTGCTTGAAGGTGGTGGTCTCCGGTCTGCGCCGCGGCGAGCCCACGCGCTACGAGCTCTCCATCTCGTCGCGCGAGGCGGGCGCGGGCGAAGGCACCGGCATCCCGGCCGCCGTCGGCGCGATCCTCGCCGCGCGCGGCGCCGTGCTCGACAAGGGCGTTCTCGCGCCCGAGGTCGCCTATCGACCGTACGAGGTCCTCACGCTCGCGATGGAGATCGTCGGCAAGCTCGGCGTCGGCGGAGGAGACACGCTGCTGGTCGAGAAGGTCGACGCCAAGGGGGAGCGCACGGTGGTGCCGCTCTCGATGGGCTGAGGAGGTCGTGACCCTCCTGCTCGGTTACGACGTCGGCACCAGCGGCACCAAGGCGGCGTTGATCGACGACGGCGGCGCGCTGCTCGCCGAGTCGGTCGCGCCGCACACCCTCGAGCACCCGCACGAAGGCTGGGCCGAGCAGGATCCCGAGTCGTGGGTCTCGGCCGCCCGCGACGCGACGCGCGAGGTGCTGCGCCTCTCCGGCGTCTCCGCGGAGTCGGTGCACGCCCTCGCGTTCGCCGGGCAGATGCTCACGCTCGTCCCGATGGACGGTGAAGGCCGCCCGATGCGCGAGGCCATCGCGTGGATGGACGCGCGCGCCGAGGAGGAGGCGCGCGCGATCGTCCGCCGCATGGGCGGCGCGCGCGTGGTGCGCGCGCTCGCCGGCGCGGTGCCCGGGGGCAAGGACATCGTCGCCAAGGTCGCGTGGCTGCGCGCGCACGAGCCGGAGGTGTTCGCGCGCACGCGGGCGCTCGGCGACGCGACGAGCTTCCTCGTGGCGCGGACAACCGGGCGCCTCTCGCTCGATCCCACCGCCGCCGGCGCCACGGGGCTGATCGATCCCGAGACGCGCACCATGTCGCGCGCGCTCGCGTTCCTCGCCCGGTTCCCGCTCGATAGGCTCCCGCCGCTCCTCCCGAGCACGCGCCTGGCCGGCGCGCTCCACCGCGAGGGCGCGCGGGCGCTCGGTCTGTGCGAGGGCACCGCGGTCGCGATGGGCGCCGCCGACATCCCGGCGATGGCGGTCGGCACCGGCGCGACCCGCGCCGGCGAGGCGCACGTCTACCTCGGCACCTCCGCGTGGATCGCCGCCGCGAGCGATCGCAAGAGGCCGGTGCCGCGCGCGGGCGTCGCGTTGGTTCCGTCGGCCGCGCCGAGCGGCGTGCTGCTCGTCGGCGAATCGGAGACCGCGGGCGCATGCCGCGACTGGGCGACACGCACGCTCGGCCCTGTCGCGGCGGGGGCCGGCGACGGCGGTGACCTCGACGCGCTCGCCGCGTCGTCTCCCGCGGGCGCGCGCGGGCTCTTGTTCTGCCCGTGGCTGTTCGGCGAGCGGGCCCCCTTCCCCGACGCGCGTCTGCGCGGCGGGTTCGTCGGTCTCGGCCTCGAGCACGGCCGAGCCGATCTCGCGCGCGCGGTGCTCGAGGGCGTCGCGCTGAACCTCCGCCTCATCGTCGAGGCCATGGCGCTCGCCCCGGAGGCTCCGCTGCGCGCGGCGGGCGGCGGCGCCCAGAGCGACGCGTGGCTGCAGATCGTCGCCGACGTGACCGGGCGCGCGGTGGAGCGCGTCGCGCACCCGCGCACCGCCGGCGCGATCGGCGCCGCGCTCGTCGCCGGCGTCGCCACCGGCGTGGTCCGCTCGCTCGACGACGCGCGGGCCGCGGTCGCCGTCGATCGTCGCTTCGCCCCGCGCGCGACGACGCGTCCGGTCTACGATGCCGCCGTGCGCGCGCTCGCCGATCTGCACCGCCCGTTCTCGCGCGCCGCGATTGCGCTGCGCGGCGGGGGCGCCGCGTGAAGCGGCAGCCGCGGGGCGAGGAGCGTAGACGCGAGGTCCTCGAGGCGACCCTGCGCGTGCTCGCCCGCGAGGGACCGCGCGCCGTCACCCACCGCGCCGTCGCGGCCGAGGCGGGCACCTCGCTGCGCGCCACGACCTATTACTTCGACTCGCGCGAGACGCTGCTGCGCGAAGCATTGATGCATTATGCATCGACGTCGATGGAGCGCTTCGCACGCATCGTCGCCGAGCTCGACCCGAAGAAGGCGCCGGTCGACGCGGCCGCCGACATGCTCGCGGCGACCGTGCTCAGCGATCTCGAAGAAGACCGCGCCGGGCTGGTGGCCGAGATCGAGCTCGCGCTCGAGATCGCCCGCGACCCGGCGCTGGAGGCGACCTACGCCGCCTGGGAGCGCGGGTTGCTCGACGTCCTCGAGGCCCATGCCCGCGCGCTCGGCTCCGCACACCCCAAGCGCGACGCCCGCATCGTGCTCGCCACCCTGCGCGGCCTCGAGATCGAGGCGCTGGTGCGCCCGTCGAAGAGGCCCACCAAGGCCGAGCTCCGCGGCGTCTTCGCCACGCTCTTGCGGGCGCTCTCGGGCGTCGGGTGAAAAAGCACGGGCGCCGCGCGCGGTGAGCCGACACGCGGCGCCCGTCCCCCCCTCCGGCCGAACCCAAGGCTTACCGCCGACTCCGCCCGCGGGCGAGCAGGTAGTTTCTTTGGAGCTGATCACAATCACGCCCCGGACGGCTTCCCGGGGCGCGGCCGACGCGACGCAGGCGTAGGATCGCGCCGTGGCGGAGCTCGTCCCTTTCCCCCTTGGTCGTCTGGTGTCGCGCATGTTCCGCGAGCTGGAGCGGCAGCAGAAGGTCTTCGACCTCCCCGAGCGCCGCTTCGTGCGCGGCGTCGCCGGACGCGATCTCTCCGTGGACTTCCACGGCCACCACGCCTCGTCGCCGCTCGGGCCCGCCGCCGGGCCGCACTCGCAGCTCGCGCAGAACATCGTGCTCGGCTTCCTCGGCGGCGCGCGCATCTTCGAGCTGAAGACGGTGCAGATCCTCGATCGGCTGCAGATCCCGCGCCCCTGCATCGACGCCGAGACCATCGGCTACAACGTCGAGTGGTCGCAGGAGCTCACGCTCGAGCAGTCGCTCGAGGAGTACGTGAAGGCCTCGATGCTGGTCGACATCCTCGTGGCGAGCGGCGCGCTGAAGCTCCAGCCCGGGTTCGAGCACGTGGTGTTCGACATGAGCGTCGGCTACGACCTCGCCGGCATCAGGAGCGATCGCGTGCGCGCCTTCCTCTCCGGCATGCTCGACGCCCGCCCGATCGTCGACAAGCTGCGCCGCGAGATCCCCGAGCCGTTCGCGCGCTACCGCGATCTCGACTTCCGCACGCGCATCTCCGACTCGCTGACGCTCTCGACGTTCCACGGCTGCCCGCCCGACGAGATCGAGCGCATCGCCGGCTTCCTCCTCGAAGACGTCGGCGTGAGCACGGTGGTCAAGCTGAACCCGACGCTGCTCGGGCGCGTCGAGGCGCGGCGCATCTTGAACGACGTGCTCGGCTACCCCGATCACATCCCCGACGAGGCGTTCGACAAGGACGCCACGTGGGAGCAGGCGCTCGGCTTCGTCGATCGGCTCGGGAAGCGCGCAGCCGCGCTCGGCCGCGGCTTCGGCGTCAAGTTCACCAACACGCTCGTCGTCGAGAACCGCCGCGACTTCTTCCCGAAGACCGAGAAGACCATGTACCTCTCCGGCCAGCCGCTGCACGTGCTGGCCATGTCGCTGGTCGGCCGCTTCCGCGAGGCGATGGGCGATCGCTTCCTCGTGTCGTTCTCCGGCGGCATCGACCAGAAGAACTTCGCCGACGCGGTGTCGCTCGGTCTCGTGCCGGTGACCGTGTGCACCGATCTGCTGCGCATCGGCGGTTACGGCCGGCTGCAGGCGTATTTCAAAGAGCTCGACGACAAGATGCGCGCCGTGTCCGCGAATACGATCGACGAATTCGCGCGCAAGACCGCCAAGCTCGACGACGTGTCCGCGGCGCGATTGGGCAATACGCGCGCATACGTCGCCCGCGTGCTGGCCGAACCGCGATATCGCCGCGAGGCCACCAACAAGCCGCCGAAGAAGGTGGGGACCCACCTGCACCTCTTCGACTGCCTCACGTGCGACAAGTGCATCCCGATCTGCCCGAACGACGCGAACTTCATCTACTCCCTGCCCGACGTGAAGGAGCTCCCGGTCCTCAGGGCGACGGCCGGCGCCGGCGGCGCCGTCGAGGTCCGCCGCGACGGATCGCTCGGCGTGCACGAGCGCCACCAGATCGGGAATTTCGCCGACTTCTGCAACGAGTGCGGCCACTGCGACGTGCATTGCCCGGAGGCGGGCGGGCCGTACGCGGTGAAGCCCCGCTTCTTCGGCAGCCGCGCGCAGTTCGAGGAGCACGTCGGACGCGACGGCTTCTTCCTCGAGCGCGACGCGCGCGTCGTGCGCGTGCTCGGCCGCTTCGGCGGCAAGGCCTACGAGGCGGTGCTCGACGGCGAGCGCGCGCGCTTCCGAGGCGAGGGCTTCGACATCACCTGCGACATCACCGATCCGTCGCGCGACGCGCGCGGCACGCTGACCGGCGAGGTCGACCTCACGTATTTGATGATCATGTCCCTGCTCGCGCGCGGCGTGCTCGAGGGCGCGGACGTCAATTACGTGAACGCGTGACTCGCAGACGCCAGCCCGCGAACATCAGGACGCTTCGACGACGCAGTCCGGACAGCTGAGTCGGCCGCGTGGATCGTGCCGCCATTGCGCGTCATCGCCGCAGCGGCGCGGCCGCCCGCACGACGCGCAGTATGGGTGCCGCGCGATCGCCTCGCCGCAGGAGGAGCAGCGCGCGCGCAGCGCCTCGAACCACCCGCTGGAAGCCTCGTTCTTCATCGTCGTCCCCCTTCCCCACCGACGACGCCGGCGCGTGACAGTCCTCCCGAGTTGAGCACGTGACCGCCGCCACGCAAACCCGATTTGGCCAACGTGCCGGGACGCGAACGCGTGGGAAACCGCAAAAACACGAAACCGACCCCGCGTCTCCGCGGGGCCGGCCTCGGGGTCGAGGGCCAGGCGGTCGAGGTCATCGACCGCGCGGCCCTCGTGGGTGGATCACGGCCTGGCGACGTGGACCTTCGACGCGTCGTTGTCACGCCCCGCGCCGTGGCACGTGGCGCACGACTCGACCGGGGCGGCGGTGCTGGTGCCCGGCAGGGTCATGAGGTTCGCGTGCGCGCCGCTGGCGGAGCCGGCGT
>JACPFM010000121.1 GCA_016182965.1 Deltaproteobacteria bacterium | reverse complement strand
TCGCGCCGAACTGAACATCGATCTCCGCCAGCCACCGCCGAACGCCGTATTGCACGCGCGAAGGCCGGCACCCACCGACGGCTCGTCCGCGACCCGCGGTGGATCACGCGGCGGCGGTGTCCCGCCCGCTAAACACGTACGGGGAGCCTCTCCCTCCGGGTGGATCCCGGCGCACGTTTCCTAAACGAGCAGGCTTCGTTCGATTCGAAGGAGGGAGACCGTCATGCGGTCATGATCGCGCAACCGTCGCGGGTGACCACGACGGTGTGCTCGAACTGCGCCGATGGCGCGCCGTCGGCGGTCACGATGGTCCACCCGTCGTCGAGCGTGCGCACCTCGGGGCGACCGAGGTTGATCATGGGCTCGATGGTGAAGGCCATGCCGGCCCGCAGGCGCATGCCGGTCCCGCGCGTCCCCACGTGCGAGACGTGCGGCGAAGCGTGCATCGTGCGGCCGATGCCGTGCCCGCCGAGCTCGGTGACCACCGAGCACCCCGCGGCCCTCGCGACCTCGACGATCGCGGCTCCGACGTCGCCGAGACGCGCTCCCTCGCGGACCACGGCGACGCCAGCGTCGCGCGCACGCCGGGCGACGTCCACCAACATCCGCCGCTCCTCCGCCACCTCTCCGACGAGGAAGGTCGCCGACGTGTCGCCGTGGAACCCGTCGAGACACGTCGTCACGTCGACGTTGACGATGTCGCCGTCGACGAGGCGCTCGCCGCGACTCGGTATCCCGTGACAGACCACGTGATTGCGGGACACGCAGACCGCCGCAGGAAAGCCGCGGTAGCCCAGCTGACTCGGGGTGCCGCCGCGCCGCCGGGTGTCTTCGCGAACCCACGCGTCGACGTCCGCCGTGGTCACGCCGGCGCGCAGTCGCCCGGCGACGACGGCGCGGGTGTCACGCGCCGCCTCGCCGGCGCGCCGCAACCGGGCGACCTCGCGTGCTCCGAAGATCTCGATCGGCACGCCCAGACGATGTGCGCTCGACCGAGGGCGATCCAATACCTTTTCGATCTGGCGGCGCTACACTTGGCTGGCCGATGAGCCTCGCGCAGATCCGTTACTTCGTCGCCGTCGCCGAGGAGGGCAACGTGAGCCGCGCGGCCGCGAAGCTGCACATCGCGCAGCCGCCCCTCAGCCGGCAGCTGCGCGCGCTCGAGGACGAGCTCGGCACGCCGCTGTTCGAGCGCACGCCGCGCGGCGTGCGCCTCCTCGAGGCCGGCGAGACCTTCCTCGATCACGCGCGCCGCATCCTCGACGAGGTCGAGCGCGCGACCGCCACGGTGCGCGCGCACAAGCGCTGATCCTGACCTTCGCGTCGACGCGGCGGCCGATGCTGCCGACGGTCGCGCACTGCCTCGTGAAGCTGCTGGGTGGCTGGCCGATTGTCGATCGGCTGGGACGGGTTCGATTCCCGTACGGGGCGCTCGAGACGAATGCAGACGGGGAGTACATCGGTAGTCGTTGGTTCGAATCCAGCTCCAGCGTCGCGCCAAGCGTGTCGCTGCGATCGCCCAGCGGAAGGGCACCCTCTCCGGCGCCGAATCGTCGTCTCGAATTCATGCACGGGTGGTGGAACGGTAGACACCCCTGGTCGAGAGCCAGGCGCCCGCGTGGCGTGAGGGTTCGACTCCCTCTCCGTGCACTCACGTCAATTGAGAAACGCCTCACCGTTCCAGCCGTGACCAAGCGTGCGCCCACGCGTGCCGGGGGGATCGGGGGGCCGCAAGGCCCGCCCGACACGAGCCCGCGAGGTCGCTGAGCCTCCGGCGAAGCGCCTCGCGTGGGGAGTAGCTGGTGGGGGGTGTCGCGCGCCGTGCGCGCGCGTTCGACCGGGGGGAGCGGCAGAGGCGCTCCCCCTGACCGTGACAGCGTGAGGGTTCGACTCCCTCTCCGTGCACTCACGTCATTCGAGAAGCGCATCACCGATCCAACCGTGGCCAAGTGTGCGCCACGTCTGCCGGGGGGATCGGGGGGCCGCAAGGCCCGCCCGACACGAGCCCGCGAGGTCGCTGAGCCTCCGGCGAAGCGCCTCGCGTGGCGAGTCGCTGGTGGGGGGTGTCGCGCGCCGTGCGCGCGCGTTCGACCCGGGGGGAGCGGCAGAGGCGCTCCCCCTGACCGTAACAAGGAGAACGAGAATCATGGCCAACAAGAACCTGTTCGCGCGCGCGTCGAAGGCGAAGGCGGCGGACGTCATCAACGAGGCGGGCGGCCGTGCGTACGCGTTCTCCGCAGAGCACGCGCTCGCGCAGTACGCGGCGACGGGGACGTTCAACACGACCTACTACGCGACGGCCGACGAGCAGCTGGACAAGGTGCTCGAGCTCGCGGCGCTGGTCGAGCCGGCGTTCCTGGCGAAGACGGCGGTGTTCGCGCGCGAGCGCGGATACATGAAGGACCTGCCGGCGTTCCTCGCGGCGGTGCTCGCGTCGAAGGACGTGAACCTGCTCGCGGCGGTCTTCCCGCGCGTGATCGACAACGCGAAGATGCTCCGCAACTTCACGCAGATCGTTCGCAGCGGCGTGACCGGGCGGAAGTCCTTCGGCTCGGCGCCCAAGCGCCTGGCGCGGGCGTGGTTCGCGTCGCGTTCGGCAGAGAACGTCTTCCGGGCTTCGGTGGGAAACGACCCGTCGCTCGCGGACGTGATCAAGCTGGTCCGGCCCGTCCCGAAGAACGAGAAGGGCGAGACCGACGTGATGCGGCAGGCGCTGTACGGATGGTTGATCGGCCGCGAGGTCGAGGAGACCGCCCTGCCGCCCCTGGTCCGCGCGTTCGAGGCGTTCAAGAAGGGCGAGTCGAAGGACCTGCCCGACGTCCCCTTCGAGATGTTGACGGCCCTGCCGCTCGACGCCTCGGCGTGGAAGCGCATCGCCAAGAACATGACCTGGACGCAGCTGCGCATGAACCTCAACACGCTCGCACGTCACGGCGTGTTCGAGGACTCGGCGCTGGTCGCGCACGTCGCGCAGAAGCTCGGCGACGCGACCCAGGTGCGGCGCGCGAAGGCGTTCCCGTACCAGCTGATGATGGCGTTCAAGGCGTCGGACGCGGGCGTGCCCGACGCGATCACCAACGCGCTGCAGAAGGCGATGGAGGTCGCGACGGAGAACGTCCCGGAGGTGAACGGCAAGGTGTACATCTGCCCCGACGTGTCGGGATCGATGCACTCGCCGGTGACCGGTCACCGCCGCGGCTCGACCACCGCGGTTCGCTGCATCGACGTCGCGGCGCTGGTCGCCGCGTCGTTCGTGCGGAAGAACCCCCCCAGCGACGGTCCCCGGAGCGGCCGGGGAGCCGAGGTCATCCCGTTCAGTGACGACGTCGTCCCGCTGCCGCGGCGGCTGAACCCGTACGACTCGGTCCTGACCAACGCCGACTTCCTCGCCAAGCTGCCCTCGGGTGGCACGGCGTGCAGCGCTCCGCTGAAGAAGCTGAACGCGGAGAAGGCGAAGGGCGACCTCGTCGTGTACGTGTCCGACAACATGTCGTGGGCGGACTTCGGTTTGGGATTCCACCGCGTCGGCCGCGGACGCGCGACCGAGATGGCGAACCAGTGGGTCCGCTTCAAGGAGCGGAACCCGCGCGCGAAGCTGGTGCTGATCGACCTGCAGCCGTACGCGTCGACGCAGGTCCACGACGACGAGGACGTCCTCAACGTCGGCGGCTTCAGCGACCGCGTGTTCGAGATCGTGTCGCTGTTCGCGAAGGGTGAGCTCGGCGCGTCGCACTGGGTGGACGTGATCCGTGCGATCGAGCTGATCTCTGCGTAGTGAGAAGTCCCCGGGGGCCCGCGCCCCCGGGGCGCATTGGAGCTTCGAGCCGAATGCAGTCGAGGACTACATCCTAAAACGTTGTCTTCGGCGCCCACTCGTCGGCTCCTTCGCTGTGACCCTCGGAGGGCGGACTCCCTCATAAGGAGTGCCGACGCGGTTCGACTCCGCGCACAGCGACTGTCACGGTGCAGCCTCCCGGGGTCGTGTCGGGTGGGCCTGAGGCCCCCCGATCCCCCCGACCGGGCCGGCCCGCCGCATCGCGGTTGGGAGGTCTGCACAGCTTCACGCAGGGCGTGCCGACTGGTGACGGCACGTGGCCCACACCCACGGCAAGGAGGGTTCGATTCCCTCGCCCTGTACGCGTCGGGACGGGGTGGTTCCCCTGGTCTCGCTGATAACGAGGCCGTCTGCGTTCGATTCGCAGCCGACGCACCGACGATTCATATGAAAGGAGGAGCGATGTTGTTCATGGCGCAGATTCGCTTGGCGATCGTGCAGTGGTGGATTCGGAGCGCGGGCTCGCGTCACTCCCCTCTCCAGGGCAGGCGGAGGGCCCTCGAAGCCCCTCTTCGCGCGCCGAAACGCACCCAACCGACGCCTCTACCGCCGCCGCTGCCCGTAGCCCGCTGGCTGCGCGAGCCGGCGCTGGTCCGTCATCCACTCTGTGAGCGCTGGCTGCGGGGTTTCTGATGCGCGAGGACGCATCGAGGCCCCGCGCGCTTACGACGGCGCCGGGGATCGACTCGGTCCCCGGCGCCACCTACTTCCATGCCGAGCTGTCGAAGATCAGCCCAACCCTGCGGCGAACAGCGCGAGGAGCGGCGCCGCGCCGAGCAGCGCGATCGCGAGCGCGATGGCGGCGCGCAAGGTGTGCGGCTCGGCCGGGTCGGGCTCGTCGGCCGTCGCCGTCCGATAGGGGCCGTGCTCGCGCCGGTCGCGCGGCGCGGACCGGCGCGGCCACGCGAGCAGCGCGAGGCCGATCAGCGACGTCGCCGCCGCGCTGATCCGGTGCGCCAGCGGGATCGTCGAGACCGGCGGCATCTTCGCGCGCTGGTCCGGCGGGTGGAACACGGAGATCTCGCTGACGTTCGCGGCGACGTCGACGTCGAGCACCGGGTCGTGGTGCAGCGTCAGCTTCATCAGCGTGTAGGTGGGGTGCAGCCCGGACTGCGCGCCGTTGCGCGAGAAGCGGACGAGGCAGCCGACCGGCCGGAACTCCACGTCGAGCTCGGCTCCGTGCAGCGTCACCGCCTCGCCCTCGGACGCCGAGCCACACGCCGGAAGACGCGCGAGCTGCGCCGGCAGCGCGAGCGTGGGCAGCGCGCGCGCCCACGTCACCGCGTCGGTGCGGCCCGCCTCGCGCGCGCTCGCGACCATGAAGAGCCCCGCACCGCCGACGGTCACCGTCCACGCCGCGCCGACGATGCCGCGCGCCACGGGGCCGGACCACCGCGAGCGCAGCAGCGCGATGACAGCCGCCGCCACGACCGCCGCCGCGACGCCCCACGCGAACGCGACGAGCGTCGGCGAGCGCCAGAGGCCGTGCACGATCGGCGCGTCGAGCCGCCATTCGAGCGCGCCGCGCGCGAGCGTCGCCTCGCGTCGCCAGGCACCGGTGTCTCGCATCCCGGAGTACACCTCGACGTGGCGGCCCATCACCCGCCGGATCGCCTCGCCGAGCGGCACGAGCCCGAGCCACACGGCCACGGCCGCGCCGGGACCGAGCCGCCGTCGGACGATCGCCGACGTCGGAAGCGCCAACAACACCGCGAACACCAACAGCGCGATCGACCGGCGCTGCCCGGTGATCGCGGTCAGGTACGAGGTCCAGATCACGGCCACGCCGGCGACGAGCCCGGCCACGAGGACGGCGACGATCCTCCGCATCATCGGTCCGACAACGCTCGGCGCGAAAAGGTCCATCCCGAGACGAGTCCGGCGTCTCCACCCGTCGATTCCTTGCCGGCGAGCCCGGGACCCGGCTAGGTCGGCGCCATGCGCCGAACGCTGCTCCTCCTCTGCGCCACGACCCTCGTGCTCACCGCGCCCGACGCCGAGGCGAAGAAGAAGAAGAGCAAGGTGGTCGCCAAGGCGCAGATCCAGACCGGCGATCCGCTCCCGAAGAAGCCGGTCGTCGACAAGGCGTGCAAGGACCAGGGCGCGGTGCGCATCATCGGGTCGGAGCCGAGCACGCCCTTCGCCGTCGTGAAGAGCGGCGTCGTCGATTCGGCGGGCGAGGCCTGCTGCGCGCAGTGGGCGCGCAAGGGCGCGCGCTTCAAGACGGTCGACGCGTTCGGCGCGGTGGTCGGCGAGGCGGAGATCTCGGGCGGCGAGGGCTACGACGTCTCGCAGTGCTACGAGCTGACCTTCAAGACGACCAAGGGCGCCGGGGGCGTCGGCCTCTACCTCGACGGCGGCTACAAGCAGCCGAAGAGCGCCGCGTGGACGCCGACCGACGCGGAGAAGGCGGCGCTCGCGAAGACGATCGCCTCGCTCGAGTCCGTCATGGTGCCGAGCCCGAGCTACGAGTGCAAACCTTCGCCCGCGCGCCCGCTCGCCGATCGCGTGCTGTACTTCAACACGCGCGACTTCGACGAGATGAAGTCGGTGCCGTTGCGCTGGGCCGTCGTCGGCGGGCCGCTGCTCTCGTTCGCGCAGCTGCAGGCCGACGGCAAATGGGTCGCGCGGCACGTGCACCACGGCAGCGACGGCTGCCACATGCGCGTGTTCCAGCCGCGCGCCGCGTTCGACGTCGATGGCGACGGGCGCGCCGAGGTCTTCGTCCACGAGGACTACGGGGACAGCTTCGGCGACATCATGCTGTCGGTGGACCTGCAGGGCTTCCCCATCAAGTGGATGACCGTGGCGGCGGCGGTGAGCGGGTCGACGGCCTGAGCCCGTTCCGGACGGCCTCGGCACGCGGCCGGGAGGAGATCGGCCGGCGGAGGTGATACGCCTTCGGGACTGCGATGTCCCACCGCGTCCTCGGCGTGCTCGTCGTGCTCTTCGCCACCATTGCGTGCTCGACCGGAGGGTCCGAGCCGGTCCCGCCGCTCGAGGGCGAGACCTCGGTCGCCGGCGACGCAGCCGACGATGCCGCTCCCGACGCGAACGAGACGGACGACAGCGCGCTCCCGACCGACACCGGCGCCGATGCGCCCGAGGCGCCGCCCGAAACCGGTCCGAAGAGCTGCGAGCCGAACCCCTGCTCGTCCCCGAGCCGGATGCGATGCGTGGTCACCGACGCCGGCGTGGAGTGCCTGTGCAACGCGGGCACCCACGACGAGAGCGGCGTGTGCGTGCCCGACGTGACCTGCACGGCGGGCACCTGCAACGGCCACGGCGCCTGCTCCGACGCCGGCGGGACGATCGGCTGCACCTGCGACGCCGGGTACTCCGGTGCGCGCTGCGAGAAGTGCGACGAGTCGAAGGGCTACCACGCCGACGGCGCGGGCGGCTGCACGACCGACGTCTGCAAGCCCGATCCGTGCAGCAGCAAGCCGAACACGAGGTGCGTCGCCGGCTCGTCGGGGGCCAGCTGCGTCTGCGCCACCGGCTACCATGACGACGGCACCGGCGCTTGCGTGATCGACGAGGCCTGCGGCCCTTCCACCTGCAGCGGTCACGGCACCTGCAGCGTGGTGTCCGGCAAGACGACCTGCGCCTGCGAGGCCGGGTGGGCGGGGCTCTCCTGCGCCACGTGCGCGAGCACGCACCACCCGGACGGCGCCGGCGGGTGCACCACCGACCCGTGCAAGCCGAACCTCTGCACCGCCGCGAACAAGACCGCCTGCGCCGCCGATCCCTCGAAGACCGCTGGCTATCGCTGCGACTGCGACGCCGGCTTCCACGACGACGGCACCGGCGCGTGCACCAACGATCCGTGCAAGCCCGATCCCTGCGTCGCCGCCAACCAGGCCTGCGAGAACAAGGGCGACGGCACCTACCGCTGCTACACGCCGCCCTGCGCCGACGACAACCCGTGCACCGTGGACGTGGTCGAAGGAGGCGTGTGCAAGCACAAGGTCGTCGGCGACGGCACCGCGTGCTCGACCACGCTGTGCAAGACGGGCTCGACATGCGTCGCCGGCGTCTGCCAGGGCGGCGCGCCGATCGCGTGCAACGACGACAACCCCTGCACCAGGGACTCCTGCGACCCGACCAAGGGCTGCCAGTACGTCAACGACGACACGCTCGTGCCCGCCGACGCGTGGGACTGCACCGTCGACAGCTGCGCCGGCGGCCTCGCCCAGCACGTGCCGTCCGACGCGAGGTGCGACGACGGCAAATGGTGCACCGGCGTCGAGTCCTGCAAGCCCGCCGATCCCGGGGCGAAGAGCACCGGGTGCGTGGTCTCCGGCGTGCCCGCGCCGCCCGCCGCGCCGAGCCCCTGTCGCTCCTACGGCGCGTGCGACGAGGCGAGCAAGAGCTTCCCGCTCGTCACCCGTCCCACCGGCGATCCGTGCGACGACGGCCTCGCCTGCACGACGACCGACAAGTGCGCATACGACGGCGCGTGTCGCGGCACCGTCACGACGAGCTGCACCGCCGCGACGAGCTGCACGAGCACCACCGCGCTCTCCTCGGTGATCGACTTCCGCATGGCGAAGCTGTCGGGCCGGTTCACCCAGGGCGGCGGCGCGATCCCCTCGTCGAGCAAGGGCGGCGACGTCGACGTCTACCTGGTGAACAAGATCACCGGCTCGCGCCAGCGCATCGGCGGACCGAGGTACAGCTACTCCGGCTCCGGCTACGTGCTGGTCTCCGGCACCGACACCTACTCGACCCTGGTGATGCCCGGCGTGTTCGACGTGCTCTTCCGGCGCGGATGGAACTACGCCGACAGCGGCAACTGGGTCTACACCACCACCGCGGGCGACACGCTGCCCGACGGCGATCAGATCCTGCAGCGCGACTTCGTCGTCGGTCCGGGCGACAACGTCCTCGATGTCGACTGGGGCGTCTCCAGCCTCTCGGGCACGATCACCTTCAAGGGCGGCCCGATCCCCTCGACCGGCAAGGGCGGCGACGTCGACATCTACCTCGTCAACAAGGTCACCGGGTCGCGCCAGCGCATCGGCGGGCCGAGGTACAGCTACTCCGGCTCCGGCTACGTGCTGGTCTCCGGCACCAACGCCTACTCCACGCTGGTGATGCCGGGTACCTACGACGTCGTCTACCGCCGCGGGTGGAACGCCGCGGCCGGCGGCAACTGGGTCTACACGACCACCTCGGGCGACACGCTGCCCGACGGCGATCAGATCCTGCAGCGCGACGTGGTGATCGCGCCCGGCAGCAAGACGCTCGACGTCGACTTCGGCGCGACGACGCTCTCCGGCTCGTTCACCCTCGCTACCGGCGCGATCCCTGCGACGAGCAAGGGCGGCGACGTCGACGTCTTCCTGGTCAACAAGGCGACCGGCTCGCGCCAGCGCATCGGCGGGCCGAAGTACAGCTACTCCGGCTCCGGGTACGTGCTGGTCTCCGGCACCAACGCCTACTCCACGCTGGTGATGCCCGGCACCTACGACGTGCTCTATCGCCGCGGCTGGAACTACGCGGCCTCGGGCAACTGGGTGTACACCACCACGGCCGGCGACACGCTCGCCGACGGCGATCGCATCCTCCAGCGCGACGTGGTCGTCTCCGGCGCGTCGCAGACGCTCGACGTCGACTTCGGCCTCTCGACCATCACCGGCAACTTCACGCTGAGCGGCGGCGCCATCCCCACGACGAGCAAGGGAGGCGACGTCGACATCTATCTCGTCAACAAGGACACCCGCTCGCGCCAGCGCATCGGCGGACCGAGGTACAGCTACTCCGGCTCGGGGTACGTGCTGGTCAGCGGCAGCGCGTCGTGCGCGACCCTGGTCATGCCCGGCACCTACGACGTGCTCTATCGCCGCGGCTGGAACGGCGCCGACGGCGGCAACTGGGTGTACACGACCACCGCGGGCGACACCCTCGCCGACGGCGATCGCATCCTCCAGCGCGACGTGGTCGTGCCGCCGGGTGCGAGCACGCTGAGCGTCGATTTCGGCATCGCCACCGTCTCGGGGACGTTCACGCTCTCCGGCGGCGCCGTCCCGGCGGCCAGCAAGGGCGGCGACGTCGACGTCTACTTCGTCAACAAGGACACCGGCTCGCGACAGCGCGTCGGCGGCCCGAGGTACAGCTACTCGGGGTCGGGCTACGTGCTCGTCTCCGGCACCAACGCCTACTCCACCCTGGTGATGCCGGGCACCTACGACGTGCTCTATCGCCGCGGCTGGAACTACTCCGCGGGCGACACCTGGGTGTACACGACCACCGCCGGCGACTCGCTCGCCGACGGCGACGTGATCCTGCTCACCGACGTGGTCGTTCCCTCCACCGGCAAGACGCTCGACATCGACTTCGGCAAGGCGGCCATCGCCGGCAGCTTCACCTTCGCCGGCGGCGCCATCCCCGCGAGCAGCAAGGGCGGCGACGTCGACATCTACCTCGTCAACCGCGTCACCGGCTCGCGCCAGCGCATCGGCGGACCGAGGTACTCCTACTCGAGCCCTGGCTACGTGCTGGTCTCCGGCAGCGACGCCTTCGCGACGCTGGTGATGCCCGGCGTCTACGACGTGCTCTACCGGCGCGGGTGGAACTACGCGGCGGGCGGCAGCTGGGTCTACACCACGACGGCGGGCGACACCCTCCCCGACGCCGACGAACGGCTCCGTGCGTGCGTGATGGTGCCCTGAAGTCCCCGCGCAATCACGTACGCTTCCCCCATGACACGGCCGCTTCTGATCGCTGCGCTCTTCGCGATGGGGTGCCCGTCGTCCGAGCCGCGCGACGCCCCCGCGTTCGACGCCGCGTCCGATGCCGCGTTCGACGAAGGCCCCGCGCCGCCGACGACCTGCCCGCGCGGCGCGCGCGCGACGACCATCCCGGAGACCTGCAACGGCGCGAAGGAGCTGTGCGACCGGAGGTTCGACGCGGTGTCGTTCCCGATGACGCACAACTCCATGTCCAACGCCGAAGATCGCTGGGCGGCGCCGAACCAGAACCACGGCATCGCGCGGCAGCTGGCCGACGGCGTCCGCGGCCTCATGCTCGACACGCACTACTACGACGTCGAGTCGGGCAAGACGCTCGACGAGCGCTTGCCCGACGTGCCGGCGATCGATCAAGCGTTCCTCTGCCACGGCGTGTGTCAGCTCGGTCGCCGGCGGCTGCTCGAGGGGCTCTGCGACGTCACCGCGTTCCTCGACGGCAACCGCGGCGAGGTCCTGTCGATCATCTTCGAGAGCGGCATCACCCCGGCCGACACCGCCGAGGTGATGAAGGCCGCCGGCCTGCTCGAGTACCTCTACGTGCACGCCGGCGCCTGGCCGACGCTCCGCCAGATGATCGCCGACGACAAGCGCCTGGTGGTCTTCACCGAGAGCGACGGCAGCGATCCTGCCTGGTACCACCCGGCGTGGACCCTCATCCAGGACACGCCCTACTCGTTCTCCAGCGCCGCCGAGCTCTCCTGCGCGCCCAACCGCGGCAGCGCGTCGAGCCCGCTGTTCCTCGTCAACCACTGGATCCTCGACCCGATCGCGAACCCCAAGCGCGCCGCCGAGATCAACGTCTCGTCGGTGCTGCTCGCGCGCGCGCAGCAGTGCCAGAAGGAGCGCGGCAAGCTCCCGAACTTCGTCGGCGTCGACTTCTACGACATCGGCGATCTGTTCGCCGCCGTGCGCACGCTCAACGGCCTGTGAACGGTCAGCGCTGCGGCGCGCGGAGCGGCGCGCCGAGGCGGAGCTTCAGCTCGGTCCCGGCCGGCAACACGAGCTCGCGCGCCTCGTCCGGCGGTCCGCCGCCCATCCCGGGGCCGAGCGCGGGCGCCTGGATCGCGCTGTCCCACCCGGTCACGGAGGGATCGGCCTCCTCGGTCGCCACGGTGAAGCCCGCCTGATCCTCGGTGATCTGCGCCGAGATCGGCGCGAGCCCGTGCGTGGTGTCGATCGAGTCGAAGGCGAGCCTCAGCGTCGGCGTCGGCGCGTGCTCGACGGCCACGACGCGGCCGCGCAGGATGGCGCCTTTCGGCACGAGGACCTCGCCCCGCGGGGTCATGATCGGTCGGGTCACGATCGCCGTGAAGACCGACTCGGGCGTGTGCAGCGACGTCGCGAGCCCGTCGTTCAGCGCGACGGTGAAATCGGTGCCCGCGGGGACGGTCGGCCGCTCCGACGCCAGCGCAGCGGCCAGCGGGCGATCCTGGACGCGCATCGTGCGGTCCTTCGCGCAGCCGAGCGCGGCGGCGACGGCGATCGTGGCGATGAGCATGCGCATCTCGACTCCTCCTCCACAGCGACGGATCGATCCGCGTTCGCTGCGAAGGTGGTGCCAGGCGCGGGGCTCACCAGCGCATCCGCGCCTCTTCCGCCCAGCCGAGCAGACCGTCGGCCGCCAGGCGCTCGCCGTCGTCGGTGACGACCGTGCCGCGATAATGGCCGAAGCACTGGTGCACCTCGGTCCCGAGGACGACGAGCTCGACCCGAGAGTGCCGCTCGTGGAAGGGGACGAGCTCGACGTCGACGCGAGCGTCGCGGATGCGCCACGGTCGCTTGAAGTCGCGGCGGTCGTACTCCCACGCGAGCTCGTGCCCGAGCTTGTGGAGCTTGCCGTCGACGCACAGCGCGTTCTCGGTCATCCCGGTGCCGACCGTCCATTGGCCGCCGAGCTGAAGGCCGAGCGTGCGGCCGTCGGCCATGCGTCCAGACGCGGAGCCCCAGTTCCACACCGTGCGATACGGCCAGCGCCCGCGCCCGTGATCGAGGCAGGCCCACGCGGTGCCCGGCTCGAAGCGGAAGGTGCGCCCTCGGGCGCGCACGACGCCCTCGGCGGGCCGCGTGTTGTCCTTGACCGTGTACTGGAAGAGGTGCTCGCTCCAGGGGATCACCACGCCGAGCGACTCGTGACCGGGCGGGGCTTGGACCAGCAGGTCGACCTCGACGTCCTTGGCGCGCGCGGAGAGGTGCATCCCCGCGGCGTCGTGGCGCAGCGCGATCGACAGCCGGCGGGTGGTGACCCGGACCTCGCCGTCGCACGCGCGCTCGGGGAAGCGGGCGCCGCGCGCGAGCGGCACGACCGCCGAACGCGAGACCTCCAGCCCGCCGTACTCGAGGAACCAGACGTCGTACAGCGCGAGGTAGTCGAGGTTGCTCACCGTGATCGCGACGAGGTGCGTCGGCGTGGCGACGCACCAGTACTCCCAGCGCTTGTTGCGGCCCCACCGCCCGCACAGGTTCGAACGGTGCAGCGGCCGGCGCGTCCACCCCACGGCCGCGCGGTCGAGCCGGCCGTCGGTCAGGCACAGGTCGACGGGCTCGACGATCTCGCGCTCGTGGGTCGCCTCCGGGCGCGGCACCTCGCCATGCTAACGCGGAGCGCTCATCGAACGCGGAAGATCGCCGTGCCTGCGGCGGGAATGGTCACCTTCGCCGCCGAGCCCTCGCGGACCAGCGCGCCCTCGCCGAACAGCAGCTGCCCGTCGCCCGGCAGGTTCGCGCCCGCCACGGTCGCGGTGTGCCCGTCGTCTTCGTCCATGCCGACGACCATGACGTAGGTCTCGTCGCTCGAGGCGCGCGTGTAGAAGAGGACCGTCGGGTCGTCGGCGGCGAGGATCTGCAGCGCGCCGCCGCCGAACGCCTCGCGCCCGCGCCGCACCGACAGCAGCTTGCGATAGAACGAGTACGTGCTCTTCGGATCGGCCTTCTCGACCTCGAGGTTGGTCTTCTCGGGCTCGGCGCCGAACGCGATCCAAGGCTTGCCGGTCGTGAACCCGAAGCCCGCCGCCTTCGACCAGAGCATCGGCGTGCGCGCGCTGTCGCGGCCGTCGACGACCACCTGCGTCCCCGGGCGCAGCGCGAGCTCCTCGCCGTAGTAGATGTACGGCGTGCCCGGCATGGTCAGCTGCACGAACGCGGCGCGCAGCCAGCGCGACTCGATCTCGCGCGCGGCGACGAACGCGCGGTTGACGTCGTGCGAGCCGATCACGAGGCCGTCCTGCGCGCCTTCGGGGTTCTTCTTCGCCGAGTCCTCGAAGGGGCGCGCCACGTTCTTCGCGGCGTTGCCGGCGAACGGCAGGCCCCAGAGGTAGCCGTACTGGAAGTTGAAGGCCATGTGGAACATGTCCTTGCCGGTGCCGTAGTACGCCGACGACCCGCTGTAGTCGGTGCTCTCGGCGACCATCACGCGATCGGGGTAGCCGTCGAGGAGCGCGCGCAGCTTGCGGATGTACTCCTGCGTCTCGGGGATGAAGTCGCAGCCGTCCTTCGACTCGTAGAGCAGCGCGATGACGTCGCAGCGGAACCCGTCGACGCCGCGATCGAGCCAGAACTTCGCGACGTCGAGCGTCGCCTGCACCACCTCCGGGTTGCGGTAGTTGAGGTCCGGCTGACCGGCGTAGAACCGGTGGAAGTAGTACTGGTTGCGCGTCGGATCGAGCTTCCACGCGTCTTTGCCGAAGGTGTCGTTCACCGTGCCGCAGCCGATGTTCGGATCGCCCGGCGTGTCGCGCCAGATGTACCAGTCGGCCTTCGGGTTGGTCTTGCTCGAGCGCGACTCGGTGAACCACGCGTGCTGATCGGACGTGTGGTTGAGCACCAGATCGACCATCACGCGTATGCCGCGGGCGTGCGCCTTCGAGAGGAGCTCGTCGAAGTCGGCGAGCGCGCCGTAGTCGCGATTGATGTCGCGGTAGTCGGCGATGTCGTAGCCGGAGTCGACGAACGGCGTCGGGTACATCGGCATGAGCCACAGCGCGTCGACGCCGAGCGCCTGCAGGTCGTCGAGCCGCGAGATCAGCCCCTTCAGGTCGCCGATGCCGTCGCCGTCGGCGTCCTGGAAGGACCGGATGTTGACCTCGTAGAAGACGGCATGACGGTACCAGTCCCGCCCCGTCAGCAGCCGCTTCGCCTCGGCGGGCCGATCCTTCTCGGCGTAGGTCACCGGAGGCGGCGCGTCGGCCGCGTCGGAGCTGCAGGAGCAGAGGAGGATCAGGGCGAGCGTTCCGGCGAGCAGGCGCATGCTCCCGCTAGATTGCCACGGAAGCGCGCCCCCGAACCTCGCAAACGATGCGCGCAGGGTGCTCGGGCCGAAACGAAGGCCGCCCACGCGCGGCGCCGGTCGGGCGCTTGCACGTGGGCGGCGATCTACGTGCGACGGTTCAGGTCGCGCGGGCTCGACGGCTCACAGCGCGTACATCTTGATCGGCTCGAAGACCAGCGGCTGCAGGTTGATGCTGTCGGTCCTCGTCTTGCCGGGCGCACGGCCCTTCTCGTCGCGAACGGCGGTCACGCTCACGATCTTGCTGCCGTACGCCGCGTAGGTGTGGAGCTTCGAGAACTGCACCGAGGGGGTCTCCCAGAACTCGGTCGTCGAGCCGTCGTTCCAGGCGACGCGGTAGAGCATCTTGTCGGTGAACGGCCAGCAGGGGCGCATGCGGCCGTACGCCTCGGCGGTGGTCGACCCGAGCGGGTTGGCCTTGGTGTTCAGCATCGGCGTGGTGGCGCCCGACGAGCCGAGGTCCCAGAAGGCGAGGTGACGATCGAGGAGCTTCCAGGTCCACGGACCGAAGTCCGATCCGACGACGCTCGCCTTGCCGATCAGATCGACGCCGACGCGCGTGTTGAGGGTGAGGCCGGTGACCCACTCGTTGGTGCCGTTGTAGTCCGCGTCGCCGCAGGTGTTGCCGGCGTAGCCCCACAGCTCGCCGTCGATCTTGGCCTTCACGCCGAGCTCGGCGTTCGCGATCCAGTCGGTGTAGAGGTTCGCGTGGATGCCGGCGTAGGCGTACGGCGCGACGTTCACCTTCGCGTTGACGCCGACGGTGGGCGCGGCGCCGCCGGTCCAACCGTAGGTCGCGGTCTTGGTGCCCGAGCAGCCCGAGGTGGTGCAGGTCACGTCGAAGCTCCCTTTGCCGGTCACCGAGCCGTCGAGCTTCAGCGTCGCCTTGGCGCTCGCCTCGACGCCGACGTGGATCGGCGCGGAGAAGTTCAGCTTCACCGGGAACCCGGCGATCGAGAACGAGAGGGAGCCGAGGCTCGGCTGCGCGACCTTCTTGTCGTACTTCCAGGTCTTCTCGAACGCCGCGTCGACGTTCGCCTTCGCGGTCACGTCTGCGTTGCCCTGGAACTGCACGTTGCGGAAGGAGACTTTGTACGGGAGGCACGCGGTCCAGACCGAGCGGTACACCTTGATCTTCACCTTCGCCTTCGCGCTCGCCGCCAGCGTCGCGGTGAACGCCGCCGAGCCGGTGAAGCTGCCCGCCTCGGTGGTCTTGGTGTGCGAGTAGGTCTTCGTCGTCGAGATCGACTTCTCGTACGTCTTCTCCTCGTTCGAGCAGGAGAACGCCATCATCGGCGTGGTCGAGGTGCCGGCGGCCATCGCGGCCTCGGCGTCCGCGGCAGTGGCGGGGTCGATGATGTCGACCTCGTCCTGCTCGACGGTGGTGCCGGCGAGGTAGGCGGTCTTCGAGCTGGTGACCTCCTGCTCGATCTCCTGCTTGGCGAAGTTCGCGATGGGCGCGGTCGAGACCTTCGTCTTGTCCTCGATCACGACGAGCTCGCGATCGACCGGCACGAGCGCGCCGCTGTTCGCGTCGGTGGCCTTGCCGTACACGCGGATCTTCCGCCAGCCGTCGCCGACCGTCACCGTGCTGACGCTCAGCGAGTCGGGCGGCGGCGCGACGGCGAGATCGGGATCGAACGTCGGCTCCGGATCGCCCGCCATGAGCGGCGCCTGCTGCGCTCCGTACGTCTGCGGGTCGGAGCCGTCGGCGGCTTGCTGCGAGCAGCCCACGATCAAGGGGAGCGCGGTGACGGCGGTCACGAGCGAGAGAGAGAGGGGGAGCGAGGCGAGACGACGCGTGTTCATGGCAAACCTCCACGTGCACGATCGCGTGCTGCGATCGTGAGAGCTCGAGCGGGTGGCGAGCCCGGTCATTCGGGCGTCACGTCCACCGGCACTCCCCCCTTACGCCGCGAGGGGTCGAGGTCTGACACGGGCGACGAGATTTTCTTTCGAGACCGGCGCGCGCCCTTCCCTCCGTGTCAGATCGCGCGAGTACGACGCGTAGAGCACCGGCATGGACCCGGAAATGACGAAGGCGCCCGCGGGGGGCGCCTTCGTGGACCTCGGAGGGTGTGCGCGATCAGTACTTCGGCCAGATGTAGATCGGGCCACTCGCGTACCCGCTGACCGGGATCGCGGCCGTGGACTCGGACGGGACGGTCACCGCGAGCTGCGTCGTCGTCGTGAAGCCGCCGGCGGTGGTGACGTTGGTGAGGATCGTCGAGCTCGAGTACGGGTTGGTCAGGTACAGGTACCCGCCGGAGATGACGCCGCACGAGTCGCAGCCGCCCGAGTAGCCGCCGCGGGGCACGCCGCCGTCGTAGTCCTCGGCGCACTTCCACTCCGCCATCGGCGCCTGGACGGCGCTGCCGGTGTTCACCGTGCTGGTGGCGGTGGTCTCGCAGGCCGCGGGGTTCGTCGCGCACGCCGCCGAGCGAATCGCGATGGAGTGCTTCTCCTGGCAGCTCAGACCGAGCGCCGTCCAGCTGGGGCTGGCACAGGTGCCCGCGTTCCCGAGCCACGTGAGCGCGCAGTGGGTGTCGCGGATCTCGGCCGGGGCGTCGTTGAAGATCGGCGCGACGCTCCAGACGCCGGTGGAGGTCTTCTGAGCGAGCGCCCAGCAGGTGCGGCCGACGACCGTCACGTCGTAGCGCTGCGGGGCGCACGGCGTGAGGACGGTGCCCGGATCGAGCACCGTCGTGGTGTTGGTCGACTTGACGACCGAGGTGTCGGTCGAGGCGGTGTCGGTCGTCTTGGTGTCGGCCGTCTTGGTGTCGGTCGTGCCCGAGTCCACCGCCGGCTTCTCGTAGTACGTGCCGGAGATCGCCAGTTCCTGCTCCGAGGAGCCGAGCTGCTCTTGTGGCTCGGGCGCGCCGCTGCACGCGGCGAACGAGGCGACGGCGACCGACAGCGAAAGAATTACGCGAACCGAACGATGCATGGACTCCCCCGTGGCGTGGCCCTTCGCGTGAAGGGATGTGCGCCTTCGTCGGACCTGCACCTCCGGCGTTCCCGAGATCGATCTGGCGCAACGGCGTCAGGGTCGCAGCAGTCTCCACGCCGCCCAGTCGGCGGCAGGATCGTCGGCGCGGACCCGCAGCTGCGCACGCGCGAGCGCCTCGCCCGGCGGCGCGCCGTCGAGCAGCGCGCGGTAGTAGGCGATCGCGAGCTTCGCGGCGAGCGCGTCGGGGACCTTTCGCGTCGGCGCGATCACGCTCTCGCTGCCGGCGATGACGAAGGCCTGCGCGAGGCCGATCGTCTCGGTGCGCGCGTCGAGCGACGCGCGGCCGGTCTCGCACGCGCTCAACATCACGCGGCGGGGCACGCGCGGACGCGCGAGGATCTCGAGCAGTCCGAGCTCGCTCCCGGCGGCGAGGGGCAGCCGGCTCTCGGCGCCCTCGGGTCCGCCGAACACCCCGTGGCCTGCGTAGTGGAACGTGCCCGCGCTCTCGAGGAGCGCCTCGACGGTTCGCGCCGTGGCCTCGCGCCCCTCGGCCGCGCGCACCGCGCCGCCGAAGAGCGCTCGCAGCGCGCGTGCCTCCTCGCGCGCGGCGGGGAGATCGTCGGTCGGATCGACCACGAGCGCGAAGGAGTCGTCGGTCGCGGGCGCGCGGACGCGCGGGACGTCGGGCGCGTACTCGACGGCGACGCCCGCGATCAGCGGCCCGTCTCCGCGCGGCCACGCGTGGACGTCGACCGCGCGCAGCGGTCCGTAGGGCAACACGATCAGGCGCTTGCTCCGCGACAGCTCCGCGTCGACTCCGGCGAGCACGCGCGTCGGCTCGAGATCGGCGAGCGCGAAGCTGAAGGTGCGCTCGGTCGTCGCGGCGAACGCGACGAAGCCGCTGCGCGCGCGGTGGAAGCCGAGCCAGAGCTCGCCTTCGGCAGGCGCGGCGAGCGGGGCGTCGGCGCGCGGCATCGTCCCGAGCGCCGACATCGCGTCGTCGAGCGCCGCGCGCATCGCCGTGATCTTCGCCGTGCGCGACGAGCGGGCGTCGTGCAGCGCCGCCGCCGCGAGCTTCCAGTCCTCCTCCGCGGCCCGATCGACCTCGGCGCGCGCGCGACGGAACGCGGCGATCGCCCCGTCCCATCGCGCCCGTGCGGCGGGAGCCAGCGCGTCGAGGCTCGTCGCCCGCGCGGTCGCCACGAGCAGGCGCGCACGCGCGCGGCGCGCGACCGCGAACGCCTCGGCAGGCCGCCTTCGGCGCAGCAGGAGGTCGATCGCGAGCCGCGCGCTGCGCTCGCTGCGCGACAGGTACACGCCTCGCCCGTCGCCGAACGGCAGCGCCAGGGTCTGATCGTCGAGCAGCGACTCGGCCCGCGCGTAGGCGTCGAGCGCGTCGTCTGCCCGACCGAGGGCCTCGAGCGACTCGGCGCGCCCGAGCACCGCGCGCCACAGCATGTCGCTCTGATGCGCCGCCTCGGCGATGCCGATCGCCTCCTCGTAGGACGCGCGCGCCTCGTCGAACCGGTGGTCGGCGAAGGCGATGCGCGCCTCGAGGTCGAGCCATTGCAGCACGTCGTTCGTCCGGAGGTTCGGCTGGGCAGCGCGCCCATGCGACACGATCTGTCGCGCGTCGGCGAGCGCGCCGCGCTCGAGCGCGGCGGCCGCCGCGATGTACAAGGCGAGCCCGCGGCGATGCGAGTCGGCGCACCCCTTCGGGAAGAGGGCGAGTGCGCGCGCGGCTGGCTCGGACAGATCGTCGCCGGCGCTCGGCTCGCCGAGATCGGCGCGGGCGCGAGCGCGTCGCTCCAGCGACAGGCCGAGGTTGGCGAGCGCGTCGGCGCGATCGCAGCCGTCGGCGGCCGGGTCGCGGCCGAGCTCGTCGTCGAGGGCACGGAGGGCGGCGATGCCCTCGTCGAAGTGCCCCTGGATCTGCAGCACGGTCGAGAGCAGCCCGCGCGCGTTGCGCTCGAGGCGCACGATGCCGAGCCGAGCCGCCGCGGCCTCGGCCTCGCGCAGCCCGCGAATAGCGGAGCGGACGTCGCCGCTCTCGAGCGCGATCTCCGCGCGGTAGAACGGCAGGCGCGCGCGTCCCTCCGGGTACTCCGAGAGCGTCGGCTCGATCTCGTCGAGGACGGCGCGCGCCTCGCCGTAACGTCGGCTCCGCTGGTTGAGCGCGAAGGCGAGCGCGAACGCGTCCTCCGCGCGATCGGAGGTGCGCGTCGAGTGGAGCGCGATCGACTGGCGGAGCTGCGCGACGGCGTCGTCGACGTCGCCCTTCTGCAAGGACAACCGCGCGAGCAGACCGATCGCGAGCGCGCGCTCGGTCGGATCGCTCGACTTCGTCGCCGGCTCCGCGCGCGCACGCGCGCCCGCCGCGTCCCCCTTCTGCCGGAGCGCGCGCGCCTCGGCGAGCCATCGATACGGAGTCGGCGGCGCGAGCTTCAGGACGAACCGCGCCGGCGCGCCGTCGCGCACGCCCTCGACGGTCAGCGCTCGGCTGCCGGCCGGGATCGTCAGCCGATGGAGCCGCCCGTCTTGGCCGGTTCGCACGACGGTGGTGTCGACCGTCCGCTCGTCGACGAAGAACCGCGCGGGCATCGTTCCCGGCACGAACACGCGGACCGCGCCGTCGCCGGGCAGCTCGCAGACCGCGCCGGACAAGACCGCGCCGCAGCCGGCGAACGAGGCGGGCAGCACGGGCATGGCCGGCGCGTCGGGTTGCGGCCGCGCACGACGATCGGCGCCGAGCGCACACGCGAGCGCAAACAGCGCGATCCCCGAGCCCCGCACGCGTTGAACGCTACCACCAGTGCCCGCGCCGGCGGCGCTCACGGCGACGCTCGCGGCGCTCGCGGGCACCGTGGTAGACCTCGCCGCGTGGCCGAACACGACGACCTCGTCCGCCGCGCCGCCGCGCGCGAGCCCGACGCGGTGCGCGAGCTCGTCGGGCTGCTGCGGCCGACGATCCAGCTGCGCGCGGTCCGCAGCTTGATCCGGAACATGCGCGGCAGGCGGCGCAGCACGGCGCAGGAGGTCGAGGACCTCGTGCAGGAGGTGTTCCTCGCGCTGTTCGACGACGACGCGCGCGCGCTGCGCGCCTGGGACCCGGCGCGCCTCCCGCTCGCCGCGTTCGTCGGAGTGATCGCCGATCACGAGGTCGCCTCGATCTTCCGAAGCGGACGGCGTCGTCCGTACCGTGACGAGGAGGACGGCGCCGTGGAGCCCGACACCTTCGCGTCCGACGGCGGCGGCGCCGAGGCGATCGTCGAGTGCAACGAGACGCTCTCCGCGCTGCTCGCCCGCCTGCGCGCGGAGCTCTCGCCCAAGGGGCTCGAGCTGTTCCACGCGCTGCTCGTCGACGAGCAGCCGGTCGAAGAGGTCTGCGCGTCGACGGGCATGACACGCGACGCCGTATATGCGTGGAAGAGCCGCCTCGGGAAGCTCGTGCGGAGGCTCGCCGCCGAGCTCCGCGACTCGTCGCGCAAGGTGGCCGCGGCACAGAGGAGCACGTCATGAGCGACGATCCGTTGCTGTCGGCGTTGGCGCGGCGCGCGCGCGAGGAGCGCGACGAAGATCGGGCGCGCGTCGACCTCGAGCGCGTCACGCGCGGCGAGGTGTCCGAGACCGACGTCGCCGCGAGCGACGAGGAGCGCGCGCTCTTCCGGCCGCTCGACGCGGCCGCAGAGCGTCGCATCGCCGACGCGATCCTCGCCTCGGGGCCGCGGGTCCGTGTCGTGAAGGGCGCACCGAGCCGGAAGCCGCGCGTGACGCCGATCGTGCTGGCGTTCGCCGCCGCCGCTGCGATCGCGCTGTTCTTCCTCTTCCCGCGTCATCGTGACGAGCTCCCGGTCTATGCCTTCGAGCTGTCGGGCAACGTCGCCGAGGTGCGCGGCGACGAGCCGAAGGCCGTCGAGGGGCGCGCCACCCTGCACCGCGACGCGACGCTCGAGATGGTGCTGCGACCGCGCGTGGCGGTGACGACGAAGATCGCCACGACCGCGGCGCTTCTGCGTGACGGCGCGGCGCGCGCGTGGTCGCCGCCGATCGAGATCTCGCCCGACGGCGCCGTACGCATCGTCGGCCCCGTCGCGTCGCTCTTCCCCGACACCGAGCGGCGGTGGGAGATCGTGGTGGCGATCGGCCCCGAAGGGGCGCTCCCGCGCGATCCCGCCGCGCTGCTCGCGGCCGCGGCGGCCCCGCCTCCGGGGGTTCGGGTGGTGCGCGCGGTGGTCGACTTCGCGAAGTGACGCCGCGCGCGCGAGATCGGTCTCGATCGCCGCGCCGCGACCGCCACGCTGTCTCTGGGTGATACGCGGTCGTGGAACGCAATCGCAGCCGCGCTGCGCGTGCTCCAAGGAGGTGCGCCCGGCACGTTCGTCGCTCCGCTCCTCTCCGGCAAGTGCCGGAGGGGGGAGAGTCGTCATGAACCGAGTCCTCACGACCGCCGTCGTCTTGGTGCTGTCCTCGTGCTCGTCGGAGCGACCCGATCGCGGCAACCAGACCGTTCGACCCGCGCCGATCGACGAGCCCGTCGCCAGTCCGGTGCCGGACGAGGAGCCCGGCGAAGGAAGCGGGAGCACAGACGCGGGCCCCGGCCAGGACGGCGGGACGGTCGAGGACGGGGGCGCCGCGCTCGACGGCGGCGTCGGGGATGGCGGACCGGCCCCCGACGGTGCGACGTCAGGTGTCGCATTCGTCTCCGTCGCCACCGGCGGCGCGCACACGTGCGCGCTCACCGCGACGGGCGAGGCCTTCTGCTGGGGCCGCGCCGAGAGCGGGCAGCTCGGCATCCCCGTCCCCACGATCACCTGCAGGGCGAGCGGGGGTACGTTCCCGTGCAGCATGGTGCCCGTCGCGGTCCGCGGCGGCCGCACGTTCACGATGCTCGCGGGCGGTGGCGCGCACACCTGCGGCCTGACCGGCGACGGATCGGCGTACTGCTGGGGCAGCAACACCTACGGCCAGCTCGGGGACGGTTCCACGACGAACCGCACCCAGCCCGTCGCGGTCGCGACCGGCCTGAAGTTCGCGAGCATCGACGCGGGCGCGATGCACACGTGCGCCTTGACGAGCACGGGCGCGGCGTGGTGCTGGGGCCGGAACAACCGCGGGCAGCTCGGCGACGGGACCTCGACTGCGCGTTCGCTGCCCGTCGCCGTGGCCGGCGGCCGCACCTTCCAGCAGGTCTCCGCCGGCGGCTTCAACGTCGGCCACACGTGCGCGCTTGCCGCCACCGGCGAGGCGTGGTGCTGGGGCGACAACGAGCGCGGGCAGCTCGGGATCGGCAGCGCGGACGTCGACGTCTCGCACCGGACGCCCGCCCTGGTGGTCGGCGGGCACCGGTTCGCCTCGCTGTCGGCAGGGCTGGGCAGGCACACCTGCGCGCTGACGGCCGCGGGCGAGGCGTGGTGCTGGGGCGAGAACTCGTTCGGTGCGCTGGGCGACGGCACGTCCGGCGGCGGGTCGTTCCCGACCGGGTTCGATCGGAGCTCGCCCGTGCGCGTCGTCGGCGGGCTCGTGTTCGCGGAGATCGCCGCCGGCGGGTTCATCGGGCACACCTGCGCGATCACGACGGAGCGTGTCGCATACTGCTGGGGCGACAACGAGATCGGCGCGATCGGCGACGGCACCACGATCGATCGGTTCGCTCCCGCGCGCGTCGCCGGCGGCCTCACGCTCGAGGGCATCGACGCCGGCTTCCGGCACACGTGCGCGTTCGCGAGCACGGGCGCGCTCTACTGCTGGGGCGCCAACGGCGCCGGGCAGCTCGGGATCGGCTCGGACACCGGGAGTCCGGTGCCGGTCAAGGTCCTGAGACAGCCTTGATCGCGCGGTCATCCGTGAGGGGCGCGTGAAGAACATGCGCGCGCGCCGCCGCGGCTGCGCGTGCGTGCTCGACCGCTCACGCGCGAAGCTCCTCGGGCGCGCCACGGTTCGGCACGGTCCGTGCGACACGTTTCGCCGGGAGGCGACGTCCATGCTTCGCGAGAAGCGGAAGCACGATCGCGGCACCGACGAGCTCGGCGAGCTCGTCGCGGCCGAGGAGCGCTTGCGCGCGCGGCGCGAGGCCACCCACCAGCGCGCCGCGGAGATCGTGAAGCGGGCGCGTGCGGAGGCGGATCGGGCGGAGCGGGACGCCGAGCACGCGCTGCAGGACGAGCTCCAGCGGCTGAGCGCCACGGTCGACCAGTGGCGGCGCGCCGAGGAGGGGAAGCTCGCCGAGCGCGCGCGCGCCACGGAGGAGCGGCTCCGCGACGCGCCCGAGGACGAGCTCGCGCGGCTGGTGGTCGAGTGGGCGCTCCGCGGCGAGGTGCCGCCATGATCGTCGAGATGTGCCGCGTGCGCATCCTCGGCCGCGCCGCCGACCGGACGACGGTCGTGCGCGCGCTGCAGGATTTCGAGGCCGTGCAGCTCGCGGCGCCCGACGCGCGACTCGAGCGACGTGATCTCGACGACAAGGAGGAGCGGGAGGCGAAGCTGCTCCGGCGGGCGCTCGACGAGATCGAGGCGGCGCTGCGGGCGCTCGGGCCAGAGGCGCCGTCGAGCGGCCGCGTCCCCTCCGGCACGACCAACCCGACGCCGATCGGGCGGCCGGCGGACATCGCCGGTCTCGCGAGGCTCGGTCGCCGCGTGCGGCGCACGCTCGACGCCCTCGACGCGCGGATCGCCGCGGCCGAGGACGAGCGCGCGCTCTTGTCGAAGTACCGCGCGCTGTTCGCCACGTTCGGTCCGATCCTCGTCCGACAGCGCGACTGGCCCGACGTGACCGCGTATCAACTGCTGCTCGATCGGTCGGCGAGCGTCGATCGCCTGCGCGATGCGCTCGCCGCGACGGTCGGCGCCACGTTCGAGCTCCACGGAAGACGCCTGCCCGGCGGCGATCTCGCGGTCCTCGTGCTGCTCCCGCAGTCGCGCGCGCCGAGGGTGGAGCGCGCGCTCGCCGACGCGCACGTGCACGAGCTGCCGATCCCGACCGGTTACGGCGCCGAGACCCTCGCCGACGCGATGCCTCGCATGCTCGCGCGGCTCGACGAGCTGCCCGCCGAGATCGCCGCCCTCGAGCGCGAGCGTGCGCGGATCTGCGAGGCCGAGTGGAGCGAGGTCGTGCGCGCGCAGGCGGGGCTCCTCGATCGGCTCGCGGCGATCGAGGCGGCGCGGCTCACGGCGACGACCGAGCACGCGTTCGTGATGGAGGGCTGGGTCCCGGCCCGGGCGCGCGCGAGGCTCGAGGACCACCTGCACCGGAAGGTCCACCGCTCCATCGCCGTCGAGGTGGTCCCGCGCGACGGCTGGCTCGAGGAGGCGCCGGTCGCGATCGAGAACCCGCGCGCGCTCCGGCCGTTCGAGCTGCTGCTCCGGCCGCTGCCGCTGCCGCGGTACGGGAGCATCGATCCGACCCCGGTGATCGCGGTCTTCTTCCCGCTGTTCTTCGGGCTGATGCTCGGGGACGTCGGCTACGGCGCGGTGCTGCTCGCCGCCGGCGCCGGCCTCGGCGCGCGCGCGCCGGGGCAGAGCACGCGACGCGCGGTGTCGATCATCGCGTGCGTGTGCGCGGTCGCGGCGATCCTCTTCGGGCTCGCGTTCGGCGAGCTCTTCGGCGACCTCGGCCACCGGCTCTTCGGCTTGCGACCGCTGGTGCTCGATCGCGGCGCGCACGTGAACGCGATGCTCGCGGTCACCGTCGCGATCGGCGTCGCGCACGTCGTGCTCGGCCTGGTGCTGGGCGCGATCAGCGCGCGCGACGTCCGGCACGCAGCCGCGCGGGCCATCTCGGCGGTGATGGTCCTGCTGACGGCCGGGGCGCTGCTCGGGCTCGCCGGCGTCCTCCCGCACGTCGTCGTGCTGCCCGCCACCGTCGCGTTGGCCGTCGGTGCGGCCGCGCTGGTCGTCACCTCGGGGCTCGCGGGCCCGGTGGAGCTCGTGTCGACGCTCGGCAACGTCCTCTCGTATGCGCGTCTGATGGCGCTCGGCACCGCGTCCGTGACGGTGGCGCTGGTCGCGAACCACTTCGCGGGCGCGGGCGGGACCTTCCTCGGGATCCTCGCCGCCATCTTGCTTCACCTCGTGAACTTCGTCCTCGGCGTCTTCAGCCCGACCATCCACGCGCTGCGTCTTCACTACGTCGAGCTCTTCGGGAAGTTCTTCGAGCCCGGAGGCAGGCGCTTCCGGCCATTCGGCCATTTCGCGTCCAGCGGACATTGATCAGGAGGACCCCATGCAGCAGTCGGCTGTCACTGTACTGAGCGCAGCGCTCGCGATCGGGGCGGCGGCGATCGCCACGGCCTGGGCGCAGTCACGGATCGGCCCGGCCGCCGCGGCGTCGCTCGCGGAGAAGCCCGAGCTGACCGGCACCTCCCTGATCATGCTCGCGATCCCCGAGACGATTCTCATCCTCGGGTTCGTCATCGCCTTCATGATCCTCCAGCGAGGCTGACGATGGCTCTCGACGAGCTGCTCTCGGCCCTCGAGCGCGACGCCGACGCGGAGGAGCGCGGCGAGCTCGACGCGGCGCGCGCCGAGGCCGCGCGCATCGCCGCCGAGAGCGCCGCGCGCGTCGCGCGGCGTCGCGAGGAGCAGCTCTCGCAGCGGGAGCTCGCGCTGCGTGGCGCGGCCGACGCGGCGCTCGCCACGTCCCGCCGCGACGCGCGCCGAACGGTGCTCGCCGCCCGGCAGCGGGTGCTCGATCGCGTGCTCGCGGCGGCGCACGCGGCGCTCGACGAGCTGGTCGACCGGCGCGACCTGAGCGACGTACTGCGCCGCGACATCGAAGAGGGCCTCGCGGTGCTCGGTGAGACCAGGGCGATCGTCCGCTGCGCCCCTGCCCTCGCCGATCGCGCGCGCGCCATCGTCGGCGCCCGCGCCGCGGTCGAGACCGATCCCGCAGTGCCGGTGGGCGTCGAGATCGTGAGCTCCGATCGCGCCGTGCGCATCGACCAGACGCTCGCCGGCCGGCTGGCGCGCATGCACGACGAGCTCGCCATCGCGATCGCCGCGCGCCTCGAGCGCCTCCATCGCGTCGGGGCGGAGAGCACCGAGGAGGCCGGGGAGGCTGCCGAGAGGGAGGCGCCGTGATGATCGTCTGGGCGGATCTCGACGCGCGCGCGCGGGGCCTCGCGGGGCGCCTGCTCGGACGGGCGCGGCTCGAGGCGCTCGCCCGCTCACCGGATCTCCGCGCGCTCGCCGCCGCTCTCGAGCGCTCCGGCTACGAGCGCGTGACCGACGGCTCGTCGTTCGTCTCCGATGCACGCGCGCTCGATCGCGCCGTGCGTCGCACGATGGCGAGCAGGCTGCGCGTGCTCGAGCGCTGGGCCGCCGGTCGGGCGTCGGCGCTCGCGGTGGTCTTCGAGGAGGAGGAGGCCAGGAACCTGCGCGCGCTGCTCCGCGGCGCGCTGTCCAACGCGCCGGCGGCCGCTCGCCTGTCGAGCACCATCCCGACGCGACGCCTGCCGGAGGGCGCGCTCGCCGAGCTCGCGCGTCTGCACGGCGTCCGCGAGATCGTCGCGGTGCTCCTCGTCTTCCGACATCCCTACGCGGACGCGCTCGCCGACGAGGCGCGGCTCGAGGCGCCCAACGCCTTCCGCCTCGAGGCCCTGCTCTTCGAGCGCTTCGCCGAGCGCGCGCTCGGCATCGCGCGCGGCGCCGAGCTGCGGCGGTTCGTGCAGCAGACCGTCGATCTGCAGCGCGCGTTCGCGGCGATCGAGAGCGCCGCCGATCGCGCGGCGGAAGCGCGCAAGGCCGCCAAGACCTTCGCCGGCAGCGAGCTCGCGCCGATGCTCCGCCGCCACGCCGACGATCCCGCCGCGCTCGAGGACGCCGCGCTCGGCGTGCGCATCGCCGAGCAGTCGCGGGCCGCGCGGCTCGATCCGCTCGGGCCCGCGCCCGTGCTCCTCTACGTGTTGCGCCTGCGGGCCGAGGCCGCGGACGTCCGGCGGATCATCGCCGGCGTCGCTCTCGGCGCGCCGGCCCCGACGCTGGTCTCCCAGCTGGTGACGGTGTGATGGACCGCGCGGTGTCCATCGTCTGTCGGCCGGAGGTCGCGCGCGGCTTCGCGCTCGCCGGCCTCGCGGCGACCGCGGTGACCACGCCGGAGCGGGGCGCGGCGGAGGTCGCCGGGATCATCGGCAACAAGGACTCGAACGTCGGGCTGGTCCTGGTCGACGAGGACGTGTACGCCGCGCTCTCGCCCGAGCTGCAAGCGGAGCTGCGCAGGCGCGCGCTCCCGATCGTCGTCCCCATTCCGGGTCCCACCTGGGTGCCGCAGGTCGGCGCCGCCGAGGCGTACGTGGCCGAGGTCCTCGGACGCGCGGTGGGCTACCGCGTGAGGTTGCGATGACCGCGCGCGTCGTCCGGGTGACCGGCTCGCTGGTCGAGGCGCGCCCGATGCGCGAGTCCGCGCTGTTCGATCTCGTGCGCGTCGGCGCGCGCGGCCTGCTCGGCGAGATCGTCCGACTGCAGGGCGAGGTCGCGACCATCCAGGTGTACGAGGAGACCGCCGGGCTCGCGGTCGGTGAGCCGGTGCGCTCGACGGGCGCGGCGCTCGAGGCCGAGCTCGGTCCGGGCTTGCTCGGTTCGATCCTCGACGGCGTCGGTCGACCGCTCGCGCGCGTCGCGGATCAGGAGGGCGACTTCGTCCTGCCGGGCGCCGAGGCGGTCACGCTCGATCCCGACCGTCGGTTCGCGTTCGAGGCGACGGTCCAGCCGGGCGCGCGCGTGACCGGCGGCGACGTCGTTGGCCTCGTGGAGGAGCGGCCGGGGTTCCTCCACCCGATCCTCGTGCCGCCGCGCGTGTCGGGCATCGTGGCGGAGGTGTCCTCCGGCTCCTTCGGCGCGCGCGACGTCGTCGCCGCGCTCGACGATGGTCAGGCGCTGACGCTCGCCCATCGGTGGCCGGTGCGCGAGCCTCGCCCGGTCGCGGAGTGGCTGCGCGGCGATCGTCCATTCGTCACGGGGCAGCGCGTGCTCGACTTCCTCTTCCCGGTCGCCGAGGGGGGGAGCGTCGCGCTGCCCGGCGGCTTCGGCACCGGCAAGACGGTGATCGAGCACTCGCTCGCCAAGTGGGCCGACGCCGATGTGGTGGTGTTCATCGGGTGTGGCGAGCGCGGCAACGAGATCGCCGACGTGCTCGCCGAGCTCCCCGCGCTCCTCGACCCTCGCACCGGCCGTTCGCTGATCGAGCGCGCCATCCTCGTGGTGAACACCTCGAACATGCCGGTCGCCGCGCGCGAGGCCTCGGTGCAGCTGGGCCTGACGATCGCGGAGTACTACCGCGATCTCGGGCAGCGGGTGGCGGTGCTCGCCGACAGCCTGTCGCGGTGGGCCGAGGCGCTCCGCGAGCTCGGCGCCCGGCTCGGCGAGATGCCCGGCGAAGAGGGCTACCCCACGACGCTCTCCGATCGCATCGGCAAGGTGTTCGAGCGCGCCGGGCGGGCGCGCGTGCGGGGCGCGCCCGAGCGACAGGGCGCGGTGACCTTCATCGGCGCGCTCTCGCCGCCAGGCGGCGACTTCTCCGAGCCGGTGACGCAGGCGGCGCTGCGCGTAGCCGGCACGTTGTGGGCGCTCGACCCGGCGCTCGCGCGACAGCGACACTTCCCCGCCGTCGACTGGGCGACCAGCCACTCGCTGCACGCGGAGGCGACCGCGCAGTGGTTCGTGGAGAACACCGCGGAGGACTGGCCGGAGCTCCGCCGCGAGACCTCGAGCCTGCTGCGCCGGGACGCCGAGCTGCGCGAGGTGACCGCGCTCGTGGGCGTGGAGGCGTTGCAGGAGAGCGATCGCCTGGTGCTGGAGGCCGCGCGGATCGTCCGGGAGATCGTCCTCTCGCAGAGCTCGTTCGATCCGAACGACGCGCGCTCGCCCGTGATGAAGACCCATCGCCTGGCGGCGCTCGCGATCGCGTTCCACCGCCAGGGGCTCGCGGCGCTCGAGCGTGGCACCGCGTTCGCGCGCCTGCCGATCGGCGAGCTGCGACAGACGATGGTCCGGATGCGAAGCGCGCCGGACGACGCGCTCGACGAGCTCGCGCTGCACGCGAACGCGCTGATCGACTCCATGGGCCGAGAGGCGGAGCCGGAGAAGGAGGCCGCCCAATGAACCTCGCCCGCGCTTACCACGGCGCCTCGGCCGCCACCGGTCCGCTGCTCTACGTGCCACGCACGCACCGCGCCGCCGCGGGCGAATGGGTCGTCATCCGCGCGCCCGGTCAGCCGGCGCGGCGCGGTCAGGTCATCGACGCGGGCGAGGAGATCACCGTCGTGCAGGTGCTCGATCAGACCCTCGGCCTCGCCCCGGCCAAGGCCGAGATCACCCTCACCGGCGACATCGCGCGCGCCGTCGTGGGCCGCGAGCTGCTCGGCCGCGCGCTCGACGGCGTGGGACGACCGCTCGACGGTCTGCCCGCGCCGGTCGGCGAGGCGCTTCGCCCGGTGTGGGGCGCGCCGATGAACCCGACGCGGCGCGCGCGCCCCGCGGACTTCATCGAGACGGGGATCTCCGCGATCGACGGCCTCGCGACGCTGGTGCGCGGACAGAAGCTGCCGGTCTTCTCCGGCCCTGGCTTGCCGGGACTGGAGATCGCCGCCGAGATCGTCGAGCGCGCGCGCACGCCCCGCGGGGAGCCGTTCGCGGTCGTGTTCGTCGGCGTCGGCATCACCGAGCGCGAGACGCGCGAGTTCCTGCGTCGCCTCGAGCAGAGCGGCGGCGCCGAGCGCACGGTCATGTTCCTCAACCAGGCGCGCGACCCGGCGATCGAGCGGCTCCTCGCGCCACGCTTCGCCCTCGCGGCGGCCGAGTTCCTCGCGTTCGAGCGCGGCATCCACGTGCTCGCGGTGATCGCCGACATGGTCCACTACTGCGAGACCCTGCGCGAGATCGGCGCCGCCCGCGACGAGATGCCCGGCCGCCGCGGGTACCCCGGGTACATGTACACCGACCTCGCGAGCCTCTACGAGCGCGCGGGCATCGTCGCCGGACGCGAGGGCTCGTTGACCGAGATCCCGATCGTGACGATGCCGGAGGACGACATCACCCACCCGATCCCCGATCTGACCGGCTACATCACCGAGGGTCAGGTCGTGCTGTCGCGCGAGCTGCACCAGCGAGGGATCGATCCGCCGATCGACGTGCTGCCGTCGCTGTCGCGCCTGATGAACTCGGGCATCGGCGAGGGCCGCACGGTCCGCGAGCACCGCAAGTGGGCCGATCAGCTGTACGCGCTGTACGCGCGCGGCCAGGAGACCAAGCTCGTGGCCGCGATCGTCGGCGAAGCCGGTCTGTCGGCGGCCGACAAACGCGCGCGTGACTTCGCCGAGCGCTTCGAGCGCGAGCTGGTCGGCCAGGGGCGCACGCCGCGCCGGCTCCGCGAGACGATCGAGATCGGCTGGCGCCTGCTCGAGGCGCTCCCGCGCGAGGACCTCCTGCGCATCGACGAGGCGACGTGGCGCGCGCGAAAGGAGCGGACATGAGGCAGCCGGCGACACGCATGAACCTGATGCGCGCGCGGCGCCGGGCGGCGCACGTGGCGCGGGGCGTCGAGCTCCTGCAGCGCAAACGCGAGGCGCTCGTGCGGCGGCTGTTCGAGCTGGCGCGCCCCGCAGCCGACGCGCGCGCGCGAACGATCGAGCAGGCGGCGCGCGCCTACGCGGCCCTCCTGCGGGCGCTCGCGTCGCACGGTGACGCCGACCTCCAGGCGATCGGGTGGCCGACGCGCGAGCTCCGGATCGCCATCGAGACCGGGGTGATCTGGGGCGTGTCCATCGCGCAGCTGGAGACAACCGCTCCGCTGCGGCGGACGTTCGAGGCGCGCGGCACCCCTCCGGTCACGGTCGGCCCCGCCGCGGCGGAGGCGGCGGCGGCGTTCGAAGAGCTCGCCGAGCGCCTCATCGAGGCCGCCGGCACCGAGCTCCCGGTGCGGCGCATCGCCGAGGCGCTGGCGCGCACCACGCGACAGGCGCACGTCCTCGAGCAGCGCATCGGCCCCGCGCTGCGCGCCGAGATCGTGTCGGCGCAGCGCACGCTCGAGGAGCGTGAGCGCGAGGAGCACCTGCGCGTGCGGCGCGTGCTCGCCCGCCGCGCCGGACCGGGAGCTCGGGTGTGAAACACCTGGCGCGCACGTTGCGTCGCCACGATGGATCGGGAGGGCAACATGACGAACTCGACCTCGCGGCCCTCGTTGCCGCCGACCACCCCTCAGTACCTCGACATCGGCCCGAGCGTGCCGCCGAGGTACCGCGGGCGCGCGATGATCATCGCGTGGAGCGTGCTCATCCTCGCGGTCGCCGTCGCCGTCATCGCGTTCATGCTCTACCGCGTGCTGGCGGGCTGAGGTTCGCATTTCTCGTGGGGAATGCCGTTCTTCGAGCTCGGCGGCAACATGATGTGCGCGCTCGGCGCGCACGAGGCGCACGTGAACCTGATCCTCAGCGGACCGCCCGATGCGTTCGCCGATCCGGACGGCCTGCTCTCCGGAGAGGGCAAGCTCGGTCGCCACCTCGAGCTCACCTCGGTCGACGACCTCCCGCGCACGAAGGTCCGCGGCTGGCTGCGCACCGCCGCGAAGCTCACGCGCGAGAGGTGACTCGAGCTTGCGACGTCCAACCCCCGGGCGCCATCATTGGCCGCATGTGCCGGAACATCCGCGTGCTCCATCACTTCGAGCCGCCGACCACGGAAGAGGAGACCGAAGCCGCGGCGCTGCAGTACGTGCGCACGGTGAGCGGCACGACCAAGCCCGCCGTCGCCGACCAGGCGGCGTTCGCGCGCGCCGTCCGCGACGTCGCCGCGGCGACGTCGAGCCTGCTCTCGGCGTTGCACCCTCGCGGTGCCGTGCGCACGCGCGAGGGCGAGCGCGAGAAGGCCAAGGCGCGCTGGAGCCGTCGCGAACGCTCGTCTCCCAAAGCGGTCGCGCGATGAGCGCGTTCGCCCGGCGCGTCGCGGCGGCCGCGCTGCTCCTCGCGGCGTGCACCGTCGAGCAAGGCACGCGCCCGGTGATCGACGCGCTGACGCTCGCCGATTCGGCGACGCTCGACCCCGACGGCACCTATCACGTGGCCGGACTCATCAGCTACCACGACGACGACGACGAGGTACGTCGCATCCGCGTGCAGGTCCCGTCGCTCGGCTCCTCCGCGCAGTACCCGGCGAGCGGCAGGGCGGCGAATGACGCCGCCATCGCGCTGCGCATCGTCGGCACGGCGCCGAAGGGCCCGCTCGCGGTCACCGTGTCGGTGATCGACGCGGAGGCCAACGAGAGCGATCCGCGCTCGGCGACCGTCACGCTGAAGTAGCTCGCTCTGCGCGGTCTGCACCGCCGCTTCGTCTCGTCGAGCCCATGGGCACTCGAGGCTCGGTCACCTACACTGCGCCGGTGCCATTCGGGTTCAGCGTCCACGCCGTCGATCGCGAGTCCCGGGCGCGCCGTGGCGCCATCACCACCGAACACGGCGTGATCGACACTCCGGCGTTCATGACGGTGGGCACCCGCGCGACCGTGACCGGGCTCGATCCAGACGACCTCGCCGCCGTCGGCGCGCAGGTGCTGCTCGCGAACACCTATCACCTGATGCTGCGGCCGGGGGTCGAGCTGTTTCGTCGCGTGGGCGGCGTCCACGGCTTCATGGGTTGGCGCGGGCCGATCCTCACCGACTCCGGCGGCTTCCAGATCTTCTCGCTGTCGGCCGATCGCACCGTCTCCGAGCGCGGGGCGCGCTTCCGCAGCTACGTCGACGGGCGCATGCACATGTTGTCGCCCGAGCGTTCGATCGAGCTCCAGACGGCGATCGGCTCCGACATCATGATGGTGCTCGACGTCTGCATCGACTCGACGTCCGACGCGGCGACCACGCGCGCCGCGATGGAGCGGACCCATCGCTGGGCGGTCCGGAGCCTCGCCGCGCGGAGCGACACGCAGACGGGCGATCGGCAGGCGCTCTTCGCCATCGTGCAGGGAGGGCTCGTCCCCGAGCTGCGCGCCGAGTCGGCCGCGTTCCTCACCCAGCACTCCTTCGACGGGTTCGCCATCGGCGGCCTCGCGGTCGGCGACACGCGCGAGGAGCGGCAGGACGTCATCGCGCTCTCGGCCGAGCTGCTGCCGCTCGATCGTCCGCGCTACCTGATGGGCGTCGGCACGCCGCCCGATCTGCTGCACGCGATGCTCGCAGGCGTCGACATGTTCGACTGCATCCTCCCGACGCACCTGGCGTGGCAAGGCACCGCCTTCACGTCGAGCGGGCGCGTGAAGATCACGCGGGCGGCCTACGCGCGCGCCGACGTGCCGCTCGACGAGCGCTGCTCGTGCCGGACGTGCCGCGGCTCCACCCGCGCGTACCTCCACCATCTCTTCAAGTGCGGCGAGCCGCTCGGCGCGCGGCTGCTCTCGCTCCACAACCTCCATCACTACCAGGCGCTGATGACCGAGGCGCGTCGCGCCATCGAGGCGGGCGAGTACGCGCGGTGGGCGCGCGCGAAGCTCGAGGCGATCGACCGGCACGAGCACGGCGCGAGGCGTCCCGGGAGACGCCTCGAGGGCGCCGCGTGACCGGCACCCGTCCAACGCTCGAAGGGGCGCTCGATTGCGAGGTCGTGACGACCCGCAGCGGCGCGCGCGCCGTGCGCGATCGGCTCACCGGGGAGCTGATGCACCCGGTCGTCGGTCCCGCCGTCGAAGCAGAACGTCTCTATGTTTCTCCGTCGCGCCTGCGTGACCGCCTCGCCGCGCACGACGCCCGGCCGCTCCTGCTCCTCGACGTCGGCCTCGGCGCCGGCTCCAACGCGCTCGCCGCGTGGAAGGTCTCCGCCGCGGCGACGCGCGGACGGCTCCTCGAGCTGATCAGCTTCGACCGGAGCCTCGGCGCGCTCGAGCTCGCGCTCGCCGACGAGCACGCGGCCGACTTCGGCTTCGAGGGGGCGGGTCGCGAGGCCGCGCGCGCCCTCGTGCGCGACCGCGAGCACGCGTGCGAGCACGCGCGTTGGCGTTGCGTGCTCGGTCCGTTGCCCGACACGCTCGACGCGATCGCCGAGGCGTCAGCCGACGTCGTGTTCTGGGATCCGTTCTCGCCGCGCGCCAACCCGTCGCTGTGGACGACGCGCGCCTTCTCCGCGCTCCGCCGCGTCTGCCGGCGCGGAGCGACCGTGCACACCTACAGCGGCGCGACCGCGACGCGGTCGGCGATGCTCCTCGCCGGGTTCGCCGTCGGCTTCGGCCCATCGATCCCGTCGATCCCGTCGAGCCCGTCGAGCCCGTCGACCCCGTCGATCGCCGGCGACGACAGGCAGGCGACCGTCGGCGCCGTCGACGTACGCGATCTCGACGCGCCGCTCGATCGTCGCTGGCTCGAGCGGCTGGGCCGGTCGTCGGCCGCGTTCCCTGCCGACGCGCCCGCCGACGCGCTCGAGCTCGTGCGCGCGGCGCCGCAGTTCCGCTGACGACAGGCGCGAGGGCGCGAGGGCGCGCGCGCAGACACGCCAAGGCCACGAGCTCCGGCTACTTGCCTGTGGTGAGCCTCACCGGCACGACGAACAGGCACGCGTGCTCCTCCTCCGCGAAGCGCATCGCACGGAACGCGCCGAGCACGCACGCCTCGAGCGTCGGCGAGACGTCGCTCGACATGACGTGGGCGCCGGTCACCGTGCCGTCCTCGGCGACGTCGACCTTCACCTTCAAGGTGCCCATCGCGTCGGGGTGCAGCTGCAGCTCCTTGTTGTAGCAGGCGCGGAACCGCCAGCGGTTCTTCGCGATGATGGCGTCGACGTCCTTCGGCCCGTTGCCGGTCGCCGGCGCGACGAACGGCTCGTTGGCCTTCACCGGCGGCTCGCCGACCGGCGCGGTCGGCGCGGTCGTCGGCTTGCCCTTGGTCACCCCGGGATCGACCTTGATCGGTCCGCCGGCGATCGGCCCGCCGGACGCGGACGCGCCCTTCATCTTGGGACCATCCGCGTCGACACCTCCGAGCTCGCGCGCGACCTCGTCGAGCGATCCGTCGGAGGCGGTCGCCGTCTCGTGCGGCTTCGGCGGCCCGCCCTTCTGCATCGCCCCGATGGTCTGGAGGCCGAGGGTGCTCAGCGCGCCGTCGAGCGCGTCGAGGGGGCGTCCCCCGGGACGGGCGCGCCGCCCGCCGGTGCCGCGGGCGCCGCCGGCGCGAAGTTCGGCGGGTCATCGATCGCGATCCGCTCCTCCACCGGCACGCTCGGTCGCGACCCGGCGTCGAGCACCAGCGCGGCCGCGTCGTGATCGTCGTCGACCTTCGGGTCGAGGAAGTCGGCGTGCACCGCGCTGACGAAGCCGAAGTGCACGAACAGCGACACCGCGACCACCGACGTGAAGCCGAGATCGATCCGCTCGGCGCGCACGGCGCCGGACGACGGCCCGCGGGGGGCGTCGGTCTTCGACATGAGCCTTCCTCCCCGCGCGCGCGGGATCACCGCGGCTGCGCGAGCCAACGCCTCTCTCGAACGCGGTGACCGACAGCGACGCGCGACGGAAGTTCCCGCCGATCAAACGAAGCGCGCCATCACCGATTTGTAGACGCGGCTCGCGCCGGGGATGACGTCGACGACGCTCGACATCAGGTCCCAGTAGTCGCGGTGCTCGACGATGCGGCCGTCGCGGACGCGCACGTGGGTCGCGCCGCCGATCTTCATCGAGGGGCCCAGCCTCGGCGCGTAGTGGAGCGTCCACGTCGCGAAGAGCTGCTCGTTCTGCTCGACCACTTCGTGAACGTCGAAGCGCAGCGAGCGGGCGTGCGCGATCATCTTGCGATTGAGCTCGGCGAAGGCCTCGATGCCCTCGATCTTCTGCATCGGATCCTCGAACACCACGGCCGCGTCGTAGAGCGCGAGCAGCTCGTCGAGGGCGTCGAGGCCGCGCGCGTTGAGCGCGTCGATGGCGGAGCGGAATCGGCCGGCGAGCTCGGTCATGACGCGAGTAGAACGAGGCGACGGCCGGAAGTCACCGCGGCGCGTCAGCGCGACCGTAGCGGCACGACGGCTCGAGGCGCGCACGCGCGATGCAACGCCGTCAGTGCGATGAGGCGTCGATTCGACGAGCCGAGGATCCGAGCGCGCGTCTGGTTGCTGTTCGCGGCCGTCGCTGCGGCCGCCGGGCTCTGGATCGACAGCGCCGTCGATCTCGAGCGGCAGACGCGCAAGGCGCGCGTGAGGCGCGGGCAGCCGTCTCCCGAGGTCGAGGTGCCCTACTGGGGTGGCGGCCCTCCGACCACGACGGTGACGCCACCGGCGACGGCGGCGCAGTGGCCGAGCTGGATGACCGAGTCGGCGGAGACGCCCGCGCCGCCGCCGGAGGAGCCCGCCGCCGTGATCGACGGCGGCGCCGACGCCGAGGAGCCCGCATCGGCCGAGGTCGACGCAGCGCCGAGCACGGCCGCGGACGCCGAGACGCCGGAGGCCGATCTCGACGCCGCCGAGGCCGAGCCCGCGACCGATGCCGCACCCGCGGAGGACGCGGCCGACGCGTCTCCGGAGCTGGTCGCCGCGGCCGACGCCGGGATGTCGTGGGATCCGAACGCGCCGGTGATCGTGCCGCTGCTGACGCCGGTTCCGATCGAGCTCCCGCCGATCACGACGCCTCCGCCGACGCTCGGCGGCACGTCGATCGGAGCGGCCGGCGCGGGCGGCGCGACGATCGGCGTCGGCGGCGCCGGCGGCAGCACCATCGGCGCATCGGGCGCGGGAGCGACGTTCGGCACCGGCGTGCAAGCCGCCGGCGGCACCGTGGTCGGCAGCGCCGGCGCGATCTCGTCGTCCCCGTCGGCCGGCGCCGGGTTCGGTACGTTCGGCGGCGCGCCGATCACCCCGCTCACCGCGGCGCCGTTCAACGCGCCGGTCACGGTGATCGTCACGCCGTTCGGGTTGTTCGTGGTGCCGCTGTTCCCGGTGGCGGGCCCGTGAGCGCCCTCGCGTTCCGCGCGATCGTCGTATGCTCGCCGCCATGCGCCTCGCGCCGTGGGTGCTGCTGATCTCCACCTGCCCGTGCGCGTGCTCCCGCACGACCCCGACGCCCGTCGCGATCGTCGCCGACGACGCGGGCCCGATCGTCGACGCGGCCAAGCCCCTGCCGACGACGACGGCGACGACGACGGCGAAGATCACGCCGTCGTACTGCGACGCCGACGCCGACTGCGCGTGGGATCCGCCGTGCGGAGCGGTCGCGTGCGTGGCGCGCAAGTCGCAGAAGCCGAGCGCCGAGGTGTGCGACGGTCCGGTGCCCGGTCCGTGCGTGTGCGCCGACGGCGTCTGCGCCGCGCGGCGTCACGAAGCGCCGACGCGGGCCTGCAAGAGCGACGCGGACTGCGGGTTCGACGCGCCCACCGGCCGCTGCGGCGACGGCCCGCCGATGCCCATCCGCGAGCAAGGCGGTCTGTGTCGCTGCGACGCCGGCAAATGCGCGGCCGAGTGGGTCGGCCCGGTGGCGTGCAAGACGACGAAGGACTGCAGCTGGCTCGAAGACCCGCTGCGACCGGCGCCCGCATCGAAGGTCCCGCGCCCCTACGCGACGGTGAAGCCGTGCGCCACGGGCTCGCGCGACAGCGTGTGCGTCAAGGGCGTGTGTCGGATCGTCGTCTGGAAGTGCTGATGCCCTCTGGTCACGCCGACCGCGTCGCACGCGTGTGACAGTGACCCGCCGACGCGCCGCGCTCGGACCGGGACGCGATCGGCTTTCGTCGAGCATTCCGCGCGGCACGGCGCGTGCTCGGTTTCATCTCGCCCCCCCGAGGGCCTACGCATGCTCTACCGCCTGCCCCCTCCTCCTGCCGATCTCGTGGTGCCGCGCTCGCTGCCGGCGCCCCGGCTGCCGATGCCGCGACCGGGGCCGCGCACCATCCCGCCGCCGCGTCCGGCGCCGGCGCATCCGGCGCTGGCGCGCCCCGCGGCGAAGCTCGAGACGCTCTGGGACGTCGCGGACATCGACGGCAAGGTGCTGGCGAGCCGCATCACGCTCTCGCAGCTGCGCGCGCGGGTCGAGAACGGTCTCCTCGAAGGCGCCGCCCTCGCCGCCAAGAGCGACGATCGCGAGTTCCGCCCGCTGTCCGACGTGCTCGGCGGCAGCGGCGCGCGGCGCATCTCGCGCTACTGGTACCTGACCCGGTCGGGCGGCGACACGATCGGCCCCGTCGAGACGACGCTCGTCGAGCGCGGGATCGTCGCCGGCAAGGTGCCGCTCGACAGCCTCGTGTGCGAGGTCGGCGAGGACTACTGGGTCGCGCTGAAGGACGCGGAGACGTTCGCCGGCGCGATCCACGAGTCGCTGTTCGACGACGAGGTCACCTCGTCGATCGAGGTCTCGGGCGGCTGGTACGGGACCGGCTGATCACTCGTACTGGTACTTGACCCAGACGCGCACCGAGTTGGGCGGGTCGCCGAACGATGTGCCGTCCTCGTCCTTCGCGCTGCAGTAGCGGAAGTCGAAGTCGGCCGCGAGATCCCAGCGGATGGTGAACCCGCGGCTGAGCCCGCCGAGGTGCGTGACGGCCTGGTAGCTGAAGCCACGCTCGCTCCCCGCGCCGGTGACCGGCGTCGGCGAGAGCCGGTAGGTCGAGGTGGCAGCGACGGCCGTCGAGCCGGCCGCCCACGAGAAGGTCACGGCCAGGCCGTCTGTCGCGACGAAGCGCACCGGTCCGGAGGTCGTGTCGGCGTCGCCGCAGATGCCGATCTTCATGATGCGGATGCGCTTGCCGATGATCGCCGGGATGGTTCCGAGAGTGGCCGGCAACGTCGTGCCCATGGTGCCGACCGTCGTGAACACCTTCACGCCGCAGCCCACGGTGCACCCGTCGCCGTCCGGCGCGTCGGTCGCATCGGGCGCATCGGGCGCGTCGGGCGCATCGGGCGCATCGGCGGCGTCCTTCACGTCCGACGCATCGCTCGCGTCGGCGTCACCGGCCTCGAGCGTCGCGTCGGCGCCGGCGTCTTCCGCGGCGTCGAGCTCGGTGTCTTCAAGGGTGGTGTCGTCCGCAGCGTCGCTCGCGTCGGCGACCTTGAACGTGTCGGCCGGCACGAAGGTGTCGAGCGTCGAGTCGGCCGCGGCGCCGTCGGGGCAGTCCCAGGTGCACGCGACCAGCTCGAGATCGGAGGCGCCGGTGAGCGCGTTGCAGCCGAGCAGCCCGAACGTCCCCACGATGGGGGCCAGCAGCATGGCCGGGACGCGACGGGGCATCCCCTGACTTTCCCGGTTTCGGCAGCGCCGCGCAAGGGTCGCCGCTGCGCCGCTCTCCCACCTCGGGTAGGCTCGCCGCGCCATGTCGACCGAACACTTCGTCGTCCTCTCCGTCCTCGGCCCCGACCGCCCCGGCCTCGTCGCCGACCTGACCGCCTACGTGAACGACCGTGGCGGCAGCGTCGAGGAGAGCCGCATGTTGATCCTCGGCGCGGAGTTCGGAGTGCTCGTCCTGGTGTCGGGCGCGCCCGACGCCGCCGAGAACATCGTCCGCGACGTCGATCAGCTGAAGGCGAAGACGGGCGCCGACGTCATCGTGCGCCGCACCAAGAGCCCCGAGGAGCACCGCCGCGGCGAGCGCAAGCCGGTGATGATCACCGCCGAGTCGTTCGATCGCGTCGGCATCGTCCGCGCCATCGCCGGCAAGATCCAGGAGCTCGGGCTCAACATCGTCGACCTCGAGACCACCGCGGTCGACGCGCCGTTCACCGGGGCGCAGCTCTTCAAGATCGAGGCGCGCATTGACGTCCCGCGCGGCATGACGCTGGCGAAGGTCCGCGACGCGATGGAGGAGGTCGCCGCGCGCGAGCACCTCGACGTCGAGGTGAAGTCGCTCAGCTGACCCGCGGCTTCGCGCGAAACGCGTCGAGCACCTCGGGCGGGATGCGCCGCGGCCGCCCGTTCATGCCGACGAACGCCCACGTGGTGACGGAGCGCGCGAGCTCGCGGCCGTCGCTCTCGCGCACGATGCGGGTCTTGCGCTGCGAGGTCGCCGCCGACCAGCTCGCGATGTGGGTGATCACCTTCACCCGATCGCCCTCCATGGCGGCGGCCAGGTAGTCGATCTCGTGGCGCCGGACGAAGAACGCGGCGCCGATCCGGACGTAGTGCGCGTGGTCCCAGCCGACCGCTTCGCTGTGGGAGACGGCGGCGTCGAGCACCCAGCGCAGGTACACCAGATTGGAGACGTGGCCGTTCTCGTCGATGTCGGCCGGCTGCGCGACGCGCTCGATGGTGTGCTCGTCGGAGAAGCGCTCCGCTTCGGTCATGGCGCGGCATGCTATGCCATCCCCTCGCCGTGAGCTCCGTGATCTCCGTCCTCTTGCCCTTCCGCGACGCCGCCGCGACGCTCCACGAGGCGGTCTCGTCCGTGCTCGAAGAGCGCACCGTCCCGCTCGAGGTGATCGCGGTCGACGACGGCTCGCGCGACGGCGGCGCCGCGATCGTCCACGCCATGGGCGACCCACGCGTGCGGGTGGTCCGCACCGAGGGGGTCGGCATCCCGCGCGCGTTGAACGTGGGGCTCGCGCACGCGCGCGGCGCATTCATCGGGCGCATGGACGCCGATGACGTCTCGCTGCCGGGACGATTTCCGGCGCAGCGCGCCGCGCTCGAGGCGCACCCACGCGTCGCGGCGGTCGGCACGCGCGTCTCGGCGTTCCCCGACGAGCACGTCGGCGAAGGGCTGCGCCGCTACGTCGCGTGGATGAACGAGGTGATCACCCCCGAGGATCACGTGCGCGAGCTGTTCGTCGAGGCGCCGCTCTGCCACCCCTCGGTGCTCATGCGCCGCGAGGCGTTGACGGCGGTCGACGGCTACCGCCATCACGACGGGCCGGAGGACTACGATCTCTGGCTGCGACTCCACGCGGCCGGCCACGCGCTCGCCAAGGTGCCCGAGGTGCTCCTCCGGTGGCGACACCACCCGTCGCGCGCGACGCTGACCGACGAGCGATATTCGCTCGAGCGCTTCGCCCCGACCAAGGCGCCCCACCTCGCCCGCGCCATCGGCGGCCGTTCCGTCTGGATGTGGGGCGCCGGCAAGACCGGCAAGCACCTCGCCCGCGCCCTCGAGGCGCACGGCGTCCGCGCCGAGCGGTGGATCGACATCGATCCGCGGAAGATCGGCGGCGTCGCCCGCGGCGCGCCGATCGTCGGGCCCTCGGCGATCACGCGTGGCGAGGCCCTGATCGTCGTGGCCGTGGGCGCGCGCGGCGCGCGGCAGGAGGTCCGGAGCCACCTCGTCGGTCGCGGGCTCGTCGAGGGAGAAGACTTCGTGTGCGCGTCGTGACGGCCGGTCACTCGTCCGGTTTGCGCAGCGCGTCGCGCAGCCACCCGAACGCGCGCAGCAGCCGGGCGATCCACTCGCAGAACCCGAGACCGGGCTCTTCGTCGTCGAGCAGGCTCCCCCAGCGCCAGAGGATCTCGATCGCGAAGAACGCCGAGAGCGGGAGGAACAGGCCGCCGCCCATCGTGAAGATGTAGAGGAGGACCGAAGCGAGCCATCCCACCTGCCGTGATCATCGCACGAGACCGCCGGGGCGCGCCGCGACGCTCGACTGCCGGGCGATACGGCTCGTTTGCGGCGCACGGATTGCAAACATGTGCCTGGGGCGCTCATGAACGCAGCCGATCTCGAGCGGGCGAGGAGTCGGGCCGGCCCACGGCGCGACCGACTCCTGCCGTTCGTCGCGGTCGGCCAAGGACGTCTGTCGGTCATTCACTACCTCCACTACCTCGCAGAGCACGCGTCATCGAAGAGTGCGCCCCCCTCGCGCCCGATGCCGGCCTGAAGGGCATCCCGTCCGCAAGCGGGCGCAACCTTCAACCATGGATGCGTTTACGGAGACCCCCAGCACCTCGGCCTCGCTGCTCGAGAAGGTCTTGCAGCACGCGCCCATCATCCTCTTCGCGGTCGACCGCGAGGGTGTCATCACGGTCTCGACGGGCAGCGGCCTCGGGGCCCTCGGGCTCGCCGCGGGCGAGACGATCGGCCGCTCGGTCTTCGACGTGTACGCCGACGTCCCGGCGGTGGGCGACAACATCCGTCGAGCGCTCGGCGGCGAGGCGTTCACCGCGCAGGTCGAGGCCCGCGGCAACTCGTGGGAGGTCCACTACGGTCCGACGCGCGACGCCGACGGCGCGGTCACCGGTGTCGTGGGCGTGGCGACCGACGTGACGGCGCGACGGCGCGCGGAGGCGGAGGCCCGTCAGACGCTGTGGTTCCTCGACGCGGTCATCGAGAACCTGCCGAACATGATCTTCGTGAAGGACGCGGCGGAGCTCCGCTTCGTTCGATTCAACCGGGCCGGAGAGGAGCTCCTCGGCTACCCGCGCGCCGAGCTGATCGGAAAGAACGACTACGACTTCTTCCCGAAGGAGCAGGCCGACTTCTTCACGGCCAAGGATCGCGCCGTGCTCGACTCCGGGCAGCTGCTCGACATCCCGAGCGAGCGCATCAAGACGCGCACGCAAGGCGAGCGCACGCTGCACACCAAGAAGATCCCGATCAACGCCGAGGACGGCCGACCGTTGTTCCTGCTCGGGATCTCCGAGGACATCACCGAGCGCGAACGCGCCGAGGAGGCGAGACAGCTCGTGCTGGATCGGTTGCGTGAGCTCGATCGCCTCAAGGCGCAGCTCGTCGCCAACGTCAGCCACGAGCTGCGCACGCCGCTCGCGCTGATCATGGCACTGGTCGAGCGACTGCTCGCCGGTGAGGGAGAGCTGCGCAGCGATCTGGCGTCGGTGCAGCAGCAGGCGCGCTCGTTGCTGAAGCTGGTGAACGATCTGCTCGACCTGTCGCGACTGGAGGAGGGCCGTCTCCGTCCGGACTACGCCGAGGTCGATCTCACACGCCTGGTCCGGCTGATCACCGAGGCGTTCGAGGTCCTCGCCATGGAGCAGGAGGTGACCATCGTGTCGGAGCTGCCCGAGGCGCTGCGGGCGGAGGTCGATCCCGACAAGGTGTCGCGCATCCTCGCGAACCTGCTCTCGAACGCGCTCAAGCACGTGCCGCGCGGCGGGCGCGTGCGCTGCACCCTGCGGCAGGACGGCGACCGCGCGCGCCTCGAGGTCGCCGACAGCGGCGGCGGGATCCCGGAAGACCTGCGCGACCGCGTCTTCGAGCGGTTCGAGCAGCTGCACGCCGCCGACACCCGGGCCGGCGGGACCGGCCTCGGCCTCGCGATCGTGAAGGAGTTCGCGGAGCTCCACGGCGGCGCCGCTTCGATCGAGTCCGCCCCCGAGGGAGGCGCGTGCTTCGTCATCGACCTGCCGTCGCGCGCGCCGGCGGGCGCGTCGGTCCGGCGCGACGGGGCCGCGGCGTCGGAGCGCGTCGTCGCGACCGAGATCGCCGCGGCGCACGGAGCGCCCGCGCCTGCGCGACCAGCAGGGCGGATCGAGGCGACGGGCGACCGCTCGCTCGTGCTCGTCGTCGAGGACAACGTGGAGATGAACCGGCTCCTGTGCGAGACGCTCGCGCCCGCGCACCGGGTGGAGGCCGCGTTCGACGGCGCGGAGGGCCTGCGACGCGCGCTGTCGCTCGGGCCGGATCTGATCCTCACGGACGCGATGATGCCGAGGATGACCGGCGACGAGATGGTGCGGGAGATCCGAAAGCACCACGCGCTCGATCGCACGCCGATCGTCGTGCTCACGGCCCGCGCCGACGACGCCTTCCGCATCCGAATGCTGCGCGAGGGCGCGCAGGACTACGTGAGCAAGCCGTTCTCGATCGAGGAGGTCCGCGCGCGCGTGCGCAATCTGCTCGACCTGAAGGCGGCGCGGGACTTGCTCGCCGCGGAGCTGAAGAGCGAGGACGACGACGTTCGCGCGTTGATCCGCGGCGTCATCGAGCGCGATCAGCAGCTCGAGAGCGCGCTCGAGACCGCGCGCGTCCTGCGCGAACGGGCGGAGCGCGCGAGCCGTCTCAAGAGCGAGTTCCTCGCGCTGGTCGCGCACGAGGTCCGCACGCCGGTGACGTCGCTGCGTCTCCGACTCGGCTCGCTCGAGCGATCGCTCGCACGCAGACCGCCCACCGATGGTGGCGCGATCACGCTGGACCACCTCCGCGAGGTACGAAAGGTGGGTGCGGCCGCCGGGCGGTTGTACGATCTGGTCGACGGCTTGTTGCAGCGAGCCGCGCTGGAGACCGGGCAGTTGCAGGTCGAGCGGAGGCCCTTCGACGTGCGCAGCGTCGTCTCGGAGGTCCTCGACGAGCACCTCCCGGCGGCCCACCGCAAGGGGCTGCAGCTGCGGATGCACGGCGCGTCGGTCTCCGTGCTCTGCAGCGATCCGCGCGTCCTGCGCCTGGTCATGACGAACCTCGTGAGCAACGCCCTCAAATTCACGACCGAGGGCTCGGTGATCGTGACGGTGGACGTCGAGGACGGCACGCACCGGATCGCCGTCTCCGACACCGGCCCCGGCATCCCGGCCGAGAGCCGCGATCGGATCTTCCAGCCCTTCGAGCAGCTCGCGCCGATCGTGCACAAGCACGAGCCCGGCGTCGGCCTCGGCCTCTCGATCACGCGCGACCTCGTCGTTGCGCTCGGCGGGAAGCTGTCGGTCGACTCCATGGTCGGCCGCGGCAGCACGTTCGTGGTGGAGCTCCCGAGCACGCCAGGTTCGCCCGATCAGGTCGCCCCCGAGGCGAGGCGCGGCTGCTGAGCGTCAGCGTGGGCAGACGTCTCAGAGCCCCTCGCGCACGTGCGAGTCGGTCGCGAGGATGCGGAGCTCTGCGCCGTCCTCCACGACGTCGACGAACGTCACCAGGCGCTCGTCCCGCGCGTAGCGGGTCAGGCGACTCTTCATCATCTGCGCGACCAGCTCGCGCGCGAGCGCAGGCTTGGTCGCGAGCTCTGCCTCCGCCATCGCCCGATACTCCTTGGCGAGCGCCGGGTCTCCGCTGCGTTCGAGGATCGGGAGGTTCCACGCGAGCTGCGCGAGCGCCATGGCGGCCTTCAAGTGCGCGAGCTTGCGTGGCACCGGCATGGTGTCGGTCATCGGCGTGGCGAACTCGAAGAGCGTCACCGAGATCGGCGGGACCGGCGCTCGAGCGGCCTCGTCCTTTCTGCGCAGCGTGCGCGCGATGCGGCGGCGGAGCGACATGCGCCGCGTACTACCACGCCGCGGACTCCGTCGCCCAATGGGCCCCGTGGGCCCCCGTGGGCCGGCGCTGGAACCGCGCCCGCGCCTTTGGCATCCATGGTGGGACGGTGAGATGGTGGGACGATGACCGACGAGGGGGGCGCAGACAAGGCGCGCGACGTGCGCCGACCCGCGACGTCGCGCCGGTCGACGGTCCTGGTCGCCGTCGCCTGCGTGCTCGCCCTCTTCGCGCTCGCGCATCGGCTCGGCTGGCTCGAACGCTTCGGCGAGCCGGCGAAGCTCGCGAGCACGTTGGTCGGGCTCGGGCCATGGGGCTACCTCGTGTTCGTGACCGCCTACGCGGCGCTCCAGCCCTTCGGCGTCCCGGGCACGGTCTTCATCGTCGCGGCGCCGTTGATCTGGCCGTGGCCGGTCGCGTTCGCGCTGTCGATGACGGGCACCATGGCCGCGAGCGTCGTCGGGTTCTCGTTCGCGCGGTTCGTCGCGCGAGACTGGGTCGCGCGCAGGATCCCGGCGCGGTTCGCGAAGTACGACGAGGCCCTGGCAGCGCGCGGGTTCGCGACGGTGTTCTTCCTCCGCTTCGTGTTCTGGATGCCGCCGCTGCTGCACGCGTTCTTCGGCGTCTCCAAAGTGCGTTTCTGGACGCACGTCTGGGGCTCGCTCGCCGGCTACGTGGTGCCGCTGTTCGTCGTCAGCTACTTCGGCGCGGCGATCTTCGAGCTCGCGCGGGCGGCTCCGCGCGCCTGGCTCGTCCCCGGCGCCGCGCTGCTCCTCGTGACGGCGGCGGTGTTGATCCTGCGGGCGCGCCGAGCCGCCGCGCGGCGACGAGCCGACGCGCCGGCGCGAGGCTAGGGCGTGTCCCTGAACTCGCCCAGCCCTTGCCCCCGGGCTGAAAGCCCGGGGCACCGACGGCGTCGTAAGCCCGCTTAAGCGGGCTCCTCGGACACTGCGCACGCAACCGGCGCCGGGCGCCGTTCGATGCAGGGCATGCTCGGCGCTCACAGCGACACGCTTCTACTGGTTCATCTCATCTGGTCGACCTCGGAGCGTCAGCCGGTCTTCGCGCCAGATGACGACGTGTGGCTCGCCGACTTCACCGCCGCCAAGGCGC
>JACPFM010000025.1 GCA_016182965.1 Deltaproteobacteria bacterium | reverse complement strand
GCTCCGTCGGCTCAAGCGGCGCGTTCATGCGGGCGTAAGCCCGCGACGCGCTGCCATGGGCCAAGAAACTGTCCCATCATGAGGCTGAAGCGGGCTCCTCGCACACGGCGCACGCAACCGGCGCCGGGGGGGGTTCGTCGATGCCGGGCATGCTCGGCGCTCACAGCGACACGCTTCTGTTGGTTCATCTCATCTGGTGGACCTCGGAGGATCAGCCGGTCTTCGGGCCTGCAGACGACGTGTGGCTCGCCGACGGCATCGCCGCCAAGGCGCGGGCGTTGAGTTGCGACTTGCTCGCCGTCGGCGCTTGGGTCGACCACGTCCACGCCCCCCGCCTTTCCCGCGCACAGCGCGAGGAGCCTGCGAAGCAGGCTTACGAAGCTTTCGGTGCCCCGGGATTCATCCCGGGGGACTTCAGGGACAGGCCCTAGTGCCCCGTCGCCGCCTTCAGCTCGATGCCCTTCTGGATCGCCGAGGCGAGCAGCATCTTCGCCAGCTGCATGTAGATGACGATCCCGAGCACGTCGACGAGGCTCGCGATGAACGGCGCCGACGACGTCGCCGGATCGAGGCCGAGGCGGCGGAGCAAGAGCGGCAGCATCGCGCCGACCACGCAGCCCATCACGACGATGCCGGTGACCGAGATGGCCACCACCAGCGCGAGCAGCCCCTTGTCGCCCCACATGTACACGCGCCCGACGCTCACCGCCGCGAGGATGAGGCCCATCGCGAGGCCGATGCCCAGCTCCCGCACGGCGATCCGCCACCAGTCCGAGAGCTTCACGTCGCCGACGGCCATGCCGCGGATGATCAGCGTCGAGCTCTGCGAGCCGCTGTTGCCGCCCGCGGAGATCAAGAGCGGCAGGTAGAAGGCGAGGCTTCCGATCGCGCCGAGCACCTCGTCGTACCCGCGCAGCGCGGTGCCGGTGAAGAACTCGCCGATGAAGAGCACGACGAGCCATGTCGCGCGCTTGCGGAGGAACGTGCCGAACGAGGTGGCGAAGTAGGAGTTCTCGAGGGCCTCCATACCGCCCAACTTCTGGGCGTCTTCGGTGCCCTCTTCGGTGAGGACGTCCATGATGTCGTCGGCGGTGATCACGCCGACGAGCGTCTGGTAGCGATCGACCACCGGCATCGCCAGGAGGTCGTATTTCGACATCTGCCGCGCGACCTCCTCCTGGTCGGTCTCCGGCTGCACGCTGATCACGCGGGTGGTCATCACCTCGGCGATCGATGCCTGCGCCTCGGCGAGCAGCAGATCGCGCAGCGACACGACGCCCTCGAGGCGCCTGGAGTCGTTGGTGACGAACACGTAGTAGACGGTCTCGGCCTGGCCGCCCTTCTGGCGCACCATCTGGATCGCCTCGCTCACCGTCTTGCGCGGGGTGACCGAGAGGAAGTCCGGCGTCATCAGCGCGCCGGCGGTGCCCTCCTCGAAGCGACCGAGGGTCTCGGTCTCGCGCGCGGCCTCGGGGTCGACCCGCTCGAGGGCGTCGAGGAGCTGCTCGCCGACCTCGTCGGGCAGCGCCTCGATGAGGTCGGCGCGGTCGTCCGGCGCCATCTCCGAGGCGATCTCCGCCGCCTCCTCCGGGCCGAGGATGCTGACGATGACCGACTGCGTGGGCTGCTCGAGGCGCTCGAAGATCGGACCGGCGACGTCGTCGGGAAGCGCCTTGAGGATCTCCGCCGCGTCGGTGGAGTCGAGCTCGCGCAGCAGGTCGGCGATGTCTTCCGGGTGGAAGTCCTCGAGCAGCTCGCGGGCGAGCTCCGGATCGCCGACCTCGCGCAGCAATCGCTGGAGATCGGGACCGATCAGCGAGGCGATCTGCTTCTGGTGGGAGAGCTCGGTTTCCATGGTCGGCGGCCCGGCGAGCGGGTTCGATGACCGGAGCCGCGTCACGGCTTCGGCGCGCAGCGCTGGGGGCCGCGCAGTCTACGGCGGATGCTCGCCAGGAGGGCCATCGACCTGCGCGGGGTGCTGCTTTTCGACCCTCGACCGTCGGCCCTCGACCCGGCCCTCCCTTCCGACCACCCCCCGACCTGATCTACAACCCGTCCATGGAGCCGGCGCCGGTCACGCACATCGCGCGCTGGGACCTCGACAAGACGTACCTGCGCACCGAGTTCGACACGCTTCGCGATCTGGTGAAGACCGCGCTCGAGCGCGCCGACGAGAAGCGCTCGCATCCCGGCGCGTCGGCGGTCATCCGCGAGCTGCAGACGGCGGGCGTCGAGATCCACGTGCTCTCCGGGTCCCCCGAGCAGATGCGCGGCCGGCTCGAGGCGAAGCTGCGCCTCGACGGCATCCGCTTCGCCTCGCTCACCCTCAAGCCGAACCTCGAGAACCTCCTGAAGCTGCGGTTCCGTAGCCTGCGGGGGCAGCTCGGCTACAAGCTGCCGTCCCTCCTGAAGATGCGCGCGCTCGTCGAGCCGGAGTCGCGCGAGGTCCTCGTCGGCGACGACGCCGAGGCCGACGCGTTCATCTACGCGCTCTACGCCGACCTCGCCGCGGGTCGCGTGCACGCCGATCTGCTCCTCGCGTTGATGCAGGTCGACCGGTGCCACCCGGACGAGATCGCCGACGCGATGAACGCCGCGCGGCGCCTGGAGCAGGGACCGGCCGTCGAACGCATCCTCATCCACCTCGATCAGCAAACGCCGCCGAGCGATTTCGACGTGTACGGCTCCCGGCTGGTGCCGTTCTACAACTACTTCCAGGCGGCGCTGGTGCTCGCAGAAGACGGCCTGCTCACCAACGAGGGCCTGCTGCGCGTCGGCACCGACCTGGTCCTGCAGCACCGCTTCGACGGCGACGCCCTGGTCCGCAGCTACCTCGAGCTGGCGCGCCGGGGGCACCTCCACGGTCGCAACCTCGACGCGCTCGAGGGCGCGCTCGATCGGTGGCCGATCGCCGACTCGCGGCGCGTGCCACCGAGCGGCCTCGGCACCTCGCGGCCGCTGACCTCCGGCCTCGACGAGATCCACGCGCTGGGGCGCCGCATGGCCGAGCTACGCGCCGCCGCCGCCACCGCGCCCACGCGCGCGCCGGTGCGCATCCCCGACTATCTGTCGATCGTCAGCCAGCACAATCGCCGCCGTCGCTGACGTATCCTCGATCGCATGATCGAGATCGAGTTCGTCGGGGCGGCGCAGACGGTCACCGGCTCGGCCCACGTGGTGCGCACGCGCCACGCGACGGTGCTCCTCGACTGCGGGCTCTATCAAGGGCGCCGGCAGGAGTCGATCGAGAAGAACAAGAACCTCCCGATCGACGTGCACGCCCTCGACGCGGTGGTGCTGTCGCACGCGCACATCGATCACTCCGGCGCGCTGCCGGTGCTGATCAAGCGCGGCTATCAGGGCGACATCTTCACCACGCCGGCGTCGCGCGATCTCGCGGCCGCCATGCTGGAGGACGCCGCGATGATCCAGGCGGCCGACGCGCGGCACGTCAACAAACTGATCGACGTGGAGCGCCTCGACATGAGGCGCGTCGAGCCGCTCTACGATCGAAAGGACGTGCTGCAGACGCTCGAGCAGATGGAGACGCTCGCGTACCACAGGCCCCCGCACGAGATCGCGCCGGGCGTGAGGGTCTCGTTCGTCGACGCCGGTCACGTGCTCGGCAGCGCGATGGTGGTGCTCGACATCGACGACGACGGCCTCGAGCGCCGCATCTGCTACTCGGGCGACATCGGCCGGCGCGACATGCCCATCCTGCGCGACCCGGAGATCCCGCGCGGGATCGAGCTGCTCGTCATGGAGAGCACCTACGGCGACCGGCTGCACCCCGCGATCCAGGAGGTCGGCGCGGAGCTCGGCGCGGTCATCACGCGCACCGTGAAGCGCGGCGGCAAGGTGGTCATCCCCGCGTTCGCGCTGGAGCGCGCCCAGGAGCTGGTCTTCGCGCTGAAGAAGCTCGCGCGCGACGGCCTCATCCCGAAGGTCCCGGTCTACGTCGACTCGCCGCTCACCGTGAAGATCACCGACGTCTTCAAGCTGCACCCGGAGTGCTACGACGAAGAGACGCTCGAGCTGCTCCGCCGCGACTCTCCGTTCGAGTTCCCCGAGCTGCGGTACGTCGACGACAAGGAGGAGAGCAAGGCGATCGACGCCGACCCGAGGCCCTGCGTGATCATCTCGGCGAGCGGGATGTGCGAGTCGGGCAGGGTGCTGCACCACCTGAAGGCGGTCGTCGAGGATCATCGCAGCACGGTCTGCATCGTCGGGTTCCAGGCGCAGCACACGCTCGGCCGGCGCCTCGTCGAGAAGCGCGACCGGGTGAAGATCTTCGGCGTCGAGCGGAATCGCCACTGCGAGGTGGTGGTCCTCAACGGCTTCTCCGCGCACGCCGATCAGCGCGATCTCGTCGACTTCGCGGTGGCCGCGCGCGATCGCGGGAAGCTGCGCCGCATCGCGTTGGTGCACGGCGAGCCCAAGGCGCAGGAAGCCCTCCGGGCCAAGCTCCTCGAGCAGGATTTCCCGTCCGTCGACGTCCCCTGCTCAGGCACTCGCATGCAGGTCTGAGCAGTTGCCCCCCGGGCTGAAGCCCGGGGCACCGAAAGCCGCTCAAGCCCGGGGGGTGAACCCCGGGCTTCACGTTGTCGCGAGACTGGCTGAGGCTTTCGCTGCTTGAATTCCGAAGTTCTGCGGCGACAACTGCGAGCGTAGCGAGCGCCAGTGCTGCCAGGACGTGAAGGCCGGGGTTCATGCCCCGGCCTTGAGGTGCAGTCGGTGCCCCGGCCTTCAGGCCGGGGGGACTCTAATCACAGGCGGCGGCAGCCCCTTCCGAACGGGCGTATGCTCGCGGCATGTTCGAGGCGGTCGAGAGCGGCGAGCGAATCGAGAAGGCAACCTACGAGAAGCGGGTCGCGAAGCTGCGCGCCGCGTTGCTCGACATGCAGTACCAGGTGCTGCAGGCGAAGCGCTTCCCCGTCATCGTGGTGATCGCCGGCGTCGAGGGCGCCGGCAAGGGCGAGACGGTCAACCTGCTCAACGAGTGGATGGACCCGCGTCACATCCAGTCGCACGCAGTCGGCGCGCCGACCGACGAGGAGGCGCAGCGCCCGCCGATGTGGCGCTTCTGGAGGCGCCTGCCCGCGAAGGGCAAGATCGGCATGTTCTTCGGCTCCTGGTACACGATCCCGATCGTGTCGCAGGTCACCGGCGAGAGCTCCCGCAAGGACTTCGATCTCGCGATGACCGAGATCCGCCGGTTCGAGACCATGCTCGCGAGCGAGGGCGCGCTCGTCGCGAAGTACTGGTTCCACCTCGCCAAGAAAGAGATGAAGCAGCGCCTCGAGGAGCTCGAGGCCGACAAGCACACGCGCTGGCGCGTCACCAAGGACGACTGGAAGCGCTTCGCGAAATACGACGACTACCGTCGCGTCTCCGAGCGCGCGCTCACCGAGACGTGGAGCGACGACGCCCCGTGGACGCTGGTCGACGGCAGCGATCCGCGCGGCCGCGCGCTCTTCGTCGGCGAGACCCTGCTGTCGGCGATGAGCGACCGGCTCGCGCGCGACAACGGCGCCTCCGAGGCGAAGAAGGGCAACGGCGCCAAGGCCGTGAAGGCCGCGAAGGCCGCCGCGGAGCCCAGGGCAGAGGGGGGCCGCGTGGCCAAGGCGACCGCGCGTCCGAAGAGGCCTTCGCCGGTCGCGCTCGCGAACCTCGATCTGTCGCCCAAGCTCGCGAAGAAGGACTACGAGAAGCAGCTCGGCAAGTGGCAGCGCGAGCTCGCCCTGCTCACCCGGCACAAGAAGTTCGAGAAGCTCTCGCCGGTCCTGGTGTTCGAGGGCGCCGACGCCGCGGGCAAGGGCGGCGCCATCCGGCGGGTCACGCAAGCGATCGACGCGCGGCTCTACGACGTGCACCCCGTCGCGGCGCCGACCGACGAGGAGCGCGCGCAGCCGTACCTGTGGCGGTTCTGGCGCCACGCGCCGCGCGACGGCAAGTTCGCCATCTTCGATCGCTCCTGGTACGGGCGCGTCCTGGTCGAGCGCGTCGAGGGCTTCTGCGGCGAGAGCGACTGGCGCCGCGCCTTCGAAGAGATCCTCGACTTCGAGGCGCAGCTCGTCCGCGCCGGCTGCCCCATCTCGAAGTTCTGGCTGCAGATCAGCCCCGAGGAGCAGCTGCGGCGCTTCAAGGAGCGCGAGCAGACGAAGTGGAAGCAGTTCAAGATCACCGACGAAGACTGGCGCAACCGCGCGAAGTGGGACGACTACCAGCTCGCGGCGAGTGAGATGATCGAGCGCACCTCGACCGAATCGTCACCGTGGACGGTCGTTTCCGCCGAGGACAAGTACCACGCGCGCATCCGCATCCTGCAGACGATCTGCGAGTCGATCGAGCGCGCGCTCTGATCGCGCGATATCTTCTCGGGCATGTGGCACCGGTGCGTGAGCAGCGATCTCGGGTTCGTCGCGCGTTCTCCGTTCCGCATCGAGCACGAGATCCTCGTCTTCGCGCCGCCGGAGCGGGTCTTCGACGTGCTCACCGGCGAGCGCGAGATGTTCGAATGGCTCGAGCCGCTGCGCGAGGTCCGCTGGACCAGCGCGCCCCCGCACCGCGCCGGCTCCACGCGCGAGATCGTGCTCGATCTCGTCTCGCCTGATCGCACGGGCTCCTCGCTCACCGCGCTCGCGGTGCAGGAGCGCATCCTCGCGTGGGAGCGCGGCAAGCGGTTCACCTTCTCCATCGAAGCGATGACGCTGCCGCTGGTGCGCGAGATGGTCGAGGACATGCAGCTCGAGCGTGTCGCGCCCGGCAAGACTCGCCTGCGCTACGACGCGCACTACACGCCGTCGCTGCTGACGCGCGCGGTGCACCCCGTCGCGCGGGCGCTCTTCACCAAGATGTTCCGCGACGCCGTGCGCCGCATCGCGATGATCTCCGCGCGCGGCGACACGACGGGCGTGAGGATCGAGGCCTGATCGGGGCGCTGCGCTCGCGGGCCGCTGCGCAGCGAGGCCGTGGCTTCGTGGGTCGAAGGTCGAAAAGGTCGAAGGTCGAAACGGGGCTCGCTTCGACCTTCGACCTTCTACCCGATCAGATGGCGCCTTCGAGCGCGGGAGCCGGCTGCGGCGCCTCGATCGCGCCCTCCACCGGCGGCGGGGGCGGTCCCATCGGGCGCATCGGCGCCGGCTTCGCCTCGCCATCGCCTGGCGGCGGGGGCGGGGGCTGGTCACCGCCGCAGCGCGGGGGCGGCGGGGGCGGCGGCGGGAGGCAGCAGACGAACTTCGCGCCGCGCGCCAGGTGCTCGCCGCACTCGCCGCGGATCGGATCGAAGCCGGCGAGGACCTCCTTGCGGTCCCTGCACGCGCCCATCAGCTTGTCGTGCAGCGCCTTCACGTCGACGCACGCGTCGGAGGGCGGCGTGATCTCTCCGTGGCAACGCAGGGGCGGCGGACGCGGCGGCTCGGCTCCGGGCGGGGGCGGCGGACGGCAGCAGGTGAACTTCGCGATCGACGCGCTGCCCTCGGCGCACGCGCCCATCGGCCCGAAGTGGGTGAGCCTGGCTTCACGCGCCGCGCAGAACGCAGCGGCCTTGTGGTGGAGGTCCTTGGCGTCGACGCACGTCTTCGCGTCGCCGATCGTGTCGGTCAGGCAGGGCGGCGGTCCGCAGCGCCGCCCGTCGGGACCTCCGGGACCTTCGGGGCCGCCGGGGCCGCCGGGATCGCCGGGACCGGGCGCCCCGCCGGGACCCATCTCCTCGCCGCCCGCGCCGCCGAGCGCGGAAGACGACGCGCCGTCGTCGCCCTGGTTGGCGACGCACCCTGCCGCGAAGACCGTGAACGACAACAGGACCAGAAGCTTGTTCATGATGGATCCCTCCACGGCGAGGCGCGTGGGGCGCGTCTCGCGAAGCCACTCGGGATGCGACGTCGCTTCGTGCGTCCGTCGGCGTCCTCTGTCTGGTGATTGCGGGTGGCCGGCGGGTCCGTCAGAGAAAATGCATCGGCTGTCGGCGACTCTCGGGCGCAGCGGTGATCTCTGCTCCTGCAGACCGGGTCATCAGTCATCAGTCGTCAGTCGTCAGCCACGAGACGGAGTCCGCCTCTTTGTCTTTGGCTCTGGCTGACGACTGACGACTGACGACTGAGTCAGATGCACGGCCCGACGCGCCACGTCCCGTCGATGCACCTGCCCATGCGCACGCCGCCCTCGCAGCCCTGCGCCCAGGTGCACTCCACGCCCTCGTGGCTGCACGGCGCGCCGTACGGTGGAAGCGCCATCGGGCAACCGGCCGGGCGACAGGTGCCCGAGATCGTCCAGTAGCCGCCGGCGCAGTAGCCGAAGTCGAAGGTGCCGCAGGCGTTCGGCCACGCGCACTTCGCGTCGCCGGTGCACGTCGCGCGCGGCTCGGGGGGCGTCGTTGGACAGCCGGCGTCGGGGCAGGGCGGCGGCCGCTCGACGAACCAGCCGCTGCCGTCGCACACCGCGTGGAACACGACGCCGCACTTGTTCTGATACGGGCAACGCAAGGTCGAACCCGGCGGGCACGGAGAGCCGAGCGGCGGCGGATCCGGCGGGCAGCCCGGCGGCGGCGGGCAGCGCCCGTAGTAGTACGCCCACGTGCCGTCGATGCAGATGGCGGTGTCGAGCTCGCCGCACGGGTTCTGGTACGTGCACCGCGGCGCGGTCGTGGTGCACGACGATCGCTCGACCGGCGCCGTCGCCGGGCAGTCGCTGCCGGCGTCTTCCGCGCACGTCGTGGAGCAGTACCACTCCGCCTTGTCGCTGCAGAAGCACGACGCGCAGTCCGCCTTGCACATCACGCCGGGCCGGCACGAGCCCTCGCCGCACGGCCCGTCGGCCGCACGCTCGTCGCCGATGTCGAGCACGCGCGTGCACGCGAACATGGCGATCGCGAGCAGCGCGGCGGCGGAGAGGCGGCGGATCACGGGGGAGGCTCGAGCTGCTGCTCGAGAGTCACAGCATAGAACGACTGCGGGAACCGTTTCTTGAAGGACGCGAACCGCGCGCGCGCCTCGGCGTCGCGGCCGAGCCGCGTGAGCGAGGCGATGGCCACGTATTCGCGCTCTTCGACCAGCTTGCCGTTCGGGAAGCGCTTCTCGTGCGTCGCGCACGCGGCCAGGGCGTTGGCGGCGTTGCCCCGGAGCAGCGCGCTGCGCGCGGTGTCGATCAGGTCCTTCTCCGCGGCGAGCTCGCTCGCCCCGTTCTGCGCGTTGGACACGCTCGGCGCGACGGGCGCCGCCGTCGTGGTCTCGGTCGCCGATGCGCTCGCGGTCGCGACCGGCGCGGGCGCCGGCTCGGTGGGCGTCATCGGCGCGACCTGCTTCGGCGCCGGCGCCGTCCCCGTCGCGAAGGCGCTCGGACACACCGGCTCGGGCGCCTTGCTCAGGCGCGCGCTCGCCGCGTAGCCGCCCGCGCCCGCCGCCCCACCGAGCGCGAACGCGGTCGCCGCCACGGCCGCCTTGCGCGAGAAGAACGCGCTCAGCGTCGCCAGCAATCCGCCCTTCGCCGTCATGCCCACCGCGACGCCGACGGCGCCGCCGGCGAGGATCGCGGCGCCGACGTTGCGTGCGATGCGCCGGCGGCGCTCGTCGTCGATGGTGTCCGCCCGCCGATCGGCCGCGACGAGATCGCGGATGTCCGACGGCAGCGGGGGGAGCTCGTCGCTCATCGCGCACCTCCCTTGGCCAGGGCCTTGAGCTTCTGAGGCGGCGTCGCCGCCTGGAGTCGACGCACCGCCGCGACGAACTGCTCGCGCGCGAGGCGCAGCCGCGAATACGCGGTGTTCAGCGGCACGCCGAGGGTCTCGGCGATCTGCGGGACCGGGTAGCCCTCGTACTCGTGCATCACGATCAGCGCTCGGCGATCGAGATCGAGCGTGTCGAGCGCGCGGCGCACCAGATCGCGCTCCTGCGCCTGCTCGAGCTGCACGTCGGCGCCGCGCGAGGAGTCGGGCACGTCGCGCACCTCGTCGAGCCGCTCGCGCGTGGTGCGCGCGCGCCGACGGTGGGCGACGGCGACCCGATAGCAGATCCCGAACAGCCAGGGGCGCAGCGGCCGGGTCGGGTCGAACTCGTGCAGGTGACGGTGCACGACGACGAACACGTCCTGCGCCGCGTCGTCCGCGTCGCGGTCGGGGATGCCCAGGCGACGCAGGGTGTTCCACACGAACGAGCACTCCCTCTCGAAGATCAGGCGGAACTCCGGCGAGCTCGGACGGCCGGGCGCGTCGGCCGCGTTGCCCGGGAGGTCGGCGATCTCCGGCTCCACATCGGCGGTTTGCGCCGACGGTACCGTTCCGTCATCGGAAATGCTCACGGCGAGCGCAGCCTACCGCCGCCGCCACCCGGCGCCGAGGGCGCTCACCATCCCGGGCCCCATCCCAGGGTGGAGGTCGGTCAGTCGAAGTGAAGCATCAGCCGCGCGCCGAGCGCCGCCGCGAGCACGCTCGTCGTGTACACGTCGTCGCCGTCGAGGCGGAGGGTCGTTCGGACCACCGGCGCCAGCAGATCGCCGTGCACCCCGATGGCCAGCGGGCCGAGCAGTGGCACCTCGGTCGCGAGGCGCACGCCGAAGGCCGCCCACAGCCCCGTCGCCGAGCGGGCGTTGGCCACGTCGCTGCCCGAGGCCTGCAACGCGCCGATCGAGGCGATCGCGCACACGCCGAGCGGCCCTCGCATCAGGCAGGGCACCAGCGACGCGGCGAACAGCGACGAGGTCGCGTTCCCGGCGCCGAGCTCGGCGGTCGCGGGCAGATCGCGGCGACCTTCGAGGTCCACCGACCATCGCGGTGTGCGAAACCCGATGGCGGCGATCACTCCGACGTTCGTCCGCGGCGCGACGCCGAACCCGCCGTGCCCTCCGAGCGCGACGCGGAGCCCCTGGTGCGGCAGCGGCGGCGGCGGCACGTCGGCCGACCTCACGGGCGCAGGCGCAAACGCAGGCGCGGACGCAGACGCAGACGCGGGCGCGGACGCCGGCGCGGACGCAGCCGCCGGCGCGGGCGCAGACGCGGACGCAGACGCGGACGCCTTCGGCGGCGCGCCCGCCAGCGGATCGAGCGCGAGGCTGATCGCCAGCGTCATCGCCTCCGCGAGCTCCTTGCAGTCGAGCCGCTTGCTCTCGAGCGTTCGCGCTCCGGCGACCTTGCCGCTCGCGTCGCGGATCTCGATGGTGCCCCGCAGCGTCGAGCCCACGCGGACGAAGCGGACGTCGACCGTGCGATCGGCCTGGTCGACGAACGGATCGTGACCGAGCCGCGCCGCCACGGCCTGACGCATCGCGGGCTCGTCCGGGCAGGCCTCGGTTCCGGGGCCGCGGTCGTAGGCGAGCTTCGCCGGCGGCGCGTCGGCGATCGCGAACGGCGCGCACAGGCCGATCGCGATCAAGACGGCTGCGCGCAGTGGGCGAGGCATGCCCGAGCTACGTATCCCGCGGCGCGCCCGGGCGAAAGCGCCCGGGGTCTCGGGGCGAGCTCCGGTGCGACCCTAACCCTGCGAGACGCAATCCGACACTTCGACGCGGCTGCCCTTCCGACGCCCGGTCTCCGCCGCCTTCTCGCAGATGCGCTTCTCCAGCGCGCAGAACGCCCCCGGCTGCCCCGTCTTCACGTCCTTGTAGGTGTGGCAGAACGCGACGTCGCTCGGCGTACACGGGCCGGGCGTGAGGCCGGCCTCGTTGGCCACCTTGCGATCCTGCTCGCACTCCTCGGCGGTGCGAGAGCAGTCGCTGAACGCGCCGCCGTCGTCGGCGAAGCAGACCCAGTCGAGCCCCTTGGGGATCGCGCCGGGATTGGCCGGCAATCCGCCGGCGCTCTCGCACGCCGTCAACGCTCCCAACCACACGAAGATGACGACCCACGTCGAGACGTGCGACATCGACCCTCCCCGGCGACGCATGGCCGTCGCCCCCGGGCAAAGCGTACTCGCGCCTGGGCAGGGCAGCAAAACCGGGCAGGGCCGTCAGTGGGGCTAGTGCCGCGCGTCAGAACTGCGGCCAGGCAACTTCCTCGGTCCGGACTCCGCGGCACTAGGCAAACCGCGGCAGCGGTTTGTCGCGGGGGTGAGCCGCGCAGCGGCGAGGGGGGCGCGGCCCCCCTTTGTGAGTGTCTAGTACCCGCGGCGCTGCGTAGCAGCGCTCCGCCGAAGGCGGACCAGAAGAAACCCTGGGTTTCTTCTGGCGCGGCGTACTAGTGGTTTCTTCGGTTCCGGCCGCGCCCGAGGCGCGGTAGGGTCGCCGCGCGATGCGGATCGGCGAGGCGCTCGTCCAACAGGGTCTCGTGACCCAGGCGCAGCTCGACGCAGGGCTCCGCACGCAGCAGACCTACGGCGGTCGCCTCGCGAGCGTGCTCGTCGAGCTCGGCTACCTCGACGGCGATCTCGCCACGCGCGCGCTGGCCAGGCTGCGCAAGGTCCCCGCCGCGCTGAAGAAACACTTCGACGCGGCCGAGCGCAGCGTCATCTCGAAGGTGCCCCGCCGGGTCGCCGAGAAGTACCTCGCGGTGCCGATCGGGTGGGCGGGCGAAGGCACGCTGATCTGCGCGATGATCGAGCCGGGCGATCTGCTCGCCCTCGAGGAGCTGCGGTTCATCACCGGCACGAAGATCGTCGCCGGGCTCGCGCTGCAGGTGCGGGTGCGCAAGGCGCTCGAGCGTTGGTATGGCGTGCCGGCAGACGCGACGCGCGGCTTCATCTCGGCGTCGGGGGCCCAGGGGCTGCCCGATCTCGAGTCGGAGCTCGAGCAGACCGGCCATTCGCTGCCGGCAATTCAGGTGGCAGCGCCGCAGACGCCGTATCGCGCGCCGGCCGGCATCGAGCTCACGCTCGATCCGCCTCCCTCTTCGCGCGCGCCCGCGCCGCACAGCGCGCCGCCGATCAGCGCACCGCCGATCAGCGCGCCGCGCACCGAGCGCCCCCTGCCCGTTCCCATGGAGCCGCAGCGCACCGACCGACCGCTGCCCGTCCCGATGGAGCCGCAGCGCACCGGCCGTCCGCTGCCGATCCCCACCGAGCCGCCGCCGCTGCCGCCGACCGGCGGGGCGGGTGCGGGCGGCCGGGCGCGATCGGTCGCGCCCGCGGACGTACCGGCGCGCTCGGTCGCCCCGGCGAGCCTACCTGCGCGCTCCCATCCGCCGCCTTTGCGCCGCGACGAGCCCGAGGTCCCTCCGAGCGGGTCCACGCCGCGGGCCCTCCCGCACGGGCCCCCTTCGAGTCCCTCGACTCGTGTGCTCCTCGCGTCCGACGCGCTCGAGTCGATCGCCGCGACGACGAGCCTCGACGAGCGCATCGACGTCCTCGTCTCGTACCTTCGCAGCTCCTTCGAGGCCGCGATGGTCTTCGAGGTCCGCAACGACATCGCCTTCGGGCGGAAGGCGTTCGGTCCGGCCGTGCGCTCGTCGAACCCGCCGCGCGTGGCGATGCCGCTCACCCAGCCGTCGCTGTTGCTCCTCCCCTACGAGGCGCGCACCACCTTCTTCGGGACGCCGGGCGGCGAGGGCTCGGAGCTGCACGCCCGCCTGTGGGCCGCGCTCGGCACGCTGCCCCCGCGCGAGGCGCTCGCGCTGCCGATCGTGATCGAGGACAAGGTTGTGGCGCTCGTCTACGCGCACCCCCGCAAGGGCGAGCGCATCGCGCCCAGCACGCTCATCGAGGTCGCCAACGTCTGCGCGGCCATCGGACGTCGGATGTAGTCGATCGTGGGCCGGGCTGCAGGCTCGTCACGCCTGCGGCGGGCACAGGCTCGACGGGCGTGCTCGTGCTCGTCATGTATCCTGCCTGCTCATGAGCGGACGGGGCGTGGTCGTCGCGGTGTTCCTCGCGTTCGCGGCGTCGTCGAGCGTGGGATGTGCGGTCGCCTCGGACGACGTCGGCGGCATGACCACGCCGCGCAAGAAGGACGCGTCGACCGACGGCGGCGACGAAGAAGAGGACACCGGCTCCGACGAGGACACCGGCTCGTCGTCGCCGGACACCGGCTCGTCGACGGCCGACACCGGAGGCGGCGGCGGCACCGACACCGGCGGAGGCGGCGGCGACTCGGGCGCGCCGTGCACCACGCTCGGATCGACCGAGTGCATGTCGTCGGTCACCGATCTCGGCTCGGTCAGCGGCGACAAGGGCTCGGACACCAAGGCGGCGACGGGCAGCGACAGCAAGTTCCTGCGCATCCGCGTGACCGAAGACGACTCGAGCCTGTGGTCGGGCGTCGACCTGACGGTGCGCTTCACGCTCACCTCGGTGACCGGCAACTTCGATCTCTACGTCTACGAGGGCAAGACGGCGGACGACGGCGGCGGCGTCGAGTGCACGACCATCAAGGACTCGTCGACGAACGCGAGCGGCGACGACGTGGTGTCGCTCAAGTGGTCGGACAACCGGCCCATCGGCGGGCACGACGACGCGCGCGTCATCTCGGTCGAGGTCCGGGCGACCGACGCGAGCTGCGCCGGCGCGAGCTGGTCGCTCTTCGTCGAAGGCAACAAGTAGCGCGCCGGTGCGCGGGACCGGCCGCCCTGATACGACTCGGGGCCGATGTCGCCGTCGTACCTCATCGCGCGCGGGAGCTTCCCGCCGCCGCCGCCGCAGACGTCCGTCGCGATCGTCGGGCTCGGGCGCGTCGGGCTGCCGCTCGCCCTCGCGTTCGCGTCCAGGGGTCTCCGCGTCACCGGCGTCGAGCGAGACGCCAAGACCCGCGCGGCGATCGCCGAGGGGCGCATGCCCTTCCAGGAGCCGGGCTGCGAGGAGCTGCTGCGCGCGCATCCGATCGAGCTGATGGCCGACGTCTCGGAGCTGTCGGGCGATCGCGCGCCCGACTTCGTGGTGATCACGGTGGGCACGCCGCTGCAGGCGCACATCGAGGTCGACCTGACGCAGCTCGCCGCCGTCGCGCAGGGCCTGTCGCGCGTGTTGCGCCGCGGACAGACGATCGTGCTGCGCAGCACGGTGGCGGCGCGTACGACCGAGTACGTCGCGCGGCTGCTCTCGCGCGAGACGGGCCTCCTGCCGGGCCAGGACTTCCACCTCGCCTTCTGCCCCGAGCGCATGGTCGAGGGCGGCGCGCTGCGGGAGCTCGACACCCTGCCGCAGGTGATCGGCGCCGACGACGAGGCCTCGCGGGCGAAGGCCTCGACGCTCTTCTCGGCGTTCCCGGTCGATCAGCTGCACACGTCGCTGGTCGGCGGCGAGCTGATCAAGCTGTTCAACAACGTCACGCGGTACGTCTCGTTCGCCCTCGCCAATCAGTTCGCGCTCATCGCCGATCAGTTCGGCGAGAGCGTGCACCCGCTGATCGCGATGGCCAACCACGGCTACCCGCGCGACCCGATCGCGCGTCCCGGGTTCGCCGCCGGCGCGTGCCTGCGCAAGGACTTCGGCATGGTCAGCGAGAACCACTCGACGACCGACATGCTCGTGGCCGCCTGGCGGGTGAACGAGTACATGCCGAACTTCGTCGCCCGGAAGCTCGCGGAGCAGGCGGGCGGCCTCCACCAGAAGCGCGTCGCCGTGCTCGGCTACACGTTCAAACGCGACAGCGACGACGCGCGCGACTCGCTCACGCCGAAGCTCCTCCGCTACATCGAGCGCGAGGTGCCGGCCGAGGTCCGCATCGCCGAGCCCAACCTCGAGGGTCCGATCGCGCTGGAGCAGGGCGGCTCGGCCAGGAACTGGGCCCCGCGCGACGCCCTCGAGGGCGCCGACGCCGTGGTGATCGCGATGAACCACGGCGCCTTCGCCGACGTGCGCAAGCTCCTCCTCGGTCCCGGGTCCATCGTCGCGTCCGGCGCGTGGGTCGCGGATCTGTGGAACGTGTGCGACACCGGGGCGCTGTTCTTCTGCGCGCGTCCCCGGGTCGAAGCGGGTCCGTAGCGCGCCCGCGCACGGTCGACTCCGCGCGTGTATGTCGCGCGCCCCGGGCGGCGACTGGTCTCTCACCGGCCTCGGGCGTTAGAACGTGTGCTCGAGCATGCCCGAGCGCCGTCTTCCCCTTCGTTATGCAGCCTTCGGCGTCGCGGTGGCGGCGCTCGCCGTGTCGTTCTCGGGCAAGCGCGAAGGCCACGTCGCGCAGGCGGCGCCGGTCGTCGCTGCGAAGGCGCCGGCCGCCTCGATCGCCGCGCGCCTCCCGTGGGCCGCCGGCACCAGCGTGTACCTCACGCAGGACGCCGACGACGACTGCTGCAGCGATCACGTCGGCTCGAACAAGTGGGCGTACGACTTCGCCGCGTACGACGGCAGCGCGTTCGACGTGCTCGCGCCGCAGGCCGGCACGGTCGTGCACGTGAAGATGTCGTCGAAGAGCGGCTGCGGCGACGCCAAGTGCGTGAACGACGCGAACTACGTCGTCATCGACCACGGCGACGGCACGCAGACGACGATGCTCCACCTCGCGTACGGGTCGCTCGATCCGGCGATCAAGTGCGGCTCGTTCGTGCGCCGCGGGCAGCGCATCGCCACCACCGGCTCGACCGGCTGGTCGACGGGCGTGCACCTGCACGTCGAGCGCGATCCGGTGAAGAAGAACCTGAAGAAGGTCTGCGGCTGCGGCCCCGACGGCATGGCCTGCGGCGGAGGCACCGCGGAGTGGAGCCTCTTCTGGCCGTCGCTGCAGCAGCCGAACCTCCCGACGCGCTTCGCCGAGTGGGCCAACGCCGACTCGCCGAAGAACCGCCGCGGCATGGTCGGTCCCTCGACCAACGTCGACGAGCACGAGGAGGTCGTCACGCTGGCGCTCGACGGACGCTTCACCGCGAAGTCGGGCGACTGGACCGACGCCGCCGGTTTCCGCCAAGCGAAGGCCGACGGCATTTCGGCGGCGGTCGTGGGACTCAAGGGCGCCGTGAAGAAGCCCGGCGTCTACGAGGTGTGGGCGCGCGCGCCGCTCGGCAGCGCGGTGCCGATGGCGGACACCACCGTGACGCTGACGACGGGCAAGGGGATGACCACCGGCGTCCTCGCGGGCGGCACGCCCGGCGGCGCGTATCACCCGGTGCTCGGTCTCGAGCGCGTGGTGCTCGACGGCTCCGAGGACTCGTTCACGTTCTCGAGCGCGACCCCGCAAGAGGGCAAGCGCGTGATCGCCGACTCGATCGTGCTGCGCCGCACCGGACCGGTGACGAGCGAGACGCTCGAAGTGGCGAAGAAGTAGGTCGCGATCCGCCGTCACGGGCGGCGCACGATGCGATCGGTCACACGGACGATCGCGTCCGCCACGCGCGTGCGTGACCGCCCGGCGAGCGGACTCTCGCGACGGTCGAGCACGCGCGCGTTGCGCGATGCGCGGCGCGCACGAGCGCCGCGTGTGCAACACGTTCGATCGTCCGCACATCGTGCGCGCGCGGACGAGCGCGGCTCCCTCGCCTGCGCACCGACACGCGCCGACCCGGCGCACTTCGACGCCATGCGCGGGCAGGATCGCCGGGGTAAGCCGCCCATGTGCTCACGAAGTCGTCGTCTCGTCCCGGTCTTCGCGTGCTCTCGATCGTGGTGGCTCTCGGCCTCGCCGGGTGCGGTTCGTTCGAGGGCGGCGATCGCGGCGAGCCTTGGGGCCCGGCGCTCGAGGACGAGGTCGCCGTCCCGCGCGAGGCGACGGCCGAAGCTCCGGGAGAGCCTCCGCGGGTCGACGACAAGGCGGACGCGATCGCGCCGGAGGACGACACGGCCATCGACGATGGCGCCGTCGACGACGCGCTCGTTCCGGACACGCTCGTCGCCGATACGTTCGTCGCCGATACGTTCGTCCCCGATACGTTCGTCCCCGACACCTTCGTCCCCGACGCCTTCGTCGCCGACACGTTCGTGCCGGACACGTTCGTGCCCGACACCTTCGTCGCCGACACGTTCGTGCCGGACACGTTCGTGCCCGACACCGTCGCCGATACGTTCGTCGCCGATACGTTCGTCGCCGATACGTTCGTCGCCGATACGTTCGTCGCCGACACGTTCGTGTCGGACACGTTCGTCCCCGAGACGCTCGCCGACGCGCGCGCCGACTCCGCGGCGGAGACGTCGGTGACCGACGCCGCGCCGCCGCCCACCGTGGCGACCACCGACTACGCGCCGTATTTCTACACCTGGGGCTGGGGCAACCCGGTGTACCCCTTCACCTCGCTCGTCGACATGTTCGACAAGACGGGCCTCGACGGGGTCACCCTCGCGTTCGTCGTGTCGTCCGGCGGGGCGTGCACGGCGACGCGCGGCATCCCGAACCACCAAGCCGACATCGAGGCGTACCGCGCCAAGGGCGGCCGGGTGAAGGCGTCGTTCGGCGGCGCGTCGGGCAAGTACCTCGAGAACACGTGCGCCGACGCGGCCTCGCTCGCGGCGGTGATCACGGCGTTCGTCGACGAGACCGGGATCACCGACCTCGACTTCGACGTCGAGCAGGCGATCGCGATGAACGCGACGATCAACGCGCGTCGCGCCGCGGCGCTCCTGGAGGTCCAGAAGAAGCGCGGGATCCAGGTGTCCTTCACCCTCGCCGCGAACCCGCGCGTCGGGACCACGGCGGGCGGCATCACCGCGGCGTCCGTCGAGGTGGTGCGGGCGGCGCTCGCCGCGGGCGTGCGCGTGTCGCACGTGAACCTGATGACGATGGACTACGGCACCTACTACAGCAGCGGCCGCAAGATGGGCGATCTAGCGATCTCCGCGCTGACCGACGCCCTCGCGCAGCTGAAGAAGCTGATCCCCGGCCTGACCGACGCCGAAGGGTGGCAGATGCTCGGCGCGACGCCGATGATCGGCGTGAACGACGTCCTCTCGGAGGTGTTCACGCTGGCCGACGCGAAGACGCTCGCCGACTTCGCGAAGGCGAAGCGCCTCGGCCTCGTGGCCTTCTGGGCGATCCAGCGCGATCAGCCGTGCGCGGGCGAGCTCGACCTCGTGCTGTGCACCGGCGCGCAGACCGCGAAGTATCAGTTCCACCAGGTCCTGCGCACGGTGCGCTGACGGTGCGCTGACGTCGGTCGTCAGTCGTCAGTCTTCAGTCGTCGGTGTTACCGCGTGCTGCTGATGACTACGATGACGACCTCAGCACGTGACATTGGATAAGCGCTCGCGCGCCCCGGAAATCGCCGCGCACGCATGCGGATGTGCCAACGAGCGTCGCCCATGCATCGAGCGAGATCAAGAGGGTGGGAAGCCGTAGCGTCTTAGCTTAGCTGGCCTCTTTGACCGCTAACGTGCGTGGCCGACCCGCGAGAGCTCGGGGGACCCCGCGCTCGCGCAGGGAAATCGCTCGTCCCGTCGGACCTGCGACCGTCTCGAGCTGGTGCGTCACCGGGTGTCGCTCTATCGGCGGCCGCCAAGCCAGGAGCGCCTTCTGCCCTCTGCCCAGGTGCGCCCGCCGACCTGTGAGAGCCGGCGCTCCGAGCGGGGTTCCGGAGCGGGCCGCGCGGCCGCGCGGGAATTGCACGCGGTTCCGCCGGTCCTGCGGCGGTCAGGCCGTCGCGGGCCGGTGCGTCACCAAGCGTCGCTCTATCGGCGGTCGCCAAGCCCAGACGCGTCTTCGCTCGACGAGCCGCATGGAATTCGCTTGACGACTCCGCGCGGCGTGGCAGCTTCGGCACATGCGGAAGAGGACGTGCGCGATTCTTGCCCGCTCGGTCGCCGTTCGGCTCGTTCGCTTCGTTGTCGCCGCTTGGTTGCTGCTCGTGACCGCGCGATCGGCCAGCGCGGCCCGCATCGTTCGCAACGTTTGGACCAGTTCGATCTACCGCGGCCAGGTCACGCTCACGGCTGGCTACGGGTACCAGTTCCGGACCACCGACAAGGACAGCGGCGTCGACCCGGTCATGGTACGTGTTTAGCGGGCGGGACACCGCCGCCGCGTGATCCACCGCGGGTCGCGGACGAGCCGTCGGTGGGTGCCGGCCTTCGCGCGTGCAATACGGCGTTCGGCGGTGGCTGGCGGAGATCGATGTTCAGTTCGGCGC
>JACPFM010000115.1 GCA_016182965.1 Deltaproteobacteria bacterium | reverse complement strand
GCGGCGGCAGCGGTCAGCGGGATGGGCTCGCGATCCGTGGTCCGCTCCCGCAATCGCTACCGCTGCCGTCACCGCGTCCGCTTCCGTGACCGCTTCCGTCATCGAACGTCCCTGGCCAAATTTCCGGCCGGCGGTACTAGTCGAGCTGGCTGCAGCGCACCGAGTACGCCGTCACGAATTCGCCAGCTCGCGCGCGCGGGATCTCCTCGACGCCGTAGACGACCCCGGCGCCGGCCCCGCTCCCGTGGCGGAAGACGAGGACCATCACCTTGCCCGGAACGAGGCGCGTCTCCTTGCCGCTGATCCGCGCATCCTCGACGCCGCCAGGTCCTGCCTGACGGATGGGCCCGAGCGTGCCCCAGGAGGCGAGCAGGTTGCCGTCCGACGTCGGCTTGACGGACTTGATCTCGACCACGGCGATCATCGCGCCGTGGGCGATCGCGCTCTTCAGGACCGCATCGGGGATCTTCAGTTGGTACGGGAGCTCGGTGGATGCGGCGATCCACGCAGACATCGAGGGACCTGGCTCGGACGACGGCGCGGCGGCCGGCGGCTCACCGGTCGGCGAGGCGGCCGCGGCCGGCAGCCCGGAAGCCGATGCGGCCGCCGAAGGCGTCGACGCGCTCGGCGCACCGGGCGACGGCGCCACGGCCTGCGTCCCCTTCGCGCAGGCGATCCCCACCATCAGCGCCAGCATCACCGCGAATGGTCCGCGCATGGCGCGATCATACGATGCGCGGCAGCTCGGTGCCCTGACTGGATCGTCTCTCAGGTCCGCACGCGCGCCAGGAGCTCGGGCGCATTCGCAGATATGTAACGGTGCATCAAGGCGGTTAGGTCGTCGAGGTACTCGTAGAACTCGACGTCGAGTTCCTCCAGGCGCTCCTCTGCGCCCTGCAATGCGGCGAGCTGCGCCTGTCGCAGGCCGCGTTCCCGCGGCGGGCCGCCCGCGCCAAAGAGCGCGTTCGCGCGGGCGACGATCATCGCCGTCGACGGTGCGCCAATGATGGACAGCGCCTTCGGCGCGAAGAACGCGAGGTCTCCTGAGCTGTTGAAGAAGAACTGATCGAAGCCGCCGTTGTTCACGTCGGCCTCGAGGGCCCACACCGTCGCGATCACTCGCTCGACCTCCGTGAGCTCCTCGAACGTCCGGTGCTCCAATGCGGCGAGCACGAGGCTCGAGACGGCGATCACCTCACGATTCGTATCTGCCTCGCTCATGTTGGCTTGCCTACCACGCCGTCCACGCCGTCGGCGCTGGTCGAGTACCGGTCTCCACGGCCGCCGGCATCTCCTCCGTCAGCGGCTCGAGCCGCCGGCACGCCGACTGCTGAGCGGGCGACCGATGCGCGTGCTCGCCTTTCGAGGTACCGCGTGATCGCCCTGCACGTCGCCGTCGCGAATCGCGCGCACGCAACCGCGGCCTCGCTGGCGCCGACGAGGGCCGAGCGCACCCGCGTGCTAGCCTGAAGGAGCCGTCATGTCCGAGCCGCGAACGATCCAGCTCCGCTATCAGGTGCAGAGCCGCGACGACTGGGCGCTCTCCGAGGAGCCCATGCCCGAGTCGCAGCCGCACGACCTGACGGTGGAGCTGATCCGCGCCCTGCTGTCCCACTGGATCGCGCGCAACGCGCGGAACGCGCAGGTCGCGCGCAACCTCGCGGTGCGCTGGGACGAGCAGCACCCGCGCGTCGGCGTCGATCCCGACGTGTGTCTGATCGTGCCGGCCACGCCCGAGGGCCCTGCGCTCGAGAGCCTCGCGACCTGGCGACCGGGGCACACGCCGCCGCGCGTCGCATTCGAGGTCGTCAGCTCGAGCCCGCAGAAGGATTACATCAGCGCGCCGGAGCGCTACGCAGCGAGCGGCACGGTCGAGCTCGTGGTGTTCGACTCGATGCTCCGCGGCCCGCGCGCGCACGGCGGGCCGCACCGAATCCAGGTGTGGCGCCGCGCCGCCGACGGCACCTTCGAGCGCGTCGCGGCCGGCGAGGGTCCATTCTTCCTCGAGTCCCTCGACGCATGGGCGTTCGCGACCGACGAGGGGCAGCGCCTGCGCTTCGCCGACGACCGCGAAGGGACGCTCTGGTGGTCGACCGCCGAGGAGGCCGAGCGCGCCGAGAAGGTGCGGGAGCGCGCCGAGAAGGTGCGCGCGCTCGCCGACAACGAGCGCGAGCGCGCCGAGAAGGAGGCCGCGCTCGCGCGGGTCGCCGCGCTCGAGGCCGAGCTCGCCAGGCGCTGAAGCCGGCGCTGCTCACTTGCAGCGCACGAGCGGCGTGAGCGGCGCGAACTTGTGCGCCGTCAACGCCAGCGCGTCGTAGTCGGTCAGCGCCTTCGACAGCGCCCCGGTGATCTGCGCGTACGTCTGACCGAGCTTGTTCGTGGTGGTGCCGCCCGTCTCGGCGACGCACACGAACTTGCTCGCGCAGCAGACGTCGATCGTCTCGCACCCCGGCGCAGCGGGCGCGATCGCCTTCACGGCGACGTCGCCGTAGAGCGCCAGGCCGCCGATCATCACGAGCCGCACCTCGCGCGGCGTCGCGGCGAGCAGCGCGTCGTACGGCGCGCTCGCGTCGCCGCCGATGACCATCAGATCGGCCTTCTTGCCGGCGGCGAGCGACCCGATCTTCGCGTCGAGCGCGAGGTTCTTCGCCGCGCGCGTGGTCACCATCTCGACGAGCATCTTCGGGGTGAGCTTGTTGCCCCAGACCGTGTTGTCGACCTTGTCGGCGAAGCGCAGCTCGTCGAGCAGGTTCTGGCTGCCGCCCATCGACCAGTCGGGCGCGAGGGCCACGTTGATGCCCTTGGCGAGGGCGAGCGGCACGTTGGTCGTCTTGGTCAGATCGGTGCCGCCGCCGTAGAGGAAGACGTTCGACCGCGGCGACCAGGTGAGCTTCATGCCCTTGGCGGCCATGGTGGTCAGCTCGGGATCGCCGAGCGCGGTGCCGTGCACGATCGTCGTCTGCGCCGCATAGAGGCACTCGGGCGTCGTGGTGATCGTCCCGAGCTTCGCGAACTCGCCGAGCGCGGAGGTGTCGACGCCCTCGGCGATGTGGATCAAGTACGCGGTGGTCTTGGCCGACGCGAAGTTCGCGCACACGCCGTCGGCGCTCGTCTTGGTGGGGAAGAGCGTCGCCGCCTGCACCGTGTCGACGCCGAGATCGTTGGGGCTCTGATCGACGGTTCGCGCGAGCGAGGCGTAGCAGCTGCGGTTGGCCGGGTTGGCCGAGCCGGCGATCGAGGTGGTGCCGGCGACGATCCCCTTGAGCTCGCCGAACTTCTCCATCTCGCAGCCGAAGTCCCACGTCGAGGTGCCCTCGCCGTTCAGGTACTGCTTGGCGTCGACCATCGCCGAGTAGCGCGGCTCCGCCGGCCACTGGTTGTGGTTGCCGTACGCCTTGGTCGGCGCCCAGTCGGTCTCGTCGAAGATGTCGAACAGGATGTGGTTGTGCGTGTCGATCAGCCCCGGGAAGATGATCCCCCGCGTGTCGATGACAGTGGCCGTCGCGGCGCCCGGCATCGACGCGCACGACGCGGCCGCGCAGGTGATGGTGTCGCCCTCGACGAGCACCTCGCCGACGAAGAACGTGTCGGGCGTGACCACCGTGCCCTGGAGCAGGAACTTCCCTGCGACGCCCGTCTTGGTGATCGCCGGCGCCGGCGTGGGCGCGCAGGAGACGGCCGCGTCGGGATCGGTGTCGGCGGGCGGGGCGTCGCTCGCCCCCGTTTCGCCCGTGGTCTCTCCCGCGGTCTCGTCGCTCGTCTCGGCGAGCGGCGCGTCGCCTGCGAGCGTGTCGTCCGGCGGGGCGGAGTCTCCGTCTTCGACGGTGGCGTCGCCCGTGGTGCCGTCGACGCCTTCGGTCGTGTCGGGGAGAGCGTCGCGCGTGACGACGGTGCCTTCCTCCGCGCACCCGGCGAGCAACAGCACGAGCGGCAGCAAGACCCGGCGATCCATCGAACGCAGCGTAGCCGGCGGCGTGGAGGGAGCCACCCCTTTGCGCGCGCGTCAGCGGAGCGGGCCGTCGATCGGAGCGCGCGCGCCGTCGTCGCGGAACGAAGCGTCGCGCAGGAGTTGCAGCTCCGGTCCGACGTCGACGGCATGAACCCGCACCGCCGTGGCCACGAGCACGCGCGCGGCCCCGACTGCCACCAGGGCGCGCGAGAGGAATCGCGGATCGGCGCGGGTGGGCTCGTCGAGCCGCAGCGACGCGAACGACACCGACCCGCTGCTGCCGAGCTCGACGACGATCAGCCGCGTCGGCCCGCCAGCGAGGATCGCCGCGCGCGTGGGGGAGATCGCCCGTGCGTCGGCGATCTCGGCGACCGCGACGGGCACCGGCGTGGTCCGCTCGGCCAGCCGGAGGACGAGCGCTCCGCCGACCACGTCGATCGCGACGACGCCCGCCGCCAGGGCCACGGCCCGCGCGGACTCGTGCACGAGCCCCGGCACCGGGGCCGCGGTCGTCGCGTGGAACCCGCTTTCGGTCGCGCGCGCCGAGCGCGTCGTCCATGACGCGTCGGGCTCCTGCGTCAGCGCGTGCACCTGGTCGCCGCTCGACCATACCGCGCGCGGCATCGGAGCCGGCAGCGACGCGCGAGGCCTGCCGTCGACGAGCACGTGCCAGCGCGGTCCGTACGCGTCCTCGAAGGCGACGACGGCCGAAGGCACCGGCAAGAGCCGCGCGATCCCGTCGACCGCCGCGAGCTGCAGCGGCGCGCCGAGCCCCCACCCCGCCGCCGTCCAGAAAGAGCGCGCGACGACACGCCCCATCTCGTCGTCCGCATCGAGCTCGAACGTGAGCAATCGCCCCCGCTCCGGGTCGAGGACCAGATCGTCCACCGGGAGCGCGGGCGCACGCACGATCGCGCGCCCGGTCGCCGCGTCGAAGATCCCGACCCCGTCCGCCGTCGCCGCGGCAAATCGGAAGGTTCCCCCCGCTTTCCCTTCCGCGTCCGCGTCCGCGTCCGCGTGCGCGTGCGCATCCGCGTCCGCGTTCGCGTGCGCGTTCGCTTGCGCGTTCGCGTCATGGGGAGCACAGCCGGTGAACAGACAGACGACGAGCAGGGCGCGGACCATGCCCGCCGCTCGTCAGGGGGGCGCCGGCGGTTGCGTGCGCGCCTACTTCCCCTTGCCGAGGAAGTCCTTGATCGACCCGACGATCGCGTCCTTGTCGCGGATCTCGCTGGTCAGCACGCGCTCGTCGGCGCCGAAGTGCTCGCGCAGGTCCTTGATGAACTGCCCGCTGCCGTACGGCGACTCGACCTGGCCGTAGCAGAAGACGTTCACCTTCGGCAGGATCTGCTGCTTCATCAGCTCGACGCACTGCAGGGTGTCGTCCATCGACCAGTTGTCGCCGTCGCTGAAGTGGAACGGGTAGATGTTCCACTCGCTCGGCGGGTAGTCGTCTTCGATCATCTTCGCCGCGAGCTTGTAGGCGCTCGAGATCATCGTGCCGCCCGACTCGCGCGTGTGGAAGAAGGTGTCGCGGTCGACCTCGCGCGCGGTGGCGTCGTGGATGATGTAGCGGCTCTCGAGGCCTTTGTACTGCGAGCGCAGCCAGGTATCGATCCAGAAGCTCTCGATGCGGACGATCTCCTTCTGCTCGTCGCCCATCGAGCCGGAGACGTCCATCATGTAGAGGATGACGGCGTTGGCGACCGGCTCGGTCTCGGTCTTCCACGAGCGGAAGCGACGGTCTTCGTGGATGGGGACCACCTTTGGGTTGAGCGGATCGTAGGTGCCGGTGGCGACCTGACGCTTGAGCGCCTCGCGGTAGGTGCGCTTGAAGTGACGCAGCGACTCGGGCCCGACGCGGCGGATGCCGGTGTAGCGGTCCTTCGCGTTGATCAGCTTCGACTTGCCCTTGTTCTCGATGTTCGGGAGCGCGAGCTCCTCGCCGAGGATCTGGGCGAGCTCGTCGAGCGAGACGTCGACCTCGAGGACGTGATCGCCGGCGTCTTTGCCGGCCTTCTTGCCGCCCTCTCCCTCCTGCTCCTCGCCGCCGCCGAGCGGATCGCCCGGCTCGCCGTCGCCCTGCCCGACCCCGCCCGTCTGCTTGTCGCCGAAGCGGAAGCGCGGGATGTCGATCTGCGGGATCGGGATCGAGACGATGTCCTTCCCCTTCCGACCCATGAGCTCGCCCTGCGAGATGTACTTGCGCAGGTTCTGACGGATCTTGCCGCGAACGATCGCGCGGAACCGAGCGTGGTCCTGGTCGATGCGGAGGGACATGTCCTGTTTCAGATGCTAGCGCAGCCGGTTCTGCTCGGCCCTGCGTTCGGATCGGGCGCCCTGATCCGTGCTTCGGGGGAATCGCGGCTCGGCCGTGCCCGGCCCATCGGGAGGGTCCGGTTCGGCTCGGCGCGATCGGTCGTGCTACGACCGTGCGCGTGCCCCGAGCGTTCGTCTACGGCGCCCTGATGGCGCACCCGCACGTCCTCGCCACCGGCGAGGCGGCCAGCGTCGACGATCACGAGGTGCGCTTCGTCTATCGGGGGCTGCCGCTCCTCGAGCCGTCGTTCGCGGCGCTCGAGCCGTCGCCCGGCGGTCGCGCCTGGGGCGTGCTCGTCGAGTGGAGCGACGAAGCGTGGGCCCGCGTCTGCCGAAGGGAGCGGGGCTACGACACCCGCAAGGTCGTCGCGCGGAGCCGGCGCAGCGCCGAGGTGGAGTGCCTGGCGTTCGTCGTCACGCCGTGGCTTCGCACCCGCGAGCGCACGCCGAGCGCGCGCTACGCCCGCCTGCTGCTCCGCGGCGCCGAGCATCACGCCCTGCCCGCCGAGGTGATCGAGCGCTATCGCGCGCTCGCCGAACGCGGCGCGCGCTGGTCGACGCGCCTGTCGGAGCTGTTCCGATGACCGGCCCGCCGAACCCGGCCCTGGCCGAGGCGATCGCGGAGCTGCTCGCGTGTCCTTGCGGCGGCGCGCTGGTCCTCGAGGGCGCTTCGGCCGCTTGCACCGCGTGCGCGCGGCGGTTCCCCGTGCGCGACGGGGTGCTCGATTTCCTGGACGATCCCGCGCCCGACGCGGCTTCTGGTAGAGAGGGACCGTGAGCGCGGAGCGAAGCAACGAGGCAAGCCCGGACACGAACGCGAACGCGAACGCGAACGCGAACGCGGACGCGGACGCGAACGCGGACGCGGACGCGGACGCGAACGCGGACGCGGGAGCGAAGGCGAAGGCGAAGGCGAAGGCGAAGGTGAACGACAATCCCTTCGCTTCCAAGGCGCTGCCCGCGTGGCAGGCGGTGCTGCTCGCGATCGTCTCCGGCGTCATGTACTGGGCGGCGTTCCCCGGCATCGACGTGTGGCCGTTCGCGTTCGTGTGCTGGGCGCCGCTGCTCGTGGCGATGCGCGGGCAGACGCCGCGCTTCGCGCTCTTGCTCGGCGGGCTGCAGGGGCTCACCTGCAACCTGCTCGGCTTCTATTGGCTGCTCGACATGTTGAAGACGTTCAGCGGGTTCCCCACCGCGCTGTGCGCCCTTTTCATGGTGATCCTGTGCGCGTACCAGGGCGGCCGCATGGCGCTCCTCGGCTGGCTGTACGGCCGCGCGGAGCGAAGAGGCTGGGCGCCCGCGACGGTGTTCGTGCTCGCGTTCGTCGGGCACGAGATGCTCTACCCGCTGCTGTTCCCCTGGTACACGGGCGCGCAGACGCACAAGGTCCCGCTGCTGATGCAGGCCGCCGAGCTCGGAGGCCCGATCGCGATCGGCGTCCTGCTCGCCGGCGGCAGCATCGCGATCGCCGAGGCGATCTGGGCGCGGATGGACCGTCGCCCGATCGATCGGCGCCTCCTCGGCGTCGCCCTCGCCGGTCCGGCCTTCCTCGTGATCTACGGCGCGATCCGCCTGCCGATGGTCGATCGCGCCATCGAGGCGGCGCCCAAGGCGCGCATCGGGCTGGTGCAGGGCAACCTCAGCCTCGGGCCGACGGAGCACCGCGACGCCGCCTCGATCCACCGCGCCGCCACCGATCGCCTCGAGAAGGAGCACGGCAAGCTCGATCTGGTGGTGTGGTCGGAGACCGCGATCAACTTCGTCATCCCGCAGGATCTCATCGGCCCGTCGTTCCAGCGGATCGTGATGAACCCGCCTGGGCAGGTGGGCGACGTGAGGGTCGACACCCCGGTGCTCAGCGGCGTGATCCTCCGCCGCGGCGGCTCGGCGTTCCAGCGCAAGACCGGCAAGCTCTACAACTCCGCCGCGCTCGTGCACCCCGACGGCCGCGTCGAGGGCGTCTACGACAAGACCTACCTCCTGGCCTTCGGCGAATACATCCCCTTCGGCGAGACGTTCCCCCAGCTCTACGAGATCAGCAGGAACAGCGGGCAGCTGACGCCCGGCAACAGCCTCGAGCCGATCCCGTTCGGCGAGCACAAGATCACGACGCTCATCTGCTACGAGGACATTTTGCCGACCTTCACCAACAAGATCGTGCGCCACGGCGATCCCGATCTGCTGGTCAACGCCACCAACGACGCGTGGTTCGGCAAGTCCACCGAGCCGGCGATCCACCTCGCGCTCGCGAAGTACCGCGCGGTCGAGCACCGGCGCTTCCTCGTGCGCGCGACCAACAGCGGAGTCTCGGCGTTCATCGACGCCAACGGCCGCTCGTTCGACGAGACCCCCCTGTTCGAAGAGGCCGGGCGCGTGCGCGAGGTGCGATGGATGCGCAGCCGCACGCCCTACGAGCTGTGGGGCGACATCCCGTGGTGGATCGCGTCGCTGGGCGTGGTCGCCATGGGCTTCTTCGCGAACCGGCGGGCCGCCCGGGAACGGGCGCAGGCTCCGGCCGTCTGATAATCTGAGGTCATGGGTCCGCGCTCGTGGTTCGCCGTCGTCGTCGCGACCTTCGCGCTGGCGATCGCCTGCGCGCCCAAGCCCCAACCGACCGCGGCCGAGCACGGCGTCGCCACCCGCGACACCTGGGTCGCGCTCGAGAAGTTCGGCACGCGCATCCAGGTGCCGCCGGGGTGGGAGTTCGCGCAGGGCGACGGCCTGGTCGCCAGCTTCGCCCGAGATGCGAGCGGCGGCTGGTCGCTCGCGGGCGCCGCCGACAAGTCCGACGCCAAAGCGCAGCTGGCGCTCGGGCTGCGCGAGATGGGCATCGAGCTCGGCGCGCCGCGCGGCACCACGCACGACGTCGACCTCCACGGCATCGTCTTCGCGCGCCAAGACTTCGACGCCTCGGTGAGCGGCAAGCCGGCGCAGGTGACCGTCCTCGCCGCCGACGAGCCCCCGCGCGGCAAGGGCATGGTCATCTTCATCGGCTACGCCGTCACCGGCGACGAAGCTCGCCGTGACAACCTGCGCTCGTCGATCGCGTCGATCGGTCCGCGCTGACGGCGTGCGGCCGAGGCACGGGAAGGCGACCGGCGCGCCCTCACGCGCGAGCTCGCGCAAGTACCGATCCGGGCGGGCTCTTACGCGAATTTGCGCAAGTGCGATCGGCGCATCGCGAATTGCGCAAATTCGCGTAAGCCGCGATCGGCGACGCACACCAGCGACGGATCACGTCGCGTGAACATCACGCCGCGAGCGTGCACGTCCATCTCGTCGGGCGCGCGAGGCATCACGCAACGACGCGCGCGCACACCGCGCCACGAGCACGAAACAGCACAAAAAAAACTGGAGGGACGGCCGCCCGCAGGCGCCGTCCCTCCCCCCCTCTCGCCCCTCCTCCCAGAGTGCAGCGATGGATACGTCCGCGCGCCGAGTCACTTAAGGGCGAACGTCGCGTGAGAAGATGCGAGCCGGTCGCGCGGCGTCACACGCGCCCGACGCATCAGATGCGCGTCGTCTTCCAGTCGCCACGCGCGAACTTCCACACCATCGCCGCAGCGAGCGCGACCGCGTAGATCACCGCCGAGGCCCAGATCCCGGGCAGCCCGCCGCCGAACGTGACGCCGAATAGCCAGGCGAGCGGCATCAGGCAGGTGAAGTGCAGGATCAGCTCGACGATCATCACGAAGCGGCTGTTGCCCGCGCCGAACAGCGCTTGCGTGAGGATCATCGCCACCGCGATCACGGGCGTAGCCAGACCCATCATGCGGAAGGGTAGGAGCGCCGCCTCCTGCACGGCGGGGCTGTGCGACACGAACGCGAGGATCGGCTTGGTGAAGAGGATGCCCTCGGCGACTCCCAGGATGCCGAAGAGCAGCAGCCCGAGCTTCACCGAGGACCAACCGAACATCGCCGCCTTCTGCGGATCCTTCTCGCCGAGCGAGGTGCCGACGAGCGTCGCGGTCGCGGTCCCGAACGCGAGGCACGCGGTGAAGGTGAGCTTGAGGATGCCGATGATCGCGGTGGTCGCCGCGCCGTTGACCGCCTCGGTGGCGCCGCACGCGCCCGCGGTGACCGCCGCCTTGCCGGTGAGCGCGTCGAGCTTGCCGACGACGAAGAGGAAGAACCCGAAGCCGACCATCACCGCCATCGTCGCGATGCCGCCGGGGATCGCGAGGCGGAGGATCTGCCAGGTGATCGACCACGAGAGCTTCTTGCGATCGAACCACTGGTAGACGCGCCGGTAGTCGCGCTTGGCGCCGTAGGCGATCATGATCGCGAGACCGACCCAGGTCGAGAGGAGCGCCGCGAGCCCGGCGCCCGGTGGTCCCATGCGCGGCGCGCCGGCGTTGCCGAAGATGAGCAGCCAGCAGAGCCCGATGTTGACCGCGTTCATCACCAGCGCGCTGACCATGTGGATGCGCGTCTGGCCGAGGCCGTCGAAGAACGCCTTGAACGCGAAGGTCATCGCCATCGAGACGATGCCGAGGAAGCGGAAGCGCGTGTACGACACCGCGTAGTCGGCGGCGTCGGGGTTCTTGACCAGCGCGTGCATCAGCGGGTCGAGGATGAGGAACCCGATGATGGTGAAGATCGCACCGGCGACGAGCGCGAACGTCGCCGCGTTCATCAGGACGGCGCCGGCGTCTTCGCGGTTCCCCTCGGCCGCGCGCCGCGCGGTCAGCGCCTGGGTGCCGACGCTGATCGCCGAGAGCGAGCCGCCGAACGCCCAGAGCGCGATGAGCGACGGGGCGAGCGCCGCCTGACCGTTCGACGACTCGGGGCAGGGCAGCTGCGCGAAGAAGACGATGTCGATCTCGTTGACGATGCTCTGGGAGAGCATCGCGATCATCGTCGGGGTCGCCAGGCGCAGGATCGTGCGGTACGGACCGCCGCGCATGTCGACGTGGACGCCGTCGCCAGTGGGTGCGGGGAGGTCCATGCGGGGAGGCCGGACGTAGCGCGCCCGGCGGCGACCGTCGAGATCGGTTTCCGGAAGGGGACGGACCCGACCCCGCCGGCCCCTGGTGCGCCCGGCACGGCAGCGCTACGGAAAAGCCCGATGGTCGCCGCCCGTCTCCACGTCCTTGCCGGCTTTCTCGCGCTCGTGGCGCTCGTTCCCGCCTGCAAGAAGAAGGTCGAACCGCCGCCGCCGGTGAAGAACGAGCCGACCGTCGAGACGCCCGTTCCGGCGCCCGACGGCCTCGCCGCCGAGGCGATCATCCGGGCCCCCGACGCGATCGTGCAGTCGTTTCGCACGATCACGCCGCTGATCCCCGACCGCGCTGCGCCGCTCCTGTCGGACATGCTGCACGTGAACCGCGAGACGACCGAGCAGGTCGACGGCGCCAAGCCCGCCTACTTCGTGATGGTGCGCCGCGGCGACGACCAGGGCTTCGTCTTCGCCGTGCAGCTCAAGGACTCGGGCAAGGTGCTCGATCAGCTCGGCAAGCAGGGGCTCGCGCGCACCGAAGACGCGACCCAGGCGCTCTCGATCTTCGAGGCCGGCCAGGCGGCCCTCGGTCCGCGCGGGCAGGTGCTCGGCGTGCGGCGCAACTTCCTGCTCGCCGCGTCGTCCGTCGCGGCGCTGAAGGAGCTCGCGCCCTACGCCACGCGCACGCTGCCGACCAGGTCGGTGCCGGTCCAGGACGTCATGGTGACCGTGCCGCAGGCGGCCATGCGCGGCCCCCTCCGCGATGGGCTCAACCGTGTCCTCCAGGCGGCGGCGCTGCAGCGCAAGCTGCTCGTGGCGAAGGCGAAGGGCTCCGACGCCGGCGCGCCGAAGAGCGTGGGCGCGCTCGACGCGATCGGCGAGTACAGCGCGCGCACCAACGAGCGCATCGTCTCGTGGCTGGCCGACGCGGGCGAGGCGCACGTGGCGATCTCCACCAAGGACGGCGCCCTCTCCATCCGCGCCGACGTCGAGATCCCCGATCCGGCGTCGCCGTTCGGCAAGCAGGTCGCCGGCTGGCCGGTCGGCAACGCGGTCACCGCGCTGGCCGCGCCGGCGGGCGCGCTGCTCGCGTTCACCGGTCGCTCGGGCGAGGCCTCGCGCGTCGAGTCTTCGCGCGACTTCGCCGAGGCGCTCGCCACGATGTACCCCGACGACGTCACGCCGAAGGAGCGGCAGAAGATCGACGAGTTCCTCGCCGCGTGGGACAAGGCGCGCACCGAGTCGACCACCGGCGCGCTGCTCTACGAGGGGCCCGCGCGCATCGCGCTCGCCGCGCGGCTCGGCGCGAAGGACCCGGCCGCGCTCGCGAAGCTCACCAAAGAGGCCTTCACGTCGATCTTCGCGATCAAGGGCGTGGCGCATGGCCTCACCAAGGAGGGCATCGGCGTCCCCAAGTTCTCCGAGGCGACCATCGCGGGAACGAAGGTCGACGTCCTGTCGCTCAACCTGCCGCACAAGCCGGGCGAGAAGCCCAAGGCCGGCGAGCCCGAGACGGCCGACATCGTGTTCGGCGTCGTCCCCGGCAAGAACGAGCTCGCGATCGTGGCGGGCGTCGGCAGCAAGGAGCTGTTCGCGACGTTCGTCGAGACCAAGCCCGAGAAGACGCTCGAGTCATTCCCCTCGCTCAAGCAGCAGCTCGAGAAGCTCGGCCCGGATCTCGCCGGCCTGGCGATGGGCCTGCCCTCGCGGATCATGCCGCTCGCGAGCGGCGCGAACGTGACCACCGTCGCGCCGCCGGTCGACCCGGTCATGCTCGCGATCGGCAAGGGAGCCAAGGGCCCGTTCGTCGCGCTCGACGTGTCGAGGCCGGCGGTCGAGCTGGCCGGCCGCTTCGCGATGAGCACGATGATGAAGCCGTAGCGCGGCTACTTCTTCTCGCCGTCGAGGTCCTCGGCGAGGTAGGCGAGGATCACCTCGTCGAGCGACCGCTCGCTGATCAGCTCCTCGCCGAAGATCGAGCCCTTCTGCGAGGGCTTGTTGGTCGCGAAGATCGAGGCGGGGCGGGTCATCGCGTACCGGCCGCTCGGCGGACGGCCGCTCGGCGGACCGGCGAGCTGGCGCGAGTCGCTGTGGCTCGCCGCGGGCGGCGGACGCGAGCCGGGACGCATCGACGGCGGGCGCACCGACTTCTTGGCGACGCTCGTGTACTCGCCGTTCGGGCGCGCGCCCCCTGCGGCGACGTTTGCCGGCGGCGGAGGCAGATCGTTGCCGAGACCGGTGGCGACCTGGGCCGCCTTCTCGAGCGCGGCGGGCTCGACGTCGACCTTCGGCGACGACGGCTTGGCCGCCGGACGGACGGCGCCGAGGCTGGTCGTGCCCGCGAAGTACCCGCCGGTCGGGAGATCGACCTCCTTCGAGCCTCCCGCGTCGAAGCGGCCGTCGCGCAGGGCGACGATCATCGCCTTGTGCTGCTCCTTCATCATCTGGCGGACGATCTCCGCCATGTTCGGCTCTTGGAGGAACTGCGCGTACGAAGTCTTGATCGACTTCAGGATGCGCCCGCCGTCGGCGAACAGGTGCGTGATGATGTGCGGGTGCTTGACGCCCGAGTCCTCGGTCTGGATGTGGTAGACCGAGCCCTTGTGCTTGAAGTTGTTGTTGAACCCAAGCAGCGGTGACGGGGCCTTCATCACGATTCCAAGGCGCGCGAGCGATCCGCGCGTCTAGCTTTGGTAGCACGTGCGCGGCGGCGCGCTCAAGGGACCCCGGCCTTATCCGGTCCTCCTCCGACGCGCGCGACCATCGCGGCCCGGATCTCCGGCGGAACCACGAGGCGGATCCGTCGGATCGGAACGTTGTCGAGACGTGAGAGCAGGACCGACACCGCGCCGAGAGGCCGGGCGCGGCCGTCGGCGAGGACCACATCGAGCGGCGGCTCCGAGCCGGGCGTCTCGGCGTCTCCGAAGGACTGCACGTCCTCGGCGACGTCGAGGGCGACGTGCGCGTCTGCGTCGAGCCCGGCCTCAGCGCAGAGCTCGCGAGCCTGCGCGAGGAGATCGTCTGCCCGCTCGCGCACCGCGTTTTCGCCGGTCAGCTCGACCGTCTTGCCGATGCGCCGACGACGAAGGCGCCGGCAGAGATCGGCCAGCACCGGATCTCTCGCGTGCTCCCACGCCGCGAACGCTGCGCCGATCGCGACGTCGTCGAGCTCGAGGTACGCGCCGAGCGGGACCTCGTCGCCGTTGGCGGCGAGCGACAGCGCGCGCGGGATGGGATCGAGCCGCGCGCCGTCGCGCACGTTCATCGCCGCGCGCGCGAAGATCGCCTTGATCAGGACCTCGGCGGCGCGCGTCGCCTTGTGCAGGTAGACCTGCTCGAACATGAAGCGCCGCGCGAGGACGAACCCCTCGATCGCCGGCAGCCCCTTCATCCCGTCGATGGCGAAGCGCGGCGGCTTGCCGTCGGTCTGCGGCTCGAAGCGCAGGCTGCGCAGCAGCCAGTCGAGATCGAACAGCCCGTAGCGCACGCCGGTCATGTGCGCGTCGCGCAGGAGGTAGTCGCATCGATCGACGTCGAAGGTGCCGCTGACCGCGTGGGCGAGGTAGGGCAGCGGGTACGGGGAGGGATCGGCGCCGCCGGAGATCAGCGACGCGACCCGCTCCGGCAGCCCCGGATCGATCGACACGAGCTTCTGGTGCACCTCGGTGCCCGGCTCGCGGACGATGCGCAGCGACCACGACTCGTGGTGCGGCGCGCCGGCGATCGCCTCCTCGAAGAGGTGCGAGTAGGGCCCGTGACCGACGTCGTGCAGGAGCGCCGCCGCGAGCGCGTCGCGCGCGCGATCGGAGGCGAGCCGCTGCCAGAAGGGGAGCTCGTCGTGCAGGGCGCGGAGACGACGGATGAGCCTGGTCATCACGTGCGCGGCGCCGACCGCGTGCGTGAACCGCGAGTGCTCGGCGCCGGGGAAGACCAGGTGGGTGACGCCGAGCTGCTTGATGCGCCGCAGCCGCTGCATCTCGGAGGTCTCGAGGAGCGCGGGGACGATGCGCTCCTCTTCGCTCTCGAAGGTCACGAGATCGTGCACCGGGTCGCGGAGGAGCATCGCGCCCGCACTCTACAACCTGCACGACGGCGCTGTCACAGCCAGGCGTAGGCGTCGCGCAGCGCGCGCCAGCCGTCGCGATCGACGAGCCCGCCGTGCGCGAGGAGGACGCGATCGATGTCCCAGGCGAGCATGCGCTCGACCTGGCGGCGCGCGAGCCGGCGCCCCCGACTCGACCAGCCGCCGACCGCGAAGTACTCGAGCCAGCCCTTGCCCGGCGCCGTGTTGCCCATGAGCCACGCGGCGGCGCGGGTGATCGGCGAGGAGTGCTTCGAGAGGTTCAACAGCGCATCGGCGCAGATCAGGGTGCGGCTCTCTCGGTGGAAGAACACGACCTCCTTCTCGAACCTCGCCGAGAAGAAGACCTGATCGAGATCGGCGGCCCACAGCGGGTGCGGCTCGTCGCCGAGCACGTGGTTCCACGCGAGGTCTTTGCGCTTGCGCTCGAGGCCGGGACACGCGCAGAAGAGCGCGCCGGGATACGCGCGCATCCACTCGCCGGCGTAGAGGTGGTGATAGAGGCTCGAAGAGACGACGACGCGGACGTCGCCGAGCGCGTCGATGGCGGCGCGCGTGTCGCGGTCGAGCGAGACCGGGCAGTGCACGAACAGTCCCCCGTCGCGCAGGCGCACGACGTTCATGCGCGTGCCGGACTCGAGGCCCCAGAAGCGCTGGGGGCGCGCGGTGGTCCAGAGGCCGTCGGCGACGAGATCGAACATGCGGAGGAAGTGTACGAGCGAAGCGCGTCTCTGCGCAGTGCGCAGCGCCACTCTGCTCGCAATCATTGCGCGTTTCGCGCGGCGCGATCGTGGTAATCCAGGGTCATTCCGCCATGAACGCGCGCCGACTACGGCCGCGCTCGCGGGCGTCAGCGGTGAACCGTGGTCACCGCAGGAGGACGGCCCCCATGCAGTCCAGGTTTGCTGCTTCGTTGGTCATCGGGCTCCTCGTCGTTGGGTGCAGCGGCGGCGGCTCCGAGGAGACGCCCGTGTACGATGCGGAGGGCGACGCCGCCGTCGACGAGACCGAGACGGGCGCGAGCGATTCAGGCGGCGCCGACGAGTCGAGCGCCGAGACGGCGAGCGACTCCGACGCGGAGGACGTTGCGACCAGCGATACGGTCGACGACGGCGCCGACGAGGCGGGCGCTGACGCCGTGGACGTGGGCGACGACGTGGAGACGGACGGCGACGCCGTGGGCACGGGCGACGTGGCGGTCGAGGGCGGCGACGGGGGATCCTTCCCGGCCGCGTGCTCGTGGTGCCACGGCGATCGGGCCAGCGGCAACCCCGCGCCGCCGCGATCGGCGACCGGAGAGACGGCTACCTCGGCGCGCGGCGTCGGCGCGCACGCCAAGCACCTGTCGGCGAGCGCGTGGCGCCACGAGATCGTCTGCACCGATTGTCACGCCGTGCCGACGGACCTGATGCACGGCGACGGCAAGGCCGATCTGAAGTGGAGCGCGCGGGCCGGCGCGATCACGTACGCGTCGCTGACCTGCCGCGGCTCCACCTGCCACGGGGCGAAGCTGCTGCCGCCGCCGACGAGCGTCGCCGTCGCGCGCGAGCCGGTGTGGAACGTCGTCGACGGCACCTACTCGAAGTGCGGGACGAGCTGTCACTCCAACCCGCCCGCCGGCTGGCACACGCCCGCGACCGCGTGCGACGGCTGCCACGCCGACGTGGTCGACTCCTACGATCCGGTCACCATGGCCACGACGTGGAAGGACGCGTCGCGCCACGTGAACGGCGTCGTCGACGTGGTCGGCGGCAAGACGTGCACCTCGTGCCACGGCGACGCGACGACGAAGAACCCGGCGCCGCCGAGGGGCAGCAAGGGCGAGACGCTCACGACCGATCGCGCCGTCGGCGCGCACGCGAAGCACCTCGGCGCGTCGACGTGGCGCCGCGACATCGCCTGCGACGACTGCCACCCCATCCCGTCGTGGACCTTGCACTCGAACGCGAAGACCGACCTGCTGTGGGGCACCCTCACGAGGAGCGACGGCGCCGCGCCGAAATTCGATCCGCTGACGTCCACCTGCGCGGGCCAGTACTGCCACGGCGCGACGCTGCTGCCGGCGAGCGCGGGCGGAACGACGCGCCGCGAGCCGGTGTTCAACCAGGTCGACGGCACGTTCTCCGCGTGCGGCGAGAGCTGCCACACCAACCCGCCCGGCGGCACCCACCCGAACAGCACGGCGTGCCCGACGTGCCACGGCACCGTGATCGCCACCTACGATCCGACGACGAAGGCGGCGACCTGGAAGGACCGCAGCAAGCACATCGACGGCGAGGTCGTGCTGAACTGCACGAGCTGTCACGGCGTCCCGGGCGGCAGCGAGGCGCCGCCGAACGGCACCAAGGGCGAGACGCTGACGTCGCAGAAGGCCGTCGGCGCGCACCAAGCGCACCTCGCGTCGTCGACCTGGCACCGCGACGTGCTCTGCGCCGACTGTCACACCAAGCCGACCAGCGTCCTGCACATGAACGGCGTCGCCGAGCTGACGTGGAGCGCGGTGAGCGCCGCCGACGGCGCCGCGCCCGCCTACGGCGCCACGACGGCGACGTGCAGCGGCGTGTACTGCCACGGCTCGACGCTCGCGGCCGCGGCGCCCGGCGGCACGACGCGGCGGCAGCCGGTGTGGACGACGGTCGACGGCACCTACGACGGCTGCGGCACGAGCTGCCACACCAACCCGCCGGGCGGCTGGCACTCGAGCTCGATGAAGTGCCCGACGTGTCACACGTCGATCAAGACGTACGATCCGGTGACGAAGACGGCGACGTGGAAGGACCGCACGTTGCACGTGAACGGCAAGGTCGACGCGTACGACATGGGCGACTGCATGCTGTGTCACGAGGACATGTTCTGACGCGGACGCGAACGTGGACGCGAACGCGGACGCGGACGCGGACGCGAACGCGGACGCGAACGTGGACGCGAGCGGGGTTGCGGGGGGCGAGAGGGGGCAGGTGGGGGGGTTGAGGGAGCAGCCGGGGGTCGAGGGGGGCCCTCACTTCTATCCCGCGTGCAAAAGGGATAGCTCCCTCCCGAGATGTCCGAGCCCCTCCACACCGCCCCTTCGCCGTCGATGCCCGCGCACAAGGTGCAGCTCGTGAGAGCGCTGTACGACGGGCTGAAGAACACGCTCGACCGCACCGATCTCGACGAGCTCGGGAAGAAGTACGAGGGGAAGGTCCGCGACAACTACTCGACCACGGACGGGCGGCGGTACATCGTCGTCACCGATCGGATCAGCGCGTTCGATCGGGTGCTCGGCACCATCCCGTACAAGGGGCAGCTGCTCACGCAGATGGCGGCGTTCTGGTTCGAGAAGACCAGGGACCTCGCGCCGAACCACGTGCTGTCGGTGCCCGATCCGAACGTGATGGAGTGCATCGAGTGCCGGCCGCTGCCGGTCGAGATGGTCGTGCGCTCGTACGTCACCGGCGTCACCTCGACGTCGATCTGGACGCACTACAAAGAGGGCAAGCGCGAGTTCTGCGGGCACCCGCTGCCCGACGGGCTGAAGAAGAACGATCCGCTGCCGCACCCGATCCTCACGCCCTCGACCAAGGCCGAGAAGGGCGGGCACGACATCTCCGCGTCGCGCGACGAGATCCTCGCCATCTCCAAGATGGACCGGGCGGAGTTCGACGCGGCCGCCGAGATGGCGATGAAGCTGTTCCAGGCGGGCCGCGCGCACGCGGCGTCGCGAGGCCTCATCCTCGTCGACACCAAGTACGAGTTCGGCGTGCGCCCCGACGGGCGGGTCGTGGTCATCGACGAGATCCACACCCCCGACAGCTCGCGCTACTGGTTCAAGGAGAGCTACGACGAGCGCCACGCGCGCGGCGAGGAGCCGGAGTCGTTCGACAAGGAATACGTGCGCCGCTGGCTCGCCGCCGAGGGCTACGTCGGCGAGGGCGCGCCGCCCGCCATCCCCGACGAGGTGCGGGTCGAGGCCGCGCGTCGGTACGTCGAGGCGTACGAGCGGATCACCGGAAAGGTGTTCGAACCGGATACCCAGCCGCCGATCGCGCGCATGCGCAAGAACCTCGGCATGAAGTGACGCGCCGTCTCGGGCGCGGGCCCGCGCGCGCTGCTTTCGGCGAATCGGCTATCGCGGCGCCAGGCTCCCGCGTTAACGTGGCTGCGCGGTGAAGCTCTACGTCATGCGCCACGGTCCCGCCGAGGACAACGCCTCCGACGGCCTCGACTCCAGCAGGGCGCTCACGGTGCCGGGCCGCGAACGAGTGCGAAACGTCGCGCGGGTGCTCGTGCAGATGGGCGAGGCGCCGCGCGCCATCGTCTCGAGCCCGCTCGTCCGATCGCTGCAGACCGCCGAGATCGTCGCCACCAGCGTCGGACTCGAGACTGCGGTCGAGGCCAACCGCGCGCTCGCGCCGCGGGGTCACGCGCACGACATGGTGCGCGCGTTCGCTGCGCAGAGCCGCAAGCGGCTGATGGTCGTCGGCCACGAGCCCGACGTGTCCCTGCTCGTCGCGCAGCTGCTCGACGAAGGGCTGCCGCACGGGTTCATGAAGGGCATGGTCGTGGCCATCCGCGTGCCCAACGAGGGCGGCCCGTGCAGCCTGCGTTTCGTGCTCGATCCGAAGACGCTCCAGCTGATGAGCGATCACCGGAGCCCGCACTCGAAGACGCCGGCGCCGCCGCACTGACGAGCCGATCGACGACCTGCGCGCATCGAACGCGACGATGGCACGCTTCCGGAACCTCGATCCGTACCCGCAGCGCGGCTTGCGGCACGTCCTCGAGTGGAAGCTCGGCACGAGGCGCCCCGATCGTCAGCAGCCGTTCGTCACACCGCGCGTCGAGAACGACGGCGCCGCGCTGCACGCGGCGAACGCATCGCTGACGTGGATCGGCCACTCGAGCTTCGCGCTGCGGCTCGGCGGCCTCGTCATCCTCACCGATCCGGTGCTCGTCGACCGCGTCGGCCTCACGCGGCGGAACGTGGAGGTCGGCCTCGCGCTCGAGAAGATGCCCGCCGTCGACGTCATCGCCGTCTCGCACGCGCACCACGATCACCTCGACGTCCGCTCCGTGCGGATGGTCGAGGCGCACAACGCTCGCCTCGGCGCTCCGAGACCGGTCGTGATGCTGCCGACCGCGGTGGGCCGGTATTTGGCGGGGTCGCAGCTCGTCGAGCGTGGGTGGTGGGAGCATCACCAGGTCGGTCGCGTGCGGTTCACGCTGGTGCCGCAGCAGCACTGGTCGATGCGCGGGCCCTTCGATCGCGACGAGACGCTGTGGGGCGGCTGGGTGATGCAGGCGCCCGAGGGCACCGCCTATCACGCCGGCGACACCGGTTGGTTCGGCCACTTCGGCGAGATCGCCAGGCGCGTCGGCGCGATCGACTGGGCGATGCTCCCCATCGGCGCCTACGACCCGCCGTGGTTCATGCAGCCGCAGCACATGGGCCCCGAGGAGGCCGGGAGGGCTTTCCTCGAGCTCGGCGCGAAGAACCTCGTGTGCATGCACTGGGGCACGTTCAAGCTGACGGACGAACCGCTGGGGGAGCCGGTCGAGCGGATGCACGCGTGGTGGGACGCGGAGGGGCCGGGGGAGCGGGGGCGGTTGTGGAGGTTGGACGTCGGGGAGTCGCGGCGGCTCTGAGACGCGAACGCGAACGCGGAAGCGAACGCGAAGGCGAACGCGGAAGCGAACGCGAAGGCGAAGGCGAACGCGGACGCGAACGCGGAAGCGGAAGCGGAAGCGGGGGCGGAAGCGGCTGGTCGGGGGGGCTGGGACGGCGGGGTTGGCGGCGGGGCTTGGCCGCGCTAGGACTCCGCCCACGCGCCACTAGCTCAGCTGGATAGAGCGTTGGCCTCCGGAGCCAAAGGTCAGTGGTTCGAATCCACTGTGGCGCGCCAGCGATCGCCTCCGCAAGGTAGGCGATCTGCCCTGGGGCGCGATCAGCACGTGGTGCCGTAGCCCGGCGTCACGCCGAGCAGCGAGCAGATGCGCTTGTACGCGTTGACGCGGCTGGTGACGCCCGCCGGGTAGCCGCCGTAGCACTCCTGTGCGCCGTTGATGGTGCGGATCGTCTCGCCGAAGCCGGCGCCGCCGACGATCGCGTCGTGGGCGGTCATCCGGCCTGCGCCGCTCGAGGACATCCAGAACCAGAGGCCGGTGCCCCACGCGACCCACGCCTCGCGCGCCACGCGATCGGGATCTCGGCGCAGCGTGTCGCCGTCGCCGAAGAGCGCCTCGCTCGCGTCGCAGTAGTTGCCGTTCCAACTGAGCTGGAGTGGCCCACGACCGAAGTAGCGCTTACCGGTGACGCACGCGCAGCCCGACGAGTAGCCGCAGTAGATGTCCTTGACGATCTGCTCGACGTACACGAGCGCGGCCGTCTCGTGGGTGACGTTCGCGAGGAACGCGGCGACCTCGCGCTTCTGCGTCGTCACCGTCCCGGACGACGCGAAGCGGGGGTAGATCTTCGCCGCGCGAACCAGCCCGTCGTAGGTGTAGAACGAGGCCCGGTCGGGGAAGATCGCGTTGAACGTCGCGCGCGAGACGATGCGCTCGAAGGCCGAGCTGCCGGTGCTCGTCGACGTCGTCGTCGCAGACGTCGCGGACGTCGTGGACGTCGTGGAGCAGGTCTTCGGCGACCAGTACCAGGTGCTGATGGTCGGGTCGTATCCGGGGTTTCCGTAGGTCGCGACGTAGTACTTGCCGCCGTAGCCGACGACCGCGCCCGCGGAGTACCACTTGCCCTGCTGCCACGCGGAGGCGTTACAGGTCGACGTGGTCGTGCAGCCGGACTTCGGCGACCAATACCAGGTGCTGATGGTCGGGTGGTATCCGGGGTTCGCGTTCGTCGCGACGTAGTACCTGCCGCTGTAGTAGACGACCGCGCCCGCGGGGTACCACTTGCCCTGCTGCCAGGTGGTGGCCCCGCACGACAGCGCATCGGCGCGCTGCGCGATCTCGTCGTCGTTCGCGGCCGCCGCGGTCTCGTCCGCCGCGGGATCTTCCGCGGCCGCGGCGGGCCGCTCGGCCTCTTCGGTGCGGGCCTCGCCCGCGAAGACGCATGCGATCCCGGCGCTCGATGACAACACGAACAGCCAGTTACGGAGCGTGTCGATTCGCCGCATGCGTGCGTCTCTAGGACACGCTCGGCGTACCGAAAGGGTGCAACTGTGCTCCGTGTGCGCGCCCGACCTTCCCGTCGGCAGGGTGACCTACGCGGACGCGGCCGCACGATCCGCGAGCGATCGCGCTGGTGCGCACGAACGGTCGTGCCGCGAGAAAGACGATAGTCTGGCGCGGTGCGTACGCTCCGGAGCCTCCGCGAGGATCTCCACCTCCTCGTGAAGTACCACCTGAAGCACCCGGTCGAGACCCATCCAGCGCGCGAAGAGGCGCTCGGGCTCGTCGAGCTTCCGTTCGATCTCGAGGCCTACGTCGCGAAGCTCGAGGCGCTCGGCGGCGAGCGCTTCGCCGTCCGGCGCGAGGCCGAGCTCGCGTTCGACGGGCGACCGCACCCGATGCTCACCTTGCGCTCGCGGGCGCCGGCACGCGCGACGCTCCTCGTGATCGCGGGGATTCACGGGAACGAGCGCGCCAGCCTCCTCGCCGTCCCCGAGATCCTCGAGCGGTTCGAGGCCGGCCGCGGCGTGCGCCTCGTGGTGATCTCGCCCGCCAACCCCGTCGGGGCGAGCCAGCTCTCGCGCTACAACGCGCGCGGCTACGACATCAACCGCGACTTCAAGCGATTCGAGACCGAAGAGGCGCGCGTCATTCGCGCGGTCTTCGAGCGGGAGCGACCCGACTTCGTGGTGTCGCTGCACGAGGGGCCACAGGACGCGACCTTCATGTTCGCGAACGAGCATGTTCCGAGCGAGGTCGCGCGGCGTGGGCTCCAAGCGATCGCGGCCGGCGGCGCCACGCTCGCCGTGCGCGACTACTTCGGGTTGCCGCTCGATCCACCTGGTCTGAGCGCCTCGACGCGAGTCAGCCGTGTCGCGAACCGCGTGTGGGCGGCCGTGCCGGGGATGATGGCGACCATTCAATACTCCGCCGAGCGCTCGATCCCGGAGCTCGTGCTCGAGAGCTCATGGCGCGAGCGCGACGCTTCGACCCGGATTCGCCCGCACGTGGACCTCGTCGATGCGGTGAGCCGCGCGATCTCCGACCAACCATGAGGGCGCCGCTCGCGCACGTCTTGTCCTGCCTGCTCTGCGTCGGCTGCGCGCCGTCGCCGCCAGCTTCGTCGTCGCCCGCGCCGCCACGGCCCGTGCCGGGCCTCGGCCCCGAGGAGAGCGTCCCCACCCTCCCCGGTGTCGAGGCGTGCGCGGACGCGCCGCTGGTCACCCTCGAGCAGATCGCCGACGGCGCCCACGCCGGCGAGCGAGTCGCGCTCGACGCCGTCCCACGGGCGATGGTCATCTGCACGCTGCTCCTGTGCACCGGCGGCGACGAGCCGCCCGAGCGCACCTGCTGCAACGGCTGCGGCGGCGGCTACGAGCTGCGGCTCGGCGAGCGGCTGCTGCTGCAGTTCGCGAACCTCGGCGGCTGCGGCGGCATGGACTGCAACCTCCACTGCGAGCCCTTCGGTCGTCGGCCCACCCGCCGTTACCGCTTCGTCGGCAAGAACGAATTCACGCCGCGCCCGGAGAGCGGCGCGATCTACGCCAAGTCGCGCTTCGTGGTCGAGAGGGTGTGCGCGCTCTGAACCGAGCTTCGCTCTCTTCGGCTCGACGCTCGTCGCCGCACGACCTACGCCACGGGCAACCACGTCGACTCCGCCAGGCGTTCAAGCAGTGATCATGCCGGCCTGACCGCGAGCGCGGAATAGGCGGGCGAATTCGCCGTCCGCGGAGATGCGACGACCTGTCGCGACCGGCGGCGTCGCACCGCAGCCGTGGTCTCGCCGCGCTCCAGCGCTTTCGAGCGTCGATTTGCACCGCATTTCGCGCGAGCGCTTTCACCATATTTGCCGCGACGTATTCCGCACCCACGAGCGCCGACAAAAGCGGGCACGTGCGGCCGAAGTGCGCAAACACGAGTTACTCGGGGAAGTCGCATGTGCGACTTCGACGCCGTGCGAACCGAGTAGTCAGATCACTCGCGGTCCGATAACGGTGGTCACTCGACACCCCACGCTCTCCGGACCCCGCCGGAAGAAGGAACAGACATGATGGAAATTCGCGCGCTGTATCGAGTCCTCGCCGCCGTTCTTCCGCTCGCTGCGCTGTCGGGGGGTTGCGCAGCTCCGATCGAATCGGCGGACGGCTCGCGCGAGGCTCAAGCCCTCAGTCCGCAGACGACGATCGACGACGCCTTCGCGACGCCCGCGCCGTTCGCGATCGGCCACCGCGGTTTCGGCAACAACCTCGGTGAAGATCCCAGCCGCCCGATCGAGAACACCGTCGGCGCGTTCCGCGCTGGCTACGAAGCCGGCGCGCGCATGGTGGAGCTCGACGTCCAGCTGACCAAAGACGGCGAGGTCGTGGTCCATCACGACGACTTCCTGCCGGACTACACCTGCATCAACTCGCTTACGCGTGCGGAGCTCGAGGCGCGCGCGCCCCAGCTCCCGTCCCTGCAGGCGGCGCTGAACACCGCCAAGCAGTTCAACGCGAAGCAGCCGAACAGCGGCCTGCTGATGGTCGAGGTCAAGCCGCCGTCACCGCTGTGCGATCCGAGCGATACCGGCGACGTCCCGGTGACGCTCGCGACCGTCGCGCTGATCCGCAAGCACGGGTACGGCGGGCAGGTGATCCTCACCTCGTTCTCGCCGACGATCATGGCCACCGCCGCCGCGGCCGCGCCGGAGATGCGGCGCGCGCTCGATCTCAACGCGCTGCAGCTCGCGTCGAAGGAGGTGGTCGAGTACTACACCGGGCTGAAGGTGACCGAGATCACCAAGGGCAACGGCCTCGGGCTGCGCTGGGCTGAGGTCGGTCCGCTCTACCGTCTGCCGGCCTATGACTCGGTCAGTCACTTCCTCGGCATCGCGAAGTTCGGCGTCCAGTCGCACTCCGTGCTGCTCGAGCGCCTCGTGCCGTTGCAGGCGCCGTCGCAGGCCGCCGCGCTGGTCGCGGGCATCCACGGCCTCGGAATGAAGGCGGTCGTGTGGACGGTGAACAGCGCGCCGGAGTGGAAGTTCCTCGCTTCGGTCGGCTTCGACGCGATCATCACCGACACGGTCGCGGAGGGCGTCGCGCTCCAACCGAAGTGAGTCGCGGTCACTGCCTCGGTGACGACGCGTCGCCCAAGCCCGACATCGGGACGGCCGCGCCGTCACCGCGGCGGCGCCCTCGACCGCGTCACGAGCTCGTCGAGTCCTGCGACGGGCGCGCTCACGTCCCCGTGGGCACCGGCATCGGGCGCCCCGCCCGCGCGAACAGCGCCTCGAACACCGCGCGCACCGGCGCGACGTCGAGCGCGCGCAGGTTCGCCGGGTTCTTCCACATCGTCTCCATCATGGGGTGCCTGCGGCCCTGGCTCTCGTAGATCGAGAGCTTGTGGAGCATCTGGATCTTGTCGGCCGCCCACACCAGCTTCGCCTCGAGCGTCTCGCGGGCCTCCGAGATCTCCCAGTCCTCGGCCAGCGACGAGGGCAGCACCGCGTGCGCGATGGAGCGCTCGACCTCGTGGAGCGCGGCGTCGACCGCGGGCGTCTTCACCGGCATCGGCACGTCGCCGAGGCGCGCTTCGGGTGCGTCGTGCACGAGCGCCATCCGCAGCGCCCGCTCGCCGTCGACGGTCATCCCCGCCTCGCGGCACAGATCGACGAGCATCGCCACGAGCAACGCGACCTGCTGGGTGTGCGCCGCGATCGACTCGCAGGGGTTGATGCCGCGAAGGAGCCAGCCGGTGCGCGGGAGATCGGCCAGCGGATCGAGCGCGTCGAGCGTGTGCAGGAGGTGCTGCGGCGTCATGCGGCGGACCTTCGCCGCGGTCGCAGGGAACGTCAAATCCCTTGATGAGTACTGGCCCGCCATGTTCTCGCTCGCGCTCGACGTCGTGTGGCGCTGAGCGCAGAACCGCCGGGGTCACGTTCGGATCTTCAACTGCTTCGGGCAGCTCGGCGACGGCACCGCGACGGTCTGCGGCGCATCCCTCTGACACCGGGCGGCGCGCTATTCGAAGGCCCCCGCGGCTCCCTCTTCACCCCGCGCCGCCGATCGGGAAAGCTCCCCCGACCATGCGCATCCTGTCCGGGATCCAGCCCAGCGGCACGCTCCACCTCGGCAACTACTTCGGCGCGATCCAGCAGCACATCGAGCTGCAGGCCGAGGCCGGCGGGCGGGATCGGGCGTTCTACTTCATCGCCAACCTCCACACGCTCACCTCCCTCCGCGACGCCGACAAGCTGCGCGCCCTCACCCGCGACGTCGCCCTCGACTACCTCGCGCTCGGCCTCGAGCCCGAGCGCGCGACCTTCTTCCGCCAGAGCGACGTGCCCGAGGTGACCGAGCTCGCGTGGTACCTCTCGTGCGTCACCGGCAAGGGCCTGCTCGAGCGCGCGGTGTCCTACAAGGACAAGATCGCCAAGGGCCTCGAGCCGACGATGGGCCTCTTCAACTACCCGGTGCTGATGGCCGCCGACATCCTCATCTACCGATCGACGATGGTCCCGGTGGGCAAGGATCAGCAGCAGCACGTCGAGATGGCGCAGGACATGGCGACGCACTTCAACGTCGCCTTCGGCAAGGAGGTCCTCACCCGCCCCGACTGGCGCTTCTCCAAGGCGCCGATCGTCCCCGGCCTCGACGGCGCGAAGATGAGCAAGAGCTACGGCAACACCATCCCCATCTTCCTGCCTGAAGGCATGACCGAGAAGCAGGCGTGGAAGACGTACTTCGCGAGCATCGTCACCGACTCCAAGGGCGTCGACGATCCGAAGGATCCGAACGACACGCTGATGCTCCTCTACCGCCTGCTCGATCCGTCCGGCGCCGCGGAGCTCGAGCCCGCGTACGTGAAGGGCGGCATCGGCTACGGCGACGTGAAGAAGCGCATCCACGCCGCGTACAGCGCGAAGTTCGCGCAGTTCCGCGACAAGCGCGCGGCGCTCGCCAAGGACGACGCCTACGTCGAGGGCGTGCTCGAAGAGGGCGGCAAACGCGCGCGCGCCGTCGCCCACGAGCTGATGCGCGAGGTCCGCGAGACGGTGGGCATCGCCGCCGGCGCCTGGGCGCGCTGACTGAATTTGGATGAGCTGTCGCGAGTCTCGAACGTCCCCGGTGTCGCTGCTCGCGGCGGCCCGGTCATCAGTCCTCAGTCATCAGTCGTCAGCCTCGAGAGGAGAGACCGGCGTTTCTCGCGGTCGTCTCTTCACTGACGACTGACGACTGACGACTGATGACTGACTAGAACGACCAGCCTACGTTCAGGTTCAACAGCGGGATGACCGTCGAGTCCTTCTTCTCGGCGGTGGTCGTGCCGTCGGTCGCCGTGGCGCGCGCGGCGACGTACTGGAACCCGAGGTTGCCCTCGAACGTGAACCCGACGTGCGTGATGATCTTGTAGCCGACGTAGGGGCCGACGGCGAAGCCATTCGCCGCCGCGGCGGAGCGGTAGTCCTGCTCCGAGCGCGCGATCTTCAGGTACAGCGCCTCGACGCCGAGCTGCATGCCGTGATCGAAGTTGCCGATGACGTAGTAGTTGAAATGCCCGCCGACCTCCCACGCCGACAGGCGCTCGGTCGATTCGGTCGTCGACGTGCCGGTCGAGGAGATGCGCGTGGTCTTCAGCGGTACCGAGCCGACGCCGACGATGCCCGCGACGCCGACCTTGTCGGTCACCGCGAATTCGCCGGTGATCTCGGCGATCGGCATCAAGAGATGGATCGGCGAGATGGTGATCGACGCCGTGCGCACCGGGCGCTCGGGCGGCGGCGGCGGCGGCGCGTACATCGGGGCGGGCGGATAGGGAGCGGGCGCGAAGGTCTGCGTCTGCGCCATCGCCGGAGCCGACACGAGGAGGATCGCGGAAGGAACGAGGAGGCGGAGCGCGCGCATGTTCGCCGCGCGCCGAGCAACCGACGTGCCACGCGCCTCTCGCCTCGCTGCTCGCATCGCGGCCTCCGACCGTATCCGCCCGGTCACGCGCACGGTGCACCTCACTTCACGAACGGCACCGGCGGGTGCTCCTCGAGGAACGCCACCACCGCGTCGACGTCGTCGTGGATGGAGAGCATCTTCCCGTAGGTGTGCCCCTCGGCGAGCCTCTCGAGCAGCGGAAAGACCGGCTTGTCCGAGGTCCAGTACTTCGTCCCGAGGAAGATCATCGGCGAGACGTCGAAGCAGGTGCCGTAGTGGTTCTGCGCGGCGTCCTGGAAGATCTCCTGGATGGTCCCCGCGCTGCCCGGCGCGTAGATGACCCCGTGCCGGGCGATCGCGAGCAGGCCGTCCTCGCGGATGCTGTTGGAGAAGTACTTGGCGTGGAACGTGGCGAACGCGTTGGGCGGCTCGTGACCGTAGAACCAGGTGGGCACGCCGAGGCTCTCGCCGCCGTGCGACACGGCCGCGCGCACGTCGAGCGCGGTCGCGATCCAGCCGTCGTCGCGGTAGGTGGGCGCGCGCGCGAGCACGTGGATCGCCGCGTCGAGCTCCGCCTCCGGCCGCGTCGCGTACCACGCGCCGAGGTTGGTCGCCTCCATCGCGCCCGGACCGCCGCCGCTGACCAGGAAGTACCCGCGCTCGGCGAGGCGGCGCGAGAGCCGCGCGACGTCGCGGTACACAGGATCGCCGCGCTTCATCCCGTGACCGCCCATCACGCCCACCACCTTGCGCGCGCGACGCGGGTCGTGGAGCAGATCGCCGAGCGCGTCGTCGATCGCGTGATCGTGGAGCCTCTGCGCCAGGGCGTCGAAGACGGGCACCGCCGCGTCCCTCCGCGTGCGCTCGTACCAGGCGTAGATGCGGGCGTCGCGCGAGGCGGTCCAGAACGACCGCGGCTCGTTGCGATCGAACCCCTCGAGCAGCTCGTCGGGCGTGTAGAGCGCCTGGCGATACGGCTCGAACGGCAGCCCCTCGAGCGAGGGGAACACCATCGCGCCGCGCCCGAGCACGTGCGCGAGCAGCTCGGTGTCGAACGTGCAGCCGAGGAACACCGCGCCGCGCGCGTCGGCCTTGCGCAGCGTGTCCGAGAGCGGCCGCAGGTCCAGGCGTTGCACCACCACGCCGCGCAGCTCGCCGCGGGTCTCGAGCAGCACCCGCAGCGCGCCCTCGCTCTCGATCTCGATCTGCATCGAGGACGAGGCTACCAGACGCGCCCGACCTCGCCGCGCACGCTGACCGTCGAATCAGGTGCGAAGGTGCCGCACCCGACCGCGTCCGCATGGACGTCGCTCTCCTCCGACGTGCGCAAGCACTGCGCCAGGGCGATCCGGCGTCGAAACGGGGTTGCTCGATCGACGCCCGCTGGCTATCTCCAACGAACGCCCGCTCGCCGTCGCAGCGCGCGTCCACCCTCGCCATGCGGACCTTGCTCGCATCGACAGCAGTCGCCCTCGCGGCGTCTTCGGCCTCCGCCGCGCGGGCCGCGGACGTGACCTTCCCCTTCGACGACGAGCGCCTGCTCCAGCCCGAGGAGCGCGAGGGCGGCCTCGCGCACGTCGCGCCCGGCGCCGGCTCGGAGGCGCCGCTCGTGGTGTGGCTCCACGGCGTCAACGAGAAGGGGCCGCTCCACCGTGGGCTCGGGTCGCCGGGGTTCGATCTCCGCGCGATCGTCGACGAGCTCGCCGACGCGAGCTCGATCGCTCCGCCGATCGTCGCCGGCCCGAGCCAGACGCGCGACGCGTGGACGGGCAGCCGGCTCTGGAGCACGTTCGACCTCGACGCGTTCGTCGAAGAGGTGGAGGTGGCCACCGGGACGAAGGTCGATCGCGGCCGCGTGGTGCTCGTCGGTCACAGCGGCGCCGGCTGCAACCCGAGCGGCGGTCTGCTCTCGCCGATGCACGAGGTGAAGCCGCTCGCGATCCTCGCGCTCGACACCTGCATGGACGAGCGCTTCGGCAAGCTGCTCGCGACCGCGGCCGACGTGGCGCCCGTGCACGTCGTGTATCAGAACGCCATCTGGCCGCGTGAGTTCGACGCCTTCGAGCGCGTCTTCAAGGCGACGCTCGCCGAGCAGCCGGGCCGTCAGGGCACCTTCGCGCGCGTCGACGCGCCGGGCGCCAATCCGCACGACGAAGTGGTTCCGGTGGCCCTGCGGCGCATGCTGCCCAAGCTCCTCCCGCCTCCCGCCGACGAGGAGTGACGCGCGCGGAGGTGAAAGGCCTCAGGCGACGTGGACGCGATCGAGCGCGCGTTCGAGCCGCTCGATGACGGCCGTCAGCTCGTCCGCCGCCCGGACGAGTCGCAGTCGTCCGGGCAGCGGCAGGAGCTCGGCGCCGAGCGCCCGCGATCGCAGCGCGCCGCCTGCACCGACCGGGATCGCGTCGACCCCTCGGCCCTCGCCGCGAAACCCCCACAGCGCGGCGTCGCGCGGGTGGAAGACGAACGCCTCTCGCGCGCCGAGCTCCACGTGGCGCGCCGCGCTGGTCAGCGCCGGCAGCCGCGCTCCGCCCGAGACGAAGCGGAAGACCGCGTCGATCGAGCGCCCCTCGACCGCGGAGACCCACGCGCGTCGCGTGCGCGGATCGGCGCCGATGGCGACGGCGACGTCGGCGTGGAGAGCGACGTCGCCGTGGACGATCATCACGTCGCACCCGATCCACGCGGTCACGTCGCGGTGATCGAAGAAGCGTTGGAGCTCGTGTCGGAGCACGCGTCGCGGATCGTCGGCGACGTGCCGCGCGTACCAGAGAGGTTGGGTTTCCATGCGCGCCCGCCTCGCAGCGCGCGTGCCGCGATCGCGGGCGTGACGTTCCGCGCAGTTGCGCGTCGATCGCGCCGGCGGAGCGGCGGATCCGCCGGCGGCCGCCGGCGGCGCGAGCGCTCCAGATTTACCCACGAATTTTACACACTGCTCATCCACAGGATTTCCGGATCCCCCTGTGGATGCGTCGAGAAGTGCTGGGTTTTCCACTTGATCGCCGCGCAACGCACCGTCGAGATGAGCGGCATGGGGGCATTCGCACGACTCATCAGCCACGACACGGCGCCCGAGGAGACTCCCGGGCTTCACGAACGCACCGACGTCCGCGCCAAGACGCTGTCGCGCAGCGACGGCGGCGGCGCGAAGACGCTCGGGCTCACGCTGCTCCGTCCCGCTCGGCGGCGGAGCGCTCGCCGATCGCTCTTCACGCTGATGCCCGAGGAGATCCTGCTCCTCGACGAGGGCATCGCGGTGGCGACCTACGCGGACGACGGCGCCGTCCAGTACGCGTCGCTCGAAGCGCTGCTCGAGGATCACGGGCTGCGGCACGAAGACCTGATCGTGGTCGAGCGCGTGCGCGGCGTCGGCCGCTGGGATCCCTGAGAGGGTCGAACACCCTCGCCTCACAGGAAGGCGCGAACGAGCTCCGCGACGCGTTCGGGCCACTCGTACTGCGGCACGTGACCGCAGTCATCGAGCATGACCGACGTCGCGTGGGGGACCGCGTCGACCGTGTGGCGCGCGAAGGCCGGCGGCACGAGCCAGTCGTTCGCGCCCCACACGAACAGCGACGGCGCCTGCAAGCCGCGGAGCCGGTCCCAGAAGCCTCGCTCGCCGTGGCCCTGTTCGAGGTAGATCTGCCGCGCGGCGTGGAAGAAGCAGATCCTTCCGCGCGGCGTGCCGAACACGTGGAGGAACTCGTCGACCGCGGCGTCGAGCCACGGCCTCGCGAGGCGATCGGGTCTGGCGAAGAGGAGGCGCAGCGTCGCGCTCACCTGCACGCGGGGAACGATCAGCGGCACGCCCGCCAGCTCGGGGCGAAGCAGCCGCACCACCGGCACCATCTGACGGAACGCCTTCCAGGCCATCGAGGGCGCTAGCAGCACCAGTCGATCGGTCCGCCCGGGCGCGCGGAGCCCGGTCTCGAGCGCGATGCGCCCGCCCATCGAGTTGCCGATGAACGTGGCGCGACGGATCGCCAGCGCGTCGAGGAACGACACCAGCCAACGCGCGAAGAAGGCGGCGTGCAGCGGCCTCAACGGCTTGCCTGACTCGCCGAACCCGGGGAGGTCGGGCGCGATCACGCGGTGCGTCGGCGCGAGCGCGGCGATGAGCGGCGCCATCGACACGTTCGTCGCGCCGAGGCCGTGCAGCAGGACCACCGCCGGCCCGTCGCGCGGCCCGGCCTCCAGGTAGAACGTCTCGACGCCGTCGACGAGCCGTACGCCGGGGCGGATGGCGCTCGGCGCGCGCAGGCCCGGAGGAAAGAACAAGTCGAGCTTCAGCGCGAGGCCGACGTTGCCGCGCACCCCGAGCCGCTTGGCGAGGAACGCGTCGAGACCGGACTCCCGGCCCTCCATCACCGCGTGCAGCGTCTCGGGATCCGCCGTCACGAGCGCGGTCGGGGCGCGGGCGCGCCCGCGCTCGAGCGTGGCCTGGCCCCGACGCAGGACGATCGTCCACGCCTCGGTCGGCCCGGCGTCCGCGCGCCCGACGCGCGGCATCGCCTCGAGGCTGACGGCGCCGCTCACGCCTGCTGCGTACGCCGTCGGGTGACGCAGCCTACGGCGGAGCACCTCGGCGATGACCGAGTCGCCGGCAGGCCCCTCGCGACTGGACCGTCGAATCACGCTCTCCTGATACGTAGCTGCTCCCGGCCGAGACGTCGACGGCCGACGCAACGCCTGTCGACACGCGCACCACTTGCGGATCGGGGCCGCCAAGGCGCTCACGAGCGTGCGCATGCGCGATGGCGCGACAGTTGCTGCGAACCAGGCAGGAGCACGCCCATGCGCTACGTCTGCACCGTCGAGAATGGTCGACCGCTTCCGAGCACGATCCGCCGGATCCTCGTGCCCGTGGACTTCTCCGAGCCTTCGATCGCGGCGCTCGAGTACGCGGTCGATCTCGCGACCAGCCACCACGCGTCGGTCGACGTCCTGCACGCGTGGGAGCTCCCGCCCTACCCCGGCATGGGCATGTACCGCCAGCAGGGCGCGCCGCTCGACGAGGCCGAGCTGTTGACGACGCATGTGGCCGAGCTGGCCGCCCAGCGCCTCGAGGAGATGGTGCAGAGCCACCGACGCCCCGGGGTGGACGTCGTCGGCGTGCTCGAGTCGGGCGATCCGTTGGTGGTCGTCCCGCGCCTCGCCCCGCAGTTCGATCTCGTCATCGTCGGTGCGCACGACGACTCCGAAGGCGCCGGAACCCTGCTCTTCGGCAACGTCGCCGACCGACTCGCCGGCGAGCTGTCGTGCCCGGTCATCGCGGTGCGTCGCGAAGAGAACCCGGACCTCCGGCGCGGCGTGCGACGGTCGGCGTCGTCCCGCGTATGAGGTGCCGTGGAGGATCGCGGCAATCGCCGACGCTACAGGACCCGCGTCGGGTCGAAGAATCGCGGACGCATGCGTGCCTTTTCGACGATGATCCGCGCGGTGACGACATCGGACCTGCCATGCACGACGGGTGCGCGGCCGCTGACCGCCGGGCCCGAGGAGAGCGCAGCTCGCCGCTGCGCAGGGCCGCGCGCACCCGCAATGCATCGCACGCGGCGGGTGTGACATGACCTCGACGCTCGTACGGGTGGAGGGCAGCGCAGGCGTGGACGACGCGCGCCTCGCCGCCGTCGTCGGGGCCGAAGCCGCACACCTCGACGACGTCGAGCGCGCCCATGCGGGAGAGGTGGCTGCGGCGCTGGCGACGAACGTCTGCCGTGCAGGCGGCTCGGGCGTGGTGCTCGTGCGTCCCGTCGGGGACGTGACCGGCCGCTACGTCGAGATCCTGGCGATCGATCGCGGCGCGCCGCTCGACGAGCCCGAGGCCGCGCTGCAGCCGGCCGCGGCGTTGTCCGCCGAGTTCGACGCGTGGTCCGCGCCCGCGGAGGGCGCCGTCGTCGTCTCGCGCGTCGGCCGCGTCGCCGCGTTGCGCTGCGAGGTCGGCGCGGTGTCGGTCCCGTTCCCGGGGGAGACCGAGTGCGGCGACGGTTACTTCCTGGAGGTCGCAGGCGCGCGGGCGAGGCTCGCGGTGGTCGACGGCCTCGGCCACGGACACGACGCGGCCGAGGCGACGCGCGCGGCGATCGGCGCGCTGTCGCGCATGGGGGGCCGACCGCTCGCTGCCGTGATGGAGGAGCTGCACGAGGCGCTCCGCAGGACGCGCGGCGCCGCCGTCGGCCTCGGCGACGTCGATTTCGCCGCGCACACGCTGGAGTGGATCGGCATCGGCAACATCGCGGGCTCGGTCCCCGACCGCGACGGCACGCTGCGCGGCGTCGCCTCGTACAACGGCATCGTCGGCCACAACGTGCGCGGCCTGCAGTCGATGCCGTATTCGTGGGGGCAGAGGGGGCACGCGGTCTTCCACACCGACGGCGTGTCGAGCACCTGGGTGCGCGCGCGCTACCCCGGCGTGCAGCAGCACCACCCCGCGATCTTCGCGGGTCTGATCTTCCGCGATCACTGCCGCGGCCGCGACGACGCCACCGTGCTGGTCGTCCGCGAGCGCCGCCCCGATCTTCGCGAGGCCGTCCATGAATGACGTGGCCCACCTCGACGGTGAGCGGGGCATCCGCTTCCTCGCCGAGGCGAGCGAGGCGCTCTCGTCTTCGCTGGTCACCGACGAGATCGTGTCGACCGCCGTCCGCCTGGTCATCCCGTCGCTGGCCGACTTCGCCGCGATCGACCTGGTGGCCGAGGACGGCTCGCAGCACCGAGGCGCCATGGCGAGCGCGCGAACGGGCGTGGAGGCCGACCTCCAGAGGTTCGCGTGCGCGCCGAGCGACGTCGCGTACGCGGCGGTGCGAAGCGCGCTCCAGACCGGGCGCGCGCAGCCCTTCGACGCGACGAGCGCTGGCGACGCCGCGGCCGAGAAGGCGCTCGGCATCGTCCAGGGCATCGCGCTGCCGCTGAAGACGGCGACGCGCGCGATGGGCGTGCTGACGCTCGCCGTGGGCGGAGCGCGCAGGTTCGAGTCGACCGAGCTGTGGGTCGCCGAGGGCTTCGCCCGGGCGGCGGCGCTGGCGCTCTCGAACGCGTCGACGCACGAGGCGGTTCGCCAGGCCGAGCGGCGGGCCGACGAGGCGCGCGCGATGCTCGACCTGATCATGCAGAACGCGCCGCTCGGGATCGGCGTGTTCGACCGCTCGCTGCGCTTCGCCCGCGTCAACGCGGCGCTCACCAGGATCAACGGCCTGCCGGCGGAGGCGCACTACGGCAGGACGCTGCAGGAGGTGCTGCCGCAGCTCGATGCGTCGCTCGAGCAGGACCTGCGGACGGTCCTCGCCACGCGCGTCCCCATCACGCGCGAGATCAGCGGCCAGACGGCCGCCACCGGCGACGAGGTGCACCACTGGGCGGCCTCGTCGTACCCGCTCGAGAGCGCCGACGGCGAGGTCTTCGGCGTGGGCGCGATCATCGCCGACATCACCGAACGACGCCGCGGAGAGGATCGGCTGCGGTTCCTCGCCGAGGCGAGCCGGCTGTTGTCGTCGTCGCTCGAGTACGAGCGCACGCTCGGCACCGTGGCGCGCCTGGTCGTGCCGGTGCTCGCCGATTGGTGCACGGTCGACATGCTCGAAGACGGACAGATCCGCCGCATCGTCGTGGCGCACGTCGATCCAGCGAAGGTCGCGCTCGCCGAGGAGCTCAACCGGCGCATGCCGACGTCGCTCGACGCGCCGCAGGGCGTCGGCGCGGTGCTGCGATCCGGCAAGAGCGACTGGATGCACGAGATCCCGGCCGAGACCATCGAGGCCGTCGCCGACCCGGAGCAGCGGCGCATCATCAGGGAGCTCGGGCTTCTCTCGTACATGGTGGTGCCGCTCCGCGCGCGCGACGCGACGATCGGCGCGATCACCCTCGTGACCGCGGAGTCCGGTCGCCGCTACGGCGAGGAGGATCTCGCGTTCGCCGAGGAGCTCGCACGTCGGGCGAGCCTCGCGATCGAGAACGCGCGCCTGTTCGGCGAGGCGCAGCAGGCGATCCGCGCGCGGGAGGACGTCCTCGCGTTCGTCTCGCACGACCTGAAGAATCCGCTCACGTCCATCGTGATGAACGCGACGCTCCTCCAGCGCGCGACGCCGGAGGGACCGACAGGCGACAAGCTGCGAAGGCACACCGACCTCATCGTCCGCGCCGCGGATCGAATGAATCGCCTGGTCAACGACCTCCTCGACTGGGCGAGCATGCGGGCGGGCAGGCTCACGCTGAACGTGACCGAGGTGCCGGTCGCGCCGATGATCGCCGAGCTGACGGGCATCCTGCAGCCGGTCGCGGCGACCAAGCAGCAGACGCTCGCGATCGAGGTCGAGGAGGGCCTCGTGATGCAGGCCGATCGCGATCGCATCATGCGCGTGCTGTCGAACCTGATCGGCAACGCGCTGAAGTACACGCCCGAGCGCGGCGACATCCGGGTCGAGGCGACGCGGCGCGACGGCGAGGTCGTCATCGCGGTGCACGATACCGGTCCGGGGATCACGCCCGATGAGCTCCCGCACGTCTTCGACCGCTATTTCCGCGCGAAGAAGGCCGGCACCGAGGGCACCGGGCTCGGCCTCGCGATCGCGAAGGGCATCGTCGAGGGGCACGGGGGCCGCATCTGGGCCACGAGCACGGTCGGGGTCGGCAGCACCTTCGCGTTCGCGATCCCCACGCGCTGAGCACGGAGCGCAGCGGCTCGGGTCGTCCGCCGTCCGTCAGCATGACGCCGTCCCCTCTCGAGGCTGACGACTGACGACTGACGACTGATGACCCGCCCTTCGCGAGCGGCGACACGGCACACGTTGGGAATCCCGGCCGCGCCTTCGAGGCAGGGAGGAGGGCACGCCCGGGCAGATTCGAACTGCCGACCAACGGCTTAGAAGGCCGTCGCTCTATCCAGCTGAGCTACGGGCGCGTGCGGCGGGAGACTAGCATCGCGCAGCGCGACTGCGCGCTCCGCGACCCCGCGTGGGGGCCGGCACGCGGCGCATGCGGCGCGCGCGTTGCACCTCGTGCATGCGGAGGTGTCCGCGATGCACAGGGTGACGCGACCGTTCAACGTGCCGCTGGCACTCGCGCTGTTCGGCGGCGCCGTGCTCGTCGGCGGAGCCATCCTCGCGTACCCGGACACCCGGCGCGCGCCGTCGAAGACCGACGTCGGCGATCCCATCGGCACGCGGCCCTTCCCGTCGTACCCGGACGAGCTCCCGACGGTGGTCGGCGCGCAGCCGCCGACGCCGATGCAGCCGATTTCGCCCAGGCCGCCGCTGCCAGCGCCGAACATGGGCGGCGGCCCCGAGGCCGAGGAGCCGCCGGCGCCGCAGTCGAGCGGCACGATGCGGGCACCCCCCGCGCCGGGC
>JACPFM010000118.1 GCA_016182965.1 Deltaproteobacteria bacterium | reverse complement strand
GGTGGGGGGTGTCGGGGGGAGCGACAGAGGCGCTCCCTCTGACCGTGACAGTTGACAAGGCCGAAACCGTCCTCTAAGGTTCCGCCCCCCTCCCGTTCAGGAGCTTTTCGGCCATGTCTACGCGTTCGTTCGTTGCTACCACCGCCTCGGCCCAGGCCTCGCGTGCCTGGTTCGTCGTCGATGCGGCCGGGAAGCCCCTCGGTCGGCTCGCCTCGGAAATCGCCCGCGTCCTGCGTGGCAAGCACAAGCCGACGTTCACGCCCCACATCGATACGGGCGACCACGTCGTCGTGGTGAACGCCGACAAGGTCCTGCTCACGGGGCAGAAGCTCGACAAGAAGTTCTACTATCACCACTCGGGCATCCCGGGCGGCTTCAAGGCCGTGCCGTACCGCGTGGTGCTCCAGCGCAAGCCGGAGCTGCCGATCGAGAAGGCCGTCAAGGGCATGCTGCCCCACAACGTCCTCGGCCGACAGATTATCAAGAAGCTCCACGTCTACGCGACGCCGGATCACCCGCACGCTGCGCAGAAGCCGCAGGCGCTCAACCTCGAGGTCTGAGAGTACGAAGATGGCGACCGAAAACCGCAACTACGCCACGGGCAAGCGCAAGACGGCCAGCGCGCGCGTCTGGATCAAGCCGGGCACCGGCACGATCACGGTGAACAAGCGCAAGTTCGAGGACTACTTCGTCCGCGAGACCTCGCAGATGATCGCCAAGCAGCCGCTCGAGCTCCTCGAGGCGGCCGACCAGTGGGACATCGCGGTCAACGTCCGCGGCGGCGGCACGGCTGCGCAGGCCGAGGCGGTCCGCCACGGCATCGCGCGCGCCCTCGTCGAGAACGACGGTGAGCGGCGCCCGACGCTGAAGCGCGCCGGCTTCCTCACGCGCGACAGCCGCAAGGTCGAGCGCAAGAAGTACGGTCGCCCCGGCGCCCGCAAGCGCTTCCAGTACAGCAAGCGCTGATCGCTGCTGCAAAGGCGTGCGGAGGGGATCGCGAACGCGATCCTCTCCGTTGCCTTTTTGTCTGCCAGTCATCAGTCATCAGTCAGAAGCCGAAACGAGCGGCGAGACTTTCGCTGACGACTGACGACTGACGACTTCACTTCACGTGACGGCAGATGTCCGAGGTGCGGCAGGCCGCGACGCGCCCGATCGTGTCGAACGGGTTCTTGCAGTCCTCGTTGCGCGCCTCGGTCAGGCACTCGTCGAGCTCCTTCGTGTCGACGCCCGCCGGGCACTCGTCGGCGTTGATGTCGTCGCCGAAGTCCTTGCCGACGGTGACCATGCACGAGTTCTGGTCGCTGAACTTCTTGTCAGGGCCGATGTTGCCGCACTTCATCTCGCGGTCGCAGCGAGCGCCGACGATCTTGTTGATCGCTTGATCGATGGCGATGGGACCGCCGCCGACCGGCTCGTCGCTCTTCGGCGGGAGATCTCGCCGCGGCTCTGCGGGCGCGGTCGAGATGTCGGTGGTTCTCTCGGACTTCCGCTCGCAGCCCGCGATCGCGAGCGCGCCGAGCGCGAAGACGAACAGGGTGCTCTTGCTATCCATGGTTCTCCCTTTTGCGACGCGTGCACCGCGTCCGCACCGGGAGCTGCTGCAACCGCCGATCCGCCGCGTGAGCGCGACACGGCCATGCATCGAGCGGTACACGACTGCGTGCAGCGGGGCACCATGCGCTACTGATGCGCGCGCGCCGACGAACCCCGAGCGTCGGAACCAGCCCCAGGTGTACTGAAGCACCGCTCGCGATCGCAGGACACGGCCTGCGTCGCTGTGTCGGCCTGATCGTCTCGGCTGACGACTGACGACTGACGACTGATGACCCAGTCGGCGCAGCCAGCCAGAACCCGACGACCGCTGATCTAGAACCAGCCCCAGGTGTACTCGGCCTTGAGGAACGTGGTCGCGTAGAAGGGCGTCGGGTTGTCGGGCTGACGCAGGAAGTCGCCCGGCAGCGCGTGGGCCTTGAGCTCGAGGCCGAAGGTGAACGTACGCGAGTGCACCCAGTCGAGGCCGAAGGCGAGCTGCGCCCCGGGCTTCACCTGCGTGCCTTGCAGGCCTCCGCCGGTGAGCTCGTACGCGCCCACGTACACGCCGAAGTAGGGGACGATCTGGATGATGTCGAGCGCGTAGCTGACGCCGACGGCCTGCGACAGCACGAGGCTGCGACCCCCCTTGGCGGCGACCTGGTTCGAGCTCGCCGCCGCGATGATCCCGAGCGTCCACGCGTCGGTGATCGACCAGCCGGCCGAGAGCGCGCCGCCGTACCCGGCGAACTTCCCCTCGCTCGACATGCCGGCGAAGCCTGCCTGCACGCCGATTCGCTTCACGCCCTCGGCCGCGCGCGACGGCTCCGCCGATAGCGAGAGCGACAGCGCGATCCCGGACACGAGCGCGAGCTTCTTCATCGGATGTCCCTCAGGAAGACCTCAGGATGACGAGACGAGCCCCTTGAGCTTGAGCACCAGCTGCCACGCCTCGATGGGGGCGAGTCGATCGAGATCGACCTGCCGAAGCGTCTCGATCACCGGATGCGGGCGCGCCGGCTCGGCGGGTGCGCCCGCACCCGCCCCGGAGGAGAAGATGTCGAGCTGCACGCTGCCGTCTCGCGCGCGACCGCGCATGCTCGCCTGTTTCCCGCCGGGCAGCGTCGCGCCGCGCTCGAGCGTGGCGAGGATCGCTCGCGCGCGTGCGAGGACGGGCTCCGGCACGCCGGCGAGGCGCGCGACCGCGATGCCGTAGGAGCGCGAGGCGCCGCCCTTCACCAGCCGGTGCAGGAACACCACGTCGTCGCCGATCTCCTTGGCCGCGACGCTGTAGTTGGCGAGGCCCGGGCAGGTCGCCGCGAGCTCGCACAGCTCGTGGTAGTGCGTAGCGAACAGGGTACGCGCGCCGATCACATCGTGGATGTGCTCGGCGACCGCCCAGGCGATGGAGAGCCCGTCGTAGGTCGAGGTGCCGCGACCGATCTCGTCGAGCACGATGAGCGAGCGGCGGCTCGCGCGCCGGAGGATGTTCGCGGCCTCGCGCATCTCCACCATGAACGTCGAGGCGCCGCGCGCGAGGCTGTCGCTCGCGCCGACGCGGGTCATCACGCGATCGACGACGCCGATGCGGGCGCCGCGCGCCGCGACGAACGAGCCGGCCTGCGCCATGATGCACGCGAGGGCGACCTGCCGCATGAGCGTGCTCTTGCCGGCCATGTTGGGGCCCGTGATCACCAGCAGGCGCTCGCCGCCGGCGTCGGCCGACACGACCACGTCGTTGGGCACGAAGCGCCCGACGCCGCCCGTCGGCGCGAGGCGCTCGACGACCGGGTGGCGCGACTCCTCGAGCACCATCGAGAGCGAGTCGTCGACGTCAGGTCGCACGTAGTCGTGGCGGTGTGCGACGTCGGCGAGCGCCGCGAGCACGTCCCACCGCGCGAGCCGCGCCGCCACGTCGCGCAGCCGCTCGCCGTGCGCGGCGACCGCGGCGCGGAGCTGATCGAACAGCTCGATCTCCCGCTCGCGGTGCCGATCCTCGGCGGAGAGGAGCTTGTCTTGCAGGGCATCGAGCTCGTCGGTCGAGTACCGCTCCGCGTTGGCCACCGTCTGCTTGCGGCGCCACGACGCGGGGACCTTCTCGACATTGCCGCGCGAGACCTCGAGGTACCAGCCGAACACCTTGTTGAAGCGGAGCTTCACGTTCGGGATGCCGCTCTCCTCGCGCAGGCGCGCCTCGAGCTTCAGGAGCACCGAGTCGCCCGAGCGACGGAGCTCGGCCAGCTCGTCGAGCACCGCGTCGAAGCCGTCGCGGAAGACGCCGCCGTCGCGCGCGTTGGCCGGCGGCGACGGCTGGAGCGCGCGCGAGAGCTGCGCGTGGACGTCGTCGAGCAGATCGAGCGGCCGATCGAGGCCGAGAATCTCGCGCGCGGATGGATCGCGCGAGCTGCCGAGGATCGACGCGATCGCCGGGAGCGCGCCGATGCCGTCGCGGAGCGCGCCGAGATCGCGCGGCGACGCCTGACCGAGCGCGGCGCGAGTCGCCAAGCGCTCGAGATCGCCGACCTCGGCGAGGCGCGCGCGGAAGGCCTCGCGCAGCGGCGCGTCGAGGAGGAACAGCTCGACCGCGTCGTGCCGGCGCCGGATGGCGGCGACCTCGGCGAGCGGCGCGAGGATCCATCGGCGGAGCAGGCGCGCGCCCGCCGGCGTGCGCGTCGCGTCGAGCTGCGTGAGGAGCGTGGTCGCCGCGTCGCCATCGGCGCCGCGCGTGAGCTCGAGGTGCGTAGCCGTGGACTCGTCGAGCTGCAGCGTGTCGACCGGGTCGTACGCGAGCAGGCGCGAGACCTTGACGCGCACGCCCGGCGTCATGCTCTGCGCGTACCCGAGCGCGCGCGCGACCGCGCGGCGGGTGATCGCCGACGCCTCGCGCGTCGCGTTCGCCGCCTCGGCCGGGCCTAGGTGATCGCCGAGCACGCGCAGCGCGTCGGTGTCGTCGACGGCGGCGCCCTCGCGGCGGATGGCCGTGCGGGGCGCGACGGCGGTCACCGCCTCGACCAGGTCGTGCGCGCGCGGACCGAGCAGGACCTCGCGCGGCTCGAGGCGCGCGATCTCCGCGAGCGCGCTCGTGGTGTCGGAGAGCGCGCACCCGAGCAGCTCGCCGGTCGAGTGATCGAGGGCCGCGAGGCCGACCGCGCCGCCGTCGTCCATGCGCTCGACGGCGACCAGCCAGTGGTTGATGCGCGCGTCGAGCGAGTGATCGTCGACCACCAGCCCGGGCGTGATCACGCGCACGACCTCGCGCGGGACGATGCCCTTGCACTTGGCCGGATCGGCCATCTGCTCGCAGATGGCCACCGACAGCCCGTGCGAGAGCGCGCGCGCCACGTAGGTGTGCGCGTTGTGGTGCGGCGCCCCGGCCATGGGGATCTCGTCAGGCTCCCCCTTGTTGCGCGAGGTGAGGGTGAGCCCGAGCAGCCGCGACGCGCGCACGGCGTCGTCGAGGAACAGCTCGTAGAAATCTCCCATGCGGAAGAAGATCAGCGCGTCGGGGTAGCGCTCCTTGGCGGCGAACCACTGCCGCATGAACGGCGTCTGGATCGCCTTCGAGGCGGCGAGCTCCGGGCGGATCGAGAGCCCCTCGATCTTCGGGACGTCGAAGCTCTTCGATCCCTTGGTTCCGCTCAAGGCGCACCCCCGCCCGCCGAGGTCAGTTCACGATCCTCGAGAACGAGAACGGGAAGAGCGCGGGGAACAGGATGAGACCGCGATCGATCGCGTCGACCGCGGCGACCATGTTCCAGTTCAGCCGCTCCTTGCCGTCCCACGTGGCGGCGACCGGGACGAGCGCGGTGTTGAGCGAGCCGGCGGCGAGCGAGAGCGGCTGCCAGGTGAAGCGCGCGCCGAACACGAAGCGCATGTCCTGTCGCGACGGGGTCGGGTTGCCCTTGCCGTCGTGACCGCCGCGGATGGCGAACTGCCACGACGTGTTGACGAAGCGCTCGCACGCCTCGGTGACGATCTTGCTGGTCAGCGGCGCCTTCGCGGCGAACGGAGGGAGCTGGCCGGCGCGACCGTTGATGATGCGCGGCTTCGACTTGTCGATGACGCACGCCTTCTCGGAGCTCGCGGGATCGGTCATCCAGCGGTGCAGGTAGCCGGTCGACGAGCCGAGCACGAGCCACGAGCCGGTGGTGCGGATGGCGTAGCGCACCACGCCGTTGCCGAAGCACCTCTTGATGTCCTCGAGGTTCGGCGGGCCTTCCTGCAGCGTCGCGTCGGCGGTGGCCGACGCGCGCTCGAAGTGCTTCGGCGCGATCACCAGGCGGTCGTCGAACGCGCGCTCGACCAGCAGGCTGCGCTCCTTGGCGAGCGGCAGCGCGTCTTCCTTGCCGAACTTCGCGAGGCAGCCGGCCGCCTGGGCGGGCGTGCAAGTGTCGAACTGGCAGATCGGGTCGATGAGCTGCACCACGTCGTGCACGACGACGTCGCCGACGGTGTCGACGCCCTTGCGGCAGAAGCCGGGGCTGGGATCGCGCAGGACGATCGTGCCGCCGACGTCGGCGAGCGAGCCGAACGCGCCGGCGAACCCGGGGAGCGCGCCCTCGTAGGTGGCCGACCAGGTCTCGCTGACGAGCGAGTAGGGGTTGTCGGGCGCCGGGAGGACCACGGGCGGACGCTCGCCGGCCGCGGGCTCGGCGCCCAGCGCCGCGAAGTGCGGGAACTCGAGGCCGTTTTCGGTATCCGGGTCGTTCGAGATGGAGGCGCCGAAGCGCGAGAGCGTGACCGCGGTCGTCGACGGGCCGATGTCGGCGGTGAATGCGCGCAGCGAGCGCGGGTGGTGCCGGCGGACCACGCGCGGGTAGTACTCGTTGTCGAGGGTCCCCGCGCCTTGACCGACGCCCGTCTCGTCGGGGTGGAGGAAGAGATTGCCGCGCGCGGTCGCCGACTCCGGGCCACGGCAGACGGAGTCGTAGTCGTCGACGTCGACCACCACGATGGCGCCGTTCTCGAGCGCGACCCAGGCGAACACGCCGCGCAGGCGTCGCGGATCGACGCCGGCCCGCCAGTACTCGCCGGCGGCGATGCGCGCCGCGCGCTCCTCGCCGGAGACGCCGTCGGCCGCCGACAGATCGGGGCTCGCGAGGGGGTGCTGGTCCGCAGCGAACGGGCGGCAGCGCGCGGCCGGCACCGCGAGCTGGTTGGCCGGCGGGTCGACCGTGACGAACGCGACCGAGCGCGCGGGCACCGCGTTCGCCGCGTTGACCGCGAAAGGCCCCACGGGGAGGCGCCGCGCAGGCAAGGTCGGCGAGTCGCAGGCCATCGGCTGCACCAGCTCGGCGCCGTCGAAGTCGAGGCGCTCCTCGGCGGGCACGCCCTCCTTCGTGAGGAGGATGGCCCTGGTGGCCGGATCGGTCGCGAAGGTCACCGGCACGTCGACGACCGCGATGGAGCCGCTGCCGTCCTTCGTGTTCACCAGATCGACGGCGTAGATGTAGCGGTGCGCGCGACAGCGACCGCCGAGCTGCTTCGCGACCGTCGCGCTCTCGGCCGTGTGATCGAGCCCGTCGCCGAGCCAACCGCGCGCCATGCAGACGTCGATCGCCGCGGAGTTGGCGATGGTGACCTCGTCGGGGACGACCGGGCTGACTGCGACACGCGACGTCGGCGAGCCGATCGCGATGCGGCGGATCTCGACGCCGCGGTTGTTCTGCACGTCGAAGACGTGGAGGAACGGCGCCCTCTCGTCGGCCACGAAGAGCTTGCCGCCGGCGAACGCCGTGCCCGCGAGGAGCGACTCGCCGGTGTCGGTCACCGTCACTGCGCCGATGGGGACCGCCGGCGTCTCGCCGGCGCAGCGGTCGTACTTGGCCCACCAGGTCTCGGTCGGGGTCTTGGGCCCGCACTGCACCGGCTTCCACGGGAGCGCGGGCGCGGGGCCGGCGGTGAGCGGGATGTCGCCCACCCGGCCGGGCAGCACGGGCTGGGTCGTGCCGTCGGGCGCGATCGGAGGCAGCGCGAACACCGCGATCTTCGGCCCGCCCGCGGCGTCGGGGAGCGTGACGTAGAGGCGGCGCGCGTCGCCCTCGCGGAGGACCGCGAGCGCGGCGGGCACGCCGTCGGCGCTGCGATCGAGGTCGACGTGCGGCCACGGCGAGAGATCGGACGACGAGGCGGTCGTGTCGATCGGACCGCGCAGCGAGCCCGCGGGGAGCACATCGATGCGCGGCTCGCGACCGCTCGCGACGTACACCGCGGTGCCCGCGGGATCGGCGGCCACGGCGATGGGCGCGGCGATCGTCGGGAGGAACGAGTAGCCGGGGATGCGCGGATCGACCTTGAGCAGCGTCGGGCTCTCGCTGGAGGTGGCGCCCACGTCGACGACCGCGAGCTCGCCGCGCGAGACCTGCGAGACCACGGTGTGCAGGCGGAACGCCCCGCCGCCGGTGGGCCGCGCGTTGTTGTCGATGGCGCACTTCTCGAGCGATCGGCCGACCCAGCCGCCTTCCTTGCGCGCCTCGAGGCAGACGAAGGCGATGTCGCGCGGGCGCTCCATCGAGCGCAGCGGCACGACGACGGGCGTCTGTGTGCACGCCGGCGCCAACGCGGAGATCGCGAGCGACAGCGGACCGAGGAGCGCGAACGAGCGGCGGCGCATGGTCACCTGCTGGGCCCGCTCGGGACCCCGACCGAGTAGATGACCCGCTGGTAGTCCGACTCGGCGGCCTGGGCGGGATCGAGCTCGATCACCTGGATGGACGAGTCGGTGAAGTTGCACACCAGCCCGAGCTTGCGCGCGGCGTCGAACGTCACCGCGTACGGGCCGCGGTGGGTGCGGATCACGTTGACGATGCGCCGCAGGTCGGGGTCGTAGACGACGACCGAGCGCGCATCGAAGGACGCGGCGAGGATCCAGGTCTTGCCGTCGATGATGGCCCGCGTGAGGCGGGAGGGCCCGACCGGAAGCGGCATGTTGTCGTAGAAGAAGAGCTTCTTCGTCGCGGGATCGATCTGCCCGACCACCAGGGCGGCCGGCGTGCGGTTCGTGATGAACACGCGCGTCGGGCGCGTCTCGCCGGCGTTCGGCGGGTCGACGACGACGCCGCGGGTGTCGAAGCCGGCGCCCTGCGGGACGATCGGCGTGGAGTCGGCCAGGACCAGCGCGCCGCGCTCGGCCTTTTTGTCCGGCAGGTACTGCACCACCAGCACGTTGCTCTGGGTGCGGTTGGTGACGAGGAAGCGCAGGATGCCGTCGCCCAGATCGAGCGGCGCGATCGACGTGCCGCCGCGAGGCAGGCCGCCGAGCACGTGCGCGAGGCGGCCCGTCGGGGGCCCGCTCCCGTTGTCGACGGCGACGCTGACAAAGAGGCTCGTGTTGCCGGTCGACTGATGCACGAGCGCCGCGACGCCGCCGCTCGCTCGCGGCTCGGCCGCCGGATCGGCCGGCCACCAGTCGGGCACGGCGATGCCGAACGGCTCGCCCTCGAGCGCGAGCGCGCGCGCGCTCTTGTTCACGTCGGTGCCGATGCGCCAATCGGGCGAGCAGCGGACGCCGAAGGTGTTCGGCTGGGCGCCCGGCGTGCAGCGCAGCGTGATGCGATCGCCCGCCTCGTCGAAGTCGATGGTCGTGAGGCTCGCGTCGCCGCGGACCGGCAGCAGCAGTCGACCGGCATCGGGAACCGCCACGCCCTCACGGCGTCGCTCGATCGCGCGCATGTCGGCCGCGAAGGCGCCGATCCGCACGCCGGCGCGGACGAACGTGGACGCGGCTTCGCCCACGTCGCACTCCCGCGAGTGCACGCCCTTGCGGCGAAGATCGCGACACTCGCGCGCGCGCGCCGCGATGCCCGCGAGGTCGTACGCCTGGACCGTGCCAGCGTTGTAGCGGAGGTCGAAGTTGCTGTTGGCCACGAAGAGCCAACGGCCCGACGGGCTGATCGCGAGCCCGACGGGGAAGTAAGGAGCGCGATCGTTCGGATCGGCACCTTCACCGGCGTTGTAACAGCCGGCCGCGGCGACGAGGCCGAGGCCCAACGGGGCGAGCGACCGGCGCAGGCGGGCGAGGAGGCGGCGCATGATCGTGGGCTCCGCATCCCCGCGCGTGGAGCAGCCACGCGGACGGGGGCGCGGCGGGGGTTCAGTCGCGGCGCTTCTGCTGCTCGCCGATCCACTCACCGACCACTTCGTGGCTCGAGCGCTCGAAGTGGACCTTGTGGGCGGCGATCTCGCGCAGCGCGCTGACGGCCGACTTGTTCTTGCTGACGACCAGCGGGTTGGCGCCCTTCATGAGCTGCCGCGTGCGCTGCGACGCCAGGATCACCAGGGCGAAACGGTTGTCCTCGTGCTCCAGGCAGTCTTCCACGGTCACGCGCGCCATCGTCCAAGCTCCTTCTTCGCGAAATCACGCCCGATCTCGGGCGGGCCGGGCACCCTATCGCCCACCCGCGCGGTCGGCAAGGGATCGACGCCGAGCGGCCCTGCGGTCGCGCCGCCCGGACGCCGCGGGGCTTTCCCCCGCCGCCGCGGCGTCTCACCCTGGCGCCGGAGCGATGGTCGACCACGGACAGCCGAGCGGGGCGCGCCCGAAGGGCGAGGGCCCGGTCGTCGCGGCCGCCCGCGACGCGAATTCCATCGAGGGCGTCGTCGTGGCGGTCCTCTGCGTCGTCCTCGCGACCCTCATCGGGCGCGGCCTGCCCGGGCAGCAGCGGCTGGCCGACGTGGTGATGGTCTACCTGCTGGGCGTCGTGGTGGTCTCGTTGCGCTACGGCTACCTGCCGTCGCTGACGTGCGCGATCGCGAGCGTCCTCTGCTTCGACTTCTTCTTCGTCCCGCCGCACTACACCTTCGCGGTCGACGATCCGGGGCACCTGGTGACCTTCGGGGTCATGCTGGTCGTGGCCAGCGTGATCAGCGGCCTCACCCAGCGCGTGCGCGAGCACGCGGAGCGATCGCGGCTGTTCGCGGAGGAGAGCCGCGAGGCGCGCCTGCGCATGGAGCGCGAGCAGATCCGCAGCGCGCTCCTCAGCTCGGTCTCGCACGATCTGCGCACGCCGCTCGCCGTGGTGACCGGCGCGGCGAGCACGCTCCTCGACGAGCGCATCCCGCCGTCGGTCCGGCGGGAGCTGACCGACACGATCCTGGAGGAGGCGGAGTCGCTCGAGCGCCGCCTGCAGAACCTCCTCGACATGACCCGCCTCGAAGGCGGCGCGCTGCAGGTGCGTCGTCAGTGGCAGCCGCTCGAGGAGGTGATCGGCACCGCGCTGCGCAGGGCCGACAAGGCGCTGGCCGCGCGCGACGTGACGGTCTCGCTGCCGCCCGATCTGCGCATGGTCCCGATCGACGCCTCGCTCGTCGAGCAGGTCTTCGTGAACCTCCTGGAGAACGCCGCGCGCTACACGCCGGAGGGTACCCCGATCCGGATCTCCGCGCGCGACGTGGGCGACGCCGTGGAGGTCGCCGTCGACGATCGCGGTCCGGGCGTGCCCGAGACGGAGGCCGCGAGCATCTTCGAGAAGTTCCACCGCGCGCGCAGCGACGTCTCCGGCGCCGGCCTCGGCCTCGCGATCTGCCGCGGCATCGTCGCGGCGCACGGCGGCCGCATCTGGGTCGAGCCCAGCGCCGACGGTGGCGCGAGCTTCCGCTTCACGCTACCGATCGTCGGTGAGGCTCCGACCGTCGAAGACGACGAGGTGACCACGTGACGCGCACCGGGCCGCTCGTGCTGCTCGTGGAGGACGAGGCGCACATGCGGCGCTTCCTCCGCGCCTCGCTCACCGCGCACGGCTACCGCCTCGTCGAGACGGCCACCGCCGCCGAGGCGATGCGGCAGGCGAAGGCCTACAACCCCGATCTGGTGATCCTCGATCTCGGTCTGCCCGATCGTCCCGGCGGCGAGGTCATCCGCGCGCTGCGGGAGTGGAGCGCCGCGCCGATCGTGGTGATCTCCGCGCGCGGGCAGGAGCAGGACAAGATCGACGCGCTCGACGGCGGCGCCGACGACTACCTGACCAAGCCCTTCGGCACCGGCGAGCTGCTCGCGCGACTGCGGGTGGCGCTGCGCCGCGCCGAGCGGGTCGGGCAGGAGGCCGAGACGACACTGTCGATGGGCGACGTCTCGATCGACTTCACCAAGCGGGTGGTCACCGTCTCGGGCCGTGAGGTCCACCTCACGCCGATCGAGTACAAGCTGCTCGCCGCGCTCGGTAGGAACGCCGGGATGGTCCTCACCCACCGCCAGCTGCTCGAGCAGGTGTGGGGACCGACCTACGTCGATCAGACGCAGTACCTCCGCGTGTACATGGCCCAGCTGCGCCACAAGATCGAGGCCGATCCGGCTCGTCCGCGCCACCTCGTCACCGAGCCCGGCGTCGGCTACCGGCTGCGCGTCGACAGCGACGACGCGTCACGAGGGCCCATCAAGGAAACATAAATAAAGGCCTGCGCATGCTGCGTCGTGCTTGCCGGCGCGGTGGCACGAACGAAAGTTCTGCGCGAATGGCCGTCGATGTCGGTGACCCCGGGAGCTCGGCGGCTGGTGCGTTGCATCCGAGGCCGCCGCACGGCGGCGAGGTCTCGCACGCGCCCAAGATCGAGAGCCGGAGCGATCTCGCCAAGCTCGCGCTCGCCGCGCTCGGCGTCGTCTACGGCGACATCGGCACGTCTCCGCTGTACGCGATGCGCGAGTGCTTCACGCTGCCGCACGGCGTCGCCGTCACGCGCGAGAACGTGCTCGGCATCGAGTCGCTCTTCTTCTGGTCGCTGACGCTGGTGATCGTCGTCAAGTATCTCGGCTTCATCATGCGCGCCGACAACCGCGGCGAGGGCGGCATCCTCGCGCTGCTCGCGCTCCTGAAGGCGAAGCCCGGCCGTCGCTCGATGGCGGTCTACGTCGCGCTCGGCCTGTTCGGGACGGCCCTGCTCTACGGCGACGGCGTGATCACGCCGGCCATCTCCGTGCTCGGCGCGATGGAGGGGCTCGGCACCACGGCGAGCTTCTTCACCAAGCCCGTGATCATGGCGGTCACGATCGTCGTCCTCGTCGGGCTGTTCCTCGCGCAGCGGGCGGGGACCGCGCGCGTCGGCGCCGTCTTCGGGCCGGCGATCCTCGTGTGGTTCGTCACCATCGGTGCCATGGGCGCGTACTGGATCGCGAAGAGACCCGAGGTCCTCGTCGCCGTCGATCCGCGCCACGCCGCGCGCTTCTTCGCCGCCCACCACCTCCACGGCTTCCTCGTCCTCGGCTTCGTCTTCCTCTGCGTGACGGGCGGCGAGGCGCTGTACGCGGACATGGGCCACTTCGGCCGCAGGCCGATCCGCCTCGCGTGGTTCGCGGTCGCCTTCCCCGCGCTGCTCTTGAACTACTTCGGTCAGGGCGCGCTCCTGCTCTCGAAGGGCGCCGTCGAGAACCCGTTCTACGAGATGGTCCACGGCCCGGCGCGCTGGGGCCTCATCGGGATCGCCACCGTCGCCGCGATCGTCGCCTCGCAGGCGCTCATCTCCGGCGCGTTCTCGCTCACCCAGCAGGCGGTGCAGCTCGGGTACTGGCCGCGCGTCACCATCAAGCACACCTCCGGCAAGGCCGAGGGGCAGATCTACGTGCCGGAGGTGAACTACGCGCTGATGGTCGGCTGCATCGCGCTGGTCATCGGGTTCAAGGACTCGAGCCGCTTCGCGTCCGCGTACGGCATCGCGGTGACCGGGACGATGGCCATCACCAGCGTGCTCTTCTACGGCGTCGCGCGGCGCTGGGGCTGGAGCCCGATGAAGGCCGGCGCGCTCGTCGCCCTGTTCCTCGCGCTCGATCTCTCGTTCTTCGGCGCCAACGTGCACAAGATCGCCGAGGGCGGCTGGTTCCCGCTCGCCGTGGGCGCCGGCATGTACCTGTTGATGGTCACCTGGCACCGCGGCCGCGAGCTGCTCCGCGACGAGTTCCTCGCGCACACCCTGCCGCTCGACGTGTTCATGGCCGATCTCGCGGCGACGCAGCCGCCGCGCGTGCCGGGCACCGCGGTGTACATGACCTCGAACCCCGAGGGCGCGCCGCCGGTGCTGCTGCACTACTTCAAGCACAACAAGACGTTGCACGAGCAGGTGCTGCTGCTCTCCATCGCGACGCAGCACGTGCCCGAGGTCGCGCGCGACGAGCTCCTCACCGAGATCGAGGACCTCGGCCACGGCTTCTTCCGCGTGCGCGCGCAGTACGGGTTCATGGAGACGCCGAACGTCCTCGAGATCCTCGACCTCTGCGAGGAGCGCGGCCTGCAGACCCGTCGCCACGACACGAGCTACTTCCTCGGCCGCGAGACGCTCCTCATCGGCGACAAGAAGGGCATGGCGCGCTGGCGGAAGGTCCTCTTCGCGTTCATGAGCCGCAACGCGCGCCCGGCGAACGCCTTCTTCCACATCCCCCCGAACCGCGTCGTCGAGCTCGGCACCCAGATCGAGCTGTGACCGCCCGCCTCTGGGGCTCGACGCACCGGCTCATCACGGGCTAAAGGGATCGGGTCTCCGGAGGAGTGGCCGAGTGGTCGAAGGCAGCGGTTTTGAAAACCGCCGACGGCGCAAGTCGTCCAGGGGTTCGAATCCCTTCTCCTCCGCCCGATTGTCTAGTCCTCGCGCCCCCCGAGCGCCTGGAAGAACTTCAGCCACGCCTGGATGGGCACGCCGCACAGCGACAGCGCGTGGATCTGGCCGATGTACTCGTCCATCAAGCCGGTGCGCGCGAAGCGCCCGAAGTTGCCGCCGCCGTCGGCGTCGGCCTGATCGTCGATGCGGTCGGCCTTGCTCGGGTACGGCCTCGCGCCGGCCGGCCTGGTGATGGTCGTGATCCCCTTCGCCTTGCGCTGGTGCTCCCACCAGTGGTTCCGGCGCTCCGCCGCGTAGCGCGCGCTCCGCGTGTACGGCGAGAACATGATCGGCCGCCCGCTGATGACCTGCGACAGCGCCCACGGCACCACGACGAGCAGGTCGGCCGGCGCGCACGCCGCCGGGGTCACCGCGAAGCGGAAGTTCGGCATGCCCTCCTTCGCGAGGACGAACCACCCCTTGAGCTCGATGCCGAGCAGGATGTCGTCGGCAGCGGCGGCGGCGGTGGCGCCCGGCGCGCGACGCAGGAGCACGTCGGGGAACGTCTGCGCCTGCCGCACGAACGTGTAGAGGCTGTACCTCTTGTCGGGATCCCACACCGCGCGCATCGAGTTCAGGGTGGCGACCGCCTGGTCCTCGATCGTCGCGCCGAGCACGCTGTTGAGCGTGTGCAGGTCGAGCGCGTTGATGCCCTCGATGTGCGTCTCGGGCTTGAAGTAGGCGGGCATCACCGCCAGCGCGTCGACGATGCGCGCGCGAAGGTCGTGGTGCGGCCACGTCTCCGGCGGCCCGGACTCGACGGGCTCCGTCGGGGTGCTCGACGACATCGACGCGAGCAGAGGCGATTCGCCGTGCTCGGTCAAGGGCGCTACCCCTGCGGCTCCGGCTCGGAGAAGCGCTTGATGCCGTACTGGAAGTAGGTCGAGTCGATCTCGGCGGCGTACGCGCGCCGGCGCAGCTGACGCGCGGCGAGCGCCGCGGTGAACAGGCCGCCGAACGGCTCCCAGATCACCTCGCCCTTGCGGGTCGACGCCTCGATGATCCGGCTCATCAGGTCGAGCGGCTTCTGGTTCAGGTGGACGGCGCGGCCGCCGTCGGTCTTCACGCGCTCGTTGCCGCGGACGGCGGCGCGATCCCACACGTTGGTCACGCCGTGCGGGCAGTCGAAGTGCGCGCGCATCGCGCGCCACTCGAGCTCGGAGACGGGGCGGGAGCCGTCGAGCGAGAAGTACGGACGGCCCTTGGGATCGCCGTGCCGGTTCGCATAGTCGCAGAGCTTCTGCATGACGTCGGCCGGCGGGAAGTACCAGAGGTGCCCCTGGTCGAAGTACTTGCGGGTCGCCGCGTCCTTCACGCCGCACGCCTCGTTGGCGCGCTTCATCGGCATGCCGGTGCGCTTCCACTCCTCGACGAGCCAGCGCTTGAGCGGCTTGCCGTCGACCTTCGCCTCGAACACGTACTGCACGCAGAGCTCGGTGACGACGGGGAAGCGGCGGATCTTCGTGGTGTTCACGTTGCCGGCGATGTGGCCCTTCCCCTTGTTCCACACGTTGGCGTTGACGTAGCGGAAGCCGTGTCTCTCGAGCACCGGATGGGCGGCGGCCCACCCGATCTCGGAGTTCCAGAACCAGAGGGTGGTCTTCGCCGTCGCGTGCTCCGACCACGCCTTGACGTGCGGCTCGTACCACCTCGGCACGTCGAGGTGATCGGACGTGTCGCCGTCGAAGCCGAGGACGCCGTACGCGCCGTCGGAGATGATCGCGCTCGGGCTCGGCCACGCCGCGTAGTGCGCGAGCGCGTCGCCGAAGTGCAGCGAGACGTGCTTGTCGGAGAACTGCGCCGACGACGGCTTCGAGGCGAGCACCACGGCCTTGCCGCGGCCGACGGTGCTCGTCGACCGGGCGCGCAACGGCTCGCTCATCGTCGAGCCCTCGCTTCCTCGGTGACCACGCAGATCGTCGACACGCTTCGGCACGAGAACCTCACTTGACCCGCCGTGGCGTGTCCCACCAGGCCGACTTGCAGCGGGGGCAGATGCGCGGCTTGGGGACGTCCTTCTTGCCGCGGACGGGCGGGAGGTTCCTCGGTTGTCGAGGGATCCACTCGTGCGCGCACCGCTCGCAGCGAAAGCCGGCCACGCGAAGGACCACCGCAGCCACGGGCGCATGGTCACTTCCGCAGCGCACGTCGTCAAGGACGACTCGTCAGGTAGGTGTTCGAAGGTGTACCTGGCCAGGTAGACTGCGAAGCCGCCGTGCGCCGTCGCGCCCCGAGCTATCGTCGAGGCCAGGAGATCCGATGAATCGATGGGCGCTGCTCTCGGGGTCCAAGGGGACCGGCAAGGCGACGTGCCTCCTCGAGGTGGTCGCGCGGCTGCGCGCGCGGGGCGTCGCGGTCGGAGGGGTGCTGCAGGAGGGCCTCTCGCGGTCGGACGGGCGAGGCGCCGAAGAAGGTCCCGACGATCACCGCGAAGGCTACGTCGCGCGCGAGGTCGCGGGCGACGCGCGCGCGACCGTCGCCCGCAAGGCGCGCGCCGGCGACGACGCGCGGGAAGACGCGCAGCTCGTCTGCTCGTTCTCGTTCGACGCGTCGGCGCTGGCCGAGGCGCGCGCCTGGGTCGAGCGCGACGCGCAGGCGTGCCAGATCGTCGTCGTCGACGAGGTCAGCAAGCTCGAGGTCGCGCGCGGCGGGCACCACGACGCGGTGGTCGCCGCGCTGGCCGGGCCCGCGCTGCCCCTGCTGTCGGTGCGCGCCGATCAGCTCTTCGCGGTGATGGAGCGCTTCGCGCTCGACGAGCCGGTCGCGTCGCTCGAGCTCGGGCCGGGCGCCGACGTCGCGCGCTTCGTCGCGGAGCTCGCCGCCGCGGTCTCCGGGGAGAAGTGATGCGGGTGCGGATCGGCGACGTGGACTGGGTGAGCCGCTTTTCCGAGCTCGCCGCCGCGGCCGAGGCCGAGGGCGATCGACCTTCCGATCGGTGGCGCGATCGCGCGGCGCGATTCGACCGGATGAGCCGCACGGCCGCCGGCGACGGCGGGACGATCGAGGGGCTCGCGCTCGTCACGAGACCCGAGGACGTCGCGCTCGACATCGGCGCGGGCACCGGTCGCCACGCGGTGCCGCTCTCGCGTCGCTGTGCGCGGGTGATCGCGCTCGAGCCCTCGCCGGCCATGCGGCAACGGCTCGTCTCCCGGGTCGAGGAGGAGGGACTGCGCAACGTCGAGGTGCGCGGCGAGAGCTGGCCGCTCCCCGAGAGGCCGGCGGCCGACGTCGTCTACTCGGCGCACGTGGTCTATGGAATCGTCGAGATCGTCGGGTTCCTCGAGGCGATGACCGCGGCGGCGCGCCGGATCTGCGCGCTCCTCTTGAAGCTGCGTGCCCCGAGCGACGCGCTCGCCGAGGTGCACGAGGCGGTGCACGGCACGCGACGGCCGCGTCGTCCCGCGGCGCTCGAGGCGCTCGCCGTGCTCCACCAGCTCGGCCTGCAGGCGTCGTTGACCATCGTGGAGGGAACGGGACGACCCCTCGTGTTCGGCGACGACGAAGACGATCTGCGCGAGCTCGCGCTCCGCGTCGGCGTCGCACCCGACCACGCCGGCATCGCGCGCGTTCGCGACGCCCTCGGGCGAACGTGCGAGCGTGAGGGCGAGACCTGGAAGGTGGCCGACGTCGGACCGACGGCGCTCGTCACCTGGCCAGGCGCTGGCTCGGCCGCCGACGGTTGCGCGCCGCCCGCCCGGTGATCGACGCTTGGGGCATGACCCGCCTCGCGCTCGCGCTCCCGCTGATCCTCGCCGCCTGCGCCGCAGAGCCGAAGCCGACGCCCGCCCCGCCGAAGGTCGTCGAGTCCAAGGAGAAGAAGCTCGACTGCGCCTTCGCGCGCGACGTCGCCAACTGCTGGCGCACCGTGACCGCGAAGGTCGCCGGCTGCCTCGGCGGGAAGCCCGGCGCTCCCGGCAAGCTGATGAAGGACGACGCGTCCCTGTGCAGGCTGCCCGACGACATCGCGGTGAAGCTCGGAGCGCCCTGCGATCCCGACGCGACGTGCGAGGTGCGCGAGGTGTTCATCGGCAAGGGCGACAAGAAGTGCGCCGAGATCGCCGCGACCGTCGAGCGTCCGCCGAGCGAGGAGGGCCGCGGCGCAGGCTCGCTCTCGGTCACGATCGCCGAGGGCACGGTGAAGCTCGACTACGACGAGACGTCGAAGAAGGTCACCTGCCCCGACGGCACCGTCTACGCCGGCTCCGGCGACTGGAAGAAGGAGCTCGCCGACTGCGCGGACGAGACCGGCTACCAGGGCGTGCCCGCGTGGACGGTGACCGTCACCCCCGGCAAGAAGGACGGCAAGAAGAAGGTCCCCGGCCGGCTCTCGGTGGAGCTCGCGTCGATGGACACGCTCTTCGAGTGCGACAAGCCCTAGCTAGGCGCTGCCCGGCCTGGCCGACATCGTCGCGAGCCTTCGGTACAGCGTGGCGCGGCCCATGCCGAGCATGCGCGCCGCCTTCTCGACGCTGCCGCGCGTGGCGGCGAGCGCCTTCTCGATCGCGCGCCGCTCGAGCTCACGCAGCGGAACGACGCCGTGCTGCTCCTCGATGCCCGCCAGCTGCAGCTGCAGCGCGCGGACCGTCTTGGTCAGCGACTGACGCTCGCGCACGCGGCGGATGGCCGCCTCGCAGCACTCGCGCTCGAACGGCTCACGCAGCACGTCCCACGCGCCGGCGCGCAGCGCGGGGCCGATCTGCGATTTGTCCGTCACGATGACGAGCACCGGCGTGTCGAGGCCGCGCTGTCGGAGGTCGGCGATGAAGCGCTCGACCGAGATGCGCGGGTGCGCCGCGTCGATGACGAACGCGTCGAACTCCTCCAGGTGCCCATCGGGCTCGTATTCGACGATCGAACAGATCCCGTCCGCCCAAGAGCGCACGCGCGCGCGTCGGGCAACGTCCCCGTCGATCCAAGCAATGCGTCCAGTTGTTGCGAGCTGGTCCATGCCGCCGTCCGTACCCCCTCAGCACAATCGAATACGGCCGTCGTCGGCGAGGACTTGAGCCCCCCTCCCGAAATAAATGGAGCCTCGAACCGGGACGGACGCTGCTCGTGCTTGTCAGCGGGAACACATCGTGTATGGATCGCCGTCCTTCGCCGAGACGGCTCTGGAGAGGTGACCGAGAGGCCGAAGGTACCCGCTTGCTAAGCGGGCGTTCCCTAACCCGGAACCGCGGGTTCGAATCCCGCCCTCTCCGCCGATTGCACCCGCTCCCGCTCCCGCTTCCGAGCGGGAGAGGGCGCGGGGGCGCGAGGGCGCTCGAATCGAACAATTCAGCGCTCCACCACCGGCTGCCACGGCGCGAGTCGACGACGCATCACGGCGATGGCCTCGTCGCCCTGGTCGACCAGCAGGAAGCCTCGCCCGTGCCGGGCGGCGGCCTCACCGGTCGTGCCGCTGCCCGCAAATGGATCCAGCACAATGTCGCCCGCGCGCGAGTGGACCTTCACGATCCGCTCGAGCACGGCCATCGGCTTCTGCGTCGGATAGCCGGTCTTCTCCTTGCCGTTGGTCGGCACGATCGTCTGCCACCACACGTCGGTCGGCGTCTTTCCGCGCGCCGCCTTCTCCTTCGAGACCAGCCCCGGCGCCATGTACGGGATTCGGTCCATCGCCTCGCGCTCGAACACGTAGCGCCGCGGATCGAGGACGTACCAGAGGATGGTGTCGTGCTTGGCGGGCCACCGCGAGCGCGATCTCCCGCCGAAGTCGTAGGCCCAGACGATCTCGTTGAGGAAGCGATCGCGACCGAGCATGCGGTCGAGCGCGACCTTGACGTAGTGCACCTCCCGGACGTCGAGGTGGACGAACAGCGAGCCGTCGGGCGTCAGACACCGCACCGTCGCCTCGATGCGCGGGAGGAGGAACGCGAGGTAGTCGTCGAAATCGTCGTCGAACGCGCCGCTCTCGACCGGCTCGACCCGGTAGCGCAGGCCGCGGAAGCCGCCGCGATCGCCCTCGCCCTCCCCCTCGCCCTCTCTCCTGGAGCGCGCGCGGAAGCGCCGGCGGGCCTGCACCCGGCCGGTGTTGAAGGGGGGATCGAGGTAGGCGAGCCGCGCGAACGCCGGCGGCAGGCGCGCGAGCACCTCGAGGTTGTCACCCTGGATGACGCGCCCCGTGATCACCGGGGCTTGCGTATCACGGCCTGTCAGCGGCGGCGCGCGCGAGGGGCCGCGCTCGGCCGCTCGGCGCGGCCCACGACCGTGTCGACGAAGGTGTCGAGGTCGCCGCGCTTCACGGACGAGACCGAGCCGCTGCCGCGCGGCGCGCCCGGCGCGGTGAGGAGCGGGGCGACCGCCTTCGCGTCACCCGAACCCGCGCCGGTCGCCACGACGTCGATCGACCGGGTCTGCGGATCGGAGCGCAGCGCGTGAATCAGCCTCCGCATCTCGGGCTGCGAGAGCTGCAGGTCGACGACCACCACCTCGGGCTGCAGGCGGGCGACGGCGAGCAGCGCGGCGTAGGGGTCGCTCTCGAGCTCGACGCGCATGCGGCTGGCGAGCGCCCGCTTCACCGACCGCGACCAGCCGGACTCCGACTCGATCACGACGACCAGCGGCTTGCGACGCGAGAGCACGGCGGGCACCGGTCGCCCCTGCTGCTCGAGCAGCTTCGCTACGGAAGAGGCTGCGATGCGGCGGTGACCGCCGACCGTCCGGGCCGCCGCCAGCTGTCCGGCGTCGACCCAGTTCTTGATCGTGACCTCCGTGACGCCGAAGTACTCCGCGACGACACCGACCGTCAGGAACCGTTCGCCGGGCGGAAACTGGGGCGCCGCGGCGGCTCGCGCTTGCGCGCGGGGCGAGCTCACCATGCCGCGCACTGTGCCCGAAAGGAGCGCTACCACAAGGGGAATTGTCACCCCTTCTTTCGGTTTTTCCACTTCTCCCGGTTCTAACGCTTCCCCGCATCGAGCGCGGCCGTACAACGTTCGGCCGCCCGCGAAACGCAGCGCGATCGCGTCGAGGGGGGCGACGCCGGGCCCGCGGGTCGCTAGTCTCCACGTTCCCGGCTGGGGTGGGGTTAATGGCGAAGGTCCTCGTCGTCGACGATCAGAAGAACATGTGCCGCACGGTGGCGATGCTCCTCCGTGGGGCGGGCTACGAGGTGGAGGAGGCGACCGACGGTCCGACGGCCATCGACCTCGGCAGCAAGGGCGCCTACGACGTCGTCCTCACCGACCTCAAGCTCGGCGCGCACGACGGCATGGATGTGCTCCGCGCGATCAAGGAGTCGTCGCCGATGACCGAGGTCATCGTGATGACGGCGTTCGCCACGATCGAGAGCGCGGTCGAGGCCATGCGCATCGGCGCCTTCGACTACATCCAGAAGCCGTTCAGCGAGCAGGAGCTGCTGGTCAAGACGGCCAAGGCCGCCGAGAACCGACGCATGAGCGGGACCATCTCCTTGATGGCCAGCGAGTTCCGCGATCGCTACAAATTCGAGTCGATCATCGGTCGCTCGCAGGCCATCCGCGAGGTGCTCGGGCGCATCGTGAAGATCGCGCCGACCGACGCGACGGTGCTGATCACCGGCGAGAGCGGCACCGGCAAGGAGCTCGTCGCCAAGGCGATCCACGCCAACAGCAAGCGCGCGCAACGCCCGTTCGTGCCGGTCAACTGCGCCGCGATCACCGAGACGCTGCTCGAGAGCGAGCTCTTCGGGCACGCGCGCGGCGCCTTCACCGGCGCCGTCACCGCGCGCAAGGGTCTGTTCGAGGAGGCCGAGGGCGGCACCTTCTTCTTCGACGAGATCGCCGAGACCCCGCTGTCGTTCCAGGCGAAGCTCCTGCGAGCGATCCAGGAAGGCGAGGTCCGGCGCGTCGGCGAGAACAAGCCGATCAAGGTCGACATCCGCATCATCGCGGCGACCAACCAGGACCTGCTGCAGATGATCGCCGAGAAGCGCTTCCGGCAGGACCTCTTCTACCGCCTGAACGTCGCCCGGTTCATGCTCCCGCCGCTCCGCGACCGCCGCGAGGACATCCCCGTGCTCGCCGAGTTCTTCATCGACAAGTTCCGCCGCAAGATGGGCGTGCGCGCGCGCTTCGGCGACGGCGTCCTCGAGGCGCTGATGCAGTACGACTTCCCCGGCAACATCCGCGAGCTCGAGAACATGATCGAGCAGGCGGTGGCGCTGGCGAACGACGGCGTGATCAGCCGCGACGACCTGCCGCCCTCCGTCGGTGCGCCGCGCGGCGCCGGCGCGGCGGGCGGCGACGGCGCCGGCGGCCCCGGCGCGGGCGGCAAGTCGCTGGCCGACGTGGTCGACGACGCCGAGCGCCGCGCGATCGACGAGGCCCTCCGCGAGGCGAACGGCTCGCGCGAGAAGGCGGCAGAGATCCTCGGCATCTCGCCGACCACGCTCTGGCGCAAGATGACCCGCTTCAACATCACCTACCCGGACAGGTGACCTCGCCGCGGCCTATGCGGCCCGCGCCTGCAGCGGCGCCGTGCAAGCCGGCCAGCCCTCGACGTCGAGCACTTGCTCGCCGCTGATGCCGCTCGACCAACGCGCGCGGATGCGCACGCGCAGCCGACCGGCCGCCGAGTCGAGGTCGAGCACCACGATCTCCCCTGCGACGCCCTCTTCGTCGGCGAGCGCGCGACCGGTGAGGGGATCGACGCGGATGGCGCGGACGGGCGCGTAGGGCTCGTCGGACGCGTCGTTCTCGGCGCCCGCGTTCGCCTGGACCTGCGCGGCGGAGACCACATGCAAACGCGCGCCCGGTCGCGGCCGGTGCAGCTCCACGACGATCGCCATGCCGGGGATCGGCTGCTTGCCGGCGCGCGGGAGCTCGCAGGTCACGGGCTCGCCCTCGGCGCGATCGCCGCGCCAGGCGGCCAGCTCGACCTCGCCGTCGCCCCAGTGACGGACCTGCACGTGGTCGGGCGGGAAGCACACCGCCCCTCCGCAGACCTCGGGGCGCGGATCGTCGTCGAACTGCGGGATTTCGGCCGTGCAGCCCAGGACGAGCGGCACGACGACCAGAGGAAGAAGCTCTCGTGACATGACGCGAGGGTGGGTTCTTGACGCGTCGTGTCAAGTGAGATGGATCAAGCACTTGCGGGCCATTCGGAGTCGTCAGTCGTCAGTCATCAGTCTTGAGAAGAAGAGGTCGAAGGTGGAATCGAGAGCCCGTGTCCACGGGGTTCCAGGGGCTGGGCCCCTGGTTCGACCTTCGACCTTCGACCTTCGACCTTCGACCAACCTCGACGAAGACTCGCAACCCACTGACGACTGACGACTGATGACCCGGTCGTCGCGAGCGGCGACCCGGCCCCCGCCCGAGAATCGCGCCGCGGCCCACCTAGATCAGCACGTCGACGCACAGATCGTCGTCGTTCGTTCGCGTCGCCGTCGACGGGGCGATCGTGCCGGCGGGCGACGACGGATAGCCCGGGAACGACACCGTCAACGGCCGCGGATCGGCGCCCGGCCCGCAGTAGGTCGCGCGCGCGCCGCGGATCGTCGCGCCGAGCATCGCGCCGATCTCGATCGCTTCGACCGGCATCGGGCCGAGCCCGCGCACGCCGAGCCGCGCGAGGATGGAGACCGTGCGCGTGGGCGAGGCCAGCTCGTGCGTCGCGATGGCGCTGCGCAGCCGCAGCCCGAACGGCGCCCCGTCGCGCGGCAGACGCAGCACGTGCCCCGCTTGGGCAGGCGGTCCGAGGACGACGGCCGCCGTCTTCGGGCGGACGAAGACGTCGATGATCTCGACCTTCGTCGCGCCCGCCTCGACCAGGGCTCCGGTGGCGCCGAGCGCGTGACGCGTCGCCTCGATCGCCAGCGGCCGCGCCTGCGCGGTGAAGGCGACGAAGAGCGTGGGATCGCCGGCGCCGCTCACGGCGAGCGCGTCCTTCCCGAAGATCACCTCGTGCGTGATCGCCGCGCCGCCGGGCGACACGTCGATGCGGACACGCGTTACCCGGGCGGGCGTCTTGAGCGTCGTCGGCGGGCCGGCGGCGTCGGGGCCGGGCGGCGTCTTGGCTGGTTTCGAAGGAGCCGCGAGGAGATGGAGGGACGCCGCGGTCACCGAGAGCGCCACGACCGGAGCGATCGCGCGATTCACTTCGGATCGGTCGGCTTGGCCGCGCGGAGCAGGCGCTCGGAGATGTGCCCTCCGAGCTCTTCTTTGACCAGACGCTCGACGATGTCTTCGGTGACGCGGCGCTCGGCGTCGTCGAGGTACTTGAAGCGGATGCCCATCCCCGCCGGCTGCTCGTCGGTCGCGCGCGAAGGGTCGGTCGTCCACACGACCTCGCCGTTGAGGCGCAGCGGCTCCTCGAGCTTCGGGATGATCAGGACGAAGACGAACTCCGTGCCCGGAGGCAGCGGCTTCGCGGTGCGGATGAAGGTCCCGCCCTTGGAGATGTTCTTGGTGTAGTCGGCGAAGAACGAGTTGAGGCGGCGGTACTCGACCCGCAGCTCGATCGGGAGACGGTCGACCTGGCGTCGGTCGGACGCGGGCGGCGGATCCTCCGGGGGCATTACGGCAACACTAGCCGACGCCGTGGTCGCGAGCGAGTTCCGCGTCCTTCGGCGGAGCCGAACTCCTCGCCGTCTCGATTCCGATCAACTCGGTCCGGCGGAAGCCCGCGCATGGTCGGGTCGGAGGCCTGCGACGGTCGGGCCGGAGGCCTGCGTACGGTCGGGCCGGAGGCCTGCGTACGATCGACGGGGGCAGTTGGACGATCGGCGCCGGTCGGATACGCTCCGAATAGGCGGCGCGCGCCGTCCCAAACGCGATGAGCAACGACAAAAAGCCGCTCGGTCGGCTCGCGCTGCAAAAACAGCCGACGCTCGACCCGGATCCCTCGCTGTCGATCGAGGCGCTACGCGCGCTTTCGGAGAAGTACGGGGTCCCGGGGCTCGACCTCACGCAGGTCGCCATCCCCCTCGAACACCTGTCGCTGCTTCCTCGCGAGATCGCGTCGCGCCACGGCGTGCTGCCGGTGCTCGTGCAGGACGAGCGCATCTTCCTCGCGATGTCGAACCCCGACGACAAGCGGGTGATCGACGAGCTCGAGTTCGTCACCGGCAAGCGCGTCTTCCCGTACGTCGCGCCGGCCAAGGCGCTCGCGCGCGTCATCGAACGCTCGTACGAGCTGCGCCTGCAGGGCGAGGCGTATTTCCTCGGGCCGCAGGTGCCGCACGAGGTCCTCGTGAAGCTCGGCATCGCGCAGCCTTCTCCGACGCCCGAGCCGGCGGCGCCCCAGGCGAGGCGGTCGCGGCCGCCGACGCCCGAGCCGGCGGCGCGCGGTCCGGCGCGTCCGCCGCCGCCTCGCCGTGAGACCGCTCGCGAGACCGCGCGCGAGGCCGCCCGCATGCCGTCGGTGATGCCGCCGAAGATGGAGTCGACGGCGACGAGCGATCTCACCGAGGGCGATTTCGCCGGCGGCAGCGAGCTGTCGACGGTCGCCGCGGTGCCCATCTCCGCGTCTCCCGGCGCGCTCGGCGGGCCGGGCGCGGCGCCGGGGCAGCCGCTGGTGCTGGTGGTCGACGACGAAGAGGACATCCGCAAGCTCCTCAAACGCGTGCTGCTCGATCGCAACTACCGCGTCATCGAGGCCGATCGGGGCACCACCGCCCTGCGCCTGGTGAAGGAGCACGTGCCCGATCTCATCGTGCTCGACGCGATGCTCCCGGAGCTGCACGGCTTCGAGATCTGCCGGCGCATCAAGGGCTCGCAGAAGTACGGGCAGATCCCCATCATCATGATCAGCGCCGTCTACCGCGGGTGGCGCTACGCCGAGGACCTGAAGCAGAACTACGGCGTCGACGCGTACATCGAGAAGCCGTTCCGCATCACCGAGGTGGTGCGCGCCATCGAGACGGCGATCGCCTCCAAGAAGGGCGAGGGACAGAAGAGCTCGCGCGAGCAGATCTCCGCCGAGGCCGATAGGTGCCTACAGGCCGGCATCGCCGCCTACCAGTCGGGCGACATCGAGGGGGCCATCGAGCATCTGAAGCGCGGGTCGTCCATCGACCCGCTCGCCTACCGGCTTCACTACCACCTTGGCCTCGTCCACGGGAAGAAGGGCCAGATCTTCGAGGCGATCCAGGCGCTCGAGACGGCGGTCGAGATCAACGGCAAGCACTTCCCTGCCTTGAAGAACCTGGCGGTGCTCTACCAGAAGGCAGGGTTCAAGCTGAAGGCCGTCGAGATGTGGGAGCGGGCGCTCGCACATTCCCCAGACGAAGCGACGAGACAGGGCATCAAAGATCACCTGCTGACGCTTCTCTAAACATGGGTCGACAGGAGCGGGTCGGCATTCAACACTCCAGGTCCCTCGGGGCTCTCTAGATGAAGTTCCTTTGTGATCAGTGCAAGGCGAAGTACCAGATCGCCGACGAGAAGGTGCAGGGCAAGACCCTGCGGATGAAGTGCCGCAAGTGCGGGCACGTCATCGAGATCCGCGCGTCCGTCGAGACGACGTCGACCGGCGAGACGGTGCAGCTCGCGGCGTTGAGCGAAGAGGCGGCGGCCGCCGCGATCGCTCAGTCCACGCCGCCGCCTGCCGCGAAGCCCGCGCCGGCCCCGAGCGCCAAGCCCGGCGCCTCGGCCGCGCCACGCCCCGGCGCCGCGCAGCGTCCGCCCGGCGCCACGACGCCCCGACCGAGCGCCACGGCGACGCGTCCCGCGGCCGCACCCGGAAAGCAGACCGCGCCTCGAGCCGGCGACGCCGCGAAGTCGACCTCCCCGCCCGGCGCGCTCGCGAGCGCGTTCAGCAAGCAGGTCGCGACCACCACGAAGATCGATGCCCCCGCCGCCGCCGCGCCGACCGGCCCCGACGTTCCCGCCGAGGAGTGGTACGTCGCGATCGAAGAGGTCCCCGTCGGCCCGATCCGCCTGAGCGAGCTGCGCGCGAAGTACGCGCAGGGCGCCATCACCGACGACTCGCTGGTCTGGCGCGAGGGCTACGAGGAGTGGCGCCCGCTGCGCACGCTCACCGATCTGCACACGGTCGTGTGCGAGGAGGTCTCCGGCGCGCACGGACCGGGGCGCGGCTCGCTGCTGCCGAACGCGAGCGGCGCCGCGGCCAGGCCCGCCGCGCGCGCGAGCGGCCCGGCCGGCGGCAAGACGACGTCGCCGCGGCCGGCGGCGGCTGCACCGGCGCGCGGGGGCAACGTCATCCCGTTCGTGCAGCCGCGCGGCGCCGCGGCGGCGCGCAAGCTCGACGAGGACTTCGACGACGAGGCGACCCAGATCGCCGCCTCGCCGGTGCTCCCGCCGGAGCCGGCCGCGCCGGTCTCGGCGCCGCAGGCGAAGACGGTCGACGATCCGTTCGGGTTCGGCGCGTTGCCGGCCGCGCCGATGGCCGCCCCGGCAGCCGCGGCGAGCACGGTGGCCATCTCGCCGAACGCGCCGGCCCCGCTCGCGGACGACGTCGGTCGCCCGACGATGATGGGCCGCGCGCGCGGCATGTCGAAGGGCACCGTCGCGCTGATCGCCGCGGCGTGCGTGCTGCTCGGCGTCGTCGTCGCGGTCGTCGCGGTCAAGCCGAAGATCGTCGAGAAGGTCATCGAGAAGCGGGTCGACGTGCCCGTCTCGGTCTTCGTGCCGGCGCCGAGCGAAGCGACCGCCGCCCCCACCGTCGCGGTCGTCGCGCCCGAGTCATCGGCCGCCGCCCCGAAGGTCGCCCTGAAATCCGGCGCGCCCTCGGCCGCTACCGTGGCGGCGGCGGGCGCGACCGCCGGCAGCAAGAAGCTCGGTGGTCTCGACATGGGTCCCGAGGGCCCGTCGGTCGGCGGCCCCGGCGGCCCGTCGATCGGGGGCGGGCAGCCGCTCGAGGGCAAGGCGGTCGAGTCGGTCATCGCCTCCAAGCGCGTGGCCGTGCGCAAGGTGTGCTTCGAGCCGTGGTCCGACAAGGGTAGCGCGAGCGTGAAGATCACCTTGAAGATCGGCCCAGACGGCAAGGTCCAGTCGTCGGACATCGCCTCCACTTCGGGCGAGCCCGCGATCGGCCAGTGCGTGCAGCGGATGTCGAAGGGATGGACGTTCCCCTCGAGCGAGTCCGGCGGTACGTTCAACGTGCCTTTCCTCTTCGGTACCTGACGGCGGTCGGCCAACGGCCCACCTCGGCGCTCGCGCCGCGGTGAATGCACGGGGGTGGCACGCCGTCCCATTCGCGGGCGCCTCGTCCGAGGCACCGCGCAGCAGGCCGCCCCGCGTCTCTCGCGTGGTGGATCCCGGAGGTCCTTCGATGTCGTTCCGCACGTTCGTTCGCCGCACGGTCCTCGGCGTCGCCCTCGCCGGCGCGTCGATCATCGCCAGCTCCGCCGCCGCGCAGGTCCCGGGCGTGCCCACGATCCCCGGGATGCCGGGCGCCACGCCGACGATCCCGGGCATCCCGCCGGGAATGCCCGGCGGCCCGCCGACCTCGCCGATCCCCGGCCTGCCTCCGGGCGCGATCCCGTCGATCCCGCCGCCCGGCGGGACGCCGGCGATCCCGAACATCCCCGGCATGCCGGGGTTCAAGCTGTTCTCTCCGACCGGCGCGCTGCTGATGCCGGTGATGAAGGACGAGGCGAAGAAGATCTACCAGAAGGAGATCGACTCGCTCTCGGCGTCGCGCAAGGCGACGGTCGAGAAGATCCCGCTGCTCTTCGAGGACAACAAAGAAGAGATCAACGCCTTCGCCGGCTGTGACGACACCGGCAAGACCTTCGTCGTGGTGACGGCGGGCATGTACCAGATGCTCGACCTCATGGCGCAGACGCGCGCCACCGACGAGACCTTCGGCACCGGCTACTACGACGAGTACATCAAGGAGCTCGCCAAGCAGCAGGAGGGCAAGGCGAAGATCCTCCCGCTGCCCCCCGGCATGCTCGACCTCACCAAGTCGCTCGATCAGCGCAAGCTGAAGCGGCAGCGCCAGCTGTTCGACGAGTCGATCGCGTACGTGCTGGGCCACGAGCTCGCGCACCACTACATGGGCCACCTCGGCAGCGTGTGCACCGGCGGCGGCGGCGGCAAGATCAATCCGGGCGACATCATCCGGTTCGCCAAGAAGGTCGTCCCGGCGGTCAACCAGGCCAACGAGATCCAGTCCGACGTCGAGGGCGTGAACAACCTGCTGACGGCCGGTCAGAACGAGAGCGAGTACAAGTGGAGCGAGGGCGGCGCGCTGCTCGTCATCGACTTCTTCAAGAAGCTGCGCGACCTGCACCCGGGCGCGCCGTTGTTCACGTTCATGATGACGCACCCCGCGCCGGAGGTCCGCGCGCCGGTGGTGAAGAACACCGCCAACTGGTGGCGCCTCACGCATCCGGGCGCGGTGACCGGCAACGGCAACTCCGCGCCGTCGTCGACGCCGAAGCTCCCGGTGCCGGGTCTCCCGGGCGTTCCGGGCGTTCCGTCGGGCGCTCCGGGCATGCCGTCGGTTCCGGGTCTGCCGGTCCCCGGCGTCCCCGGGAAGTGATCTCGTAGGAGGCAGCACGCGCGAAGGTCGGGCGCTCGCTCGGCCTTCGCGTGTAAGCTCGCGGCCGCACGGTCGTTCCTTGGCAAGAGGATCTCGCATGACTTCTCCGCGCTCTGCTTCGACTTCGGTGACCACCATCGCGCTGTGCGTCGGCATCGGCCTCGCGTTCTCGTTCGGCTGCGAGCCGCGCAAGACCGCCAAGACCGGCGGAACGGCCGCGGCGACCGCGACCAGCGCCGCGCCGACGGCCACGCCCACGGCGACGGCCCCCACCGCGACGCCGACCGCGACCGCGACCGCGGCGCCCACGCCGACGCCGACCGCGACGGCGCCGGCCCCGACGGTGGCGACGCCCGGCGCGTGGCCCGCGACGCCGATGCCCGGCATCGATCCGAACCTCGTCGCCGAGTGGGCGAAGAAGGCGCAGGAGATGGGCCTGCCGATCCCCGGCGGCACCGTGCCGACGCCGGCCGCCGGCGATCCGATCGAAGCGGCGCTGAAGGCGAGCGCTGCGAAGAGCGCCCCCGGCTTCACGGCGGCGAGCCCGATCGGCCGCGCGAAGCTCAAGCAGGGCGAGCACGCCGGCATGAACTTCACGATGCAGCAGGGCAAGTGCTACGTCGTGCTCGGCGCCGCCGGCCCCGGCGTCACGCAGCTCGGTCTGCACCTGCTCTACCCCGCGGCCCCGCCGAACGCGGCGATCGCCTCCGACACCTCGGCGACCACCACGCCGATCCTCGGCGGCGGCGGCAAGCCGCTGTGTCCGCCGGTCACTTCGGCGGTCCGCGTCGACACCGTCCCCGCCGGCGGCGCCGGCGACGTCGGCGTGCAGGTCTGGGTGAAGTAGCCGCTCCGCGAGGCGCGCGGTACCGCGAGGCGGTCGCCTCACGGGGAAAATCCGTTACGCTCCCCCGTCGATGACCGACGAGGCGAAGCGGGGCGGCCTGTCGCGGCTCGCCGACTTGATGGCCGTCGACGGGCGATTCGCCGCCGACGTCGTGTCGCGCCCGCACCAGCGGCTCTTGATGGTGCGGCGCGGTGAGCGGTTCGTCACGTTCGCTCCGGGCGACGTGTGGGACGACGAGCTCCCGCTGCTCCGGCCGACGCTCGAGAAGGTCGCCGACGCCAACGCGACGATCATCCTCCTCGGCAAGCCGAGGGAGCTCGACCTCGCGTCCGTCCTCGCCAAGGGCGTGTTCTCGATCCTCCCGCCCGACGTCGACGCCGATCTGCTGTTCGTGACGGTGCACACGGCCTTCGAGCACCTCGAGACCAAGGCGCGCGCCGAGTCGCGCGGCAAATGGCTGCAGCGCTACCGCTACGAGCTCGGCGAGCTGATCGAGATCGCGCGCTCGCTCACCACCGAGCGCGATCTCGACAAGCTCCTGCCGCTGGTGCTCGAGAAGGCCCGGTTCGTCACCGGCGCCGACGCCGGCAGCATCTACGTCGTCGAGGGCGACGACGGCGACATCGGGCGCCGCATGCTGCGGTTCAAGACCTCGCAGAACGACTCGCTCGATTACCAGTCGCGCGAGTTCACCCTGCCGATCTCGAACCGCTCGATCACCGGCTCCGTCGCGTTGAGCAAGTCGATGCTCAACATCCCCGACGTCTACGAGCTGCCGCCCGGCACGCCCTACGGCTTCGATCGCTCGTTCGATCAGCGCATGGGGTACCGCTCGAAGTCGATGCTCGTGGCGCCGATGGTCTCGGCGCAGGGCGAGATCATCGGCGTGCTGCAGCTGATCAACCGCAAGAAGGATCCGCGCCAGAAGCTGCGCTCGGCCGCCGAGGTCGAGGACCAGGTGCTTCCGTTCGACGATCGCTCCGAGGAGCTGATGTCGTCTCTGGCCGCGCAGGCCGGCATCGCGCTCGAGAACGCCATCCTCTACGCCGAGATCAACCGCATCTTCGCCGGCTTCGTCACCGCGAGCGTCGAGGCGATCGAGCAGCGCGATCCGACCACCAGCGGTCACTCGCGCCGCGTGGCGACGCTCACGGTGGCCCTGGCCGACGTGGTCGACCGCGAGGTGACCGGCCCCTACGCCGACGTCCAGTTCTCGACCAACGACCTGCGCGAGGTCGAGATCGCCTCGCTGCTGCACGACTTCGGGAAGATCGGCGTGCGCGAGGAGGTGCTGGTCAAGGCGAAGAAGCTGTTCGCGTGGCAGCTCGACTCGATCCGCCGCCGCCTCGATTTCGCCGGCAAGGCGCACGAGGCCGACGCGCTCGCCCGTCGCTGCCGGCTGATGGAGCGCGGCGCCTCGAGGGAGGAGCTGGCCGCGCTCGATCTCGAGATCGAGACGCGCCGGCAGGAGCTCTCGGCTGCGTGGAACGCGATCGTCGCCGCCAACGAGCCGACGGTGCTCAAGGCGGGCGACTTCCGGGTCATCGAGGAGATCGCCCGGCAGACCTACACGGACATGAACGGCGACGTGCACCCGCTGCTCACGGCTTCGGAGATCAAGTCGCTCTCCATCACGCGCGGCTCGCTGACCACCTCCGAGATCGACGAGATCCGCTCGCACGTCGTGCACACGCGCAGCTTCCTCAGCCAGATCCCCTGGGGTCGCGCGTTCCGCCGCATCCCCGAGATCGCCGGCTGCCACCACGAGAAGCTCAATGGCTCGGGCTACCCGAACCGCCTCAAGGCGGAGGAGATCCCGCTGCAGTCGAAGCTCATGTCGATCTCCGACATCTTCGACGCGCTCACCGCGAGCGACCGCCCGTACAAGCGCGCGGTGCCGGTCGACCGCGCGTGCGACATCCTCGGCTACGAGGTGAAGGACGGCGCGCTCGACGCGGAGCTCGTGCGCCTCTTCGTCGAGGCGCGCGTGTGGGAGCGGCTCGGTGAGGAGCCGCCGGCGTCCCGCTTCCGATTGGCATGAGTCGTCAGTCTTCAGTCTTCAGTCGTCAGCCCGCTGTCGCTGCTCGCGCTCACCTGGGCGGCTTCGCCGCCCTGAGTCGTCAGTCGTCAGTCTTCAGCACGCAGTCGCTGCTCGCGCCGGCCCTCGCGTCGTCGCCGCCGCACGTCGAGAGCGTTGTCGAGCGAGGCTCGCTTCCCTGTACACTCTCGTCTCCGTCTCATTCTCGTCTCGTCTCGTTTCGTCTCGTCTGACGACTGACGACTGACGACTGACGACTGACGACTGACGACTGACGACTCACGACGGGAGGAGGGGTTCCATGTCGAACGCGATCGAGGACGTCCGGCGTTTCTTCGGCACGGCCAGCAAGGTCGTGGGGCTGTCGAACGACGTCGCCACGCAGCTGCTCACGCCGCACCGCGAGGTCCGCGTCGAGTGCAACATCCGCATGGACGACGGGTCCATCGGCACGTTCGTCGGCTATCGCGTGCAGCACGACAACTCGCGCGGACCGTTCAAGGGCGGCCTGCGCTATCACCCCGAGGTCGACGCCAGCGAGGTCACCGCGCTCGCGTCGCTGATGACCTGGAAGACCGCGGTGGTCGACGTCCCGTTCGGCGGCGGCAAGGGCGGCATCACCGTCGATCCGAAGAAGCTCTCGTCGGCTGAGCTGCAGCGCCTCACCCGCAAGTTCATCGACGGCATCCACGACATCATCGGGCCGAAGGTCGACATCCCCGCGCCCGACATGAACACCAACCCGCAGATCATGGCGTGGATCATGGACCACTACGCCATGCACCACGGGTTCGAGCCGGGCGTGGTCACCGGCAAGCCCGTCGATCTCTTCGGCTCGCTGGGGCGCGACGCGGCGACGGGTCGCGGCTGCATGCTGGTGGCCGAGGCGTGGCTGCGCGATCAGTCGCGCAGCTGGCAGGGCACCAAGGTGTCGGTGCAGGGCTTCGGCAACGTCGGCTCGTGGGCCGCGCGGCTGATGCACGACAAGGGCGCCACGATCGTCGCCGTGAGCGACGTGACCGGCGGCGTCCGCAACGACGCGGGCCTCGATCTCGCGCGGCTCATGGACCACGTACGCTCCACCGGCGGCGTGAAGGGCTTCGACGGCGGCAGCGCGACGACCAACGAGGAGGTCCTCACCGGCGCTTGCGACGTGGTCGTCCCGGCCGCCCTCGGCGGCGTGATCACCTCCGACGTCGCCAAGGAGATGCAGGCGAAGCTCGTGGTCGAGGGTGCCAACGGCCCGACCCACCCCGAGGCCGACGAGGTGCTGCAGGCGCGCGGCATCGTCGCCATCCCCGACATCCTCGCGAACGCCGGCGGCGTGACGTGCAGCTATTTCGAGTGGGTGCAGAACATCCAGCAGTTCCGCTGGGACGAGGAGCGCGTGAACGCCGAGCTCGCGCGCACCATGCTCCGCGCCTACGACGCGGTCAGCAAGAAGGCGAAGGACAAGCAGATCGATCTACGCACGGCGGCCTTCGTGGTGGCGCTCGAGCGGGTCGCGGCGGCGACGACGATGCGGGGGCTGTGATCGTCCCCTGATGTCCGCCGGGCTGAAGCGGCTTCAGCCCGGGGGAAAAGTCAGCACACGATACGCCCCGAGCACCGCCGTCGCGGCGGTCTCGGTGCGGAGCACGACGGGGCCGAGCGAGCGGGCGAGGAACCCGAGCGAATCGGCCCGCTCCACTTCTTCGTCGGCGAGGCCGCCCTCGGGGCCGATGACGAAGGCGGCGCCGGCGCGCGCGTCGACCCGCGACAGCTCGGGGCCGAGCGGCGCGGTCGCGCGCTCCCACAGCACGAAGCGGTGGGCGGCGTGGGCGCGCGCGAGATCGAGCGCGTCGGACAGCGGCAGCGGCGGGGCGATCTCCGGAGCGCGCGTGCGGCCGCATTGGCGCGCGGCCTCGGCGGCGATCGACGCGAGGCGCTCGGCCTTGGCGCCGGCCTTCGCGGCGTCGGGCCTCGCGATGGAGCGGGCGCAGATCGCCGGGATGACCAGCGTGGCGCCGAGCTCGGTGGCGTCGCGCACCACGTCGCCCAGCTTGTCGCCCTTCGGGTAGCCCTGGACCAGCACCAGCGGCGGCTGCGGCGCCTCGGCGCGCAGGGAGCCGACCGTGATGTCGACGTCGTCGCCCTGCACGCGCGCGATGCGCGCCTCGGCCACGAGACCGGCGCGGGGATCGAACGCCTCGAGCGCGTCTCCCGCGCGCATGCGCAGCACGCGCGCCACGTAGCGTGCCGCCTCCGGCGGCAGCGCGCGCGCGCCCTCGGCGAGGCCGGACAGCGGGAGCCGCCTCACGGCTTCGGCCCCTTCCGGAATGCCTCCCAGCGACCGTCGGTGAGCATCGGATCGGCGGGAATGGCGGCGAACCCCTTGCCGCCTTCGGCCGAGGGATCGTTCTTCGGATCGAAGCCGTCGGCGAGCAGCCAGCGCAGGTCGAAGCGCACGAAGCGCCCGAGCAGGTGCGGCCACTCGCTGACCCACATCGCCCGTGTGGTCGTGTCCATCACCACCCCGTGCGTCGCGATGATCGCGTCGATGGCTCGGCGATCGCCGAGCGGGAGCGGCGCGCCGTCGGGCCCGCTCCGATCGCGCAGCGCACCGACCATGCTGACGACGCCCGGCGGCTTCGGCAGCCCTGCGAGGATCGCGTCGCCGCGCGCGCGCCGCGGGAGGGTGGAGGTCTTCGCGCGCACCTCGGCGTCGCGCGGATCACCGGCGAGCGGCCCCTCGAAATGGTTGGTCGTCGCGAGGGGCGCCGTCGACCACCGCACGTGCGCGGCGACGCCGGGGGCGCGCTCGACGACCGCGGTCTTGCCGGTCGAGTCGGTGACGATGGTGATGTGCGAGACCATCACCTCGTGCGACGAGAGGATCTTCACCGCCTCGTCGGTGGTGCGCGCGCTCGAGAACGCCTCGCGCAGCGAGAACACGACCGGAATGCCCTCGGGCCGCGGGACGCCCGCGCGCCCGCCGTGCACGACGAGCGCCACGCCCTCGCGGTTCATCCCGGAGACCACGCCGACGAACCCCGGCCAGCCGACGCTCGCGAACGGGATGCGCCCGGGCTCGCGCACCAGGAACACGACCTTGTCCTTGTCGAAGGGCTCGCCGGCTTCGAAATCGAAGGCGCGGGCGAGCATCGCGTGGCCGCGCGTCGCGCGCTCCCAGTCGCCGGCGCGCTCGGCGAGCTCCTCCGGCGACACGTGCATCGCGAGCTCGTGCGGGCTCGGCGGCGTCGACGGCGTCGGCGGCACGGTGAACGTGGTGCAGCCGATCAGCGGGCTCTTCTCGAACGAGAGCGCGATGTCGTAGACCGCGTAGAGGAAGACGAAGCGGTGGAAGCTCGGCAGCACCGAGGTGAACGGATCGGGCTGGAAGCCGAGCGCGACGCCGGCGACCTCCTCGCGGTACGGCGCCGGGATTTGCTGATCGACGCGGCGGAACCGCCAGCGCCCTAGGTCCATGATCGCCTGGCGCGCCGGCGCGAAGGGCACGCCCTTCTGGAAGGCCTCGTACAGCGCGCGCTCGTCGGCGATCATCGGCTCGCGAAGCAGCCGCGAGACCGCCGCGCCGCGCGCCGCCGGCGCCCCCTCGAGCGACACCTCGAAGATGCCGCCGCGCTTGCGCATCCAGCTCGGGCCGAGGCGGGTGATCGCGCCGTCGCGCGTGATCGGATCGCTCGGGATCGCAACGTTCGCCGGCGCCGGGATGCGGCTGGCGTACAGACAGCCCGCGCGCGCGCCCAGCGCTCCGAGGACGGCGAGGCCGAACCCCAGCGCGACGCGGCGCAGACGCCGGATGTTCATCCGAGCTCGCGCGCGAGCCGTTCGAGCACGAACGCGCCGGTCGCCTTCGTGCCGAGCGTCCCGCCGACATCGGCTGTGCACTTCTTCTCACGGACGGCGGCCTGGACGATCTGCTCGAGCCGGCGCTCCTCGCCCGCGAAGCCCAGGTGCTCGAGGAGCATGCCGACCGTGAGCACCGTCGCCAGCGGGTTGGCCTTGTCGTGGCCGGCGATGTCCGGCGCCGAGCCGTGCACCGGCTCGAACAGGCCGACGCGCGGCGTGCCGTCGGGGGTGACGTGCACGCTCGCGCTGCAGGCGATGCCGAGACCGCCATGCAGCGCGGCGGCGAGGTCGGTGATGATGTCGCCGAACAGGTTGTTGGTGACGATCACCTCGAAGCGCTCGGGCGCCTGCACCATGAACAGGCACAGCGCGTCGACGTAGACGTGCTTGGCGGAGCTGGCCGGGTAGTCGCGCGCGACCTCCTGGAAGGCGCGCTGCCAGAGATCGCCCGACTGGCGCATGGCGTTCGACTTGTCTGCCATGTGCACGGTCTTCTTGCCGTGGTTCTGCGCCCAGGCGAACGCCGCGCGGATGATGCGCTCGACGCCCTTGCGGGTGTTGATGTCCTCGTTGACGGCGATCTCGTCGGGCGTGCCCTTCTTGAAGTTGCCGCCGACGTTGACGTAGATGCCCTCGGTGTTCTCGCGGAACACGACGAAGTCGACGTCCTTCGCGCCCTTGCCCTTGAGCGGGACCAGGCGATCGTCGAGCGCGCGGCACGGTCGCACGTTGGCGAACAGATCGAGGCGGAAGCGCATGCCGAGCAGGATGTCTCGCGCGTGCTCGAGGTTCGGCACGCGTGGATCGCCGAGCGCCCCGAGCAGCACCGCGCCGCAGTTGTCGCGGATCTCGGCGAAGACGTCCTCGGGCATGGTCGTGCCGTCGCGCAGGTAGCGGTCGGCGCCGAGGTCGAGGTCCCACAGCTCGAGCGGAAAGCCGGCCTTGGTGCGGTAGAGCTCGAGGATTTCGCGGCCGACCGCGACGACCTCTTTGCCGATGCCGTCACCAGGGAGAATCGCGACCTTACGGGGGAGCGCCATGGACCGGGCACGCTATCATTCCCCCGGACGGAATGTCCGGGCACCGATGGCCCGGCGAGGTCCTTCGGGCCTGGCGAGCAGGGGCCGAGGCGGATCACGCGGAAGATCCCTGTTGGTCCACTGGCTGAGGCCGCCAACCTCTACGCAACCTGACCGCCAGCCCTATCCGCGCGCGACCCTGCCAGCCCGCGGCGGCGGGCGTCGCCGAGCTTTCGGTGCCGGGGACTTCAGTCCGGGGGCCTCGGCTCCATCCAGAATGTGCTATCTCTGGGAGGTCGCGGCTCCCCCGGCCCTCACGGCCCCGGGCGCGTCATCGGCCGAAACCGGCCGGTCGCGGCACGAGTTTTTCTCCGCGACCGCGCTCCTCCTTCGGGCCGAGCCGGTCGGTTCGCAGACACTTATCAGCGTCCGAAGCGCGAGCAGCGACGAGCCGTAGAGCGACGCTCCGCGCCGACGCCTGACGCAAGGATCGAATCGATGAAGTCAGCTCAGCCCCTCACGCAGGGCACCCAGCGGAATCGCCGCGCACGTGTCGCCGGCCTCGGCGCCCACGGCGGCGCGCCGGCGGCCACCCCGACGCCCCCGCTGGTCGCTCCCAAGCTCACCAAGTTGTTCCAACCGAAGATCGTCGTGCCGCGCGCGCCCTCGACGGACCCGAAGGTCCTCGAGCACGAGCGGCTGGTCGCGGCGCTCCTCGCGGCCGAGGGTCGCCACGCGATCTCCGCGGCGGCCGAGGCGATCGTCCGGGCGGGGCATTCCCTCCCCGAGACGCAGGAGGTCCAGCTGCAGCTGCTCGAGCACTGCGACGAGGCCCGCGTCCGCGAGGCCATCGGCGCGCTCGCCGCCATCCTCTCGCGCGAGCCTGCGCGCCGTCGGCCCGTCCTCGAGCAGCGCCTCAAGGGCATCGAGCAGTACGCCGACGAGCCCGCGACCCGCGACGCCGCGACCGTGCTTCGGCGAAAGCTCTAGGTCGCCCGATGGATCGGGCGACCTTCGAGCGTCGGCTCGCCGAGCTGACGCGCGCGCACGACGCCGTGCGCGACAACGTGCGCTGCGTGCAGTGCACGCGCTGCGAGCGGTGCGTCGACAGCACGTTCTGCAGCGACTCGACGTCGCTCCGACGCTGCAGCTACTGCAAGGGCTGCAACGACTGTCTCGGCTGCACCTCCTGCGCGCGCTGCGTGGGGTGCGTCGAATGCCAGCACTGCGTCGACAGCGAAGGCTGTCAGCGCAGCGCGTACCTCGTGCGGAGCAAGGGCTGCAGCGACTGCAGCTACTGCTTCGGGTGCGTCGGTCTGGCCGGCAAGGACTTCCACGTCCTCAACGAGCCCTACGGACGCACCGAGTACTTCGCCCTGGTCGGCAAGCTCACGCGCGAGCTCGGGATCAGGGCATGAAGGCGGTCGTGCAGCGCGTCGCGGGGGCGCGGGTCGAGGTCGCCGGCGAGGTCGTCGGCGCCATCGATCGCGGGCTCCTCGTGTATCTCGGCGTCGCCATCGGCGACGAGCTGCGCGACGTGGAGTGGCTCGCGGAGAAGGTCCGGGGGCTGCGCATCTTCGAGGACGAGCAGGGAAAGATGAACCGCGACGTCGCCGACGTCGGCGGTGGCGTGCTCGTGATCAGTCAGTTCACGTTGCTCGGCGACTGCCGCAGGGGCCGTCGTCCGAGCTTCTCCGGGGCCATGCCCCCCGAGACGGCGGAGCGACTCTACGAGTCGTTCGTCGCCGCCGTTCGCGCCAAGGGAGTGCCGGTCGAAACCGGGCGCTTCCGCGCGGAGATGAAGGTCCACAGCCTGAACGACGGGCCGGTCACCATGTTGATCGACTCGCGGGAGGGCGAGGCGCGCAGCCCGGGCGCGCCTTCGCCCCTCCCCACGGCAGGCTAGAGCATTCGAAACAGAGGCCGGGCGCGGGGAACGGATTTTCGTGGCGAAGAAGAACACTCTGGTCATCAACTGCGACATCGGCGAGACGCGCGTCGCGTTGATCGAAAACGGCATCCTCGCCGAGCTGCACGTCGAGCGGCGCTCGCAGAAGGGGATCGTCGGCAACATCTACCTCGGCAAGGTGTCGCGCGTGCTGCCGGGCATGCAGGCGGCGTTCATCGACATCGGCGAGGAGCGCGCGGCCTTCCTCCACGTCGAGGACCTCATCCGCCCCGCCGACTTCGAGGCGTACCTGTCGGGCAGCCGGCAAGAGGCGCGCGTGGCGAAGCGCGACGCGATCGAGGAGCAGCCCGCCCACGACGAGGCCGATGACGAGGAGGGCGACGAGGACGAGGTCGCCGCATCCGACGAGGACCGCACGAGCAGCCCCGACGCGCCGAGCCCCACGATCGCCGCGGCCCTCGAGGCCGGGAGCGTCATCGAGGAGCCGCGCACCACGCTCGACGTGCTCGAGCCCATCGTCGTCGTCGAGCCCGACGCGCCGGTGCTCCGCGAGCCCCGCGAGGAGGGCGAGGTCGTCACCAAGACCGCGCCGCGCGATCCGGAGATGGCCACGCGCCGTCGCCGTCGTCGCGGCGGCCGCGGCGGCGCCAAGCGCAAGGAGATCGAGGCCGACGAGAGCGCGGAGACGCCGGAGGGCGCGCCGCTCGAAGGCGAAGCCGCCGAGGGCGCAGAGGCCGCCGCCGCCGAAGGCGAGCCGGCCGACGCCGGTGACGACGCGGAGATCCTGACGCCGATCGTCGGAAAGGCGGCCGCGAAACCTGCTTCCAAGGCGCCGGCTTCGAGGGCGCCGGCTTCGAGGGCGCCGGCCTCGAAGGCGCCGGTCTCGAAGGAGCCGATCGAGGCGCTCGAGGACGATCTCGATCTGGACATCGGGTACACGGTCACCGATCTGCCCGCCGACGGCTCGGTGCCCGTGATTCCGGTCGAGGGCGCGCGCCCGGAGGGCGAACGCACGCGTGAGCGCGGGCGCCGCGGCAAGGAGCGCGGCCGCGGCAAGGAGCGCGGCGCCCGTCCCGAGCGCGGCGAGCGCGCCGATCGGGGCGCCGAGCGCGGCGAGCGCGGCGAGCGCGCCGGAAAGTCGCGCGACGGCGGCCTGCGCCTCGCGCGCAGCACGCCGATCAACGAGGTCGTCAAGGAGGGCCAGCACGTCATCGTGCAGGTCACCAAGGATCCGCTCGGCACCAAGGGCGCGCGCGTGTCGAGCCACGTCTCGCTGCCCGGGCGCTACGTCGTGTACATGCCGACCGTCGAGCACGTCGGCGTGTCGCGCCGCATCGGCAACGACATCGAGCGTCGCCGGCTGCGCGAGGCGATCGACTCGATGAAGCCGCCGCAGGGCGGGCTCATCGTGCGCACGGTGGCCGAGGGCCTCACCAAGAAGCACCTCAAGGCCGACGTCGGCTACCTGGTCCGGCTGTGGGGCGAGATCGCCCGCAAGAAGGAGTCGGGCGCGAAGGCGCCGACGATGCTCTACCAGGAGCTCGACGTGGTGCTGCGCACCGCGCGCGACATGTTCACCGACGACGTCGAGAAGATCGTCATCGACGACCGCGAGCAGTACCAGCGCCTGCTGCGGTTCATCGAGATGTTCATGCCCGAGCGGGCGAAGGACATCGAGCTCTACGCCGGCGACGAGCCGATCTTCGACGCCTACGGCCTCGAGGACGAGATCGCCCGCGCGTTGTCGCGCAAGGTGCCGCTGCCGAGCGGCGGGTACCTGATCATCGATCAGGCCGAGGCGCTCACCGCGATCGACGTGAACTCCGGCCGCTTCGTCGGCAAGGGGAACAAGGATCCGGAGGACACCATCCTCCAGACCAACCTCGAGGCGGTGAACGAGATCGCCTATCAGCTCCGCTTCCGCAACATCGGCGGGCTGATCGTCCTCGACCTCATCGACATGGATCGCGCGGGCAACCGCGAGAAGGTGTACCGCGCGCTCGAGCAGGCGCTGCTCTCCGACAAGGCGAAGACCTCGATCAACCGCATCAGCGAGCTCGGCCTCGTCGAGATGACCCGCAAGCGCACCCGCGAGTCGCTCGGGCGCCTGCTCCACGAGCCCTGCTTCTACTGCGACGGCACCGGCCAGCTGCAGTCGCGCACCACCGTCGCCTACGAGATCCTCCGGCAGATCCGGCGCGAGCGGAAGTCGCTGCCCGGCTACAAGGTGATCGTCAACGCGCACCCCAGCGTCATCGACCTCCTGCAGACCGAGGAGCGCGACACGCTCAAGGAGAGCGAGCGCCGCTACCAGCGGCAGATCATGCTGGTTCCGCACAAGGAGTATCACCTCGAGCAGTTCGACCTGCAGGGCAGCTGAGGCGAGCCATGACGGGGGTGCTCGTCAAATAGTGTGGGGATGATCCTCCACGAGGCGATCGTCGGGTGCACGCCGTTCAAGGGCGACTCGCCGATCGCGGTCGGATTCGCCGCGTGCATGCAGGCGGTGCCCCCGCTGCGCTCGACGCGCGCCGACGTCACCGAGGCGTGGGACGCCTTCGTCCACCGCGCGATCGCGGAAGAGCCCGAAGGGCGCTTCTCGCCGGCCGCGGAGATGCGCGCAGCGCTCCCGAGCGCGTGATCGACGCGTCATGACGAGGCGCTATGCTCGGGCTCGATGTCGCGCCCGCTCTTGCTTGCCGTCTTCGCGCTCGTCGCGTGCTCGTCGAAGGACGGCACCGCCCCCAACCCCGACACCGGCGTCGATCCGCTCGAGGCGCTGCTCGGGCTTGGTCCCGCTCCGACGAAGGTCGGTCTCGCGCCGGCCTGCGGCGCGACCGGCGCGGCGACGCTGAAGTACGCGCGCAAGACCGCCGAGTGGGGCCTCGACGCGGTGCTCGGCACGCGACTGCAGGCCGTCGATCTCGACCGCGACGGCTACCCCGACCTCCTCGTCGAGGGCGCGAACGGGCGCGCCGACGCCACCAAGCCGACGGCGCGCGTGCTGATGAACCGCCCGAAGCCGGGCGGCGGCCGGCAGTTCGTCGACGAGACCGTCGCGAGCGGCGTCGGCGCCATGCGCGAGGGGACCAAGCCGGGCGACGGCAAGCTGCGCTCGATGCAGTTCTCGGTCGCCGCCGACGTCGACAACGACGGCGACGTCGATCTGTTCTCGGGCACCTACGTCGATCCGACGAAGCCCGATCTCGACAGCGGCGATCGCAACGAGATCCTCCTCAACGACGGCAAGGGCAAGCTCGCCCTGGCGCCGAAGAGCGCGGTGCAGACGGTGCCGACCGAGCTGCCGCCCACGTCGGGCGCGGCGTTCGTCGACGCCGATCGCGACGGCGTGATCGATGTGTGGGTGGGCTACTGGTACAAGGCGTACGGCTCGAGCTACGTCGGGGTGCAGGCGCGCCTCTTCAAGGGCAAGGGCGACGGCACCTTCGCCGACGCGACCCCGGGCTCGGGGCTCGAGACGCAGTCGTCGGGCTACGACCAGGGCAAGAACCACCGCCCGGCGTACGGCGTCACCGCGTGCGATCTCGACGGCGACGGCGCTTCCGAGCTCCTGCTCTCCGCGTACGGGCGGCAGTGGAACCTGCTCTACAAGAACCACACCGCCTCCGGCGCCGCGCCGGCGTTCGAGGAGATCGGGCAGGCGTCGGGCTTCGCCGGCGACACCAACGTCGACTATTCCGACAACCAGTTCTACCAGTGCCACTGCAAGATCACCGGCTCGTGCACGGCCGGCGAGCCCGATCTGTCGTGCGGCACCACCAGCAACTGGTCGAGCGTCGACGCCAAGCCGTGGCGCAACAACGGCAACACCTTCAGCACGGTGTGCGCCGACATCGACGGCGACGGGAAGAACGATCTCTACAGCGCCGAGATCAAGCACTGGCACATCGGCGAATCGAGCGACGCGTCGGAGCTCTTGGTCAACGACGGGACCGACGCCATCCACTTCAAGCGCCCCGGGCGCAAGGAGCTCGGGCTCGAGTGGCCGCACCCGACGGTCGACTGGAACGAGGGCGGGATCACCGCCGCGGCGGCCGATCTCGATCTCGACGGCCGCGAGGACGTCATCGTCGGCGCGAGCGACTACCCGGGCAACTGGTCGCTGGTGTTCCGGCAGAAGGACGACGGCACCTTCGAGGAGATCGGCCAGAAGATCGGGCTTCACCACGACTGCGCGGTCGGCATCGCCATCGCCGATTTCGACCGCGACGGCGATCTCGACGCCGTGGTCGCCTCCTCCGTCGCGCGCGACTGCGCGAAGATCTGGACCAAGGGCAACGAGGTCCACTTCTACGAGAACGCGCTGAACGACGGCGCGCAGAAGCACGGGTTCCTGCAGGTCGCGCTCGAGGGCAAGGGCGCAGGCGGCGCCAACCGCCTCGGCGTCGGCGCGCGCGTGAAGGTGGTGAGCGACGGCAAGGTGATGACCAAGGAGCTCTCCGGCGGCTACGGCCACTTCGGCCTGCAGCACGACACCGCGCTCACCTTCGGGCTCGGCGCCTCGTGCGCGCCGACGGCGATCGAGGTCCGCTGGCCCAACGGCGCGCTCACGGCCGCGCGCTACACCGGCGTCGGCGGCGGCCGCCGGGTCTTGATCAAGGAGAGCGGCGAGGTGACCGAGGTGGGCAAGTGACGCGGCCGCGCGACGTCGCGCCCGGCGTCGCGCTGTTCCCCGTCCGCACGCCCACGCTCCCGCCGGCCACGCACACCAACACCTTCGCCGTCGGCGGGCGCGAGGTGCTCCTCGTCGAGCCGGCGACGCCCTACGAGGACGAGCGCGCGGCGTGGCTTTCGTGGGCGCGCGCGGTGGCGAGCGGCGGGCGACGCGTCGTCGGCGTGCTCGTCACCCACCACCACGTCGATCACGCGAGCGCCGCCACGGTGTTCGCGCGCGGCCTCGGCGTGCCGTTGTACGGTCACGCCGCGACCCTCGAGCGCTTGAAGGATCGGTTCGCCGTCCTCGGGGAGGTGCGCGAGGTGCACGACGGCGAGCGCATCGTGCTCGGCGACCGCGCCTGGACGGCGCTGCATACGCCGGGGCACGCGCCCGGGCACCTGTGCCTGTGGGACGAGGAGGGGCGCACGCTCATCGCCGGCGACATGGTCGCCAACGGCAGCACCATCCTCATCCCGCCCGACGACGACGGCGACATGGCCACGTACATCGAGCAGCTGCGCCGGCTCGACGCGCTCGGGACCACGCTGGTGCTGCCGGCGCACGGCGAGCCGATCGACGAGCCGCACGCGCTCTTCCAGTACTACGTGAGCCACCGGCTGATGCGCGAGGACAAGGTTCTCCGGGCGTTCCTCGGCCGGCGCGCGGCGCTCGGCCGCGATCCGGACGTCGCCGAGATCGTGCCCGAGGCCTACGACGACACGCCGGTGCACCTCTGGCCGCTGGCGCGCGGCGCCGCGGAAGCGCACCTGATCAAGCTGCGCCGGGAGGGGCGCATCTGAGCGAGGGTTTCGGGGAGCGCCCTCCACCCGCGGGCTGAAGCGCTGAAGCCCGCGGCAGGTCGCCCAAGCCCCGCAGTGCGGGGCTGAGCGGACGGGATCGGTAGGTCGAACTCGATATCAGCGCCGACGATTGCCCTGGGCTCGAGCTCGGCGCGCCCGCTTCGGGCTCCTCTCGTGAAGACTGACGTGCGCGCCGTGCGGGGAGCGCGGACTCGGAGCCCGCCCCAGCCTTTCAGGCTGGGGATTCCAACACCTTCCGAACCGGGGTTGGTGCCCATCAGGCAGACGATGGTCGATCTCACCTTGTAGGCTGATCGCCATGCGCAGCGCGATCGTCTTCGCCGTGGTGCTGACCGCGTGCAGCGGGTCGTCGGAGGAGAAGGGCGCCGGCTCGCCCGATGCGACCGCGGATGTCGTCGCGCCCGCCGACGGCGATCTGCCGCCGGACGGACCGGTCGACGCGGCGCCGCCGCCGAAGACCAGCTGCGTCGCGCCGGTCGCGCTCGCCGACGGGTCCAAGCCGACGACCGTGGTCGGCAGCGGCACCGCCGCGAGCTGCACCGAGGCGGCGTTCGGCGCCGCGGTCGCCAAGGGCGGCGTGATCACCTTCGACTGCGGCACCGAACCGGTGACCATCACCCTCTCGACCGAGAAGGTCGCGCCCAACGACAGGGACACGATCGTCGACGGCGGCGGGAAGGTCACCCTCTCGGGCGGTGGCAAGACGCGCATCCTCGCGCTCCGCCACTCGTTCGAGAAGCTCTCCCCCAGGCTCACCGTGCAGCGCCTGGCGTTCAGCGACGGCTTCACCACCGACGTGCCGAACACCACCGACACCAAGCAGGGCGGCGCGGCGATCTACCGCCTGGGCGGCGAGCTGGTGATCGTCGACTGCACGTTCACCAAGAACGTGTGTCCGCTCACCGGCCAGGACGTCGCCGGCGGCGCGGTCTACTCGGTGGGCGGCGGCGACACGACCATCGTGCGCAGCGCGTTCGTCGAGAACCGCTGCAGCAACGGCGGCGCGATCGGCGCGCTCGGCAGCGGCCTTCGGCTGGTCGACGTGCGGGTGGAGAACAACCGCGCGACCGGCAACGCGGGCAACCCCGGGAACGGCGGCAACGGCGGCGGCGTGTGCATGGACGGCAAGGGCAAGCAGCTGTCGATCTGCGGATCGATCCTCGCCGGCAACACCGGCAACGCGTTCGGCGGCGCCCTGTTCCGCACCTCGTACGAGGGGGAGCCCACCACCATCGATCGCACCGCGGTGCTCGACAACTCGATCCCGAAGCGCGAGCCGGGCTCGAAGGAGCCGAGCATGGCCGGCGGGCTCTACCTGCAGGGCACCAAGGTGTCGATCACCAGCAGCACCATCGCGCGCAACGCCGCCAACAGCGTGGGCGGCGTGTTCTTCGCGTACCACGGCGCCGCGCCCGGCTCGTTCACCATGGAGAACGTGACCATCGCGCTCAACCAGGCGTGGCCGCAGACCGACTTCACCAAGCAGGGGCTCGCCGGCGGCCTCTCCGCCAACGGCGAGGTCACCGGCGTCATCAAGAGCTGCACCATCGTCGGCAACGTCGCGCAGTTCGCCGCCGGCATCGCCAACGTCTCCGGGCTCGAGATCGTCGACTCGATCATCGCGAACACCGCGGCCAACAAGTGGACGCCGCTCAACTGCACCGGCCGCTCCTACGACAAGCCGCTCGGCAAGGGGGCGCCCAACCTGCAGTGGCCCGATCCGACCAAGGCCTCGAGCGACATCCGCTGCACCGAGGGCACCGCGCTGTTCGCCGATCCGCACCCGACGCTCGGACCGCTCGCCGACAACGGCGGACCCACGCCGACGATGAAGCTGCTCGCCGGCTCGCCGGCGATCGGGAAGGGGAGCGGCTGCCCGGCGGTCGACCAGCGCGGCGTCGCGCGCAAGACGTGCGATCTCGGCGCGGTGGCGGCGGACTGAAGCCTGGGGTGCCCGAGCGGCATCCTCCCGACCATGCCGGAGCTTCCCGAGGTCGAGATCGCCGCGCGCAACCTGCGGAAGTGGGCGCGCGGGTGGACGATCGCGCGCGCGCACGTGCCGCGCACGCGGGTGATCCGCGGATCGTCGCCGGCGGCCGTCGTGCGGGCGCTCGAGGGGCGCGTGATCGCGCGCGTCGATCGACGCGGGAAGTGGCTGCGCTGGACGCTCGACGACGACAGCCGCGTCTTCTCGCACCTCGGGATGTCGGGTCGGTGGGTGCGGCGGACCATGACCGATGCCACCGAGCGATCGCAGCGGCTGCGCCTCGATCTCGCGCGGGGCGGGCTCGCGCGGGGCGCGCGCACGACGAGCCTTCGCTACGTCGATCCGCGGATGTTCGGGCGCTTCGTGGTGTCGCGCGACGACATCTCCGAGTGGAGCTCGCTCGGTCCCGATCCGCTCGTCGACGGCGTCGACGAAGGCGTGCTCGCCGGGGCGATCGGCCGGCGGAAGCGCGCGATCAAGGACGTGCTGATGGATCAGACGGCGATCGCCGGCGTCGGCAACATCCTGGCGACGGAGTCGCTGTGGCGTGCGCGCATCGATCCGCGCACACCGGCGACATCTCTCGGTGCGACGCAGCTGCGCGCGATCGCTCGCGCGATCGCGTGGAGCATCGAGCGCACGCTCGCGCTCGAAGAGGGGCCCGAGCTGCAATACGTCGAGGAGCCGGGCGCGCCGAACCCGTTCGTGATCTACGGACGAGGAGGCGAGCCGTGCCCGCGCTGTCGCACACCGCTCACGCGAGCCGTGCTCGGCGGTAGGGCCACTGTTTTTTGTCACGGATGTCAGCACTGAATCCCAATCACCATCAAAGCATCCGATCCACGTGAGACTTTCGATGCAGGGATTCATTCTCGCAGCCGTCACGATCACGGTCCTCGCCGGTTGCGGCGGCGCGATGCAGAGCGAGTGCGAAGACACCGGCAAGACGACCGCGGCGATCCAGATCGCGGTCGCCGGCGGACGCGCGTCGGCCGAGCTGTTCATGCGCGGTGACTGCCGTTCGTTCACCTGCGTCGCGCAGGGCGCGGGCGGGTGCACGCTGTGGCAAGGAGAGATCGACACCGCCTACGGCTCGAGCTGCACGGTGACGTTGAGCAGCGGCGGCACGGTGATCGATCGCGCGACGGTGTCCGGCGCCGACGCGTGCACGACCGGTCGCACCAAGGTCACCGTCGGCGACTGAGCCGCGCTTCGCGATCAGGGCTTCTTCGTCGGCGGCGGTTCCGATTTCTTCGGTTCTGGCCTCGCCTCGGGCTTCGGCGGCCGTACGC
>JACPFM010000114.1 GCA_016182965.1 Deltaproteobacteria bacterium | reverse complement strand
GCGCCCGCGCCGGCACCGGCCCCCGCAGCGCCCGGGAAGGCCGACGAGAAGAAGCCCGCCGAGGACAAGGAGCCCGCGTTCAACAACGAGGGCGTCTTCAAGATCTCCGGTAGCAAGGGCCCCGGCATCGTCGGCGCGCCCAAGGGATCGAAGGCGGGCAAGGGCGCGCCCTCCGGCAAGGCCGCGCCAGGAACGAAGGTCGGCAAGGCCAAGACCTCGACGGCCATCGTCGCGCAGTGGCCCGGCTTCCGGATGACCGAGGACGGCGGCAGCGAGATCGTCGTGGAGTTCTCGAAGAACCCGCTCTCGCCGACGCAGCATCCGGCCGCGGGCTCGCTCTCGTTCGTGTTCAAGGGCGCGCACGTGATCAAGTCGAACAACCAGAACCCGCTGATCACGGTGCACTTCAACACCCCGATCGCCAGCGCCCGCCTCGTGCCGCACAAAGGCGAGCTGCACCTGAAGATCGACTTCCGCCCCGGCGTCTCGGTCGCCCCGGTGTCGGGCCTGCGCGCGTCGTCCGACGGCGACGGTCAGCAGTTCTTCGTGAAGCTGCCGGCCGGCGCGTGGCTCCCGAAGGGCGCCGAGAACGAGGAGATGCCCCCGCCGCCCACGCAGAAGCTGAAGGGCAAGGGGAAGGGCGAGGGCGGCAAGGCGGAGCAGGAAGAACCGAGCGCGCCGCCGCCGAAGACGGAGAGCGGATCGAAGACGGGCCCGACGCCGTAACCCGGTCGTCGGGATCGAGACAGGGGCTCGCGCTTCGCGCTCGCCCGGTAGGTCTCGCGTTTGCCGCAGTTGGCGGAGGATGGGAGCTCGCTCCGGGGCATCGATTCGCGATCGCACCGGCGGCATTGGCCCTCTCGAAATCTTGTCGACTGGCTCACGGCGGCATGGGCGCTGTCGCGCGTTCCGCTCAGCACGTCGGCGCAGGCTGGGGCGGGCCTGTCCCAAACAAGATTTCGAGAGGGCCAACGCCGCCTGCGCTATTCGCGGGACGCCCCTCCGCTCGTCAGGGCTCGCGCTCCGCGCTCGCCCGGCGTCCCGCGCGATCGCGTGCGCGTGCGCCCGCGCAACGAGTCTCAAGCGCGGCGTACCCGGCCGGCGCCGTCACGATGCTGTGGCGCTCGCGTCTGCCGAAGCGCGGGCCACGGTCACCGTCACGCCGTTCAGCACCGGGAAACATCGACGCTCACTTCGGCCTGGGCTCCGGCATGCCGGACCGGCAACACCGGCCGCAGGCGCTGCCCCCCTCCCGTGTCGCATCACTCATCCCCGCACCGCGCGCACGCTCCGCCCGGCTTCGGTGCGCGCGTCCTCGACGCGCACGCGCTCCTCGAGGGGCGGCTGGCCGCTCCTGCGATCGAAGAGGACGAGCCAACCCTCGTCGAGCCCGAGCCCGGCGAGGTAGGTCTCGAGCTGCTCGACCCCCTCGGCGAATCGCGCCCTCCACCAGGATGCTCGTACAGCAGCTCTCCTTGACCGATCCGCAGTCATCGCGCCCGCTGCGAACGGCGACATCGAGGACCTCGCGGTGTTCGTGTTCGCGAACGATCACGGTCACTCACCGATGCTCCACGCCGTGTGCGGCGGTCGCTGGCTCGCGCCGCCGCCGCTCCCCGACGTCGACGTCGTGACCGCGCTGGCCCGCGTCGACGATCGGCGTTGGCTGGTTGCCGGTCGCGGGCGCGAGGGCGGCGGTTGGCTCGGTGTGTACGAGCCGCTGTCGTTCCGCGTCGATCGGCTGCCCACCTCTTCGCCGACGTTCCTCGCTGCCGCCGGCCTCCCGGAGCTCGGCGTCGGCGTCGCGTGCGGGCTCGGCGGATCGGTGGTGTGGTTCGACGGCCGAAGGCTCGTTCAGGCGACGGCGCTGGGAGAATCCGTTCCGCTGTCGGCGGCCTCGTTCGACGGCGATGGTCGGGTGTGGTGCGCGAGCAACGGCGCGATCTTCTGCGCCTCCCACGTCGGTGACCCGGAGTGGCGCGTCGCGTGGTCGGACGCGCGCTTCCAGGCGCCGTTCGGCTCACTGCACGCAGACGACGGCCGCGTCCTGGCGATGAGCGTCGACGGTGGAGTGGTCGAAGGCCGGCTCGACGGAGCATGACCGCCGGCGGACGCCCATCGCACGCGAGTCTTCGGGCGAGATGCCGCCGACGAGCTCTGGCCGGGCGCCTGCAGACGCTTCGGAGATGCGATCCTCGATCCCGCGGGCGCGCACCTGTGCGTGGCGCTCGACGTGGACCGAAGGCAGCAGCGCCAGCCAGTGCGCCGACTGGTCGATGAGCGCGAGGCGATGGATTGCGTTCACGCCAGCGACGCAATCCTGACGCCGTGCCGGCGGGCTCGGCAGCGGCGCAGCGGCGGCGGTTGTCGCCGCGCCAGCAGCGCGCCAGCATGACGACGACATGCGGACCCGCATCACGCCACTCTGCCCGCCGACTCCATTCCGGCTGCACGAGCGTGACGACGGCCAGGGCGGGTCCAAGAGCGTCACCGAGAACCCGACCTGGAACGGCATCGCCGCCGCGATCGGGCGTCTCGACAACGAGTCCTTCACGGACGTCAGCATCGAGTATGGCGAAGGCGCCGACGCGACGAACATGCTGGTCTCCGGCGGTCGCGACGAGCGTGTGGTCTGCTGCGTCGCGCGCCCGGACGATCCCGGGTGGGGTCAGGACTTCCGCCACGTGGTCGACCGGGAATGGCGCCAAGGCACGTTCGAGCAGGTGATCGGCGGCCAGGAGTCGGACCTGCCCGCGATGCTCAGCGTGCCCAGAGAGACGGCGCTCCAGGCCGCGCGCTACTTCGTCGAGCACCGGGCGCTCGATCCCGAGCTGGACTGGAAAATCCCGTAGCGCTCTCCCATCCGCAGTGCACTCCGGATGCGCAAGTGGGTTCGTTGGAGGGGCGCGTCTCTCGTGAGCGAGCACGCCGTCGTCGGTCGAGAGCACGTGTGGACTGCCACATCGGACGTCGCGCTATGCCGTGATCGCGACCGCAGCCGATGATCGATCCGGGCGTCGTCGCCCGTCGCGCATCCACGCGATCGCTCCGACTCGTCAAACCGCCGCGCCTCCAGGTGATCGACGACAGCCCCGACCGCCGCCTAGTAGGGAACCGGAGGTTGGCATCCACTCGGCGTCGCTGCTCGACCCCGTCGCGACGCTGTTCCCAGTCATCTACTACCTCGGCAACCAGAAGGGGAGCTCCGTTCCCGACTCGCAGCGCTCGGCGCTCCGGGTCGGTGGTGTACTTCCTATTGTTCAACGGCTTCCTACGAGGAACGAGCCCGGAGGCGCGGCTCCGTCGTCTCCGCGAGGTCTTCAAGGCAGCCCGAAGCGGTCCCGTGCCGCTCGATACGGTGCTCGAGGTGATCCGCGCACGACAGCGGGCACACGCGACCGAGACGACGGTCGACATGCTCAACTGGAATGCCCGACTCGCGTTGAACATCGTGCAGCCCGGCGTGTGTCGCACTTCCCTATCGTGGCAAGTTCGGGCCGAAGTCGATCATATCTTCCCGCAAGGGACGTACCGCAGCAGGTACCTGCGTTTGTCAGCCAGCTGCCGTTCGGAAACGGTGGACGATGTCAGGTGTGAGGCAGCCGACGTGAGCTGACGTGAGCTGACACCGGCCACGCGGCCGCAGCTACTCGACTGGGAGGACCCGTTCGGCGACGAAGCGGACCGCGTCGTGACGTTCAGCGGGAGGCACGTCGAAGACCGCTTCGAGGTAATCAGCCGCGACGCGGAAGAGGGACTCGCGGGCGTCGTCGGGTTGCTCGCGAATGACGGCGACGATGGTCTCGAGCCAGAAGGTGCGTTCGTCCGTGGCGACTCGTCGCCTCCTCGAACGTCTTGATCACCATGTCGGCGCGCTCGGCGCCCTCGTCGACGCCGTGACCGACGACGTACCGCGAACAGTCGTCGATGACGATGAGCGTGAACACCGAAGCGCGGTT
>JACPFM010000124.1 GCA_016182965.1 Deltaproteobacteria bacterium | reverse complement strand
TACGAGGGCGAGCGCACCTTCGATCTCGTGGTCCGCGTAGGAGGTGAGGCGATGACGAGCGAGCGCGATCTCGGCCGACTGCCGATCCCGAGCGTATCCGGGCGGCTCGTCCCGCTAGACGCGGTGGCAGACGTCGAGCTCGAGCGCGGGCTGTTCCAGGTCAGCCGCGAGCAGCTTCGTCGCCGGCTCGTCGTCGAATCGAACGTACGCGGCCGCGATCTCGTCGGCTTCGTCGCCGACGCTCGCCAGCGGGCGAGCGCCATCAAGCTCCCGGCCGGCATCGAGATCCGCTGGGGCGGTCAGTTCGCGAACTTCACGCGCGCGAAGGATCGCCTGTCGCTGCTCGTCCCCATCGCGCTCGGGATCATCGCCGGGATGCTCTACGTCGGGTACAAGTCGGTCCGACTGACGCTCGTCACGCTCGCCGCGCTGCCCTTCGCGCTCGGCGGCGGCATTCTTGGCCTCGTCGTTCGCGGCATGCCGTTCAGCATCCCTGCCGCCGTCGGCTTCATCGCGCTCGCGGGAGTGTCCGTGATGAGCGGCGTCGTCCTCACCACGCGCCTGCTCGAGACCTCGCCCGATCTGTCGATCGACCAGCGCATCCGCGAGGCCGCGCAGTCCGCCTTCCGGCCGACGCTCTCGACCGCGCTGGTGGCCGCCCTCGGGTTCATTCCCATGGCGATCGCGACGAGCGCGGGTGCCGAGGTGCAGCGTCCGCTCGCGACCGTCGTCATCAGCGGTCTCCTGGTCGGAGTGGTGCTGACGGTGCTCGTCATGCCCGTCATGTTGCGTCTCGTCATCGGCAGCCGTCGCATGGAGCGGCCTGTCGAGGTCGACGAGGAGACGGACATCGAGGGTGATCACGAAGGCGCCCGACCCATTCCTCCGACGGTGGTCGGGTCGTGAACGCGCATCGGCTCGTGGCCGTCGTTTCGGTGGGGCTGGCGACCGTCGTCGCAGGCTGCGGCGGCGCGGCGAACGCGCCGCGCTGCAGCCCATATCAATACAGCTGGCATGGTGGTGCGACACGGACCTTCTGTGGGGCGCGTAGTCCAGTCCCTCGGCCGCGCACGCCAACATCCCAGGTGCCGGTCCAGCGCTGATCGCCGGCTCCGGATCCGCTGCGATCGGCTCGCTGCGCACGTCGAGCGTCGGCGTTGCCGCCAGGCGGCTCGCGCGGGTCGCAGCGCGCGGTCCGTGCGGATCAACTCGATCGGTCCGCGCGACGCATCCGTCGGCGCCGGAGCAGCGCGCCGGCCATCGTCGCGAGCGCGACCCACGCGCCGTCGCGTGGCGCGCGCCCGAAGGTGGCGCCGCAGCCGTACTCCACCGGCGGCGCCGAGAGGTCGAACAATCCGTTCGGATCGCGCCCCGCGCGCAGCGCGGCGATGTCGGGCGTGCCGTCGTGATCGCTGTCGACGTTGTCGGCCTCCATCTTCGAGAGCGCCGGGCCCACCGTGGCCCGGTCGTTCACGACGAGACCGCGCGCGATCATCGCGCGACCGAACGGCTTGACGACGGTGCCGAGCCCGCCGCGCAGGCTGTCGTGGCAGATGAGGCAAGGAGGCGCGGCCGACAGCCCGAGCCGCGCCCTGACCTCGTCGGGGAAGAAGGGAGAAGCGAGCGCGGGCGGGGCAGAGAGGAGCAGGCTCGCGCCGGCGACCATGGTGAGGAGGACCCGCACGGAAGACCTCATAGGAACGCGTGGAGCTGGAAGAGGAGCGAGGTGACGCGGATGTCGCCGACCGGCGTCGGCAGGTTGCGGACGATCACGTCGGCGCGCGCGTCGACGTGCGGCAGGAAGAACCACCACGCGCTGAGCCAGCCGCCGAGCGAGGTCCTGGCCTGCGCGCGAGCTTCGTGCAGCGCCTCGCCCGTCGCCAGGAGGTGCACGCCCTGGATCGGCTCGAAGTCGGCTTGCAGCATCGAGGTCCAGCCCTTGTCGAGATCGCCCTCGCCCGCCCTGCGGAGCAGCAAGATCCCCTCGGCGAGGAGCACGAGCTTCTCGATCGGGGCGCCGCGCACCATGACGCCGTGCGCCTGGCGGTGCGTCTCGACGAGCAGGAACCGATCGCGCTTCGCCCACGTGCCGAGGGTGCTCACCCCCGCGGCCCAGCGCGCGCCGAGCGCGAACTCGAGGAAGCCGACCCAGCCGCGCTCGCGGTAGTCGTCGGGCCTCACCTGGAAGTTGCCGGCGATGCCCATCAGCTCGCCCCGCAGCTTCTCGCCGTTGTAGGCGATCGACGCGCCGTGCTGCTGCGCGTCGTTCAGGTCGGTGCGCGGCGAGCTGCGAATCCACATCGTGTGCTCGATGTTGCGGATGCCGAACGGCAGCGCGATGCGGCCCGCGCGCACGAGCCACTTGTCATGATCGAAGGCGGCGCCGATCCAGTAGTGACGGCCCACGAGGTTGTCCTCCGGGCGGCTGGTGATCTGCGCGGCGCGGCCGCCCTCGTGGAGGTAGCCGAGCGACGCGCCGGCGCGCACGAAGCCCGCCTCGAGGAACGCACGCACGTCGGACTCCATGAGGATGACGCGATTGGTCGCCGGCGCGCCCTTGACGATGTTGCGTAGCGCGAGCGTGCGCACGCTGCCGCCGAGCAGGAGCCACTTGGGTGGATCGACGGCGCCGAAGAGGAAGCCCGCGGTCTTGGCGGGCTTGTATGCCTCGCCCTCCGACGCCTTGCCGTACCGGGTGCGCAGCAGCAGATCGCCCTGCGCGCGCCCGTACCCCGTGAGCACGCCGCCGCCGCTCGGATCCGCGTGGCACACGGCGCAGCCGGTGTACGCGTGGCGGATCATCCACGGATAGGCCTGCGCCCGACCCGCGCCCGCGAAGACGGCCACCGCGAACGCGCAGGCGACCGCGACGCGCGCCGCCGCGGCGAGCCACTCGTCGAGTCGTCGCATGGATCAACCCTTCACTCGAGCTGCACCGTCACGCCTTCAGTCGACGGCCCACGTCGCTCCCACGGGGGGCGTCTTCGACTCCGATGATCGAACGCGAACGCTGTCGCGCCCGAATCGCGCCCCTTGCGCCGCGCGTCAGGTCGCGGCGGAGACGACCTCGCGGCGGAGGGACCACCAGCAGACCGAGGAGCGTCGACTTGAGGGAACGGGTTGCTTCCCCGCCGCATCGGGCTTATGTGCCGTATTCAAGTCATGGGAACGAGGCGCGCTCGACCGGTCCAGCTCGCGCTTCCGATGCACCGCCACGGCGGCGCGCGGCAGGGCGCGGGGCGACCGCGGTCGTCCACGAGGGTGACACACGCAGCGCGGCCGACGTTCGACGGCGCGCGCACGCCGCTCCACGTCACGCTGCGCATGGCCCGCGGCGTGTGGAACCTCCGCAGCCAGCGCGGCTACCGCTGCGTCGAGCACGCGCTCGCCGCCGAGCGCGCGCGGGATGCTCTACGCGTCGTGCACTTCTCCGTGCAGGGCAATCACGTGCACCTGATCGTCGAGGCCGACGACCGCAAGGCCCTCTCGCGCCGGATGCAAGGCCTCGGCATCCGACTCGCCCGACGGGTCAACGCCATGATGGGCCGCCCACGCGGCCGAGTGCTCGCCGACCGCTATCACGCACGCGTCCTCGCCACTCCGCGCGAGGTGCATCGCGCGATCGCGTACGTCCTCTGCAACCACCACAAGCACAGCGCGCAGGCGGGGCGCCGCGGATTCGCCGTCGATCCGTTCTCTTCGGCGCCCGTCTTCCGCCACTTCGCCAAGCCGAGCGAACCGCTTGCCTGGTCGCCCGGCAAGGGACCGCCGCCCGTGGCGCCGCCAACGACCTGGCTGCTCGCACGCGGATGGCTCCGACTCGGCCCCATCGAGCCACCCGTGTGAGCAGAAGCCTCGCGAGTGACGGCTACCATGAGTCGCTGCCAAGGTACGCCGCCCCGGGCCACCAGCCTTCCCACCTGAAGGGCGCGCGGCGGCGGAGCTCCTCGGGAAGCTCGCCGACGGAGCTCGAGGGGTGGCAAAGCGAAAAGGCGACCCGCACTCGCGAATCGCCTCGTTCGGTCTGGTGGGCGCTGGGAGATTTGAACTCCCGACTTCAACCGTGTGAAGGCGAGAACGAGCCGCTACGCGGCGTGTCGGTCGGTGAATTGGAGCCGAAAACCCTGACCAACGCGTTACCCGGACGGTCCACCGGTTACGCCAAGTGGTGCTCCAAGTGGTGCTCCGCCGGCTGGAGCACCACCTCAGCCGTAGTGTGTCTGGGGACCGGATGGAGACGACCATGAGGTTTCGCTGTCTCGACGAGGAGACCGTGCAGTACGGCGAGTACACCGAACGGCTCGCGGGAGGTCGCGTGCCCGACGACGTCGAGCGTCTGCTCGAGGCCGAGCTGCTCCTGCACCGCGTGCTCCGGGCGACGCGTACCAACGAACGAGAGCTCGTCGCCGTCGAGGCCGGCGAGATCGCCATCGCGGTGCCGTCGCCGGACGGCTCCCTCGAGCACCACCTGTTCTTCCTCTGCGCTCTGCTTCGCGATCGCGGCTGGCGTCTGATGGTCGCTCCCGCCCGACGAACGGATCTCGCGACGCACGTCGACACCAACGCCGGCATCGAGGTTCTCTCCGCCGGAACGGCGGTTCGCATCGAGGTCATGGCGAGCCTCGATGCCGCCGTCCACGAACTACTCGGCGAGGCAGCGAAACATGCTGGCCGCCGGGTGCAACACGTGTCGTAGATCGGCAGCAGCAGCCGTGCTCGTGCACGCGAGGACCGTCGCCGCACGCCGCACGGGTGGACGCGGCGCCCTCGTGAGCGCGGGTGCACCCGAGCCCGGAGGTCCCGGAGTTCGAGGGCTATCGAACGAGAGTTGCCTCTCGTCCGGGAGGTCTCGGCCGGTGCCGAGAACTCCTACTCGGTGCGGCTAGTCCAGCCGATGAGGGCCTCAGCCCGCTGCACCCATGCCACCGCTCCGCTGTCGCCGGCAGCCACCTGCGGCTTGTGACGGTCGACCACCGCGAACAGCACGTTGAAGAGCACCCGCAGACTGCGCAGCGCGCCTGTGCCTGAACGCAAGGCGGTCTCCATCCGCTCCACCGCCAAGACGAGCATCGATTCGTCGATCTCGCTCAGACCTTCTTGGCCGACTCGGAGGGCAGGACGGAAGTGGTGAAGAACCGCCTCGACCCAGGGCTGCACATCGATCCGACGCAGGGCCCCGTGATCGCCGTTCGAGGCGAGCAGCATCAGGTACGTGAGCGAGATCTCGTTCGTGGTCATGCCGCGGTCATCATCGGATGTTCGCGGACGACACGCTCGAGGAGGACGCCACCGTCCGCGGCGGACATGAAGCTCTCGAACGCCTGCAGGTGTTGGCGCGTGGAGCCCGCGATCTGCTCGGCCTCCTCTGCATCCCGCCGCAGACGCTTCGCGGTCTCGCTGGCCTTCGACCACGAGATGAAGCCGCTGGCGGCGACCAGAAGTACCAGCAGGCCGGTTGGTAGGAGCGCGCCGCTCGCGCCGCTCTGAAAGCTCGCGAGGATCATGACGGCCGCGACCAGAAGGCCGACGACACCGACGACGATGCTCACGAAGGCGCGCCGCTCCTTGTTCTCGGCCAGGCCGCGAGACTCGCTGACCGTCGCCTCGAGCTGAAACACGCGATCCAGGCTCCCGTCGCCGAGCCGAGAGCGCAGCTCGTTGCACCGTCGCCACGCGACGACGATCCTCTCGGCGAGCTGCACGTCCGCCGCGCCACCGTGCGCCCAGATCTGCTCGAGCCGTACGCCGAGGTCCGTCAGGGCCTTCTTGTGCTCGTAGGCTGCGAACAGCGACGGGTGGATGCCACCGTCCTGCAGGCCAAGAAGCCAGAGCTTCGCGCGGACCGCGGCGGCCAGTGCGTCGGACGACAGCAGCGCGGCGAGCTGCGATGCCGTCTGCTCGGTCTCGAACAGCACCTGCTGCAGCATCGCCTGCATCTGCTGGGCGTACATCTGCGCCTGATGCATCGCGAGCTGCTGCTGCTGCATCCCGCGCAGCGCCTGCATTTGTTCGTTGAGCTGCCGGAGGTGTCGCTCCTGACGGGCGCTGCTGAGGAGTTGCTCGCGGGCGAGCGCGTTCCCCCATCGTTGCTGGAATTGCGGATCGTGCCACGCGGTCATCGGACCACCCATTTCCCGTCGACCTTCCGGAGGATGGCCGACTTCTTGATCGGTTGCGGGAGCTCGAGATCGCCGCAGGTCTTCAGCGCCTCGAACGCGCTCTGGCCGGGGCGGACCTCGAACGAGACGGTGGCCTGATCTGCGCTCGACGGCTCGACACGTTCGACGACGACGTCGTCGTAGGTGCCGCACGGCACCTCGGCGAGCCCCATGAGCGCCGGCTCGTTCTTCTTGAGGGCGCCCGCATCCTTCAGGGCGAGGCACAGCGGCCGGCTCGTGCCGACGCTGGTTGCGGCACCGCACGCGGTCAGCGCACCGAAACAGCGCTGGAGTGGATCCGGGTTCGGGTCACCCGGGGTCTCGCCAAACCGGCAAAAGGTCGTCAGGTACCCCATTCCCGGGTCGCCGATCGACGACAGCACCGGCCAGTTATCGCGGAACCGAATCGAGCACGTGATCTTCTCCTTCGCGACCGCCGCGCCCTTCAGGGCGGCCTCGGCCTCGGCGATGGTCGGGCCAGCCTTGCCGCAGGCGACCCCGAGGACCGCAACCGCGATCAGCATGAGCCCGGAGACAAGACGCAACACGGAACGAGCGCAGAACATGTTCCTCCTCCGCGACCGGTCAGATGAAAACACGAAGCCATAGCTTCGTTCTACTGTGAGCCCGCGTCGGGCCGAATCCGCCTGTGCGGTCAGCGGCTCCCGAACGGGTTCTTCGAACGCTTGGGCGTCGCATCGCCGAGCTGCGCCGTGATCTGGGTCTGACCCAGGAGCAGCTCGCGGAGACGCTCGGCGTTTCGGTCCGCTACGTGCAGTACGTCGAAGCCGGAGAGGAGAACCTCACCGTGCAGACGCTGGTCAGGATCGCGAACAACCTGCGGGTGCCGGTTGCGGACCTCTTCGCGCAGCCCACCGGGCCGAAGGCCGGCCCCGGACGCCCGAAGAAGTCCGCCTGATCACCGCCAGCGCCGGCCACCTGCGATGAAGGCCGCGGCCTCGCGGCTCGCCGACCGGATGCTCCGAAGTAGCCGGCGGCGTTCCGCGGCCGTGATCGCGACCCCGATGAAGAAGGTCCCGCGAGATCCGACCGCCAGTGTCGCATTTTCGAGGGTCTCGACCCCATCGAGCTCGAAGACGCTCAGGTAGACGCGCCCGTCGACCCCCACCGCGACCGCGGGTGGCTCCGAGCGACGCCGGGTCATCGCCCGACCTCCCGCAGCCAATCCCGCACGGTCTCCCTCGGGACGCCCAGGTCCCGGGCGATGCTCGTGATGGAATCGCCCATGGCGCGACGGACGAGCACGTCCGGCATGAGCTTCCGCCTCCGGGTCGCGCCCCGGCGGTAGGCCGGGCGAGGACCGGGACGGGCCACGTCGAGCGTCAGGGCCAGCAGGGTGGCGGGATGCCGGGTCCGACGCCGCGCGTACTCGAGGGCGGTTCGGGCCGAGCAGGTTCGTACCCGGAAGGTCTTGCCCGCCGAGCCCACCGTCCAGAACGAGGTGAAGCCAAGCGGCTGGAACTCGTTCATCGGCAGGCATGGGCGTAGGGGCAGCCCCTGCAAGCCCACCCCCGGATGGGGTGATCGATGCCGGCCGCGATCGCGGCGGTCACCGACTGCGCGGTCACGGCCAGATCGTCGCGGTCGGCCTTGGTCCGGACCAGCCTCTCGATCTGCACGTCGGGCTTGCTGGTCTTGGTGGCCACGAGCAGCACGACGTCGGGGTTGTCGTAGCCCAGCTGCTCGGCGGCCATCGCGTAGGCGGTCGGCTGCAGGTCGTACTCGAGCTGGTCGGTCGACCACTTCTTCTTCGCGGTCTTGAGCTCCAAGACGGCGGGCCGGCCGTCGTGGATGACGAGTGCGTCGAGCGCGCCGATCAGGGGGACCTCGAGCACGTCGCCGAACTCCGGGTCGACGATCTCGAGCGAGAACGGAAGCTCGACGCCGATGACGCGCTCGGGGATCGGGAGCCGGTCGAGGAAGACGTCGAGCATCTTGATGCCGTGGTCGATGACCTTGCCGAGATCCTCGTCGTCGTCGAAGAGCACCGGGGTCGCGTCGCCCTCGACGGCAATCGAGAGCCGCTCGCGGAAGATGGTCTTGACCTCGTTGCGCTCGGCCTGCTGCGCCTTCGTCGAGGCGGTCAGGTGGAAGCCGACCGCCTCGTGCCACGCCGTCCCGAAGGCCAGCGCGATGGGCCGGAACTGCGGGGCAACACCGTGCACGTAGGCGAGGGCGTACTTGCGCGGGCACTGGATGAACGTCTTCAACTGCGAGACCGACAGATGCGGGAGCGCTCGCAACTCGGCGAGCGGCTTGGGGGAAGTCATCGGGGTCATGTCTGCTCCATGAAGAACGACGGGCGGCACGGCACCGCGGCCGTGTCGCCCATCGAGGTCTGGACCGGACACCTGCGCGCCCAACGGCACGCGGTGTCTGCGAGGTGACCACGAGGGACCGGACCAGCATCCAGCCCCTCGTGATCACCGGGTTGTCGTTGCTACGCCGCGTGGGCGCCGTTGCCGTTCGACCACTCCGAGAGCAGCTCGCTCGCCTCCCTCTTCGTGAGGAACTGCGGGCCGCTCTTGCCGAGGCGATCGGCGAGGAGGGCGTTGAGGTCAGACGGCCCCACCCCACGTCGGCGAGCCGCCGCGTGGATGGCGGCGAGCTGGCGAGCCGTGAGCCGGTCCCCCTCGGGAGGAGCACGCCGGCCGTCAGCCGTCAGCGCTGTCGGCGCCGTCGGCCGGGCGGGACCTACTGACGGCGCTGACGGGCTGACGGCACCCCCGTACAGCTCGAGGCCGACCCCGAGCAGGGAGGCCGCCTTCTTCAGGCAGTCCGAGGCCGCGGCCTTCAGGTCATCGGCGAGCGACACCTCCTTGCCGGAGGCGTCCTTCGTGACGTTGCTGCCGCCGAAGGCCATCTTGACGATGCCGTCGGCGGTCAGCTTGCCGACGACGATCACCTCGTCGGCCATGACCTCGTGCTTGACGATCTCGAAGCCCCAGGCGTCGCAGCCGTCGTTCAGCCTCGCGATGACGGCGTGCGTCTCGACGTAGCTGAGGGTCTTGCCATGCTGGCCCGGGCGGGTCTTGATCTGCTCGGGCGCGAACGGTCGGCAGAGGATGTCCTTCTTCATGGTGGTCAGGCCCTCCCCACGTGCCGCGAGAGCACGTCACCAGCGATGGACTCGATGTCGAGGCGACGAGCGGGGCTCGCCTCCTTGGCGGAAGCGGTGAGCGCGTTCACCAGGTCGTAGAGCGGGACGTGCTCGGGAAGAGCCGGCGCGCCGATCTCCTTGAGGAGCTCGTGCTCGAGCAGCTTCTTTTCCGGCGTGGTCAGCTCGCGCATCGACTCGATCTGGCGCTGCACGTCCTCGACCATGAAGGTGACGGCGCGCTGCCACTGGTCCATCACGCCCCGGGCGCGGACGACGGCGGACGGGATCGCTTCGGCCACCCCGTCACGCAGCCGCTGGGAGTCACCGATGTGACGGAACGAGAACCCGGAGCCACGCTCGGCCTTCTTGAGGCCGTTCGAGCAGACCAGCCGCCAGATCACCGGCGACACATGCACGGCGGACCTCGCGAACGAGGACGACGTGATGTCGAGGCCGAGGGCGGAGACGTCGCCGGGCTTGATGGCCTTCTGCTCGGCCGGGAAGACGAGCCGGAGGTTGTCGACGAGCCCGGAGGCGACGCCCCGGACGCGAACCTCGCGGAGCATCCCGTGCTTCACGAGGGCCTCGCGGATCGTCTCCACGAGCTCCACCGGATCGAGGGGCGCGTACCGACCCGACACGATGGCGGCGACCTCCTCTCCTCGCACCCTCAGCGTCGCCGCGCTCGACTCCTGGTGCTCGGCGAGCAGGTAGTTCATGGTCGCGAGCTGCAGCGGCGCCGGCAGACGCTTGATAAAGTCACCTGGCGCGCCGACTCGAGCGGCCAGGTTGGCGAAGGCGTTCGCCCGGAGCGGCTTCGGGCCGTGGTGGCGGGCCAGAGGTGCGAGCGCGAACTGCCCCTCATGGGGCACGACGGCCCACGTCTTGAGGTCCGAGATCGGCAGATCGCGGTGGTCGCCGTCACGTTCGTGGGCACGGACGATTCGGTCGGCGGCGGAGTCGAAGTCGAGCTCGTCGTCGTTCCACCGCGAAGGCATGTCCGCCGCCAGGACGAGCGGCGGCGGCAAGGCGCGGCCGGTGATGGCCGCGGTGTTGGTGGTCTGCATGGGTTGGTCTCCCGGTCGGAGCGGCGCGCGACGATCGCGCAGCCCTCATGAGGGTTCACGTCGGCGACGCCCATGGCGTCCAGCGACGATCAGGCTCAGGCCAGGTATCTGCCGGCGACGATGTCGTCGGCGACCCGGCGGGTGCTCGCCCACTTCACCACGTTGGCTGCGATGACGACGACACCGCCGCCGAACTCGCCAGCGCGCAGTCGATCGCACCAGTCGGCCCACTGGATGCAGATGAGTCGCGACGGGTCGAAGGTAGCGAGGTACGAACGCACGAACGCAGCGAGGTGCTCGAGGTCCCCGGCCTCCTCCGAGCGGACCCACAGTCCGTCTTCGACGAAGCTGCACTCGAAGGCGGGCCAGTACATCAGCGCGGTCAAGTCGGAGACGTCGGACAGCACGATGCCGCGTCCCTCGAGCTCGTTGCCGTAGTCCTCGTCGGAGGCATCGTCGACGGGCCGAAGGACCCGGTGGACCCAGGCCTTCTGCTCGGCGATCGGGTGGGCCTCCGACCACGGGATCACGTCCGACCACTGCCGGTACATGTTGGCCATCGCTCTCCTTTCAACCAGTGAGGCCGAGCGCCTCGTAGAGAGCCTCGACGAAGTTGTTCACGCGCAGCGGCTCGGGCTGAGGCACCTCACGCACCGCACGTAGCGGCACGTCGAGCACCTCCACACGGCCGACCATCACTTGCGGCCTGAGGTTCAACTGCCCGATCCCTCCGCGCCACCGCAGGTGCAGGCCACGCTCATCGAGGTACGCACCGAGGTCCGGGAACTTCGGGAGGTGCCGACGCACCCTCATGAGCACCGACGACTCGATGGGGACGGCATACCCGTCCGCCACGAACCGTACGTACCGTGCCGGACCGGCCATCAAACCGGAGTCGAGAAGGAGCGTGACGTCGAGGTGGACGACGCCGCCACGACGGCGTGCCGAGCGACCGAGGGCCGCCGCGACTCCCGCAGCGGCGACAGCGGCGTCGAGCCGCTGCTGCTCGCGGCGGCGCCGACGCAGCTCGGCCAGTCGACCACGCAGCCGGTCCATGAGCCCTTCCTCCCGGGTCGCGCCCTCGAGTCGGTCCACGCGGACGCCGAGGACGGGCGCGAGCTCCATCGCGTTGGCGGCGACTAACGCCCGCACCTCGTCCTCGGCAGCCTCGAACTGCACGAGCTGCTGCAGCTCGCGAAGCGCGTCACTCCGCCGCATCGGGCAGCGGCATCGGCTGGTCGACGTCGGGCGACGGCCGGGGCTCGCGGGTCTTGTTCTTCCGGACAATCATCTTCAGGAAGCGGACGTCGTCGTTGTCGCGGGCGAGGCGACGGATGGTGCGGGCGACGGCGTACGGGTTTTCGGAGCGGGGGACCCGCAGCCCCAAGGTCGGATCGACGCCGAGGGCGATGAGCACGCGGCGTTCACGGAGATCGGAGGCACGCAGGGTTCGACCGTTGATGCGCATGGGTTCGCCTTCTCGAAGTGAAGAAGGCGCCCGGAGCACGATCGCTCGTGCCACGGACGCCTTCGTGTGGACGGTGGAAACGGTTACCGGGACCAGTCGTCAGGCTCGTCCAGACGGTCGCGGTGCTCGTGCTCCCACATCGACATCGCGGAGCTCGCGTACCGCGACTGCTCCCTCACCGGCTCGACGAACCTCGTGGTCGCTGCAGGGGAAGGTCGCTCGCCGGTTTCGCGAACCGCGAGGAGGACGACGATGCGGTTGCGATCGACGAGCGCAAAGCCGGTGTAGACGGCGCCGTCGCTCGATTGCACGGTCACGCCAGGCGGTGGACGTGCAGCTTCTCCGAGCCACACGAGCGCGGAGCCGAGGCGCCGACCGAGACGTGCTCGCCCTCGCTCCCAGGCTGCCAGGAGCGCTTCGACGAGCAAGTCGATCAGGACGACGGCCAGATCGCCTCGCTGACCAGGGCGATGAGCAGGCCGGCGGCGGCGCCGGCGATCCCCTTCCTCACGGGATCGCTGGCCATCACGCGGGCGAGGTACGACGAGCTCTCGGAGACGGGGGTGGTGAAGTCGGGCATGGTGGTTCCTTGCCGCTCCTCGATCGGGAGCGATCCATTTCGGCGTCCGCGGCGGAACCGGCGACGCAGGGTTGGGTTGTCAGACGCGTCGAGGCGTCGCAATACAGGCGAAGATGAACGTGGCGATGCGGAACGCCACGATCAGGAAGAAGACGACGGGGTGGCGGAGGATGCGGAGCATCAGGACCTCGGCGAGGGCTGTGGGATCCCTCGTGGTTCTTATGCCCGAATTTCAGACGGTTCTTCCGCTCTGTGAAGCGCCAGCCGCGACTCGGTTGGGTCAGCGTTCGCGACCATCAGATTCGAACCGTCTTGAGGAAGTAGCCGAGGCAAGCCCTTCCACTGCAACATCGAGGCCTCGTGCGGTGGGTACTCACGCTGCGCGGCTCGGGCGACTTCTTCGCGTGGGCACGCTCTTGTGCGTGCGACGCCAGCGGGGCCAACCGCTGCAACACCGCCGAGCACCGCGGAGCGCCGGCGCCGGATCCGATCGCGCTCACGCTGGTCGGTGAAGACGACGACGTCACCTCGAGATCGCCGCCGAGTCTCGGAGTCTGCTGACGACCGCGTCGCGGGCGACGATGCACGCGGCGCAGTCGGCATCGAGCAGGCGATCATCGAGGCGCTCGCGTAGACGCCCGAGCCCGTCGCACGCGCCGATCTCCGTGCCCAGCTTCGCGTGCGTAACGAACGTCTGGGCGACGCGCTCGCGCGCCTGGTCGAACGCGGTCTCGTGCTCCGGAGCCGTGACCGCTTCGGCGTTCCCGATTCCCCTCACCCCTGACGCGACGGGAGCGGGAACGGGAACGCCATCGAGCTCGAGCACGACGCGGACGCGGCAGCAAAGGCTCGGAAGCGAGCGATCGTCTGGCGCACGCGGATGCACACGCGCGCGCCGCGCGTGCGTGGGGCGCGCGCCGCGCGTGCGTGGGGCTCGAGCCGACGCGCCGCCGTGGCTTGGTCGTCGGGCGACAACGCGCTCGGCGCGTCTCCGCGCGAGCCGCCCGCTCGACTGATGCCCTCACGCCGCGATCGGACCCCGCCCGGGTCCTGGGACGAACCGCCGCGTACAGCGCGGGGCGTTATAGCCATCATCATCGCGCAGGCGGTCGCGACAAGCATTTGCCGCCACTCCTACAGGGAATCTCGCTCCCATGAATTCCAGGTATCCCAGCGCAAGACCATCACGCCATCGGGGCCGCTAGATGTCTTTACGGTGAACAACGTGTGAACGAAGAAGCCCTCGATGGACCACACGGCCACCGACTGAGCTTCGTCCCGTTTTGCGCGATGCAGCAATCCGTAACCCGGGTAGGTCGAATCCACGTCGATCCAGCGCGTATGCCAACGACGCACGCCTGTGACCAAGTCAAACAGGTGCATGCCCGAAACCGCCTCCCCGAGCGGCTCGTCGCATACGAGGAGCAGATGGTTGTTCGGGGTAATGAGACCGCCCTGCATCTGTCTGGCAGGGAATGGATCTCCAGACTCGGTAGTAAGCGACAGCGTGCCGACTCGCTTCAGTCGCGCGCCACCGGGCCCGGGCTCGTGCGGCCACGGCCAAAGGCGATATATTCGAATTTGATTTGCGGTGAGCGGATCCGCCTCGCGTTCGATGAAATCCGAGGTATAGAGAAGGCTTGCGTCAGAGTTGATGGCGCACCAGGGTGCCTTCTTCTGGCCTGCCTCCATCAGGATGGTCTCGACGACCTTCGGTTTGGGGAAGGTGGTTGGGTCTACGACCCATATCTGTGCATGGTCGCCTGGCAGCCCGGGCCACCCGTGGCCCTCGACGGGCACATAGAGATAACCTTGATAGTAGGCCAGCGCCCCCGCGTGCTTTGCTGTCTCGCCGGACGCATTCACGAGGTAGTCAGACTGGACAACATCGTCCTTGGCCTCTGCCAGCGGAACGGACCTCGGGATGCGACTAATCGCAAACGTCTGGGTCGAATACCAGTAGTTCTCGTCGTGAGCCAGACCGTTAGCCTGATGGGTCCAGTTCGCGACGAGCAATTCGGGGTGCTTGCCGATGTAGCGCAGGCCCTGCGGACGAACGCCGATCTGCACCGGCGCGAGTCTTGCTTCCGGCCAACGCGACGCATCAATCAAACGCCTGATCGACCGAAACGGGAACGACTCAGGCTCAGACCCATAGAGGCCCTGGTACAGGCCACCACTAATCGCGCCAAGAGCTTTGTACGCGCGACCCCAGGCTTCTCGGAGCGATCGCATGCGGTCTCCCTCACAGGCGCAGCCTGCCAATGAGGCGAACGGGTATCAGGAACGTGATACCCGCATCCTCGCTAAGATCCCTTACAGGATAGGACTCAATAACAAGCGCGGACTCCAGTCCGATGTCGAACGTTCGATCGACGCTCACGAGAACGCGGGCACTCAGTTCCGCGTGTCTACCCGCGGCAGGTACGTACTTCGTCGAGTACACCCAAGACGGTCCCAAGCCGAATCCGAGCCCAAGCTCGGCGATCGGATGCACCGGGGCAGCAATCCCCGCCATCAGAATGACCGAGGTCGCAATAGAATGTACGTCGACACTGGTACCGATGTAACTGTAAGGCAGCCTCAACTGATACTGGATCGCCCCCCCAAACACCGGTCGGTCATGCCAATTAGTCAACCACGCATCGTTCTTCACCGAGGCCGGGTACATCGCAACGAGCGCGAGTCCGTGCCGCCGATCGGCGATGCTCCCGCGACCTCGATCCTCTTTGGCCGAGGCTTCTCCCAATGACGCCGTCAGGAGCAGGCCCCCGAAGACAAACGCGAGCCCACGCATCATCATGGGTGCTCACTTTCCCTTCAGGCGGTCCGCCAACGAAATGATGGCTGCGCGCAGCAAGCCGATTTCGCGAGCGAGGTCCACCTCTCCGTTCTGCTCCCTTAGCACGTCGATAATGTCATACTCGTACTTGGAGCTGATGACACCAGACACGAAGTCGGAGACCTTGGCTGGGTCCCCGAGAGTTGTGTCGAGGTCGCGGAAGCGGCGCGCAGCCGCCCCCAACTCCGCGTAACGACCAGATATCGCAGTCTCACTCCCCGAGCGGTCACGCTTCTCGACCTCATGCAACGTCCAAGGGGTGACGTACAGGGTTCCACCAACCCGCATTGCCCCTTGAAGTGTCACGGGCTTGCTCGGCTCTGCGGAATTCAATGAGACCAGCTTGGTGCACACCAGCGTGATCGACTCGTCATCGCCCAGTTTGATGTCGCTGCTCAATTCCGCCTCCCGGGGTTTCCCATCATGAGCGTCGCCGAGGTGTAGCGCCCTTCAAACGACAGCAGGCAAGCGGGTCACGCCTTGCGGGGCGTGCCCGAGGCGCCCTGTGTCGGCCCAGATCCATCGCATCAGGGGAGAGATGCTGGATGTAAGATACACGCGGCGGAGGCAGACCCGTTGCCCGACGCAGAGGTGCAGCTGAGCCCTTCGTCCGCCACCAGCGCGACTCAAGCGTCGCGTCCGACCAGATCGATGGCGACGGTGATGTCGCCGCCGGTCGAGTTCGCGCCGCCAGCCGTGAGCGACATACCGACCCCGAGGTAGCGACCGATGGCGGGGTAGGGCCTCCCCGTCGTTGGCGTGGGGATCTTCGCCGTGTAGAGCGCCGGTTGCGTGGACGTTCCAGGGGCGACTTCGACCTGCGCCAGCGCGTCACCGCCGGTTTCGATCACCAATTTGGAAGGATCGTCGGGCGACAGCATGGTGTTCGCGACGAAGAACTTGAGCTTCGGTGTCCCGCTAGTGTACGTGAACGCTTGGGCGTAGACGCTCACGATCAGCGTGCCGGAGACCCAGCCGAGTGCGTCGATGGTCTGGGCAAGGAGCGGCCACATGAACTCGCTTGAGCCCGACACGTTGGGGATCTGGATGACCTGACGACGAAGCACGTTGACCAGGATTCCCGCCATTGCGATGCGTCCTCCGTTGAGCGCCGCCGTCCACTGCGCGGCGCAGGGCGAGCAAGCAGGCACCGTGCCCGAGCGCGCTCGACCTCGACCCGCAATCGATCCAATGGGTTGCGGCGCGCGGCGATCCACCAACGCGACGCGGCAGTCAGCACCTTGACGATCGCGCCGTCCCGATCCCTAACGATCGCGCGCGATGCTGCGACGTAGATTGTCGCACGGAGAAGAACCTGGTCGCACGGGCGCCCGCCTCTCATGTCCGGATCCGGCCATCGCCATGTCCAGATCCGGCCACGTTGGCAGTGTTGGAACTGACCGTCCTGCGCAGCCACGGTGCCGGGTCTGACCCTGGTGCCGGATCTGACCCTCCGTGGTGCCGGATCTGACCCTCGGCGGGCTGTACGCCCGGCCCGCGCTCGGGCACCACAGCTCCATGACAGCCAACAACACACAGCTATACGCAGCGTGGCGGAAGGGAATCGAAGCCCTCGAGGAGAAGGAGACGGTGTTCGACCGACAAATCGCCCTGATCGAGCAACTCGTGCCTATGATCGAGGTGTTCAACGCGGTTGTCCCTGCACTCCACCCGGCGCTTCGCCCTGCGCTGGACCGCCTCAAGGCGTCCGCGAAGGGGATGCACAGCCCGCTGAAGAAGCTCGAAACGCGAGCGCCGTTGAGCGCGGAGGACAAGGCAGCCATTTCCACGTTCGTCCTCGAACAGAGGCGCTGCACGCATCTGTTCTCGACGATGAATCGCGAGATCGAGCTGGCGAACCAGGACAGTGGTCAACCGGCCAAGTCGACGAAGTAGTGAGGCTCCGCCGACAAAGAGCAACGCCCCTCGACCCACCCTTTCGGGCAAGGTCGAGGGGCGTAGGGCGCCTCCAGGAGACGAGGGGCGCCGCAGTTCTGTTGGTTCTACGTCACGCGGCCCACTCGGGGCGCACGCCGGACGGGAGGAACTGCGTCCGGTGGTGCCACGCGGTCGTGACGTTCAGGCAGGCGTTGCCGTACAGATCGATCGGAGCCGTCGCACTGATGGCCGGCATGGACCTGCTGAACGTGTACGCGAACACGGAGCCCCACACGCCGCCGGACTTCACCTGTGCCCTCGCGTACGGGGTGCCGTTGCCGATCTCGACGGGCAGACGGACGCGCTCGAACTTCGACCAGTTGTGCCCGTTGCTTGACGCGACGTTCGCGCCGCTCGCGAAGGTCACGAGCTGGCCGGTCGCGGCCGAGACGTAGAACCCGTTCAACCCGCCATCGCTGTACGTGTAGATCCAGTGGTCGGGCAGGTTGGTCCGGTTGCCCTTGGACGTGAACTCGTGCACGAGCGTGATCCGGCCGTTACGAACGACGCGCGCGGCTTCGTCGAGTGCGAGACGGCGTTCCCCAAGGAGTGCCGCGGCGAGGTGCTCGAAGTCATCGGCGGCCTCTACGAGATCGAGGCGCGCGGTCGCGACGGCCCCGACGAGGAGCGGCAGCGACTCCGGCAGAGTGAGTCCAAGAAGCTGACCACTGCGATCGAGCAGTGGGCCATGCGAACGATCGCCGAGGGCCCCGCGATCCCGGGCACGTTGTGCTCGGCGCCTGAGGGCTGCCCCACCGAACTTCTCCTCCGGGGCGACAGCACGTAGGTCCCCCCCTTCGGAAACTCGAAGCAACTGTCGTCCTCTGCGGATGAGCATGGTTTCTCGAGGATCCGCAGGTTTGCTCCTGGCAGCGGCTCAAACGCTCAGGTACTCCTGTGTCGGAATCCGCGAGGGCTCGATCGGGCATGCGCACACGGCCCTTGCGTTCTGCCCCTGGAAGGCGGCAGATTGGGGTCGGGCGTCAGCTAAGAAATCCCGCTGGGTCTCCCTGCGGAGCGGTGGCCATCTCGCCCACGGAGCGTCTCGGAGTCTCGCAGTCATCGTCGGTAGTTCTGGTCGTCGCCGCACCCCTTCTGGCCGGGGGTTCGGGGACGGAAAGGACCCGACATGGCCACACGAACCCAGACCCCGAAGAAAGCCGCCCTCTCCACCGAGTTCGAGGCGCAGCTCAAGGACGCGCAACGTCAGGTCCTCGGCATCGTCGCCGAGAAGAACAAGACGGAGGCGGACTACCGGTACCGCCTCGGCCGGATCATCGCGCCATTCGCAAAGCGCCCGCAGAAGGAGCGCTACCGCGCGGCGTGGCAGCCCTGGTTCGAGCACACCATCGGGCGCAAGTGGAAGACCCTCCTGAAGTGGGCCGACACGGCGACGGTCCTCGAACCGGCGGAGTTCGAGAAGCTGGTCAGCCTGTCGAACAAGGAGACCCACGTCGGCCTGCGCTGGGCGCACATCATGATCCTGACCGACACGGCCGATCGAGCCGCACGACTCGCCCTGGCGCGCGAGGCAGTCCGCGAGGGGTGGTCCACGCGCAGGCTTGCCCGCGAGCAGCAGGGCGAGGCTGAGGACCGGGCCAAGGACCACGCCCCGAGGGGGCAGCCGCCCGCACACGTTCGCGCGATCTCCGCGGTCATGAGCATCGCCACGACTTGGAGCCAGGCCGCTGATCGCCTCCTCGAGGAGCACGCAGTCGCCCTCTCGACGGCGGAGCTGACGGCGGGAGATCTGGCCGCGCTGAGGGAAGCCATCGTGGCCATCGATGCGGCCCGCGCGAAGCTCGCGAGCAAGCTCGGTCAGATCGTCGATGCAGCGTCGACGATCTCGCTCGAGGGGGCCCCGTGAGCCGCGGCACCCTCATCCAGTGGGCCGACGACACGGTCAACCCCGTCGTCGGCTGCGACGGCTGCGAGCTGTGGGGTCTGACGAGCCGTATCTGCTACGCCGGCAAGCTGCACGAGATCCGCGAGGGCCGGCCTGGCTACGCCCGCGACTTCGGAAAGCCGGAGCTGTTCGCCGGACGAATGCGTGCTGCAGCACGGGCGCCCGCGCTCCAGGGACTACGGCGAACCGCGAAGCCCTGGCTCGATGGAGCCCCGCGCCTCGTGTTCGCGTCTGATCTGGGGGATGCGCTGTCTTCGGATGTCCCGTTCGAGTTCCTCGAGACGGAGATCTTGGGGCAGGTGTCGAGTGAAGAAGGCAGCCGGCACCGGTGGCTCTGGCTCACCAAGCAGCCGGCCCGGATGAAGAAGTTCTCGGAGTGGGCGATGCGGCGCGGTTGGACCTGGCCGTCGAACCTCTGGGTCGGCACCTCGGTCACAGCCGCCGCGAACGCGAGCCGTGCGGCACAGCTCCGAGGTGTGGGCGACGACCGCACGACGCGCTTCGTCTCGTTCGAGCCCCTGGTCGAGCCGGTTGCGTTCACCGAGCTCGTGGTCGGCATCGACTGGGCGATCATCGGCGGCGAGTCCGGAAAGGAGGCGCGGCGGTTCGACACCACGTGGGTGTTCGACGCCGTCGCTGCCTGCCGCTCCTCGAACGTCGCGCTCTTCGTGAAGCAGCTCGGACGCAACGTGGTCCACGCCGGCGCGCAGCTGAGGTTGAGGGACGTTCACGGAGGCGACTGGGAGGAGTGGCCCGCCGATCTCCGGATTCGGGAGCTGCCGCGGGAACGTGCGGCCGGGCAGATGTAGACCAGCTGCCCGCCGACGAGCCCAACGACCGCCCTCGCTCCCTACGTCCCGCGCGCGAGGGCGGTTTCGCTGAGGATGAATCGCTCGCGACCGTTGGGGGTCGGAAGCTCGATATCGAAGACCACATCGTCCTCGAGGAGGTCGACGCCCACGGTGCCGATGTCCAGCCCCGAACGCTGGGCTCGGTCGAACTCGACACCGTCACGATCGGCGAAGCGGATCAGATCGTGAAGCGCACCTGCGAGGGATCGCAGCCTCTCCCGTCGCTCGTAGCGTACCGGGCAGCATCGCGTGAACGCGAGCTGCACGAGGGCTCGCGGCGTGCCGTCTCTGCGCACGTGTTCGCGCCCGATTATCGCCTCTGCCCAGAGCTTGACGCTGCCGTCGCGTCCAGTGGATCCACTGATCCGAAGCTCGGTCGGGATCAACGTCGCTGCCATCTCGGTGTGGTGCGTCGGGAACAGCTTCCTCGCACGAATGGGCCGATCCGCTACAACGCGGTTCTCGGTGCGAAGCGGGAGGCGAGCGACCGTGGGGAGCACGACGACGTCCTCAAGGACGTTGCCGACGCCAAGCTCGAACCCGAGATCTATCACTGGGGCGACTGGCCGCATGTCGTGCGACTTCGTCGCGATGGCCCAGCGTCCCGCCGAGACCCGCCAGATCAGGTGATCCTCGTGAGTGGGATAGACGTAGACCCCCTTCAACCACGGGTGTGGCTTGGTGCCGACGGGTGGCCGATCCGGATCGAATGCCGACCGGCGGAAGACCGCCGTAACGGCGAGGGAGCGCGCGTAGATGCGCGCCCCCTCGAAGCGGTTCACGTACGGCTCACGGGTTCCCATCGGACCCCTTGGCGATACGGTCGAGACGTTTGGGCGAGAGCTGAAGGAGATCTACGATGCGGTCGTAGCCGAAGCCGTCGTGGCCATCGTCGTCGGGAGCTCCGTCATCCGTTTCCTCGAACGCGTCGTCCTGAGCGTCGTCGGCGTCGTCGGCGTCGTCCGCATCCGGGCTGGCTCCGTTCGCCTCGGCGGCGCCGACGCTGCTGGCGCGAGGGGAGGTCGCGCTCGCGATCCGGATCACGCGCGTGCCTTGCTTGCCCTCGCGGTGCTCCGACACCTCGAGGCCCACGCGGTGCAGCATCCCTGCTGCACGGCGCAGCTTGTTGCTGAGCGATGCGGGGCTGCGCGGGTGCTCCTTCTCGTAGCGGCTCCCCTCGGGCATCCAGATCGTCAGGATGTCGAGCAGCTCCGTCGCGGTGCCCGTCCACTCGGTACGCCCCTCCATCATCTTCTGCACGGCGCGCCCCACGAGATCGCCCTCGAGGCCGAACCGAGCGACGTCGCGCTGGTTCTCGGTGAGGGCGTCGAGGAACGCGTTCTCCGACCAGCCGAAGGCCGGCATCGCAGCCGTCGCGAACCGCGCGGCGTCGGCCATGCGAGGCGTGCGCGTCATCTTCACGTGCTCGAAGCGACGCAGGCCCATCGACACGCCGTCCAACAGGGCCCCGAGGATCAGGCCGGATTCCTCGTGGAACTTGCGCCAGAGGGTGGCCTCGTCCATGCGCCGCTCGTCGGAAATGCTCGGCAGGTTCAACACGATGGCGCGATCCTGGAGGTCTGCCCGCCCCACGGCGCCGTCAATCGTGGTGACGACGATGGGCCTGGCGATCTCGAACAGCTGCTCTTCGTCGTCCGTGTACAAGCGGCGCGTCGAGACGCCGCCGCCGGTCGACACGATGCAGAGCGTGTCCGAGAGCTCGTTCGTCAAGAAGCTCGCGTTGTCGAGCACCGCGAGGAAGAGCTGCTGGAATCCGACGACCATGTCGCGAACGTCGCGCGGAACGCTGCGGAGCGCGGCGCGCCCCGGATCGACGAGCTCCTTGAAGAAACTGGCCGCGGTGCTCTTCGCGGAGCCCTGGCTGCCGCTGAGGATGAGCAGGTAGTACGGCTTCCTCCCGCGCAGCGTGGCCACGATCACGCCCACGAACAGGCAGAACCCGCCGTCGTCGGGCAGGTTCACGTACTTGCGCAAGAGATCGATCGTGCCGCCGGGCACGGGCGTAGCGATGGGGCGGAGCCCGGCCGGGCGGAAGAACGGCACCGGGGACGCGTCGAGGATCTCCCAGCCGCCAACGTGGACGTCGATGATCTGCCCCGCCGCATTTGCAAGGTCGATGTAGACGTGTCCGTCGACAGCGGCGACGCGCACGTACACCTCGCGGCACGGGGCATCGAAGCGCGCGCGAGCCTCGAGCAGGTCGAGGGCGTCGCGCATCGCGTTGCCCGAGGCGACCTTGCCGGCCCGCTCGTGTAGGCGCTTCGCGAGGAACGTCTGGAAGCGCTTCCCCTTGATGCGAAGGATCTCCCACCGACGGCCGAGGGGCACCGCTACGTACGCGTGGTCGTCGCTCGAGTGGAAGAAGTCGAGATCGTCGGCGAGCTCCACCAGCTCCGCCGCTTGGCCGCGTCGCTTCGTTCCGGCCTCCTCCGGTGTCACGCGAGCGCCGGCCGGCTTCGCGCCGATGTCGCGCGCAATGGCCGCCACCTCGTCGTCTGGCAAAGGAGGGGCGCAGCGATGCTCGTTCTCGGCGGTGAGCGTGGCGGCGATCACCTCGGGCAAGCAGCCCTTGCGGCGGAGCATGCCCGCGATTCGAAGCAGGTGGGAGTGGCGACCGCCCTCGCGAACCGTCGTGTCCTCACCGTGGGTTGCCGCGGTGCGCTTCGACCTCGCCGCGTTCGAGAGCCCAGGCTTCGCGATCATCGCCTCGAGCCACGGTGGCAGGGGCGCGAGGTCGATCTGGCCAAGTGCGGCACCGTCGCGGTAGACGTAGCTCGCCTCGCTTTGGTGCTGGCTCGGCGGCGCAACGACCATGCCGTTCTCGGCCTTGATATCGAGGCCGGGGGCGATGCGCGTGCGGTTCGGGAGGCCGCGGGGCCCACGCAGGTGGAAGTGCAGCCCGCCGCCCCCGGTCTCGGTCACCGGCGTTCGGGGGAGCTTCCCGTGCTCGGCCTCGAGCTCCGCGAGGGAGACGTCGCCGCCGTTGCGCGGATCGACATCGAGGACCACGTGGGTGTCGCCGGTGCGGATTCCGATGTTCCTCACGAACATGTGGAAGCTAGCGTCGATCTCCGCGGGATCGACGGTGGCGTCGCGCAGGCCGTTCTTGGTGCGCGGGTGCTTGCCAGGGCTGCGGCAGCCGCCCTTGCCGCATGAGCACGCGGCGCCCTCGCTGTCGAAACGCACGTGGTGCACAGGCAGCACCGGGAAGCCGAGGCGCGCGAGGCGATGCGCCTCGTCGCGAACGTTTACGCAGGGGGTGGTGTCGTCGGGAGCTTCGGGGGTGGTGTTGTCGTGCGAATCGGTCATGTTTTCCTCGTCGCTGAAGTGGGAGATCGGAGCGCGGGGGCGCCCGCCGCACCTCGTCGAGGAGCCGGCGACGACGTGCGGCGAGTGCGCGCGGTGAGGTGGCGTGCGGCTCACCGCGCAGGCGCTCCGGTGGGCCGCGGATGCGGTGCTCGCCGCGCGAACATGACGAGTGCATGGTCAGCGCACGATGCGGACTCGCCGAGCGCCGATCAGCGCCCCCAAGTTGCGACACGGCAAACGTGCTGAATCTACAGAGGAATTCGAGCGGGAGCTTCTGGCCGAGCTGCGCGAACGCTTCGACCGCATCTTCTACGAGCCGTTCTCGATCGAGTGGCAGCGGGGGCTGCTCGAGTCGTTCGAGCAGCTGCACCGCCTGGACGAAGACGCGCGTGCGCTGCTTCGCGCGCGTCGTCTCAAGCTCGCCGACCTCGACGCTTTCGTCGGGCACTGGGGCCTTCCGTGCCGCGTCGACGAGCTGCTCGAACCGGTCGCAGACCACTATCCGGCCTCAGTGCTCGCGATCGTCGACGCGGTCGAGCGTCGCAATCTCGAGCGAGCGACGCTCGCCGTCGACGGTGTGCGCAGCGACCCGGCGAACAAGCACCTGCGGCCGGATGCCCGATACGATCGCGTCGGCGACCTCACGCACTTCGTCGTTCAGGAATTTGGTCGGCTGCGTACGCACGACGGTCCAGCGCGAAGTGCTGACGCTGCTGACGACGCACACGGCGAGCGGCCGGCGCACGCAGGCGGGCTCCTCGGGGGCGGACATCTCGTCGAGGTCGGCGGCACGCTGCGCGCCGTCCGCTCGAGCGAGCGATGCCTCACGAACACCGAGCTCGCCGTCGTGCGCCTTTCTCTCCGCATCGACCCCGCGCCGCTCGCGACGTGGGTGCGGGACCGGTTCACGCTCGCGCAGGCGATCGACGAGGAGGCGCGCCGCCGAATCGCGAAGGCGCGCGAGCACGTCGTGCCGGCCTTCAAGGAGGAGGAGCTCGCGGAAGCGTCAGCCGCGTCAGCGGCAGGCCTGCGCGTTCACCTGCCCTTCGCGCGTCGCAAGAAGGGGGCGATGTAGAAGGGGCGTGACGGCCGCATCGTGGCCGCATGAAGCTCTACACGTCCCCCGACACCGAGACGCTTCGCAGACTCGCGGTGGAGGCGTCCGTCGACCCCCGCACGATCTCCAAGATCATCGACGGCCGCCCCGTTCGCGGCATGGCTCGTCGCCGTGCCCTGGACGCCCTTCGCCGTGCTGGCATCGACGTCCCCTCCGTGCCGCATGGCCAGGATGAGGCGCGACACGTCGACGCGCTCGGCAACGCCCCCCGCGCGGACGAAGTGGCGCGATGAGCGCCACCGGCCGCCGCCGCGCCACCGGCCCCGTGCACGTGCGGGACGCGCAGGACTCCTACGCGACGCCGAGCGCGGTGACGCAGGCGCTCCTCGAGGTGATCGATCTCCGTGCTGGCGCCCGCGTGCTCGAGCCGGCCGTCGGGGACGGGAAGATCGTCGACGAGCTGCTCGCCCACGGTCCGCTCGACGTGACCGCCATCGAGCTCGACGCATCCCGCCTGCAGCACGTCGCGAAGAAGTGTCGCGCGCTGCACGCCGACTTCCTCGCCCTCCGCTCCGAAGCTGGCCTCACCGACTTCGACTTCGTCATCACGAACCCGCCGTATCGGCTCGCGACCGAGTTCATCGAGCACGCCCGCGCGTTCGTCCACCCCACCGGCGCGATCGCGATGTTGCTCCGCCTGAACTTCCTCGGCTCGCGCAAGCGCGCCGAATTCCTCCGTGAGTTCTACCCGGACATCTACGTTATCACGCCGAGATCGAGCTTCACGGGCGGTGGCACCGACGCGACGGAGTACGCGTGGTTCGTCTGGCCAGGCGGGGGCTCCCACTTCCCGGGCGTCTGCAGGCCGCTGCTCACGGCGCAGGCCCCTTCCGTCCATGGCGACGAACGCTAGGTGGTGGCGCGTGAAGCCGCCGAACGCGCCCGCCCGCGAAGGTCTGCTCGGCCAGACCGGCGAGCTGTCGCGGGTCGCCTCGCTCCCTGCGCCGCGCACCCTACTTACAACCCGCGAGGCCGCAGTCTTCCTCGGCTTCAAGACCTTGGGCGCCGTGCGCAAGGCGGTGCTCGAAAGACGCCTGTTCCCCGCCGGGCGCCGCGGCGGTCGCGGCACCCACGTGTTCGAGATCCGGGAGCTCGAGCGGTTCATGCGCGGCGATCCGCCGCCCGCGAGCGCTGCTACCCTGATCGCGGACCGTCTGGGTGCGCCTCTTGATGGAGACGCACATGAAGGACAATGGGAAGTGGATCACGAGGTGGAAGACGCAGGTCGCGCCGACGCGCATCCCGGGCGTCTGGAAGCGAAAGGAGGGCGGGCATCTGGTCCGTGCGCGAGTCGTCGACCCGACCACGGGCAAGCTGAAGGAGGTCAAGAAGGTCATGCCGGACGCCGACGAGGCGACGGCGTTCAAGTGGCTCGCGGACGAGAAGAAGAAGATCGGCGCGGGCGGTATCTCGGAGCAGCTTCCGAAGACGCGCTTCGCCGAATTCGCGGCATCGCTGTTCGAGCACAAGGTGAAGGTCGGTGACATCCGCAGCGGATCGGGCCGACAGAAGTGGGCAGACATCCTCGAGCATCTGGTCGGTGGCACGACCGGCAAGTCCGGTCGCCACGTCGAGGGCTTCGGCGAGATGTACATCGACATGATCAGGACAGCGCACGTCGACAACTGGAAGGAAGGGGTCGCGCAGCTCATCGCCGCGCGCGACTACGCCCCCACAACGGCGAACGGCTGGCTCGGCGTGCTCAAGGTGATCCTGAAGGCGGCGAAGCGCAGGTTCTCGTTGCAGCACCTCGCGACCGAGGGTGTCGATGGCTTCGACACCAGCGAGCACGTGACCTACAGCGAGGAGGAGCCCAACGCGCTCACCCCCGCCGAGGTCGCACCGTTCCTCGAGAGGCTTCGCGAGCTCCACCCCGAGCACTTCGCGATGATCTACCTCGGGCTCATCACCGGTCTGCGTCCGTCGTCTCTTCGCCCGCTCCGTCGGCGCGGTGCGGAATGCGACGTGCTCTGGGACGCGAACCGGATTCTCGTTCGCCGTTCGCACACCTACCAAGACGAGACGATGCGAACGACGAAGCAGAAGCGCCGCTACGCGATCGACCTCCCGGCCGAAGCCATGGCGGTGCTCAAGTGGCACGTCGACACGCGGCTCGAGACGCCCGAGCAGCAGGACTCCGACCTGCTGTTCCCGTCGATCACCGGAGGCTTCCGCTCGCCGTCGGTGTTGAACAGGCCGCTCGCCGACGTCGCCGAGGAGCTGAAGCTCGGGAAGAAGATCACCCAGCGTGGCCTTCGGCGCACCTTCAACGATCTCGCCCGAGCCGCCCACGTGAACGATCTCGTCACGCGCTCGATCAGCGGACACCTGACCGAGAAGATGCAGCACCACTACTCGACGGTGAACGCCGACGAGCAGCGGTCGGCACTCGCGAAGGTCATCTCCCTGGCGGAGGCACGCGACAGGAAGGAGGTGGCGTAGGGCCCTTCCACGAGCAGGTGGTGCCCCAGGTGGTGCTCCAACTGCTCGAGGTGGTGCTCCAGGCAGAAGAAAAGGCGACCCGCTGTCGCGAATCGCCTCGTTTCCTCGGTACTTCTTGGTGGGCGCTGGGAGATTTGAACTCCCGACTTCAACCGTGTGAAGGTCGCACTCTACCGCTGAGTTAAGCGCCCGGTGAAACCCCTTCCTAACGGGGCCGCGGGCCGATCGCAAGCCCTTGTGTTCGGGGGCGCTATCCTGGCGGCCCATGAGGGGGCCCGCGACCCTGGGAACGGTCGTCCTGCTCGCGATGGCGGCCGGGTGCTTCCGGCACGCCGACACGCCGACGCCGGCCAAGGACGCCCCGTGCGCGTGCCGCGGACACGCGCCGGCGAAGCTCGATCGCGCCCGGCTCTGCTCTTCCTGGAGCGAGGCGACCGAGGGCCTGTCGCACGCGGCGTTCCCCGAGCTCGATCCGGCGTCGTGCTACGTGCCGGTCCGGTACGCCGCTGGAGTCGAGGGGAAGCCGAAGCCTGATCCGATCCCCTCGCACTGCGGCTACCCCGAGCCGGGCACCCGGGCGGTGCTGGCGCGCGAGATCGCGCGCTACGACGCGATCGCCGCCGGCGTTTCCAGCGAGCTACCGCTCAATCTCGCCCGCGAGCTGCCGCTCAATCTCGCCCGCGAGCTGCCGCTCGACCTCGCCTGCGATCTGCCGCCGGACGAGCGCATGCGCGCCGCGCGGCTGAACGCGGCGACGCTCCGCGCGGCGGCCGAAGACGGACGCAAGTACCCCTACGCCGCGGTGTCGACGTTCGGGTACGGCGCGCCGATGCACGAGAAGAGCGGCCTGATGACGTGGCGACCGGGCGACGCGTGCCCGACGCTCGCGCCGCTGCACCTGGCCCGACTCGGTCAGAACGTGCAGCGCGCCGAGCGCGCGGCCGCGGCGTTTCGCGCGGGCGTCGCGCCGGTGATCACGGTGAGCGGCGGGGCGATCCACTCGCCGGTCTACGAGACGTGGATCCTGGCGTACCTGCTCACGTGCCGGCTCGGCGTGCCCGCGAGCGCGATCCTCGTCGACCCTTGCGCCGATCACACGCACACCAACCTGCGCAACACCGCGGGGCTGGTCGTCGCGCTCGGCGGGCGCAGCGCGTACGTGGTGACCACCGGGATCCAGGTCGGCTACCGCCAGGAGTGGACGACCTTCGACTGGATCGGCGGCAGCATCGATCAGCGCTCGCTGCGTGACTTCGGCTACGTGGTCGGATCGTTCCGGCAGGCGAGCGTCGGCGTGGATCACGGGTTCTGGCTCACGCCCTACCGCTTCTTCGCCGAGCCGAAGGACGGCCTCGGCGGCGTCACGTGCGTGCGCTGACGCGCGCAGGGTCGTGGTGATCACCACGTCGCCTCGCGCTGGCGCAAGCACGGTGGCCCGACGGCAGTTCGCACGGGAAATTCGGCCCAGCCCGCCCGTGCTTGCATCCATACGGATGAAGGCATATATATCCCGGCATGGTCGCCTCGACGGTCGACGCTGCCGCGCGCTGGGAGCTCTATCGGCTCCTCGGCGAGCCGGTGCGTCTGCGCCTGCTCGCGCTCGCCGCCGAGGAGGAGCTCGCCGTCGGAGAGCTGGCCGAGCTGCTCGGCGAGTCGCAGCCGAACGTCTCTCGTCATCTCGCGCCCCTTCGGCAAGCAGGGCTGCTCGCAGAGCGCAAACAGGGCACCCGCGTGCTGGTGCACCTGGCCGAAGGCGCCGATCGCGACGCGGTCATCGCCGACGCGCTCGGCGCCGGGCGCAACCTCTGCCGCGCCGACGGCTCGCTCGGGCGCGTGGCCGAGATCGTCCGCGGGCGCGACGCCGCCGCGCGCGCCTACTTCGCCAAGCACGCGAAGGACGAGGTCATCGAGGTCCCGCCCGAGCTCTCGTCCTACCTCGCCGCGTTCGCCCCCCTGCTCCCCGAGCGCGCGCTGGCGGTCGACGCGGGCACGGGCGACGGCGGGCTGCTCGACGTGATCGCGCCCGTCTTCGACCGCGTCGTCGCGTTCGATCGCGAGCCCGCGCAGCTGCGCCGTTGCGCCGCGCGCCTCGAGCGCCACGGCCACCGGAACGTCGAGCTCGTGCAGGGCGACGCCGACAGCGAGGCGGTGCAGCGCGCCGTGAAGGGCAAGGCCGACGTGGTCTTCGCCGCCCGCTTCCTCCACCACGCGCCGCAACCGGCAGGCGCCGTCAAGGCGCTGGCGTCGCTCGCGAAGCCGGGTGGCGCCCTGGTGATCATCGACTATGCCCGCCACGACGACGAGTCGATGCGCGAGCAGGCCGATCTCTGGCTCGGCTTCGACGACAAGGAGCTCGCGCGCCTCGCGCGCGGCGCCGATCTGCAGGACGCGATCGTCCGCCCCCTCCCCCGTCCCTTCGCAAAGACCACCGACGCGCATCTGCCCTGGCAGGTGCTCGTCGCCCGTACTCCCCACACCGAACGGAGAAAACGATGAGCAACGAGAAGCCGCTTCAGTACAAGGTCGCCGACATGTCGCTCGCCGACTGGGGTCGCAAGGAGATCTCCATCGCCGAGACCGAGATGCCCGGCCTGATGGCGCTGCGCGAGGAGTACGGCAAGACCAAGCCGCTCAAGGGCGCGCGCATCGCCGGCTGCCTGCACATGACCATCCAGACCGCGGTGCTCATCGAGACGCTCGTCGAGCTCGGCGCCGAGGTCACCTGGACGTCCTGCAACATCTACAGCACGCAAGATCACGCCGCCGCCGCCATCGCCGCCGCCGGCGTCCCGGTCTTCGCCTGGAAGGGCGAGACCGAGGCCGAGTACGACTGGTGCATCGAGCAGACCCTGCGCTGGCCCGACGGCTCCGGCCCGACCATCCTGCTCGACGACGGCGGCGACCTCACCAACATCGTCATCGACAAGTACCCGGCGCTGCTCAAGGACATCGTCGGCCTCTCCGAGGAGACGACCACGGGCGTCCACCGGCTCTACGAGCGCGAGAAGAACGGCAAGCTGCCGATCCCGGCCATCAACGTCAACGACTCCTGCACGAAGTCCAAGTTCGACAACCTCTACGGCTGCCGCGAGTCGCTGCTCGACGGCATCAAGCGGGCGACCTCGGTCATGATCGCCGGCAAGACCGCCGTCGTCGCCGGCTACGGCGACGTGGGCAAGGGCTGCGCGCAGTCGCTGCGCGGCCAGGGCGCCCGGGTCCTCATCACCGAGATCGACCCCATCTGCGCGCTGCAGGCGGCGATGGAAGGCTACCAGGTCGTCACGATGGAGGACGCGGCTC
>JACPFM010000024.1:11948-84128 GCA_016182965.1 Deltaproteobacteria bacterium | reverse complement strand
TCTTCTCCACCGCGCACTTCCCCTACGCCGCGCCCGCGCCGTTCTACTCGAGGTTCACCGACCCGGCGTACCGCGGGCGGTTCCGTTACCACAAGCCCAACGTCCTCGGGCAGGAAGGCGCGCTCGACGAGGCCGACGTCCGTCAGGTGCGCGGGCTGTACGACGGCGCGGTCGCGGCGATCGACGACGCGGCAGGGCGCATCCTGCGAGAGCTGAAGGCCCGCGGGCTCGACGACGACACCATCCTCGTCGTCACCGCCGATCACGGCGAGATGCTCTACGACGACGGCCACGGTCAGGGGCACGGCGATCACCTCTTCGGCGATCAGGTGGTGCACGTGCCGCTGTCGATGCGCGTGCCCGCGAAGCTCGGCGGCGTCCACGCGGTGACCACCGACGCCGTGGTCCGCGACGTCGACCTCGCGCCGACCCTCCTCGATCTCGTCGGCGCGCCCGCCGCGGCGCGGGGCGATCTCGATGGCCGGTCGCTGCGGCCGCTGATCTCGGGCGGCACGCTGCCGCCGCGGCCGGCGTTCGCCGAGACCGAGGTGTGGATGACCGAGTCGATCCCGGAGCTGCCGAGCGGAGGCCCGAGCCCGCTCCGGCTGCCGTACCCGAACGTGTCGCAGCTCACCGAGCTCGATCCGCGCCTCGGCCACGACGTGGTGATGCGCGCCGAGGCCGAGCCGATCGTCATCGCGGCCAAGCACCGCATGATCCTCGACGGCAACCTGAAGCTGATCTACGTGCCGACGCGCCGCGGGCCGCGCTGGTTCCTCTTCGACCGCGCCGCCGATCCCGGCGAGACGGTCGATCTGTCGAGCGCGCGCGGCGACGACGTCGCGCGGCTCCGGGGCGAGCTCTGGAGGTGGATCCTCGGTGACAAGCGCGTCGAGGAGCGCGACGGCATCGTGGTGCCGCGAGTGTCCTCGGGAGCGGCTGGGGAGGGGGGCGCCTTCGCCCTGCGGGTGCAGTGAAGAACCACGCGCTCGACGTCCTCGTCCGCTGCGCGCTCGCCGCCGTCGTCATGGCCGTCGCGGTGCACGTGGCGGGGCTGCGCGCGCCGGCGGAGGCCAGCTCCACGCCGATCCCGACCGCGCCCTCGGCGAGCGCGTCGCCGGGCGGCGGCGGGCCGGAGATCGAGCAGGTCGCCGTTCGTCTGACCGAGCACCTCGGCGGCGCCACCGCCGACATCCCGAACCTCGCGCGCGGCCTCGCCGATCTGCAGGCGCATTGGCGGCGCATCCAGGCGCCATGGAAGGACACCGCGCTGCAGCCGAACGGCAAGCTGATCCAGCTCGTCGCGCTCCGCACCTCGCAGCAGGAGGTCGCGCACGTCGTCGCGACCTCGACCGGCGGCACCGCGACCTTCGACGTCCGCAAGTGGAACATGAACGAGGGCGCCTTCGCGCAGCGCGAGGCGATCGTCGCGCCGACGCCGTCGACGCTGCGCTTCCGGCTGCGGGTCCCGCTGCACGCCACGCTCGAGATCGCGCCGGCGGTGCCCACGCTGGGCGAGGGCGCCGCATCCGACGTCACCTTCCTCGCGCGCGCCACCCCGCTCGGCGGCGGCGAGCGCGTCGAGATCGGCTCGGTCGTCGTGCACGAGCGCGATCGCTGGCTCGAACAGCGGTTTTCGCTCGACGCGCTCGCCGGCAAGGAGGTCGATCTCGAGCTGGTCGCCGAGGCCGCGCCGAAGGCCGACGGCACGCAGAAGCCGGCGGTGGTCGCGCTGTGGGGCACGCCGCGCATCGTGCGCCGCGCGCCGGCGCGCCTGCCGTACAACGTGCTCTGGATCGTCGTCGACTCGCTGCGGCCCGACGTCCTCGCGAGCTTCCACGATCCGGCCGTCGACGCGGCGAAGCGCTCCGCGAAGATCCCGGCCGGCGACACGTGGCTGCCTGCGATCCCCGGGCTCACCCCGAACATCGACGCGCTCGCGAAGCGCTCGGCCATCTACCGCGACGCGATCAGCCCGGCGCCCTGGACCAGGGCCGGCACCATCGGGATGTTGAGCGGCATGCACGCGCGGCACCTCGGCCTGCCGTCGGTGCCGTGGTCGCTGATCGACCCGCAGGTCGAGGCCTACTACCGCGCCGAGCCGCCGCTCCTGCCGCTGTCGTTCCGCCGCGCGGGCGCGGCCACGCGCGCGATCGTGAACAACAACTTCATGCTGGGGTACGCGGCGGTCGGGGTCGACGTGGGCTTCGAGCACGTCGAGGACTACCGCTATCGCACCGCCGACACCGCCGAGATCACCAGGCGCGCGATCGAGGTCATGCGCGCGCACGCGGGCGAGCGCTTCTTCCACTTCATCAACTACAACTCGCCGCACGAGCCGTTCGAGCCGCCGGCGGAGTGCCTCGCGCGCGTGCCCGGCGCGGTGCCCAAGGCGCCGCCCAAGGGCGCGCAGAAGAGCGACGCGTCGGGTGAGAGCGGGGCCGACAAGGCCAAGAAGCCGCGTCCCGTCGATCCAGTGAAGGCCTACATGGCCGAGGCCTGCAAGGACGACGCGGCGATCGGCGAGCTGCTCGGCGAGCTCGATCGGCTCGGGCTCCGCGAGCAGACGCTGGTGGTCCTCACCGCCGATCACGGCGAGACGCTGAGCGATCGCCACGAGGGCATCGCGGTCGATCTCGACGGCGTAAACACCCGTTTCCACCACGCCTTCGGGATGTGGGAGGAGACGACCCGCATCCCCATCCTGCTCTCGCTGCCGGGCGTGGTCCCCGAGGGCAAGGCGGTCGACGGCCGCGTGACCAACCTCGATCTCGTCCCGACGCTCCTCGCGCTCGAGGGGCTCGAGCGCGATCCGCGCCTGACCGGGATCGATCTCGTCTCGCTCGCCAGGGGCGCGCCGGCGCCCGAGCGGGCGATCGTGACCCTCGGGCGCGCGAGCGCGGCCATCTTCTGGAAGCGCCATCGCTTCGTCGTGCGCGACAAGGAGGCGCAGAAGTGGGCGGTCGGCCGCGGCGAGGCGCGCGAGGTGCACACGATCACCCACGAGCTGTTCGATCTGGTCGACGATCCGGGCGAGACGAGGAACCTCGCGGCGTCACCGGCCCACGCCGCGCTCGTCGCCGAGCTGCGCGTGCGCTTGAAGGCCGCGCTCGAGGGCGCCGCGACCGCCGACGAGAGCGCCCCGGCGGCGGCCGCGTCGCCGAGGATGCTGCTGCGGTTCGCCGGCGGCGGCGCGACACGCCGCGTGCACGTGAGCATCACCGCGGCCGGCGCGACGCAGATCGCCGCGACCGCGTTCGCCATCGCGCCCGAGGCCGTGCGCGTCGTCGGGCAGACGATCGACGTCGCGACCACCACCGCGCCCGACGCGCTCGTCGGCGTCGATCTCACGATCTCGCCGCCGACCACGCCGATCCATTGGACGATCACCTACGACGAGAAGCCGCTCGGTGACGACGCGGTGTTCGGCGGCGTCCTCGGGGTGAGCACGCCGGGGCTCGGCAAGGGCGTCCTCGACGCGCCGACGCGCCTCGCGGTGACCGCGCCGGCGCTGCCGTTCGTCGATCCGACGATCGATCGCGGCGTGTTCGTGGTGCGGATCGGCGGGCCGGAGATGGCCGCGCCGGAGCGCGCGTCCTCGGCGGCGGCGGCGGCGGAGGTGAAGAGCGCGCTGCAGCAGTGGGGGTACGCGAAGTGACTCGCGAGATCAGAGCCGCGTCGCGATCAGGCGCGGCTCACCGCGGAACGGCCTCTTTCGGCTTCTCAGCTCCGACGTGATGACCGACCAGAGGCTGCGGCGTCGGATGACCACGCGCGCGACCTCGCCGTCGGGGATCTGCACCTGGTAGGTCGTCGCGCGCGAGCAGCGCGGGACGCCCCGCGAGGAGGTCACCTCGACGAACGACGAGCAGAACTGCCCGATGTCGACGGCGCAGTCGTGCGTCGCCTCGACGACGAGCTCGAGCCGATCGAAGTGGGCGAGCTCGGGGAGCGGGGGGGACCCGGCCGCGAGTCGGCATCCCCTCAGCGACACCAGCGATCGCGCCGGAGGCGCCGCGGGGACCGACAGCGGCAGGTACTCGGTGTAGTTCGGGCCGTTCAACGAGTCGATGACCCGGAGGACGTCGGCCTTGGCGAAATGGCCGTAGGTGACCTTCTGGCCGGCGATCGTGCGGAGCAGCTCGAACGCGACGGCGAGCGACAGCGCGAGCGCGACCGCGGGCCGGGCATGCGGCCGCGCGGTGAACAGCGCCTGCGACAAGCCGCAGACGAGGAGGACCGAGAGCGGCACCACGAAGACCAGCAGCCGCCACGGGAACTGCAGCAGCATCGCGCCGGGTACGACGCGGAAGAAGAGCGAAGACCACGGGTGCAGCAGGCAGAGGTAGAAGGCGAGGGCGCCCGCCAGGAACGCGATGGCCGGACCGAGCACCCGCGTCCGGGTCACGGCGGACGCGAAGGCGAGCACCACGAGCGAGAGCACGATCGCGGGGCCGATCTCCACGCTGAAGAGCTGGACGGCGCCACCGAGCTCCTGCGGATCGAGCAGATACCGGGTGAACGGCACGTACTGCTGCACCGCTTGCAGGTCCTCGAGGATGTCGGTCCGGAACTGGCGGCGCACCAGGTAGATGCCGAGCAGCGCCGGTCCGGTCAGCAGCAGGAACGGGAGCGAGAAGCGCAGGCCGGCGGACAGCACGCGGAGGATCGCGGCCCGGCGATCTCCGCGCAGCGGCCAGGCGATGGAAGCCACGCCCGCGAAGACCGGCAGCGGCAGCGCGAAGAACGCGATCATGGCGTGCGCGTGGAAGAGCACTGCGCTGAGCACGCCCATCCGCACGCCGACCGACTCGCCGCGGCTGAAGCGGATCGTCGCCCCGACGAGCCAGGGCAGGATCATCATCGCCGTCAGCTCGGCGACCGCGCCGCGCACGAACCACTCCGTCAGCACGTACGGCGCCGTCGCGAACGTCGCGCCGGCCGCGAAGCAGAGGAACGGACGCGCGCCGAGCGTCCGCGCGGCGCGGTGCGCGCCGAACGCCCCGAAGGCGATCAGGAGCGCGATCGCCGTCTTGACCGCTCGGTAGGTGCCGAACTTCCAAGCGAGCAGCCCGGCCACGAAGTTGAACGCGCGGTGATAGAGCAGCGGCATCGCCGCTCCGTGGCCGTTGTTGGGAAACGGCGACCACACGGGGAACCAGTCGCCGGCGGTGAACGCGCGGCGGAAGCCCTCGACGCGCTCGAACATGGCGAGCGCCTCGTGATTCTCGCTCCACCCGGGTTGGAACGCCGCCCAGCTGACGACGCGCGCGAGCAGCGCGTAGACCGCGAACACCGCGCACGCGCGGACCGTCGTCGAACACGCCCATCGGAGCCGGCTCGAAAGGACCATCGCGCGCTCAGTCGACCTTCACTTCGGCGAGACCGGCGCCGGCCCGCGATGGCTTCTCGAGGACGATTCGCACGCGCTCGGCGCGCTCGCCGACGGCGACGTCGCGGATCGCGCGCGTGCCTTCGGGATCGCTCTCGTCGAACGCGCCGGTCACCGACTTCACGAGCTGGCCGTCCCGATGGACCTCGATCGTGAACTTGCCGGCGCTGCGATCGAAGTAGGGCGGGTTCACTGCGTTGACCAGGCGCAGCCGCCCCACGAACCGTTGCGGTCGGAGGTGGAGATCGAGCCAGCCTCCCACCCCGTCGGGGAGCAGCCACTCGGACTCCGGATCTCCGTCGAGGACCGCGGCGGCGGGGTGCGTGGCGCCGCGGATCGCCGATGCGACCGGCTTCGGCGCGCGCAGGATGTACTCCGCGATCGTCGTGGTCACCGCGAAGGCCACGACGACGGAGGCCGCGATCAGCAGGCGCTCGCGGCCGATCCGCGCGACGTCGCGCGGCGCCCACGAGAGCGCACGCAGCGCGCGATGGACGCTCGAGAGCGCGCGCCGATGCGCCTCGAGCTCGAGGTCGGAAGCGACGGCGAAGGGCGCGGGGGCTTCGCGCAGCGCCCGGTGCGCGTCGGAGACGGCCCGCCGCGCGGCCTCGGCGAGCGACGAGCCATCGAAGGCGGCAAGGTCCTCGCGCGCTTCGCGAACGGAGCGCCGGAGCAGCTCGAGCGCCTGCGCGTCGTGACCGGTCAGCGCCAGCGTCTCGGCCGCGTCGCGCGCGGCGCCGGTACGCGAGAGCAGCTCCGCGATCGTCTCGCGCACGTCGGCGCGCACGTGCCCGAAGCGGCGCGCCTCGCGCGCGGGCCAAAGGGAGTCGAGAAGCCGCGCCAGCCAGGTCGGAGGTCCACGGCGTGAGGCGATCGGCCTCGCGTCCACTGCGGTCAACGATGCTGCGGCGGTGGAGGGATCGGTCATGGAAGGTCGAGCGCGAGTGGAAGCCGAGGACGCATCTGACAGGAGCGTCGCGGTGTGCCAGCGACGGCACACGTGACGACCGCGACTCAGGCCCCGAAAGGAGCCTCTCGGTCGCGGGCCCACGCCCCGTGCAAAGGCCTGGCCACGAGGCCTCCGCGTGGGGTGTCGGCGCCTGGACACCCCGGGTGCGACGAACGGTGTCGCTCCTGGCCCTCTCAGGGCACCAGCCGATACCCGACGCCGCGCACCGTCACGAGGTGTCGCGGTGCCTGCGGGTCGCCCTCGAGCTTGTTGCGCAGCTGCATGAGGAAGTTGTCGATGGTGCGGGCGGTGCCGTGGTGGCCCGGGCCGTAGATCTTCTCGAGGATCTGCTCGCGCGACAGGACGCGGCCGCTGGCCTCGAGGAGCGCGAGGAGCACGTCGAACTCGGTGGCGGTCAGCTCGACCATCGCGCCGGCGCGGCGCACCTCGCGGGTGCCCTCGTCGATCTCGATCTCGCCGAAGCGGTGGACCTGCGAGGGCCGCTGCACGATCGTCGCCCGGCGCAGCGCGGCCCGCACGCGCGCGAGCAGCTCCGCGAGGCCGAACGGCTTGGCCACGTAGTCCTCGGCGCCGAGCTCGAGGCCCATGACCTTGTCGATCTCGCTCGAGCGGGCGGACAGGACGATGATCGGCATCTGCCGCCCCTCGCGGCGCAGCTGCCGGAGGATCTCGAAGCCGTTCACGCGCGGGAGCATCACGTCGAGGATCAAGAGGTCGACGTCGGGCTGCCGCGCGAGCGCGAGACCGGCCTCGCCGTCATCGGCGACGGACACGCGATACCCCTCGGCCTCGAGGTTCATCCGCAGTCCGACGCTGATGCTCGGGTCGTCCTCGATCAGGACGACGTGCGCGCGCTGGGTGGTCGGGACGGCCACGTCAGGAAGCCTCCATGCCACAATTCATTCTTCTTCTCCTTCGAAGGCCGGCAGCTCGAGGATGAAGGTCGAGCCCTTGCCCGGTTCGCTGTCGAGCCGGACCTCGCCGCGGTGACCGCGGGCGACGTGCGTCACGATGGAGAGCCCGAGCCCGGAGCCCTCCTGCTTGCGGGATAGGCGATCGTCGCGGCGGTAGAACTTCTGGAAGATGCGTTTGTGCTCGGCGCGCGGGATGCCCTCGCCGTTGTCGCGCACCCGGATCTCGACCGCGTGACCGGCGTCGACCTTCTCGACCTCGACGTCGATCTCGCGCGGGTGCCCGCCGTACTTGTACGCGTTGGAGAGCAGGTTGAGGATCGCCATGACCATCGCCGGCCGATCGACGAGCACCCGCGGCGCGTCGGGGTCGATGCGCACGCGGACCTCCGCGTCGCCCTGCAGCTGCAGGGGCGCGAAGTGCTCGAGCGCCTCGCGCACGACGTCGCCGATGTCGTCGGGGCGCAGATCGTAGATGCGCCGACCGGCCTCCATGCGCCCCCACTCGAGGAGCTGATCGATGCGCTCGGTGAGCCGCACGGTCTCGCGCGCGAGCAGATCGAGGCACTCGTCCATCTGCACCGGATTGCTCGCGCGTCGCAGCCGCAGCGTGTCGACGAACATGCGGATGGAGGTCAGCGGCGTGCGCAGCTCGTGCGAGACCTTGGACACGAAGTCGGTCTGCAGCTGCGAGAGCCCGGTCTCCTTCGCGATGAACACCCACACGAGCGTCGTGCCGGTCGCCAGCAGCCCGACGAACACCAGCACGAGGATGCCGAGGACGAGGTTCCAGTCGGGGGTGCCGCGGACCAGCAGGATGGTGCCGACCGCGATGAGCAGCCCCGAGGGGACCAGCACGAGCAGGATGAGCGACCACGCGATGCGCCGGTAGGCGGCGGCGGGATCGCGCGCGCCCGGACGACGCGCGCGGCCGGCGCGGCGCTCTTCGGGCGTGCTCGGGCGGGCCTCGGCGGACACGGCCGGGCGATTGTCGTCCTCCGGCGTCGCGGGCGCCAGTCGGTCGGGGCTCACGCGTTCAGTAACCGGCGGCGCAACCGCACGAGCGGACCGATCCCGGCGCCGAACGCGCCGCCGAAGAAGGCGAACGCGAGGAACATCAGGTCCCACCAGCCGAGGATCACCATGCGGCTGTCACGCGCGATCATGGTGTAGACGACGCGGACGGTGACCGAGGCCAGCCCGTAGCCGATGAGCGAGCCTGCGAGGAAGCGCCGCATGTCCGCCGCGAGCTCCACCGCGCGCACCGAGTTGCGCCACACGTTCTTCACGATGTGGACGATCCACACGATGAGCGGGGTGACGCCGGCGACCAGCGAGAAGAGGACCATCAGCCCGAGCTCGGTGTCGCTGATCTCGTGCTTGTTCGAGACCGCGCGGATGACGCCGGTCGCGGCGCCGACCACCACGGTGATGATCCACAAGAGGGCGACCGGCGTGAGGAGCACGATCGTCGGCCGCGCGAGCTTGGCCTCGCGCCCCTTCTGCTCGAGCTGATTGCGCTCGGTGGCGCGACGCTCGACGACCGCCGCGGCGGCCGGCGCCGGCGCGTTGTCGCCGATGAACGTCCGCGCGTGCTCGTCGGTCGTCACGCCCTCCGGCATCACGGTGACCGTCGCGGCCGCGCGCGGCGGCAAAGACTGCGCGCCGCCGCCCTCGAGCACGTCGAACACGGCGAGCTCGCGATCGAACTCGCGCATGTCCTGATAGCGCTCGGTCTTGTCCTTGGCCATCGCGCGCTGGACGACCATCTCGACCGCCTCGGGGATCGACGGCTCGATCGAGCGGGGCCGCCGCGGCTCCTCGCTGAGCACCGCGGTGATCACCGAGCCGGCGTCGGTGCCCTCGAAGGCCCGCTTGCCGGTGAGCATGCGGTAGAGGATGGCGCCGAGCGCGTAGACGTCGGCGCGCTGATCGACCTTCTCGCCGCGGGCCTGCTCGGGCGCCATGTAGTTCGGCGTGCCCATGATCATGCCCGTGCGCGTGAGGTTGGTCTCCTTGCCGGCGACCTTGGAGATGCCGAAATCGAGGATCTTCACGAACGGCGCGCCACGGCCGCCGATCGGCGTGCGGTTGCGCAGGACGTAGACGTTCTCCGGCTTCAGGTCGCGGTGCACGATGCCGTTGGCGTGCGCGGCGTGGAGCGCGCCGCAGAGCTGGCGGGTGATCGCGACGGCCGTCGGCACGTCGACCCGTCCGACCCGCTCGAGGAACTCGTGCAGGTCCTCGCCCTCGAGGAACTCGCCGACGATGTAGGGCCGCCCGTCGTCGGTGCGCGCGACGTCGAACACCTCGAGGACGTGCGTGTGCGCGATCGACGCGGCGGCCTCCGCCTCGCGCTGGAAGCGCGACAGGACGTCGGCGTGGCGCGCGTACTCGGCGTGCAGCACCTTCACGGCGAAGCGGCGCGACGACAGGCGCAGGTGCTTGGCCTCGTAGACCTTGCCCATGCCGCCCTCGCCGAGGACGCGCGTGATCTGGTAGGTCGCGCCGAGCACCGCGCCGAGGAGCGGATCGGAGTCCTGCGGGGCGAGCTCGAGCGGCGTCGCGTCCTTGGGGCAGACGTTGAAGTCGGCCGGGTAGCGACCGAGACACTTCGGGCACAGCTTCGCCAGATCGTGCGGCCCCGAGATGGCGAAGTTGCCCGACGCGGGCACGGGCTCGTTCACCGTGATGGCCGGCCGCTCGTGCGCGAGCGCCCGGGGATGCTCCGGAGGCGGCGGAGGCGGCGGGGGAGGCGGCGGCGGTTCGGGCGCGGACGCGCGCCGCGGCGGGGGGCCGGGAGGTCGAGCCGCCGACATGGCCCGAACGTAGCACGCCCCGCATGGCGCAAAGAGCGGCGCGGCCATATTCAGCCGCTGCGTTCTGCTTCCGATCGCCCGTCGCTGCGCCTGTGTCGCGTGTTCGCGGGTTGCGCGCGATCAACCCTGGTGCGACCCCGACCGTCGCCGACGGGCGATCGCGAGCGCGGCCACCAGCGCGCCGGCCGCGGCGAGGGCGTTCGAGGTCGGCGCAGAGGGCGCGCTGGTCGCGCACCCGCCGCCTTCGTCGGTGGCGCCCCCCGCGCTCGGCACGCACTGCCCAGGTGACTTCGAGAGATCGCAGGCGCTGCCCGGTGCGCAGTCGGAGGTGTTGGCGCAGCTGCCGAGGCAGTCGCCGGAGGGACCGCACTTGTAAGGCGCGCAGCTGCGCGACGCGCTGCCCGGCTCGCTCGAGACCGACGACAGCCCGTCGGCCGAGCACGTCGCGGTCGGCTTGGGCGCGCACTTGCCGTCGACGCAGCGATAGCCGGTGACGCAATCGGCGTCGGCCGCGCAGCTCGACTTGCACTTGTTCGGGCCGTCGCAGGCGAGGTTGCCCGGGCACGCGACCGGCGCGAGGCACGCGCCGACCCCGTCGCACACCGCGAGCTTCGCGTCCTTGCAGCCGTCGCCGCACGTCGTGCTCGTAGAGGGGAAGACGCACGCGCCGCCGTTGACGCCGTCGCACGCGCCGTTGCACGCGGAGCCGTCGCCCTTGCACGCCGTGCGACCGCCGCGCGGCGCGCCGACGACGGCGATGCACGAGCCCTCGCTGCCCTTCTCGTTGCATGCCTGGCACTGGCCGTTGCACGCCTGATCGCAGCAGACGCCATCGGCGCAGAACAACCCGGCGGTGCACTCGTTACGCGCGGCGCACGCGGAGCCCGCGGGCTTGCGCTTCGCGCACTCCTTGCCCGCGGTGCAGTAGTAGTCGGCGCCGCAGTCGCCGTCGACGGTGCAGGCCTTCAGGCAAGCGTCGCCGGTGCTGTTGCAGCCGAAGCTGCCGCAGGAGCTCGACTTGCCCTTGCAGGCGCCGCTGCCGTCGCACACCTGCACGGTGAGCGTGCCGCTCACGCAGGTGTCGCCGGTGCACTCGTCGTCGGGATCGGCGCCGTCGCCGATCGCGCCGCAGGTGCCGTCGGTGCCCGAACCCTTCTTGGCCGCGGTGCACGCCTGGCACTTGCCGCTGCAGGAGACGTCGCAGCAGACGCCGTCGGCGCAGCTGCCGCTCGCGCACTCGTTGGCCGCCCCGCACGCCGCGCCGTTCGCCTTCTTGGCGACGCACGCGCCGCCCACGCAGTAGCTGGCCGCGTTGCAGCTCGCGTCGGTCGTGCAGCTGGTCGCGCAGCCCGCGCCCGCGCAGGCGTAGGTGCCGCAGCTGCCGGTCGTCGACGCCGGCTGGCAGGTGCCGGCGGCGTCGCACGTGCGGGCGCCGTTCAGCGAGCCGTCCTTGCAGCCGGCCAGCGCGCAGACCGTCCCCGCCTTGGCGTTCGTCCGGCAGGTGCCGGTGCCGTCGCACATACCGTCGGAGCGGCAGCTCGACGGGTAGTCGAGGCCGACCTCGCACGCGTTCTTCGGGTCGGTGTCCGCCTTGATCGCGTCGCATACGCCGTTGGCGCCGCTGCCCTTCAGCGCCGCGGTGCATGCCACGCAGCCGCCGAGACACGCGGTGTTGCAGCAGACGCCGTCGACGCAGTTGTTGCTCGCGCACTCGTTGCGCTCGCCGCAGGCGGCGCCGTTGGTCTTCTTGACGACGCAGTTGTTGGTCGCGTCGCAGTACGCGGTCGACGCGCAGTCGGAGTCGCTCGCGCAGGTCGTCGCGCACGCGGTGCCGCTCGCCGCGCACGCCCATGGCGCGCAGGCGGTCACGCTCGCCCGACACGATCCGGTGCCGTTGCACACGGGCTGCGAGAGCGAGCCGGCGATGCAGGTGGTGGCGCCGCACTCGCCGTCGGGGTTGCGTCCGTCGAGGATGGGGCCGCAGGTGCCGTCGACACCCGTGCCCTTCTTCGCCGCGGTGCACGAGGAGCACGTGCCGGTGCACGCGTCGTTGCAGCAGACCGCGTCGACGCAGTTGCCGCTCGTGCACTCCCCGGCGATGCCGCAGGCGGCGCCGTTCGCCTTCTTCGGCTGGCAGGTCGTGCCGCCGCAGTAGTACCCGGCCGCGCAGTCCGCGCTGCTCGTGCAGCCCGTCCGGCAGGCGCTGCCGCTGCAGGTGTACGCGCCGCAGCTGGTGGTCGGCGTCGCCGGCTGGCAGGAGCCGCCGCCGTCGCACGTCCGCGCGCTGACGAGCGAGGCCCCCTCGCAGCCAGGCGCCGCGCACTGCACGCCGCTCTTGGCGAATGCGCGACAGCCGCCCGCGCCGTCGCACATGCCGTCGGCGCCGCATGAGCCCGGGTACCCCGAGCCGACCGCACAGGCGTTCTTCGGGTCGATGTCGGCCTTGATCGGGCCGCAGACGCCGTCGGTGCCCTGGCCCTTCTTGGCCGCCGAGCAGGCCTCGCAGCCGCCGCTGCACGGCTTGTCGCAGCAGACGCCGTCGACGCAGTAGAGGCCGAGCTTGCACTCGTTGCCGACGCTGCAGATCGCGCCGGCGGAGAGCCTCGGCGCGCACTCCTGGCCGGCGAGCAATAGCTGTCACTGCCGCAGTTCGCGTCGACGGTGCAGGTCATCGCGCAGGCGGTGCCGCCGGCGTTGCACACGTACGGCGCGCAGGAGACCGCTTTGCCCCGACACGCCCCGCTGCCGTTGCACACCTGGTAGGTCATCGTCCCGCTGACGCACGCGTCGCCGGAGCACTCGTCGTCCGGGTCGACCCCGTCGGCGATGGAGGCGCACGTGCCGTCGGTGCCCGAGCCCTTCTTCGCGGCGGTGCACGCCTGGCAGGTGCCGCTGCACGGAGCGTTGCAGCACACGCCGTCGACGCAGTTGCCGGTGAGACACTGGTTGCCCGCGCCGCACGCGGTGCCGCTCGCCTTCTTTGCGACGCACGCGCCGCCGCCGCAGTAGTGCGTCGACACGCACTGCGCGTCGCTCGAGCACCTGGTCGAGCAGCCGGTGCCGGAGCAGGCGTACCCGCCGCAGCTCGTCTGCGTCAGCGTGCTGCAGACGCCGGAGCCGTTGCAGGTGCGCGCGTTGTCGACGGTGCCGCTCGCGCACGACTGGGCGACGCACACCGTGCCGGTCTTCGCATAGGCGCGGCACGCGCCCGCGCCGTTGCACAGGCCGTCGGCGCCGCACGAGCCCGGGTAGCCGCCGTCCTGCGTGCAGGCGTTCTTCGGATCGGTATCGGCGGCGATCGCGCCGCAGGTGCCGTCGCTGCCGCTGCCCTTGAGGGCCGCCTTGCACGACTGGCAGCCGCCCGCGCACGCGTCGTTGCAGCAGATGCCTTCGACGCACTGCAGGCTCGTGCACTCGCGCGCCTCGCCGCAGGCCACGCCGTTGGCCTTCGACGGCGTGCAGGCGCCGAGCAGGCAATAGCTGCCGGTCTGGCAGTCCGAGTGGATCGTGCAGGTGGTCCCGCACTTGGCCGCGGCGCAGAAGTACGGCGCGCACGCGGTCGTGCCGTCGCTGCGGCACGCGCCGAGGCCGTTGCACAGCTGCGCCCTGGTGAGCACCGTGGTGCTCGCGCAGCTCGCGACCGTGCACTCCTTGTCGGGATCGGTCCCGTTCGCGATCGCCGCGCACGTGCCGTCGGCGCCCGAGCCCTTCTTCACGGCGGTGCACGCCTGACACGTGCCTGCGCAGGCCGTGTCGCAGCAGACGGCATCGGCGCAGTTCCCGCTCGTGCACTGGCCGCCGGCGAGGCACGACGCGCCGTTCGTCTGCGGCGCCGGCCACGCGTAGATCCACGCGTCGCCCCAGCCGTCGAACGTGTCGTCCCAGCCGCCCGGGCCGGGGAAGCCGCCGCCGTTGACCTTGGAGAGGACGAAGACGTTCTTGCTGGCGTCGAGCGCGACGCCGGTCGCGGTTCCCTTGCCGTTGCCGGCGCCGGCGCCGAACCACGTCGACATCACGATCGTCTTGCCGTCGGCCGAGAGCTTCGAGAGGAACGGCACCTCGTCCTCCCACGTCGGCCCGGTTCCCGGCAACGCTCCGACGCGCGGGAAATCCCCGAGCGGGTGTCGCCCACGAAGTAGATCTGGCCGGTCGAGTCGGTCGCCACCCTGGTGGTGCCGTCTTCTTCACTCCCGCCGAAGTACGTCGCGTAGGTCAGAGCGCCCGTCGTCTCGAGGATCGCGACGAAGCCGTCTCTCACGCCGCCGAAGGTGCCCTGCACCGCGTCGGACGTCACGGGGAACAGACCGTTCGTGAAGCCGACGAGGACGGGGCGGCCGCCGCTGCCCAGCGCGACGTCGCGAGCCTCGTCGCTGCCGGTGCCGCCGACGTAGACGGACCACGTGCGCGCGCCGGTCGAGGCGACGAACTTCGTGACGAAGGCCTGATAGTCGGTGGCCGACCGCGCGTAGCCGTCGAAGTTGTTCGAGCCCGTGGTTCCGGCGACGTACACGTCGGTGCCGTTGGTGGCGACGCCGTAGCCGGAGTCGGAGGCCGATCCGCCGAGGTAGGTCGACCACGAGGTCACGCCGGTGCTCGCGAGCTTCGTGAGGAAGGCGTCGTTGTTGCCCGGCGCCGTCGCGCGGTGGGCGCCGGCGGTCGTCGGGAAGTCGGTCGACCACGCGCTGCCGGTCACGTACACGTTCCCCGCGCCGTCGGTCGCGACCGAGGTCGCGTAGTCGCCGCTGCTGCCGCCGAGGAACGCATGATTTCCTCGGGAGGTGGCGGTCCTCGGGCGCGAGCCCGCAAGCGGGCGCGATCGCGATCCGAGGACGCCGCGGCGGCGCGCGCGGATGCAATGGGTGCACCCGCGCTGAGACGGCGTGCGCAAGATCAATCGGTGCGCCGAGCCGTCGAGGTGGGTCGCCCTGCGGCGCGATCGGTTACGGCGCCTCCGCCAGGAGCTCCGTGAGCTCCGCCTCGATCTGATCGGCCTCGTCGGGGTGATAGCCCGCGTGCACGTACCGCACGACGCCTCGCCGGTCGACGAGGTACGAGGTCGGCATCGACTGCACCGCGAACGCCTCGGCCGCCTTGCCGTCGTCGTCGTAGGCGATCGTGAAGGTCACGTTCGCCTCCTTCGCGAACGCCGCGGCCTTCGCGTCGTCGTCGTCCTCGCTCACGGCGACGACCTCGAGGCCGTCGGCGCGGTGCTTCCGGTAGAGCGCGTCGAGCCGCGGAAACGCTGCCTTGCAGGGCGGGCACCACGTCGCCCAGAAATCGAGCAGCAGCACCTTGCCCTTCGCGTCGGCGGCGCGGAACGACGCGCCGCTCGCGAGCCTCGTGGTCACGACGGGGGCGGGGGACCTCGCGAGCGGGTGCGCGGCGGCGACGCGACCCGATCCGGTGCAGCCGAACGCGCCCAGGCAGAGCACGAGCGATATCGTCTGCCGGATGCGTCCCATCCACCCGATTGTACGGTCGCCGGGCCGACTCGCCGCCCGTTTGCGGGGCTCTGCCGAATCCCCCGCACGGACGGGCCGAGATCGCGTACGTGCCGTCGAGATGCGTGGGGGTGTCCTCGCCCTGATCCTTACGGCTCTGACGGCTTGCTCGTCGAAGGACGCGCCCTCTGGCGCGCCGCTCGACGCGGGCGACGCCGGCGCGGACGCCCCCGATCCCTGCAAGCCCGGGGCGTCGATCACGCCCTACGTGCGGAGCGGCGGCGCCGAGACGACGTTCCCCGCCGGCTTCCGGTTCGGCGCGGCGTCGGCCGGGATGCAGATCGAAAAGGGCCTCGTGCACGCCGACTGGTACCAGTGGGCGAACGTGGCCGGGAAGGTCGCGCGCGGCGACAAACCCGACGACGGTCCCGACGCCTTCGCGCACCTCGAGGACGACGTCGCCGCGCTCGTGGCCGCGGGCGCCAAGGCCTACCGCTTCTCCATCGAGTGGTCGCGCATCTATCCGACGCGCGAGTCGTTCGACAAGAACGAGCCCGACGCCGCGGGCCTCGCCGCCTACCACAAGCTCCTGAAGGCGCTGCGCGACGCGGGGATCCACCCGATGGTGACGATCCACCACTTCGCGACGCCCGACTGGCTCGACGACATCACCAAGCCCAAGGAGCCGCAGGGCTTCGAGCGCGACGAGATGGCCCCGCTCTTCGGCGAGTGGGCGAAGCGCATGGGCAAGGAGTTCGGCGCCGAGGTCGACGACTGGATCACCATCAACGAGCCGCTCGTCCTGATGGTCGGCGCCTACCTCGCCGGCGCGCACCCGCCGGGCCCGCCGCTCGACATCGACCGCATGTTCAACGCGGCCAAGAAGCTGGTGAAGGCGCACGTCGCCGGCTACCGGGCGCTCCACGAGAGCGACACGGTCGACGCGGGCAGCGGGCACGCCGCGTGGGTCTCGATCGCCAAGCACAACCGCGTCTTCAAACCCTACGACGCGTGCGAAGAGACCGACCTCACCGCCGCGAAGAAGACCGACTACCTGTGGAACGAGTGGCTGTACAACGCGCTGGTCTTCGGCGACTGGGACGACGACGCCGACGGCAAGTACGACGGCCCGAACGACAAGAAGGCCGATCCGGCGCTGAAGGGCACCGTCGATTTCCTCGGTCTCAACTACTACGGCGTGTCGACCGTCTCGGGCGCGCTGAAGCTGAAGTACATCGGCGGGCTCCCCGCGTACGACGCGCTGCCGACCGATCTGCCGAAGACGGACATGAACTGGGACATCTACCCGCAAGGGTTCCGTGACGTCCTGCGGCAGCTCAAGAAGTACTCCCTGCCCATCTACATCACCGAGAACGGCGTCGGCGACGCGAAGGACGCGAACAAGTCGCGGTACCTCGCCGAGCACCTGTGGGAGATCGGGCGGGCCATCGCCGACGACGGCATCGACGTCCGCGGCTACTATTACTGGTCGCTCACCGACAACTTCGAGTGGGACCGCGGGTTCTGCCCGCGCTTCGGTTTGTTCCGGATCGACTATGCTTCCCCGGCGCGGACCCGGACCCCGACCAAGGCGAGCGCCCTCTTCAAGCAAATCGCCGACTCGAACAAGCTGACCGCCGCGACCATCGACGCGTTGCCCGCCTACTCGTCCCCCACTCTCTGCCCCGGCGCCCGCTAGACGCTCCGAACCCCGATGGCCGATCCGAAGCAGCCCCCGCGACCTCCGCCCCGGCGTCCGTCGGGCGAAGAGCCGACGCCGGTGCCGCGCGATCCTGCGGCGCTGAGGCGGCAGGCGACCGTGCCGCACTCACCGCCGGGGTTCGGCAACGTGCCCGTGCCGCCGGGGGCGTTCGGCAACGCGCCGGTGCCGCAGGGCGCGTTCGGCAACGCGCCGCGCCCCGCGCAGCCGGCGGCCGCTCCGCCGGCCCCTCCGCCGCCGCCTCCGCCCGCGCCGGCCAATCCGGTGCCGTCGCAGGACTTCATCCTCTCGTCGATGATGCCCCCCGGGCTCGAGGGGTTCGGCGATGACGACGGCGAGCAGACGCGCGTCGGCGCCACGATCGTCGGCGCGCCGGCGTATCGGCCGCAGAGCGCGCAGCAGACCAAGCGCGCGTACCTCACCGTGATGGCCGGCGCGCGCGCCGGCGAGATGTTCAAGCTGACCAACGAGGAGACGGTCCTCGGTCGCGGTCCGCAGAGCACCATCCACCTCGACTCCGACGGCGTCTCGCGCAAGCACGCACGCATCGTGAGGCAGGGCGATTTCGAGTACATCGTCGAGGACCTCGGCTCCACGAACGGCACCTGGGTCGACGATCAGCGCGTCACCTTCCGCGCCCTCAAGGACGGCGATCGCATCCAGGTCGGCACCGAGGTCGTCGTGCGCTTCACCTTCATGGACGACATGGAGGCGCAGCTGCAGCACCAGCTGTACGAGTCGGCCGTGCGCGATCCGCTCACGCGCGCGTACAACCGCAAGCACTTCCAGGAGCGGCTCAAGAGCGAGATCGCCCACGCGCTCCGCCACCGCGGCCACCTGTCGCTCATCCTCCTCGACATCGACTTCTTCAAGAAGGTCAACGACACCTACGGGCACCCGGCGGGCGACGCGGTCCTGCGCGGCGTCTCGGCGGCGATCGGCAAGGCCATCCGCGTCGAGGACGTGTTCGCCCGCATCGGCGGCGAGGAGTTCGCGCTGCTCGCGCGCGGCATCGACGGCCCCAACGCGGTGATGTTCGCCGACCGGCTGCGCCGCGGCATCGAGCGGCTGCCGGTGCCCTGGCAGGGCGGCGCGATCCCGGTCACCTCCTCGTTCGGCGTCGCGACGATCGTCGAGCTCTACCAGGGCGAGATCCCGCGCACCCTCGACGGCGATCTGCTCGTCGCGCGGGCCGATCAGCGGCTGTACGCGGCCAAGGCCGGCGGCCGCAATCGCGTCGTCGGCCCGTAGCGCCGGTCGCATGTGACGCGCGCCCCGCGGAGCTCCTCGAAAGGGACGGTCCGGAACGCGAGTTGACGTTTCGTTGTCGATTCGTGTCGACGAGTTTACATTTTCTCGCGCCGACCAGGCGGTGGGCGCTGCGCCCGAGCGGACCGGCACCCGGGTGCGCTTCGAGGTCGATCGCGACACGCCGAGGGAGCTGCGGATGATCTTCGATGAGTACACGACCGATCTCGCGTTCGACCGAACGCGAACGGTCGTTCGCCTCTTCGCCATCGGGACGACGTTCGTCTCCCGTTCGGAGGCCAAGCGGCTCCTGCACGGCCTCGAGCGGTTCCGCGAGGTCGTCCTCGACTTCGGCGGTGTCGGCGCGATCGGGCAGGGCTTCGCCGACGAGGTGTTTCGCGTCTGGGCCAGGGCGCACCCCGACACGAGGCTCCGACCGGTCGACATGATCGAGCCGGTCGAGTTCATGGTCCGCCGCGCCCTCGCCGAGAGGTGAGGCTGGTCGCCGCGCTCGCGAGCGCATCCGACGAGGCGTCCGCAGCATCGGCCGTGCTATGACGGTCGACCCCACTTGCGCACGCTCGGAGCCCTGCTGATGAACGTGACCCTCGCCGCGACCGTGGCGGCCGCCGAACCCGCCTGCAAGCCTGCGCGAGCTCCAAAGCTCGACATGGCCCGGCTCCACATGATCGACGAGCTCAACATCGGCCGCGGGCCGCTCGCCCAGCTCGAGTACGACGGCGACGCGCTGTTCGGTCCGGCGATGAAGGTGCAGCGCTACCGCATGGGCAACGGGCTGCGCGTCCTCGTGCTCGTCGATCGCAACGCCCCGGTCGTCAGCTATCACACGTGGGTCCGCGTCGGCTCGCGCGACGAGAAGCCCGGCAAGACCGGCATCGCGCACCTGTTCGAGCACCTGATGTTCAACGAGACGTCGCACCTCGCGGCCGGCGAGTTCGATCGCATCCTCGAAGAGAACGGCGCCGAGTCGAACGCGGGCACCTGGGTCGACTGGACCTACTACCACGAGAGCCTCCCCGCCCCGAAGGTCGGCCTCGCCATCAAGCTCGAGGCCGATCGGCTCGCCAACCTGGTCCTGCGCGACAAGCAGGTCGGCAGCGAGAAGGAGGTCGTCGCCAACGAGCGCCGCTACCGCGTCGACGACGACGTCGAGGGCTCGATCAACGAGCTGCTCTACAAGACCGCCTTCACCACGCACCCCTATCACTGGCCGACCATCGGGTGGATGGAGGACATCCAGGGGTTCACCACGCAGGACTGCGAGTCGTTCTACCGGACGTACTACGCGCCGAACAACGTCACCGTGGTGGTCGTCGGAGACGTGCAGCCGCACGAGGTGCTGCGGCTGATCCAGGATCACTACGGCTCGCTGCAGCCCTCGAAGATCCCCGAGCGCAAGCTGCCGAAGGAGCCTCCGCAGGACGCCGAGCGTCGCCTCGAGGTGAAGAAGCCGACGGCCACCGAGAAGGTGATGATCGGCTGGAAGGCGCCCCCGGTCGGCGACGCCGATCACGTCGCGCTCACCATCATGAACGAGATCCTCTTCGGCGGCCGCTCGTCGCGCGTGTACCGCGCGCTGATCAAGCAGCAGGAGATCGCCAGCGACATCCGCGGGTGGCTCGCCACGTTCGCCGATCCCGGCGTCTACGAGGTGTGGCTGACCGCGCGCGAGGCGCACACGGCCGAGGAGCTCGAGAGGTCGCTCGCGACGGAGCTCCAGGCGATCAAGACCAAGGAGCCGACCGCCGAGGAGCTCGAGAAGGCGAAGAGCCGCCTCGAGCTCGCGTTCCTCCAGGGGCTCGAGACCGCCTCGGGGAAGGCCGAGCAGATCGGCTTCTACGACACGGTGCTCCACGATCCCGGCGCCGGCTTCGCCCGGCTCGAGGCCTACCGCGCGGTCACCGGCGCCGACGTGCTGCGGGTGGCGAAGAAGTACCTCGTCGACGCGCAACGCACGGTCATCCGCGTGTTCCCCGACGGCACCGCCGGCAGCGCCGACGGCGACGACGGCGACGAGGGGGGCGACGACGGCGAAGCCGACGAGGCGATCGCCCACAAACCCGAGAAGAAGTCGCCGGTCGCCGGCAAGGGAGCCATCCGATGAGCAGCCGCGGTCTGTTGCACGGTCTCGCGGTCGGCGCGCACCTGCTCACGCACGCGCCGGTCGACGCCGCGCCCGCGGTCTCGCCGGCGCCGAAGACGGTCACCCCGCCGCCGCGGCCCTCCCGCGTCGACGCGGGCGGCGGCGCGATCGCCTACCTCGTCGAGAGCCACGAGATCCCGCTCGTCGATCTCTCGATCTCCTTTCGCTCGGGCGCGGCGCTCGAGGCGAAGGACAAGCTCGGGCAGACGCGCCTCTTCGCCCGCATGCTCCGGCGCGGCGCCGCGGGCCGCACCAGCGACGACATCGAGGCGCTCATCGATCGCCTCGGCGGCGAGCTCTCGGTCGACGTCGGGCCCTCGTCGATCAACATCCACGCGCAGGTCATCCGGCGCAACCTCGAGCCGTTCGTCGCGCTGCTCCGCGACCTGATCACCAAGCCGACGTTCCCCGAGGACGAGCTCGCGCGGCTGCGGCGCGAGGCGGTCGCCGAGATCATCGACGCGCGCGACTCCGACAAGAGCCTCGCGTCGAAGTTCTTCCGGCGCGCCGTGTTCGGCGAGCACCCCTACGGCCGCAGCATCGCCGGCACGCCGAAGAGCATCCCCGGCATCACGCGCGCCGATGTCGTCGCCTCGCACGCGCTGCACGTCCGTCGCGGCAACGTGGTGCTCGGCGCCGCCGGCGATCTGAGCGAGGCCGAGCTGAAGACGATCGTCCTGCCGCTGCTCGCGGCCATCCCCGAGGGGGCGGCGGTGGCGGATCCGACGCCCGATCCGACCATCCCCAAGGGCCGCCGTCTGCTCTTCGTCGACAAGCCCGCGCGCACCCAGACGCAGATCCTCGTCGGCGCGCTCGGCACCCACGCGCTCGACGCCGATCACGTGGCGCTGCACGTCGCGAACACCGTGTTCGGCGGCACCTTCACCGCGCGCCTGATGAAGGAGGTGCGCAGCAAGCGCGGCTGGTCGTACGGCGCGTACAGCCGCTTGCCGATCGATCGCAAGCGCGACGCGTTCTCGATGTGGACGTTCCCCTCGGCGACCGACGCCGCGGCGTGCCTCGGCCTCGAGCTCTCGATGTTCGCGGAGCTCGTCGACAAGGGCATCACCGCGCAGGAGCTCGCCTTCGCGCAGAGCTACCTCTCGGAGTCGTACGCGTTCGACGTCGACACCGCCTACAAGCGGGTGCGGCAGGCGGTCGACGAGGAGGTCTACGGGCTGCCCGCCGACTACCACACCGCGTACGTCGCGCGCGTGAGGGCGGTCACCCTCGATCAGGCGAACGCCGCGCTGAAGGCGCGCCTGCACCCCGCCAATCTCGCGGTGGTGGTCGTCGGCACCGCGAGCGAGCTGAAGGACACGATCGCCAAGGCCATCCCGGACCTCGCGTCGACCGAGGTCGTTCCGTACGACGCCGACTGATCAGCGGCGGCGCGCGCGTCGACCGCGCACGATGGCCGCCGCGGCGAGCGCGAGGCCCAGGGGCCAAACCAGGCCGGTGGGCTCGCCGCCGACGGCGCAGCCGCCCGAAGCGCCCGACGCGTCGCCGGCCGGCTGCACGGCCGCCGGCGCGCACACCTTGGTGCCGCCGGCCGGCTCGCCGATGGTGATGCACGAGTAGCCGTCGGGGCAGGCGTCGTCGGCGCAGAGCTCCGAGCACCGCTTGGCGCCGGCCGCCTCGAGGCACAGCGCGGAGCGGCAGTCGTCGCCGCCGCCGCACGCCTCGCCGAACTTCTTCTTGCGCGGATCGGGGCCTCCCTCGAGCCACGGCTCCTCGCCGGTCTCGGCGAAGGCGGAGAGGATGAGGTCCTTGTACTGATCGACGCGCGTGTAGAGGTTGCGCGTGACGTAGCCTTCCTGATCGACGCAGCTGATGTACGTCGGGTCCTCTTCGGTCGCCGGGTAGCCGTTGCCGCCGCGCGACACGACACCGAGCACCGCCTTGGTGGTCATCGCGTACGCGGGGCCGCCGCTGTCGCCGCTGCAGATGCCCTCGCCGATCTGGAGCTCGTGTGGGCCGACGCCGCCGCCGGTGGAAGACGACGCGGGGCCGACCTTCACGATCGGGATGTCGCTGCGGCGACGGCGCAGGTAGTCGGTCGACGCGTCGTTGCTCACGCCCCAGCCCACGGCGAGGATGTTCTCGCCCTCGACCGGCGGGCCGTCGAGTCGCAGCTGGGCGATCGGCATGTCGGTGATGGGCTGGTCGAGGATGACCAGCGCGATGTCGTTGTCGCAGAGGTTGCGCGCGCCGGTGTGGATCACCTTGGTGCCGCGCGGCGCGGTGCCGAACCGCGAGAACTGGATGCGCGGACCGGTCATGATCGCGAGGTTCTCGGCCGGGTAGTCGCTGAGCACGCCGCCGCCGGAGATCGACCGCCCGTCCTTGGTGCAGGCGATGCCGCCGGCCTGCGTGCGCGCCACGCAGTGACGCGCGGTGAGCACGATCTTCTGCGAGATGAGCACGCCGGAGCACGCGCCGTTGAACCCGCCGCCGGGCGGCAGGTTGAGGACGGCGACGGCGGAGTCGTCTTCGCCGGCGACGCTGATGGTGCCGTTGACGATCGGAGCGGACGCGCGGCCGACGCGCTCCGGGTCGGAGGAGGCGTCGACCGTGCAGCCGAGCGAGCCGACGAGCCAGGCGAACGACGAGACGGCGAGGAGGAGCGATCGCATCTTCGAGCCTCGGAGCTCTTCCTACTGCGCGGCGCGACGACGACGGACCGAGCGACGCGCGCGCGTCGCGGCGAGGCCGAGCGCCACGGCGAGGAACCCGAGCGAGCCCTCGGCGGCGTCGCTCGCGCGCGCGCCGCTGACGGCGCAGGAGCCGGAGCTGGTCGTCCCCGGGGCGGCGCCGGCCGCCGGCGTGGTGCCCGGATCGGGAGGCGGCGGCTCGCCGGCGAGGCAGTACCCGCCGTTGCAGAAGAACCCGGTCGGGCAGGGGAGCAGGTCGCTGCACGCCTCGGAGCAGACGTTGGAGCCGTTCCACTCGACGCACAGCTTCGACGCGCACTCCTCGCCGTTCGCGCACACGGCGCCGAGCGCGCCGGGATCGGGCACCGGGACGGCCGGGGGCTCGGGCTTCGGCTCGCCCTCCTCCCACACCTTCTCGCCGACGTCGGTCACCGTCTTGACGATCAGATCCTTGAACCCGTCGACGCGGGTGAACAGGTTGTACGTGCTCGAGCCGACGCACCCGAGCCACGGCTGCGTCGCCGTCGGCGCCTTGCCGTTGCCGCCGCGCGAGGTGACGGCGAGCAGCGCGACGCTGCCCTGCGCGTACACCGGGCCGCCGGAGTCGCCCTGGCAGATCGACTCGCCGAGCACGATCTCCTTCGCGCCGATGCCGTAGCTCTCGACCGGGCCGACGGCAGCGATGGCCAGGTTCTCGCGGCGGTAGCGCTTGTGGAGGCTGGTGGGCGTGCCGGTGTCGGTGGTGGTCAGGCCGTAGCCGGCGACCGCGACCTTCTCGCCCTTCACCGGCGGCTTGGCCAGACGGATCTGCGCGAAGGGGATCTTGGTGGCCGCGTTCTTCAGGACCAGCAGCGCGAAGTCGTTGTTGTCGATGTAGCTGCCGCCCGGGTGGACGATGCGCGCGACGAGGTTGTCCTCGCTGCCGCGCGGCTCCGTCCCGTACCAGATGTACATGTTCTTCGGGTCGTAGTCGGCGCCGAAGGTGCGGCTGCTCTCGTTGTAGTTCGAGACGCAGTGGCGCGCGGTGATCACCACGTGCGGCGAGATCAGCGTGCCGGTGCACCCGGCGCCGTAGCCGCCGGACAGGACCGTCTGGATGAGGATCGTGGAGTCGTACCGCGGCGGCGTGTCGACCTCGCCGTTGATCACCGGGGAGGAGGTCTTCCCGAGCGCCTCGTGCCCCTCGCGATCGGTCGCGCTGGCGCAGGCGACGAGGACGACGGCGGCGGCGGCGAGCAAGGGAAGGCGGCGCATGGGGCTCCTCGAGACGGTCTCCGCGGGCGTCGCCGCGGAGTTGGCGTTATGGCGCGTATCCCTGACACGCCGTGCATGTAGGCAGCAAGGTCCCGCTGCGCCGAGTCCGCGCGCGTCGCATCTTGGTGCCGAAGGTGGAACGCCCGGGACGGTACGGTCGACGGGCGGCGCCGCGAGGGCGAGAACTGGGCCGCGGCGAAGGCGGTATGCTAGGGCCCCTCGGATGGGCTCGTGGCGCGCGGTCGGTCTGCTCCTCGGGGGCGTCCTCGCGGCGCTCCCCCCGGCCGCCGATCGCGCCCCGGTCGAGGGCGGCGCGCGCGTCAACGACGTCGTGGAGGCGCCGCCGCCGGGCGAGGCCTATGACAGCCCGGCGCGCGACGCGGCCCGGAGCGACGGCGACGACGCGAGCTTCGGCTTCGCCGTCGCCGCCGCCCGCAAGAGCGCGCAGATCGGCGCTCTCGACGAGGCCGCCTGCATCAAGGCGCTCAAGAAGGCGAAGGTGCCCTTCAGCAAGGCGCCGGGCGCCCCGAAGATCGAGTTCCCGATCATCGTCACCGGGGCCATCGGCGGCGTGCACTTCGACACCGGCCGCTCGTACGCGCAGCGCACCGTCGCCGCCGGCGACGCCATCGACTGCCGGCTGGCGGTGTCGTTGATCGAGCTCGCGAAGGTGGTCAAGAAGCACTCGATCACCCACGTGATGGTGAAGTCGTTCCACCGCCCGAACCAGGCGATCCTCGACCCCAACGCGCCGCTGCGGCACCGCATCGGCTTCGCGATCGACGTCTCCGGGTTCAAGACCAAGAAGGGCCAGCTGTGGAGCGTCGAGAAGGACTTCCACGGCAAGATCGGCCAGACCTCCTGCGGCACCACCGCCGCCAAGCCGCTGCCCGACACCAAGGTGGCGCGGGAGCTATGGGCGATCTTCTGCCAGGTGAACGCGACCGAGGCGTTCGATAGCGGCATCAGCCCGAACTACAACGCCTCGCACTTCGATCACCTGCACTTCGACCTCACCACCGACCACCCGATCCTCTTTTTCCCCTGACGCGATTTTCGGCCGGCCACGGCGTAGTCGACTCACAGGCGGAAGATGCGCCGCGCGTTCGCGGTCGTCGTCTCGGCGAGCTCCTCGGGATCGAGCCCGCGCGCGCGCGCAAGCGCGCCGATCACCTCCGGCAGATCGCGCGGCTCGCCGCGCGTGCGATCGCGCGCGTCGGCGCCGGTCGGCTGGAACGGCGCGTCGGTCTCCACCAGGAGATGATCGAGCGGCACCGCCAGCGCCGCGGCCAGCGGGCGCTTCGCGTTCGAGCGGGTGACCGCGCCCGCGAAGGAGAAGGACCACCCGAGGCGAAGGTAGTCGCGCACCAGCTCGGCGGAGCCCGAGTAGCTGTGGACCACCCCGCCGGCCGGGAGCGGACCGAGGTCGCGCAGGAGCTTCAGCGCCGGCCCGTGCACCCGGAAGACGTGCAGCGACACCGGCAGCGCGAGATCGCGCGCGAGCGCGAGCTGCTCGCGGAGCACGCGCCCCTGCCGATCGAGATCGCCGGCCGGCCCGTCGAGGCCGCACTCGCCGATCGCCACCGCGCCGTGGTCGCCGAGCAGCGCCGGCAGATCCGCGAGCGCGCGCCCGATGGTCTCGTCGTCGAGCGCGGGCACCGCCTGCGGGTGGATCCCGAGCGCGACGCGCACGCCCGGCAGCCCGCGCGCGACCGCGAGGGTGCGCGACCACGTCGCCGGCTCCACCCCCACCGCGATCGCGCCCTCCACGCCGGCGCGGCGCGCCTCCTGCCACACCGCCGCTGCGCCCTCGATGAACGCCGGGTCGTCGAGGTGCACGTGCGTGTCAATCGCGCGCACGCGCCCTCACGCGCGCGGCTCGATCTCGATGCGCTCGATCTCCTGGAACTCGCCGCGCTTGGGGGCGCCGACGATCAGGTGCGCGTGCTCGGGCGTGGAGCTGGCGAAGCCCAGGCCCTTGATGTCGACGCGCTCGCGGCCGCCGTCCTTCCACACGATCTCGGCGAACATGCCGATGGCGACGCCGAGCAGCGGACTCGGCGTGTCGAGCTCGAGCACGACGACACCGCGACGGACGAGGGGGGCGGAGTCGAGGACGCGAATGGCGCGCATGTCGCGTCATTCTACAGCACCGGGTCTCGCCTTCGACCTTGATCCTTCGACCCGGCCCGCGCGAGCGACACCGACGTCGCCGCGGTGCCGTGAGCGCCGACACCATCAGAGCGCGCCGAAGCGGCCGCCCTTGAAGGCGGCGTCGAGCAGCGTGTCGACGCGGCCGGCGAGCTCGCGCGCCTTGCCGTCGGCGTGGCTGGCGAGCGCGCCTTTCAGCTCGCCCAGCAGCTTGAGCTGCGAGAACAGCTGCACGTCGGAGAGCGCGCCGCCGCCGGCGAGCACGGTGCGCACGCGCTCGATCTCGGCCTCGATCGCCGGGAGCCCGACCGCGGCGGCGCCGATGCGGCGGGCCTCAGGGTGCTCGCGGTAGTGCGCCTCGAGCACCGGCTGCACGAGCGACTCGAGGATCGCCGCCTGATCCTCCGCGTTCCACACGTGCTTGAGGAGGAACAGATCGCTCGCATCGGGCGCGACGCGGCCGTCGAGGAACGCGCTGGCCGCGCACAGCTTGAGGAGCTTCACGACGCGTCGGTCGGAGAGGCCGATGCCCTCGGCGCGGATCTGCAACACGAGGCCGCGGTAGGCGTTGAGGAAGGCGTCGTCGAAGCGCGTCTGCCGCGCGAGCTGCCTCTGGGCCTCGCGCAGCTCGGCCGCGCCGAGCAGCGGCTGCGGGCGCGCGTTGGACACGAGCTGCGCCTCGAGCTCCCAGCCGCGCTGCAGCAGGTCCTGGAAGTGGAACGCGTCGAGGTAGTCGGCGCGGACGCGCAGCAGGAAGCGATCGAAGATCGCGGCGAGATCGGCGTCGGCCGGCACCTCGTTGGACGCGCCGATCACGGTGATCAGCGGGCACTCGACGGTCACGCCGCCGGAGACGTATCGCCGCTCGTTCAGCAGCGTCAGCAGCGAGTTGAGGATCGCGCTGTTGGACTTGAACACCTCGTCGAGGAAGACGATCTCGGCCTCGGGGAGCATGCCGGCGGTCTTGCGCCGGTAGGTGCCCTCGCGGAACGCGGCGATGTCGACCGGCCCGAACAGCTCGTTCGGCTCGGTGAAGCGCGTGAGCAGGTACTCGAAGTACACCGCGTCGCACAGGCGCGCGAAGGTGCGGGCAAGCGCGCTCTTGGCGGTGCCCGGCGGACCGACCAGCACCACGTGCTCGCCGGCGAGCGCCGACACGAGCATGCAGCGAATGACCTCGCTGCGGCCGAGGAACCGCGTCTCCAGATCGCGCGCGACCGCTTCGAGACGGCGATGGAGGGGCGCTGCCGGCATCGGGGCGCCATCGTAGTGCACTTTCGCGCTCGCGTGGCCGGAGCGTTGCCGCGATGGATGCGCGCTGGGTCGAAGGTCGAAGGTCGAAGCGAGAGCGCTCGGAGCGGAGCTCAGTGCAGCGGCTCGTCTCCTTCTTCGCCGGCCGGTTCGGCGGAGGCGGAGGCCGCGGCGGGGGCCGCCACCACGGGCAGATCGGCCGGCCACGGGATCGCGTCGAGGAGCGCGTCGGCCTCCGCCTTGCGCGCGGAGAAGCCGGAGCGCTCGCTCGGCGGGACGACGCGGAAGGCGTCCATCTTGAGCGACAGGGGATCGACGAAGACGCCGTTGCGCTTCACCGAGAGGTGCAGGTGCGGCCCCGTCGAGCGGCCGGTCGTCCCGACGTAGCCGACGACGGTGCGCGCCTCGACGTGGGTGCCGGCGACCACGCCGGGCGCGAACCGCGACAGGTGCGCGTAGCCGGACTCGATGCCGCCCTCGTGCCCGATGGTCACCAGGTTGCCGCTCGGGCCGCTGTCGCCGCGGAACTGCACCACGCCGGGGCCGATCGCGTACACCGGCGTGCCGGGCGCCGCGGCGAAGTCGCAGCCGTTGTGCGGCATCACCACCTTGAGCACCGGGTGGAGCCGCCGCGGGTTGAAGCGCGAGGTGATGCGCGGGAAGGCGAGCGGCATGCGCCACCGCGTGCGCACCGGCTGATGCCCCTTGGGATCGAACCAGCCGAGCGCGCCGGGCTTCCCGCGCGTGTGATAGAGGCGCACGGGCGCGAGATCGGCGCGCGGGCGGTACTCGAAGGCGACGACCTCGTCCCAGCGGTCGAACAGGCCCGCGACGAGCGTGGCGTCGGCGATCACCCGGAAGGTCGACCCGCGCACCGGCGCCGGGACGTCGTGGCGCGAGCCGATCGCCTCGTCGAGCAGCTCGACGATCGAGCCGTCGAGCCCTGCGGCGACGACCGCCGAAGGGACGTCGGTCGTCACGACGAATGAGGTCGTGAAGCGCTTGTGCGTCACCGGCAGCGTGACCGCCTCGGCGACGAGCTCGAGGCTCGCGCCCGCCTCGCCGGCGACCTGCTTCTCGAGGACCTGCACGAGGGTGCCCGGCGCGGTCTCGATCTCGAGGCCGCGCAGCCGACGATCGGCGCGTCCGAGCGCCACGAAGACGCGATCGTTCGGCGAGCAGCCGTCGAGCTTCCGCAGCGGCGAGCGGGCGGTCGACACGCGCGCGAGATCGCCGGGAGCGACGCCGAGCGCCTCGAGCGCCTGGACGCACGTGCGCTTGCCGACCTTGGTGTGGAGCACCTCGATCGCGTCGCCCTCGAGCTGCGCGAGGCGCGGCGCGGTGGCGGGCTCGGGCGGGAGCGCGCTCGCGGCAGGCGTCGCGATCGCGGAGGCGGCGCTCGCGATCGGCGGCGCGGGGGCGGCCGCCACGGCCGTCGGGGGCGCCGCGCCGCGGTGGGCGACGAGCACGAGCGGCACCTGCACCACGCCGACGATCGCGCAGCCGATGGCGAGCCAGAACCACGCGTGCGCGCGGCCGGAGATCGCGGGCGAGGTCTCGTCGACCTGCGAGCGCGCCGCGACGCTGCCGCTCTGCGCCGGCTCGGGCGAGGGGGGCGCGGGGCCGTTGGGGACGTCTTCGCTCACATCGAAACGGGGCACGCCGCCACCGGGCTACCACCGGCAGGGCTCGTGCGCAAACGCTCGCGTCCGCTCGCCCCCTCTTGCTGTGCGCCGCGATCAGCCCTCGAGGAGCAGCCGATCGGGCTCCTGCAGGTAGCCGATCACCTCGTAAGCGAACGCCGCGCCGACGTGCCCGTCGATGATGCGGTGGTCGAACGAGAGCGACAGGAGCATCACCTCGCCGATGACGATCTGCCCGTCGCGCACCACCGGCTTCTGCTTGATCTGGTGCACGCCGAGGATCGCCACCTCGGGGAAGTTGATGATCGGCGTGGCGAACAGGCCGCCCTGCGCGCCGAGCGACGTGATGGTGAACGTCGACCCGCTCAGATCCTGCGGCTTGAGCTTGCCGTCGCGCGCGCCGGTGCCGAGGCGCTCGATGTCGCGCGCGAGCTCGAGGATCGACTTGCGATCGGCGTCCTTGACCACCGGGACCATCAGCCCCGCGTCGGTCGCGGCGGCGATGCCGAGGTTGACGTACTTGCGGATGACCAGCTCGTTGGTCGACTCGTCGAGCGCGCTGTTGAGCGTCGGGTGCCTGGCCAGCGCGGCGACGACCGCCTTGGCGATGAACGCGAGCGGCGTGAGCTTGACGCCCGCCTTCTCGGCGTGCGGCCTGAGGCGCTCGCGCACCCTCTTCAGCTCGGTGACGTCGCACTCCTCGACGAAGGTGAAGTGCGCCGCGGTGTGCTTGGACTGCGCCATCCGCTCGGCGATCTTGCGGCGCACGCCGACGAAGGGGACGCGCTCCTCGAGCTCCTGTGCGTTGCCGGCCGGCGGCGCGATGACCACCGGCGCGCGGGCGGCGGCCGGCGCGGGAGGCGCCGCGGCGGGCGCGGCGGGCGCGGCGGGCGCATGGTGGCCGTTGGCGTGGGCTCCGCCCTTGAAGCGCTGCACGTCGTCTCGGGTCACCCGGCCGTTCTCGCCCGTCGGCGGCACCCGCCGCAGATCGACCTCGAGATCGCGCGCGAGCTTGCGCGTCGCCGGCGTGGCGAGCGGCTTCTCGGCGAAGTAGCCGGAGGTCGCCGGCGCGGCGGCCGCGATCGGGGCTTCGGCCGGGGCCGAGCCGCGCATCAGCGACATGCCCGGCAGATCCTCCCTGATGTCGCCGACCGCCGTGGCAGCAGGACCGGCCGCCTTCGTCCCGAGCCCGGCGGACTGCGCGGTAGGCGCCGCCGCGACGCTCGGGGAGGGGGCCGCGGCCGCCGACGTGCTCGCGGAGGTGGAGGCGGTGCCGCCGTTGCCGAGGTCGTAGCTGACCAGCACCGCGTGCACCTTCACGACCTGGCCGACGTTGCCGTGCAGCTCGGCGATCGTCCCCGTCTTCGGCGAGGTGATGGTGACCGTCGCCTTGTCGGTCATGACCTCGACCATCGGCTGGTCTTCCTTGACGTGCTCACCCGGCTTCACGAGCCAGGAGACGATCTCGCCTTCGGTCACGCCTTCGCCGATGTCGGGCAGCTTGAATTCCCAGCGGGCCATGTTGAGTTCCTCGAGTCGTCAGTCGTCAGTCGTCAGTCGTCAGTCGTCAGTCGCGCGAGTCGTCAGTCGTGAGCCGTCGGTTCTTTCGTCAGCGTCCGTCACCTCGAAGCATGCATCGGCGAGCGAGGCCCCCCGGATGACTGATGACTGATGACTGATGACTGACGACTAGTACTGCGCCGTCTGCACGATGGCGGGCAGGATGCGGTGCGCGAGGGGGAGGTACTCCATCTCGAGCGTGTAGGGGAACGGCGTATCGAAGCCGGTGACGCGCACCGGCGGCGCCTCGAGGTGGAGGAACGCCTTCTCGTTGATCAGGGCCACGATCTCGCTGCCGAACCCGCAGGACTTCGGCGCCTCGTGGACCACGATCACGCGGCCGGTCTTCTTCACGCTCTCGACGATGATGTCGATGTCGAGGGGCCACAGCGTGCGGAGGTCGATGACCTCGCAGTCGATGCCCTTCTGTTGCGCCTGCGCCGCCGCGTCGAGCGCCTCGTAGAGCATCGCGCCCCACGCGACGACCGTCACGTGCTTGCCGGGCTTGACGATCTGGCCCTTGCCGAGCGGCACGGTGTACTCGCCCTCGGGCACCTCGCCTTTGGCCGCGCGGTAGATGCGCTTGGGCTCGAAGAAGAGGATGGGATCGGGATCGCGGATCGACGCGAGCAAGAGGCCCTTGGCGTCGTAGGGGTTCGACGGGCAGACCACCTTCAGGCCGGCGACGTGGATGAACTGCGACTCGGGCGACTGCGAGTGGTAGTGGCCGCCGCGGATGCCGCCGCCCACCGGCGTGCGGATGACCAGCTTGCTCACGTACTCGCCGCCGGAGCGGTAGCGGAACTTGGCGAGCTCGCTGACGATCTGGTCGTAGGCGGGGAAGATGAAGTCGCCGAACTGGATCTCGGGCACCGGCACGAGGCCGTAGAGGGCCATGCCGATCGCGGTGCCGATGATCCCGCCCTCGCTCAGGGGCGTGTCGATGACGCGGTCGTCGCCGAACTCGTCGTAGAGCCCGGCGGTGACGCGGAACACGCCGCCGACCTTCCCGACGTCTTCGCCGAGGACCACGACCGTGTCGTTCTTGCGCATCTCCAGGCGAAGCGCGTCGTTGATCGCCTGGACCATGTTCATCTGGGGCATCGGTCGGTCTCCGAGTCGTCAGTCGTCAGTCGTCAGTCGTCAGTCGTCAGTCGTCAGTCGTCAGTCGTCAGTCGAGAGGGTGTCGGTCGTCGGTGCCTCAGTCCCTCAGTCCCTCAGTCCCTCAGTCCCTCAGTCCCTCAGTCCCTCAGTCCCTCAGTCCCTCAGTCCCTCAGTCCCTCAGTCTCCCTCAGTAGTGAGCGCTCACTTGTCAGCGCCAAGGGCATCCTCGCGTCTCGGCTGATGACTGACGACTGACGACTGACGACTGCGCGCCGGTAGGCGCGCCTCAGTGTCCGTGCCCCTTGGCGCGCGGGCCGCGCACGAGCTCGTCACGCTGCTCGCGGAGGTGCCAGGGCAGCTCCGCGTACACGTCGTCGAACATCGACTCGAGCGTCGGCGTCGGCGCCTTCTCGGCGGCCTGCACGCACGCCTGCAGCTCGGCCGCGGCGGCCTCCTCGAGCCTGGTCTGCTTCTCGTCGTTCCATAGGCCCCGGCGCTCGAGCCACCCGCGGAACCGCACGTTCGGGTCCTTGCTCTTCCAGGCCTCGACCTCGGTGTCCTTGCGGTAGGCCTTCGGGTCGTCGCTCGTGGAGTGGCCGGACAGGCGGTAGGTGAGGAGCTCGAGGAGCGTCGAACCCTCGCCGCGCGAGCCGCGCTCGATGGCCTCGCGCGTGGCGAGGTAGACGGCCAGCACGTCGTTGCCGTCGACGCGGACGCCGCGGATGCCGTAGGCGACGGCCTTGTCGGCGAACGTCTGCGACGCCGACTGCTTGCTCGCCGGGATGCTGATGGCCCACCCGTTGTTGCGACAGAGGAAGACGGTGGGGGTCTTGAAGACGCCGGCGAAGTTCGCCCCGTTGTGGAACTCGTTCGACGAGGTGGCGCCCTCGCCGAAGTACACGAGGGTGACCAGGTCGTCCTTCTTCATCTTGGCCGCCCACGCGAAGCCGACAGCCTGCGTGATCTGCGTGCCGATGGGGGAGGAGACGGAGCCGAAATGATACGGCTTGCCGGTGTAGTGGTCGGGCATCTGGCGCCCGCGCACCGCATCGTTCGCGTTGCCGAACATGTTGTCGACGTAGCTCTGCAGCGGCATTCCCCGCAGCAGGAGCGCGCCGAACTCGCGATAGCAGGGGAAGATCCAGTCCTGCGGGCGCGCGGCGGCGGCCGACCCGATGATCGTCGCCTCTTCGCCGAGTGAGCCAATGTGGAACCCGATGCGGCCCTGGCGCTGCAAGGTCACGAGGCGCTCGTCGATGATGCGCGTGCGGACCATCATCGAGTACAGCTCGACGAGCCGGTCGTCCGACAGCTTCGGATCACGCGCCGGATCGACCGTGCCGTCCTCGCGCATCACGCGGACCGGCTCGTGCGTGACCAGCGGCGAGAGCGCCGGCCCCAACACGTGAGCCGCGCCGTTCTTGCCGTTTTCGTGCGCCGCGGTCGCCGCAACGGCGTTCTTGGTGGAGGGCGTGACGCTCATCGGTCGCGCACCATTCGTCAAAGCGCCGTACCTGACAAGAGGGATCCTCGTGACGCACCGGGTCAGCACGCGATCGGCTTGGTTCCGCGGCGTTTCGAGCTTCGGGCGGTGCACGAGCCGCGCGGGGCCCGGCCGACCCGCTTGAACACCGAGGACGGATCCGCTTACACTGGACCGCATGACCGTGCAGCTTCCCGCGATCAAGATCCTCATCGTCGACGATGAGCGCGCGATCCTCGACTACATGCAGACGCTGCTGGAGCGGGATGGCTACCAGGTCAAGACGCTCAGCGATCCGCTCCAGGTCGAGGAGGAGGTCCGCCACGGCGGCTACCACCTGATCGTGCTCGACCTGATGATGCCGCGCCTCGACGGCATCGAGGTATTGAAGCGCATCCGGAAGGTCGACAGCGACATCGCGGTGGTGATCTTCACCGGCTACCCGAACCTCGAGACGGCGGTCGCGTCGATGAAGCTCGACGCTGTCGACTACATCAAGAAGCCGTTCAACGTCGACGAGTTCCGCGAGGTGCTCAACCGTGTGATGCGCAAGAAGGGCCTCGCGCGCACGCCGGAGGAGCAGCTGCACAAGGCGATCGGCGACACGATCCGGAATTTCCGCAAGGAGAAGATCCGCACGCTGAAGCGGATGGCGCGGCGCACGGGGCTGTCGGTGTCGTTGCTCTCGCAGATCGAGCGCGCCGAGTCGTCGGCGTCGATCAGCTCGCTCTACAAGATCGCGGTGTCGCTCGACGCGCGCATCCAGGACCTCTTCGGCGAATTCTGAGTCATCGGTCGTCAGTCGTCAGTCATCGGGCGAGAACCGCGCTGGGGCGAAGCACAGCCGACCGGACGTGGCAGCGCTGACGACTGACGACTGATGACGGACGACTTGCTAGACTGCCACCCCCGTGGGTTTTTCTTTCGGCGAGCTCGTCGTCCTAGCGCTGGTCGCGTTGATCGTGATCGGGCCGAAGGACCTGCCGAAGCTCTTGCGCACGGCGGGCCGCACCATCGGCTCGATCAAGCGGCTGATGACCGACGTGCGTCGGGAGACCGGCCTCGACGAGGTCCTCCGCGGCGACTTCCAGGATCTCGAGCGCCTCGCCGACCACATCGAGCGGATGGACTACGCCAAGCCCGGGCAGCCCGAGCAGCTGTCGCTGCCCAACGTCGAGGTCGATCGCATCCGCCGTGAGCGGGAGTACCCGGTGATCGGCGCCGACGCGCAGGGCCTCTTGCCCGAGGACTCGTTCGTCTACCCCGAGCTCGGGTCGGAGCTGCCGAAGCTGCAGGTCCCCGAGGGCGTGGTGGCCGCCTCGACCGGGGCTGGTTCGGCCACGGCGTCCGCCGAGCGCACGTCGACGAGCTCGGAGCCCGGGGAGGCGCGCGCCACATGACGACCGCGGTCAGCCCCGATCTCGACGAAAAGCGGATGACCTTCCTGGAGCACCTCTCGGAGCTCCGGCTACGCATCATCCGCGCGCTCAAGATCTACGTGGTCGCCTTCCTGATCTGCTGGTGGAAGGCCGACGTCTTGCTCGGCTTCATCACGCGGCCCCTGGCGAAGGCCTGGAAGCTCGCGAACCTCAAGGACGCGCCGGAGCTGCACGGCGCGCTCGCCGAGCCGTTCACCGTCTACATGCGGGTGGCGCTGTACGCGGCGCTGTTCCTCGCGAGCCCCGCGATGTTCTACCAGCTGTGGGCGTTCATCGCGCCCGGGCTCTACAAGCGCGAGCGCCGGCTGAGCCTGTCGTTCGTGACGTTCGCGACGCTGCTCTTCGTCGCCGGCGGCGCCTTCGCGTACTTCGTCGCGCTGCCGATGGCGTTCAAGTACTTCTTCACGCTGCACACGCCGATCCCCGGCACCGACATGCGCATCGCGCCGATGCAGATGGTGAGCGGGTACTTCGACACCGTCCTGCAGACGATCCTCATCTTCGGGCTGTCGTTCGAGCTGCCGCTGATCCTCCTGTTCATGGGGATCGTCGGGCTGGTCGATCACCGGCAGCTCTGGCGCTTCGGTCGCTACTTCATCCTGATCGCCTTCGTGGTGGGCGCCATCTTCAGCCCCCCCGACGTGGTCAGCCAGACCCTGGTCAGCGTACCGTTGTGCCTGCTGTACTTCCTTTCCATCGTCCTCGTGTACTTCTTCGGGACGAAGAAGCCTGAGCCCGAGGTGAAGTTGGCCAAGCCGAAGAAGCGCGCCGGTCGGGAGAGCGCGGCCAAGAAGAGAGCCGACGAATGAGCCTGATCCTTTTCGAATCGCCGCTGTCGAGCAACGCGCAGAAGGTCCGCTTCCTGCTCGCCGAGCTGGAGCTGGCCTACGAGTCGCGGGAGGTCGCGATGTTCGGGGTCGGTACCCGCACGCCGGAGTACCTCGCGATCAACCCGTTCGGGCTGCTGCCCACGCTGATCGACAACGACTTCGTCCTGACCGAGTCGAACACCATCCTGCGCTACCTCGCCGAGACCAAGGGCGGCGAGGAGCTCTATCCCCGCAGCCCCAAGCTGCGGGCCGGCGTCGACCGCATGCTCGACTTGCTCGGGTGCACCATGCGGCCGCGCATCGCGCCCCTCGAGCGCCGGCGCTTCGCCAACTTCCCGCACGGCGTCCGCGACGCGGACGACGAGCGGAAGATCGAGGGGAACGTGCGCACCTGCCTCGACGGCGTCGAGGCGATCCTGCCGCCGGAGTCGGTCGGAGGGTACGCGTGCGGTCCGTTCTCCATCGCCGACTGCGCGTGGGCGCCGACGCTGCGTCGCCTCGTCGAGATGGAGCTCGATCTGTCGGAGTACCCGAAGATCGTCAACTGGGTGCAGCAGCTGCTCATGCGCCCGGCGTGGCAGCGCTCCAAAGGGCCCGATCTCGACCTCCGCGCCTGGGTCGAGCAGTAGTCACGACGGCGCCGGTCACGACCCGGCGACGAACACGAGCTCGACGCGCTCGTTCTTCGGGTGCGACTTCGGGTCCTTGGGGTCGTGCGCGAGCAGCGCAGCGCCCGGCGTGCTGACCGCGATGCGGCTCGCGTCGACGCCGACGGCGGCGAGCTCCTGCGAGACCACCTTGGCGCGCGCGGCGTCGCGGGCCGCGTCGGTCTTGCCGGGCGCGGCGTGCACGACGATGACGAGCGCCCACGTGGGGTGGGCCTTGGCGATCGCGCCGAGCGCGGCGAGGCGCTTCTTGCCGGCTGCGGTCAACTTCGCGCCCGCCTCGAACGGCGCTTCGTTCGCCGGCACCATCGGCAGCACGGCGGCGACGCCGCGCTCGTCGCGCGCCGTCTGGAACCCGGCCGCGGCGAGCTCCGCGGAGAGCTCGTCGCCGAGCGGACCGGCGCCCGCGACCGCGACCGCGCGGGCGTTGGTCAGCGCCTTGAGGCAGAGGGCGCGCGCGCGCGTCGATGCGTCGATCGGCGCGGCCGACTTGTCGTTCTTCGCCTTGGCGGCGACCTCGGCCAGGATCTTCCGCGCCTCGCTCACGCCCTTGGCGGTGGGCGCGAGCAGGGCGGCGCCGCTGCAGGTCGCGTCGGCGACGGCGAGGTTGGCGCGGGCGGCGATCCACCGCGCGGCCTCGCGCGCGGCGTCGGTCTTGCCGGAGCCGACCGGCGAGAGCGCCTCCTTGCGGATGGCGATCTCGGCCTCGAGACGATCGATCTCGCGATCGATGTCGACGCGCGCGGCCTCGTCGGCGGCGAGCAGCTCCTCGCCCTTGGCGAGCCGCGCCGCCTCGAGCGACTGCCGCACGGTGGCCTTCGTGAGCCGCGCGGTCGCCGCGGCGTGGTGGTAGGCGGCCAGCGCGTGCTGGCCGAGCAGGTCGGCGGTCGCGGTGTCGCCGCGCGCGAACGCCTCCTCGGCCTTCTTGCGGAGCGACTCGGCCTTCGCCCACGTCGTGGGGCTCCCGTCGCGCGCGGCGCTGACGGCCGCCGTGGTGCGGGTCTGATCGAGGTGCGCGAACACCACCGGTTTGGGCGGCCTGGGGCAGGCGGCCACGAGCGCGACCAGCGGGAGGAGCGTGAAGCGCGCGAGCGCTCGCAGCTGGCGCCTCATTTCGCGCCGCCCTTCTTGTTCGGCTTCCCCGCGTCGGCGGGGCCGGCGTCGAGCGCGCGCGCCTCGGCCTCCTTGTCGAGCGCGTCGAGCTCCTGCTGCAGCTTGGCGCGCTTGGCGATGGACTCCTCGAGCAGCGTGCGCGCGCGCGTCGCCTTGCTGCTCGCGCTCGTCGCCGCCGCGGCCTGCTCGTCGGCCTTGCGCTCGAGCTCGATGCCCTTGACCAGATCGCGCGCGGCGAGCGCCCACTCGAGCGCGGCGTCCTCGGCCACCTCGGCGCGCGCGACGTCGCCGACGTTGCGCAGCTCGCCGGCGCGCGAGAGCGCCTTCTTCGACTCGCCGATCGCGTGTGCGGCCGCGTCGAGCGCCGGCATGGAGACCGGCGCGGGCGCGGCCACTCCGTCGGCCCCTCCGTCGGCTGGCGGGCCGGAGAGCGCCGGCCCGGCGCGCATCGCCTCGAGCTCGGCGAGCACCTGCTGCGCCTGCACGGCCGGGTTGTCGCCGTTGGCCGCCCACGCGACCCAGGTGAGCCCCCCAAGCACGAACGGCACCACGAACGGCACCGCGACCCGCGCGATCCATCGACGCAGAGCGCTCATCGACCCTGTTCCGGCTTGAAGCGCGCCATGCAGACGTCGTCGACGTAGCTGCCGTCGTCGCGCCGCAGGCGGGCGCGGAGGCGACCCTCCTCGACGAACCCGAGCCCCTCGAAGAGCCGCAGCGCGCGGTCGTTGTTGGCGCGGATGAGGAGCTCGATCTTGCGGATCTGACCGGAAGCGTCGGCGCAGTGGGTGGCGTACTCCACGAGCTCCCGGCCGATGCCCTGGCTGTGAAAGGCGGGCGTCACCGCCATGTTCAGGCGCGCGACGTCGTGCAGTCGCAGGAGCGGGGCGCCCTCCAATGTGAGCAGGCCGATCACCTTGTCGTCCTCATGGTCGGGGACGGCGCGATCGGGGACGGCGGCGACGATCACCAGGCTGTTGGCCGCGGCGCGGGCGACCTCGATCTGCCGGGACACCGCCGCGGGATCGACCTCGTCGGCTCGGGCGACCAGCCCGAGGTCGGAGACCTCCTTCAGGATGCGGGCGATGGCATGCGCGTCGAGCCGGGTCGCCTCCCGGAGCACGAGACCCTCACGAACGACCCTCGGCGCGACCTGCACCCGGCGACGTTACCAGAATCGGGACCGGGTCGGCTCGCGCCCAGTGTTCCGTGCGGGCTCGGGCGTGCGGGACCCCAAGGTCCGGCTTCCGCGGGCGAACAATCCGGCCGATCATGCGTCCCACGCAAGGCATGCCCCCCCTCGTCCGCACCCCCATCGCCTCCACGGCCGCGGCCGCCGCCGTGATCGTCGCCGCCCTGCTCTCCGCCCGATCGGCCGGCGCCGCCGACGTCATCCTCGACCACCTCGCGCCCAACGCCATCAAGCTCGACGGCAAGATGAAGGACTGGCCGGGGACCAACCCGGGCAACGAGTCGATCCAGCCCGGCACCTCCAAGGCGACCTTCTTCGCCGGGTACGACGACCAGGGCGTGTGGGTCGGCGCCGAGGTGGCCAAGGCCGGCGGCATCGCCCGCACGTCGTCGTTCGGCCCGACCGAGGACTGCGTGTCGCTGATCATCGCCTTCCCCAAGGCCGGCGTCGCCAAGGGCCTCGAGGCCGCGGCGGTGCACGAGATCGGGTTCTACGCGGGCGTTCCCGGGTCCAGTTCCGGCGTCGTGAAGTTCCGGGCCGGGCCGCTCGCCGGCAAGACCATCGACGGCGCGAAGATCATCGAGGCGAACCGCGCCGGCGGCGGGTACACGCTCGAGGCGTTCGTCCCGTGGTCGGCGTTCCCAGACGGCAAGAAGCTCCGGGTCGGCCTCCGCGGCGCCCTCCGCGCCTACGACGGCGACCCTGCAGGAAAGGCCGTGCGGGCGATCAAGGCGACGGGCCCGGGCTCCGTCGACGCGCCCGGCGCGCTCGGCGGGCTGCTCACCGAGCCGGAGCAGTCGCTGCCCGCGGCGCTCGCGGCCAAGAAGCAGAACCTCAAGGACGTGGCCTTCCAGGTCCTCGCCGACGTCACCGGCGACGCGCTCGCCGAGCGGCTGATCTTCCTCGGGCGCTCGCTGTACGTCCTCGGGCCGACCTTCAAGGAGGGCAAGCAGTGGCTCGGCGTCGACCTCGGCGCCGACGTGGTGGCGGTCGACCTGCGCGACGCCAATGCCGACGGCAAGTCCGATCTGGTGCTGACCACGCGGACCAAGGGCGCGGGCACGACGCGCGAGGCGCTCTCGGTGTGGGCGTTCTCCGGCGCGGTGCCCTCGCGCGTGTTCGCGCACGAGACGCTCGTCGAGTCGGGCGGCAACGCGCTGCGCGACGTGGTGACGTTCGGCGCCGGCAAGAAGCCGAGCATCACGGTCGGTTACGAGAAGCCGAAGGGCTGGACGGTCGACGGCTACGCCGAGCCGATCGCCGCCGACGTCGATCCGATCCTCTGGCCGTGGGGCGCGGTGAAGGAGCGCACGTTCACGTGGAACGGCGCGTCGTTCACCAAGGACAAAGAGGTCGCGCAGAAGCCCACGCCGAAGACGGTGGAGCCCGCGAAGGCCGTCGAGACGGCGCAGCCGGCCAAGACCGCGGAGCCGGTGCCCACCGGCGATCTCGTGACCGCGGCGCTCGCCCGATACAAGAAGGACAAGGGCCTGCCCGAGGGCGCCGCCGGGCGCATCGACGTGGCGGCGACGGTGATCCCCGGCAAGAAAGGGCGCGCGGCGCTCTTCGGGCGCGAGCTGGTGATCGCCACCGGAGACGGCGGCTACGCCGTCCTCGGCCTCGGCCGCTTCGCCAACGACAAGGACATCCTCGACGTCACCGCGAAGGATCTCACCGGCGACGGGCGCGACGATCTGATCGTCCGAGGGATCCTGCGCGCGAAGCTCACCGGCGGGTCCGACAAGACCGAGAAGGAGGTCCTCCGCGAGGTGCTGCTCGTCTACTCGCCCAAGCCTCAAGGCAAGGGGCTCGCGATCGCGCAGGTGTTCGGCGCCGAGACGTCGCGCGCGATGGGCAGCGATCGCGTGGAGGCGAGCTTCCGCATCATCACCGCGAAGGGGGGCACGCCCGGCAAGATCGAGCTGATGAAGGGCAGCGCGAAGGGCTTCGACAAGGCGAGCTGGCCGTTCGGCAAGGAGGAGCCGACGCCCGGCCTCGAGCCGTTGCTCCTGCCCTGGGGCAGCGAGACCAGCGTCAGCTTCGGATGGAATGGCGAGAGGTTCGCGCGCTGACGTCGGCGCCCTCGATCCAGCTCGGGAGGTGCTGCGCCGGACCGGGGACCACGAAACGCGCCCGTCGGGTCGGGCGCGCGGCGCGCTCGTCGGACGGCCCGGCTCGCTCCGGTGCGGGCTCGGCCGATCGCTGCGTTCGTCCGCGCTCGTCCCGTGGCATCTTGGCGCAAGGTCTCCCGAAGAGCGCCGTGACGAGCCGTTCGAGGATGCCGGGGCCCATGCGAGCAGGGCGCTGCAAGCGCCATGTCAACGTCTGCGCGTACGCACGGGCGTCACTCGATGACCAGGAAGGCCAGGCGACCGACGAGCTGACCGTCGCGCGTCACCACGTCGACCGACCACGCGCCGGCGAGGTCCTTGGGCAGGCGCTCGCCGCCGATCATCGACTGGAGCCGGAGCGTCCCGCTCGGTCCTTTGACGCGCTGCGGCGCGGCGTTCCGATGCACCGGCTCGCCTTCCCGGCGCCAGACGTGGTGCAGCTCGTCACCGACGCCGGCCGGAACGACGACATCGGTGACGGCGACGAGCTGTCGGATCGCCGAGGTGTGCAGCGTCGACACCTCCATCTGCAGGCGACCGTCGGCGAGGATCATCGGGCCGACCGCGGCGTGCGCCACGTACATCGGGACGGGCGGGACCAGCGCCCGACCGAACCAGGCGAGCGCCATCCCGGCGATGACGGTGCCGACCAGCAGCGCGAGGTTGCGGTTGCGGAGGAACGCGCGCGGCGACACGTGCAGCGTCCAGAAGGCCAGCACGGTGACCGCGGCCGCCGCGACCAGCGCGTGGAGCGTGCGCGTCTCGGTGAACACCGCCGGGACCAGCAACGTCATGGTCGCGAACAATGTGAAGCCGTGGAACAGCGACGCGAGCAGGCGCCTTCGCATGATCAGCTCGTCGAACACCACGTCGAGCGTCGCGGCCAGCGCGCAGAGCCCGAGCAGCGCGACGAACGACATGTTGAGCGTGCCGAAGGTGCTCGACTTCCAATAGAAGGGCAGCAGGAAGAAGAGCATCCCCTGGTAGAGGTTCTTCAGCACGTACGTCATCACCAGGAACCGCAGCTGCGCGCCGGGGCTCGTGCTGGTGGTCGGCGGCGCGATCCGCGACGCCGGCGCCTCGAAGCTCTCCTGCGTCGCGCCCGATCCGAAGATGCGGAACAGCGCGATGACCAGCAGCCACGCCAGGACGATGGAGATGGCGAGCCAGCGCGCGTGGGCGAGCCCCTTCTGGGCGAACAGGACCACCGAGACGCCGAGGGCGAGCGCGTAGAAGGAGTGGAGCCACCACAGCTTCCGGCCGTGGCGCGACAGGACCGAGCGCAGCCGGTCGCGGAGCGCGTCGCGCAGCGCCGCGAAGCCTTCTCGCCGTGAAGGGGGCGACGATTGCATGGCGGTTCGTCGCGCGGCGAGGTGCAGGGCACTCTCGACCGCGGGACGGCGAGGAACTACAGGGGGTCGGGCATGGGTGCAAGGACGGGCGGACGAGCGGTGGCGCTGCAGGTCCTCTACGGCCTCGACGCGGCCGGGATGCTGGAGGGCGAGCGGCGTCGGACCATCGACGTCGATCAGGCGATCGCGACCTATTTCCGGTCGTTCGAGGACCCCGACGCGCAGGCCGAGGAGCTCGATCCCGAGGCGCGCGCCTTCGCCGAGTCGCTCCTGCGCGATCTCGCCCCCCGCTTCGACGAGGTCGACGAGGCCATCCGCAAGGCGAGCACCAACTGGCGCCTCGAGCGGATGCCGCGGGTCGATCGCAACGTCTTGCGGGTCGCCACGCTCGAGCTCGTCGCGCGCCGCGACGTCCCGCGGCCGGTCGCCATCGACGAGGCGGTCGAGCTCGCCAAGCGCTACGGCGGCGACGACTCGGCCAAGTTCGTCAACGGCATCCTCGAGCGGGTCGCCGACGACGCCGGCCGCGGCCGCGAAGACCGTCCGTCCCGACGACCGCCTCGCCGCCGCTGAGGGGGCATGACCGACGCGCTCCCGATCGGCCTCGAGCTCGGGTGGATCGAGCGCGATCTGCGCGCGCTCGATCGCGCGGGCGCCGACGTGCTGGTCGGCGCGTGCTTCGACGACGATTCGCCACCGCGCGGCGCCGCGGGCCTCGTCGACTGGCGGCTCGGCGCGCGCCTCTCCCGGCTGTGCCTCGGCGGGTTCCTCACCGGCGCGATCGGCGAGCGCCTCCTGCTCCCCGCGCGGCCGCGGCTGCCCTTCGACAAGGTGCTCCTCGTCGGGCTCGGTCCGCGCGCGACCTTCGACGAGCAGCGGTACCTCGCCGCGCTGTCCGACGTGCTCGACGCGCTCGACGGCCTGCGCGTGCGGCGCGCGGCGATCGAGCTCCCCGGGCGCCACGCCGCCGCGATCGGCGCGCAGCGGGCGCTCGAGCTCTTGCTGATCGCGCTCGGCCAGCGGCCCGCGCAGCTCGAGGCGCTGTCGGTGGTCGACGATCGAGAGGCGCAGCGCTTCGTCGAGGCGATCCGCGCTAGACCGGCACGTCGAAATCCCGAAGCGCGGCGTTGAGCGAGACCTTCTGATCGGTGCTCGCCGAGCGCTCGCCGATGATCAGCGCGCAGGGGACGCCGAACTCGCCGGCGGGGAACTTCTTCTGGCGCACGCCGGGGATGACCACCGCGCGCGGCGGGATGGAGCCCTTGCGCTCGACCGGCGCGCTCCCGCGCACGTCGAGGATCAGGGTCGACGCGGTGAGCACCACGCCGGCGCCGATGATCGCGCCCTTGCCGATGCGCATGCCCTCGACGATCACCACGCGCGAGCCGATGAACGCGCCGTCCTCGACGATCACCGGGCGCGCGCCTGGCGGCTCGAGCACGCCGCCGATGCCGACGCCGCCCGCGAGGTGCACGTCGCGGCCGATCTGCGCGCACGAGCCGACGGTTGCCCAGGTGTCGACCATCGAGCCGCTGCCGACCCACGCGCCGATGTTCACGTACCCGGGCATCACGATCGCGCCCTTCTCGAGGAACGCGCCGAAGCGGACGGTGCCGGGCGGCACCACGCGCACGCCGGCGGCCGCGAGGTCCTTCTTCACCGGGATCTTGTCGTGGAAGGCGAGGGGACCGACCTCGCTCGGCTCCATCTTGCGGACGCCGAAGTAGAGGAGGATCGCCTGCTTCACCCAGGCGTTGACCGTCCACTCCGCTTCTTCGCCCTGCTCGGGAGGGGGCGGCGTGGCGACGCGGAGCTCGCCGCGATCGAGGAGCGCGATGGTCTCCTCGACGGCGGCGACGACCGCGGGATCGGTGAGGGTCGTGCGATCGGCGAACGCGGCTTCGATGGTCGCTTGCAGCAGGGCGTGATCGGCCATGACGCACTGCGATAGCCCGACCGCGGACGGCCGTCGAGGGAGCGCCACGCGACATCAGCCGTCGCCGAGGTACATGCGCGCCCGCACGCCCGCCCAGGCGGACTCCGACTCGGGCTCCGGCGCGAGCAGCGACACCACGATCCCGACGACGAACGACAGCGGGACGCTGATCAGCGCGGGGTTCTTCAGCGGGAACAGCGCGCTCGCGTGGTGCAGCAGATCGACCTGCACCGTCGGCGACATCACGATCAAACCGAGCGAGACGACCGTGCCGGTGACCATGCTGGCGACGGCCCCGCGCGTCGTGAACCGACGCCACGTCACGCTCATCAAGAGCGCGGGGAAGTTCGCGCTCGCCGCGATGGCGAAGGCGAGGCCGACCATGAACGCGACGTTCTGACCCTTGAACGCGATCCCGAGCCCGATCGCGGAGACGGCGAGCGCGACCGTCGCCGATTTGGCGACCAAGAGCTGCTCGTCCTCGCTCGCCTTCCCGCGCTTCACCACCGAGACCCAGAGGTCGTGCGAGAGGGCCGCCGCGCCCGAGAGCGTGAGACCGGCGACGACGGCGAGGATCGTGGCGAACGCCACGGCGGAGACGAAGCCGAGCATCGGGCGCCCGCCGAGGACCTCCGCGAGCAGCGGCGCCGCCATGTTGCCCCCCTTCTCGACCGACGCGATCGAGTCGCGTCCGACGAGCACCGCGGCGCCGAAGCCGAGGACGAACGTCACCAGATAGAACAGCCCGATGATCCCGGTCGCGTAGAAGACCGAGGCGCGGGCGGTCTTCGCGTCGCGCACGGTGTAGAAGCGCATGAGGATGTGCGGCAGCCCCGCGGTCCCGAAGATCAGAGCGATCCCCAGCGAGATCGCCTCGAGCGGCCGGGTCACCAGCTTGCCGGGCGCGAGGACCGCCGGCCCGTACTTCGTGGCCGCCGCGTCGAACAGCCGGAGCGGGCTCCAACCGAACTTCGACAGCGTCATCGCCGCGAGCAGGATCGCGCCGCCGAGGAGCAGCACCGCCTTCACGATCTGCACCCACGTCGTCGCGATCATCCCGCCGAACAGCACGTAGACGAGCATCACGCCGCCGACCGCCAGCACCGCCGTCTCGTACGAGAGCCCGAACAGGAGCTGCACGAGCGAGCCCGCGCCGACCATCTGCGCGATCAGGTAGAACCCGACCACCGTGAGGCCGGAGAACGCCGCGGCGATCCGGATCGGACGCTGACGCAGCCGCGCCGCGAGGACGTCGGCGAACGTGTACTTGCCGAGGTTGCGGAGCGGCTCCGCGACGAGGAAGGTGACGACCGGCCAGCCGACCAGCCAACCGACGGAGTAGATCAGCCCGTCGAAGCCGGACTGCGCGACGAGCCCCGCGATGCCGAGGAAGCTCGCGGCGCTCATGAAGTCGCCGGCGAGCGCGAAGCCGTTCTGCGCGCCGGTCACGTTGCCGCCAGCGGTGAAGAACTCGGAGGTGCTCTTGGTCTTGCGCGCCGCCCAGCCGGTGATCGCCAGCGTCAGCCCGATGAACACCACGAAGAACGCGACGGCCGTCCCGCTCGGCTGCCCGAGCGACGTCGTCACGACGCCTCCGGCGCGACCGACGGCGAGACCGGGACGATCACGATCGCCTCGGCCGTCGCGGCCGCCGGCGCCGGGGCGAGGCCGTGCTCGCGCCGGAGCGCCTCCACCGCCGTGTCCCAGCGGGCGCCGGCCCAGCGCAGGTAGATGCCCGTGAGCGTCCAGGCGATCGCGATCACCGCCGCGCCGAGCGCGATGCCGAGGCTCAAGCCCGGCACGATCGTCGCTCCGAGCATGGGCTTGCGGAACGCCACGAGCAGGATGAATCCGAAGTAGGACACGAGCATCGCCGCGGTGAGCCCCAGGGCGACGCGGGCGCGCATCGACGCGAGGCGATCGAGATCACGAGCCAGCTTCTCCGACGTCTTCTCGTTCGACATCTCGCCTCCTTCACGTAGCCTGCGCCGGAGCGGCGCGTCCCTTGGTCAGCTCGTCGAGCACGCTCGGATCGGCGAGCGTCGAGACGTCGCCCCAGTCCGATCCGCCGATCGCGATGGTGCGCAGCAGGCGCCGCACGATCTTCCCGGAACGCGTCTTGGGGAGCCCGGCGACCACGCGGATGCCGTCCGGCGTCGCGATCGGGCCGATCACGTGGCGGACCTGCTCCTTGAGCGCGCCGACGAGCTGCTCCGACGGCCACTCGGCCGCGTCGGCGCGGACGGTGACGTAGGCGTAGATGCCGGTTCCCTTGATGGCGTGCGGGATGCCGACCACCGCCGCCTCGGCGACGGCCTCGTGCGCCACCAGCGCGCTCTCGATCTCGGCGGTGCCGAGGCGGTGACCCGACACGTTGAGGACGTCGTCGACGCGTCCGGTGATCCACAGATCGCCGTCCTCGTCGCGACGGCAGCCGTCGCCGGTGAAGTACAGGCTCGGGAACCTGCCGAAGTAGGTCTCGCGGAAGCGCCGGTGATCGCCCCACAGCGTGCGGGCCTGCCCGGGCCACGGACGCGCGATGCACAGGTTGCCGCTGACGCCGTTGCCGTCGACGACGCGGCCCTCCTCGTCGACGAGGATCGGCTCGATGCCGAAGAAAGGCTTCATCGCCGAGCCGGGCTTGAGCTCGTCGACCGCGCCGGGGATCGGGGCGACCAGGACGCCGCCGGTCTCCGTCTGCCACCACGTGTCGGCGACCATGCAGCGCCCGCGGCCGACCTTCTCGTGGTACCAGCGCCAGACCTCCGGGTTGATCGGCTCGCCGGCGCAGCCGAGGACGCGCAGCGACTCGCGCGAGGACCGCTCGAGGTGCTGATCGCCCTCCGCGATCAGCGACCGCAGGGCGGTCGGCGCGGTGTAGAACGAGGTCGCCTTCACCGCGTCTACGATGTCCCAGCACCTCCCCGCGTTGGGCCACGTCGGCTGACCCTCGAAGAGGACGGTGGTCACGCCGTTGGCCAGCGGCCCGTAGACGACGTAGCTGTGTCCAGTGATCCAGCCGACGTCTGCCGTGCAGAAGTGCACCGCGTCCTCTTCGGCGCCGAAGATCGTCTCGTGCGTCAGCGCCGCGTAGAGCAGGTAGCCCGCGGTGGGGGGCGGCCGGTCGAGCCGGACGTGTAGAGGATGAACAACGGATCCTCCGACGCCATCCACTGGGCGGGGCACGTCGAGCGCTGCTTGACGGTCTCCTCGTCGAGGAAGAGATCGCGTCCCTGCTTCATCGCGACCTCCGTCGCCGTGCGCCGGACGACGAAGACGTACTTGACGCTGTCGACGCCCTCGAGCGCGACGTCGAGGATCTGCTTGAGGGGGATCCGCTTGTTGCCGCGCGGGCCCTCGTTGGCGGTGACGACCACCGCGCACTGCGCGTCGAGGATGCGCTCGCGGAGCGACTCCGACGAGAACCCGCCGAACACCACCGAGTGCACCGCGCCGATGCGCGCGCAGGCGAGCATCGTGAACACCAGCTCGGGGATCATCGGCATGTACAGGCACACGCGATCGCCCTTGCGCACGCCGTGCGCGCGCAGCACGTTGGCGATCCGCCCGACCTCGTGCTTCAGCTGCCGGAAGGTCCAGGCGCGCTGCTTGCCGGGATCGTTCTCCACCCAGATGAGCGCGGGCTTGTTCGGGCGGGTCTCGGCGTGCCGGTCGACGCAGTTGTACGACACGTTGAGTCGCCCGCCGGAGAACCACGAGAAGTCGACCTCCTCCAGGTCGACGTCGAGGATCGAGTGCGGCGGGTGATACCAGGTCAGCCGCTCGCTCTGTTTGCGCCAGAAGGCCTCGGGATCGCGCAGGCTCTCTGCATACAGTCGCTCGTATTCGGCTCGGTCCATGACGTCCTCCTGGGCGGTCAGAAGAAGAACTGGCCCTGCACGATGACCTCGCCCTTGCGCCCCTCGGCGCGGGGACGTCCGTCGGGCTGGGCGAAGAACACGGGGCGACTGCGCGCGTGCAGGGTGAGCTTCGCGTGGTGGCCGACGATCAGCCAGTTCACGCCCGCCTCGGGGATGGTCACCCGATCGTCGAGCGCGTCGAACCTGGCGAGGGTGAACGCGACGTACGGCTGCAGTCGCCCCGCGTCGCCGAGCGTTCCGGGCAGCAGCCAACCGGCCTGCGCGTAGACGATGGTGCCGGTGCCGAGGATCGGCGCCGCGTTGCCCGCGCCGTTGATCGACGTACGGCCGTCGGTCGCGAGCCCGGTCGATGGGTTCATGATCCCGACGCTGCGCAGGTAGTTCGGTCCGAGGTCGTAGTGGAGCAGGCTCGCGTAGGCGGTGAGCGCCTGACGACCGCGGTCCATCGGCAGGTCGAGGAACGCGTCGAGGCCGCGGAGGAGCACGGCGCCGTGCACGCGCGCGCCGTCCTCCAGCCACACCGCCCCGCGCGGGTGGTAGAACCAGCCGACGCCGAGCGACAGCACGCGCTTCTTCCCGAGGTACGTCCCGGCGAAGTAGGGGAGCGCGTGGCTCTCCTTGTCGAAGAGATCGATCTTCGCGTACCCCTGCACGGCGAAGGTGCGCGTGTCGGACGCGAAGTCGGCGCGCCGCTCGGCGGGCTTGGACTCGGTGACGAACGGCTGGTTCAGCGCGACACGGTAGTGCGCCCGACCGAGCTCCCCCTTGGCGTAGACGCCGATCATCCGGGCGAACTGATCGGTCTTGTCGATCGTCGGCCAGTGCACGATCGGCGAGTCGATGCCGAGGAACGTGACGGTGCTCGCGCTCGACATGCGCGAGATCCCGTTCCAGTAGTGCAGCCCGGCGCCGAGGTAGAGCGCCTGGCCCAGCACGCGCTGCTCGCCGTACGCGTCGTGGACGAACAGCTGCGGCTTCTTCGGTCCGTCGGTGCCGGCGCCGAAGCCGCCCCCGACCGTGCTCTGGTTGTTGATCCCGAAGTGCAGGACGATCGTCAGGTCCGCGGTGGGCCTCGCGTGGATCAGGAACCGCGAGCGCCGGATGCCGATGTCGGTCGCCGTGTCGCGCTCCTGCTCGCGCACGATCGAGCCGGGGTTGAGCTCGCCGTGCCGCAACCACACCTGATGCCAGGTGAGGAAGCGGATGCTCGCCTTGCCGTCGGCCGACAGCTTCAGCTTCGCCCCCTCGCCGGGATCCCACTCCGCGGCGACTGCGCGCGCGGTCGTCGTCAGGGCGATCGCGGCGAGGCCGAAGAGGGCGAGAGGTCGCATGCGCGAGAGCTCTTCGCAACGCGCGCGCCAGAGACGATCCGCGAGGATTCCCGCTCACGCGCTGCGTCGCGCGGGTGGAAGGGGAACGTCGCCCGTTACGTTCGGTAACCAAGGCGAGTCCCCCGGACTGAAGTCCGGGGGGATTCTCCTCACTTGCGCGGGATGCCGAGCCGCTGCCTCCGCTCCCACAGCGCCTTGCGGCTGATCCCGAGGCGCTTGGCGAGCTCCGCCTCGCCGAGCCGACCCTGGTTCTCGAGCACGAAGCGCCGGAAGTAGTCCTCGAGCGACTCGCCGCTGTCCGGCGCCTCGTCGCCGCTCTCGAGCGCGAGCTGCTCCGGGCCGAGGACCTGGCCTTCGCAGAGGATGAGGGCGCGCTCGATCGCGTTGGCCAGCTCGCGCACGTTGCCCGGCCAGTCGTGCCTGCGGAGCACCTCCTCGGTCGTCTTCGCGAGCTTCACCAGCGGGCGGCCCGTGCGGGCCGCGGCCTGGGCGAGGACCTCCTCGGCGATCCGGATCACGTCGTCGCCGCGCGCGCGCAGCGGCGGGAGCTTCAGCTCGAACACGCGCAGGCGGTAGTAGAGATCGCTGCGGAACGAGCCCTCGCGCACCATCGCGGGGAGATCGCGGTGCGTCGCCGCGACCAGCCGGACGTCGACGCGGCGCGCCTTGGTCGAGCCGATGCGGCGGACCTCGCCCGCCTGCAACGTGCGCAGCAGCCGCGCCTGCGCGCTCGACGGGAGCTCGCCCACTTCGTCGAGGAAGAGCGTCCCGCCCTCGGCCGCCTCGACGAGGCCGGTGCGCGCGGTCGCCGCGCCGGTGAAGGCGCCGCGCTCGTGCCCGAAGAGCTCCGACTCGATCAGGCTCTCGGGGATGGCCGCGCAGTTCACCGGGACGAAGGGGCCCGCGCGTCTCCGGCTCTCCTCGTGGATCGCGCGCGCGACCAGCTCCTTGCCGGTCCCCGACTCGCCGAGCACCAGGACGGTCGCGTCGGACGGCGCGACCTTTCGGATTTGGCGTTTCGCCTCGAGGATGGCCTCGGAGCCGCCGACGATCGCGTCGAGCGCGGTCGCTCCCTTGGGGGAGACCTCGGGCTCGGGCGCGCCGCGGGAGAGCGAGCGCTCGATCGTGGCGAGCAGCTCGTCATGGTCGAACGGCTTGGAGACGTAATCGACCGCGCCCTTGCGCATCGCGTCGACCGCCGAGCGCACCGTCGCGTAGCTGGTCATGATGACGATCGGGACGCCGGAGGCGCGGTCGAGGAGATCGGTGCCGAGGCCGCCCGGGAGACGGAGATCGGCGAGGACGAGATCGAACGAGTCGAGGCGCTGATCGCGGAGCGCCTCGTCGACGCTCGCCGCCTCGGCGACCTCGTAGCCCCGGCGCACGAGGAGCCGCTTGATCTCCCCGCGAATGACCGGCTCGTCCTCGACGATCAGGATCCTGGTCATCCGGCTCCGGCGGAAGGCATGCGGACGATCATCGTGGTACCGCGTCCCTCGACGCTTTGCACGTCGACGGTGCCGCCGTGCGCGCGCGCGATCGCCTCGACCAGCGACAGCCCGAGGCCGGTCCCGCGCCCGACGGGCTTGGTCGTGAAGAACGGCTCGAAGATCCGCGCACGAACCGACTCGGGCATCCCGGCGCCGTCGTCGGCGATCCGCAGGACCACGGCGTCGCCGTCCCGCTCACCGCTCACGCGAACGGTCCCGCTCGGCGCTGCGTCGCACGCGTTGGTCAGCAGGTTGACGACGAGCTGCGTCAAACGCGGTCGATCGCCCACGACGACGAGGTCGTCGGCGAGGTCGATCGTCGTCCGGGTGGCGGCGCGCTCCCGATCGAGCCGCACGAGCCGCGCCGCCTCCTCGGCGATCTCGCGCAGCGAGACGGGCCTCCGGTCGAGCGCCTCCGGGGCGTTGCGGCTGTAGCCGAGCAGGGCCCGCACGATCGCGGCGATGCGCCTCGACTCGGTGAGCACGAGATCGAGGCGGGCGCGCGCGTCGTCGTCGACGTCGTCGCGGAGGTTCTGCACGAGGGAGGTGATCCCGGTCAGCGGGTTGCCGATCTCGTGGGCGACGCCCGCGGCGAGCCGCCCGATCGCGGCGAGGCGATCGCGGTGCACGAGCTCGTCCTCGAGCGCGCGGCGCTCGGTCATGTCTTCGACGAGCAAGAGGTCGAATCGGCCGTCGTCGCCCTCGAGGCGCGCGCGCCGCACCCGCACCCGACGGCTGCCGACCTGCACCTCGGCGTCGACGCCGCGGTCGAGCTCTTCGTCGAGGAGCGAGCCCCACGGGGCAGGCAGCGTGAGCAGCCCGAGGCCGACGGCCGCTTCGGGCACGACCGAGGTGAGGTGCGCGAGCGCCTCGCTCCACAGCACGACCCTCCGCTCGCCGTCGACGACGCAGACGCCCATGGGGAGCCGATCGACGACGGCGCGGAGGTGCCGGCGCACGCGATCGATCTCGGCCGCGGCGCCGGACAGCGGCCCGGCCACCGCCAGGCGCGCGTCGAGCTCGCGCAGCCGATCGCCGGGATCGCTCGTCGCGTCGACGGCGGCGTCGACGATCGTGCGCGCGACGATCGGTCCGACCACGCGCGAGAGGTTCTGCAGCAGTCGGTCGCGGATCGCCCGCAGGGCCTCCGGCCTCCGCTCCTCGAGGCCGAGCCCGAGCTCGCGGCACGCGCGCTCGACCTCCGCCCGCGCCGTCGCCTCGCCGAGCAGCGGCGCGAGCCCGTCGAGGAACTCGCGCGGCGAGCGGGCGAGGGCGCCGGGGGCGTGCGCGGCGAGGGGCTCGTCGACGAACCGGGCGGCCGCGTCGCGCTCCTCCGCGCGCGGGGGGCGAAGCGTCGAGCCGACGGCCAGCCCGATGACGTTCGCCGCCAGCGATGCCCACGTGGGAAGGGTCCACGGATCGGCGACACCTGATGTCGCACGCGACAACCAGGGGATCAGCGCGGTCATCACCCACACGACGGTCCCGGCGGCGAGGCCCGCGAGCACGCCGACGGCGCTCGCGCCGCGCGCGAAGAGGGCGGCCACGAGCGCGGGGAGCAGCTGGGCGAACGCGACGAACGACACGAGGCCGAAATCCGCGAGCGGCTCGCCCGGCGGGCGCGCCAAGGCGAAGAGGAGGCCGCACGCGACGAGCGCCACGATCAGCGCGGCGCGCAGGTTGCGCACCCGCCCGTACGCGTCGTGCCGGAGCAGCGCCGGGCGGAGCGGGAGGACGAGGTGGTGGACCACCATCGCCGCGAGCGCGATCGCCGTGACGCTGACCATCGCGAACGCGGCGGAGATGCCGCCGAGGAACGCGAGGAGCGTGACGACGGACGCGCCCATCCGACGCGGCAACGCGAGCACGACGACGTCGGGCGCGAGCTCGGGGTGTTGGTTCGCGGCCGCGACGATGAACGGGAACGTCGCCGCCGTGGCGAGCAGGTACAGCGGGAACCCCGCGGTGGCCCGGCGGAAGGTCTTCTGCGAGCTCCCCTCGGCGAACGCGACGTGGAACTGCCGCGGCAACAGGAAGAACGCCGACGCCGACAGCAGGATCAGCGTCGTCCACGTCGGACCGCCGATCGCGGCGCGCGAGGTCTCACGCAGGCGCGCGTCGACCGCGCCGAGCCCGCCGACCGCGGCGGTGGCGACGATCGCGACCGCGATCAAGGCGACGAGCTTCACGAGCGACTCGAGCGCGACGGCGACCACCAGCCCGCCGCGCGGCTCGTGCAGCTCCTTGGAGCGAGCGCCGAAGAGGACCGCGAACGCGGCGAGCACGGCCGCGAACCCGACGGCGATGGCGCCTCGCGCGGAGGTGCCGACGAGGACCGTCGTCGCGTCCTCGACGGCGCGGATCTGCTGCGCGAGGTACGGCACGCTCGCGGTCACCGAGAGGACGGTGACCGCCGCGCCCACCGCGGGGCTCCGGAAGCGCGCGGCGAACAGATCGGCCACGGACGAGAGCCGTTGCTCGCGCGACACGCGCAGCACCCGCTCCCAGATCAAGGGCGCGGCGAGGCACGCGATGGTCGGTCCGAGGTAGATCGCGAGGTAGAGAAACCCGGTGCGGCGGGCGAACCCGACGGTGCCGTAGAAGGTCCACGTCGACGCGTAGATGCCGAGCGCGAGGAGCTGGACGACCGGGCTCCGGGCGAGGTGCACCGCGCGTCCGCCGCGATCGACGACGCGCGCGACGGAGAAGAGCAGCGCGAGGTAACCGATCGTCCCGGCGGCGAGGAGCGCGACGTCACTCCGCATCGTCGGCCCTTCGGGCGCTGAGCACCGCGAGCACCGCCACGGCGCCCCACGCGAACAGGATCGCCCACCACGGCGCGGCGGAGACCCACGTCGCGCGCAGCGGCGAGACGAACAGCGCGACCGCGATCGAAAGGAGGACGAGCGCCCATGCGCGGACCGGCGCGCGGTTCACGGACAAATGGTAGCCGGCGTCGGCCTCCGCGTCGTCTCGCCGCGGACCCGACCACGAGCGACGCACGGTCCCGGTAATCCGCTCCCATCCCGATCGCCTCCTCGAGCGCGCGCGGCGGGCGAGCGACGCAGCGCCGCGCACGGACCGCAAAATTCCCTGGCTCGGCGGCGCATGCGGCCACGGCCCGCGCCGTGCGCTACTCTCGCGCCCGCATGTTCGGCCCCGAGCCCGCCACCGACCCGCTCATCGGGCGGCTGATCGACGGCAAGTTCGAGATCGAGTGCTTGATCGGTCGCGGCGGCATGGGTGCCGTGTACCGCGCGCGGCAGAAGAGCCTGCGCCGCGCGGTCGCGATCAAGGTGCTGCGCACCGAGCTCCTCGATGACCCGACGTACGCCGCGCGGTTCAAGCGCGAGGCGAACGCCGCGTCGCAGCTCGATCACCCGAACCTCATGCGGGTGATCGATTTCGGCGAGGACGGCGATCTCCTCTACATCGCGATGGAGCTGATCGACGGTCGGCCGCTGAGCGCGATCATGAAGGACGACTTCCCGCTCGATCGCACGCGCGTCGCCGAGCTGATCGGTCAGCTCCTCGCCGCGCTCGCCGTGATGCACGACGCGCGCATCGTCCACCGCGATCTCAAGCCGGAGAACGTGATGGTCGTCGTCGGTCGGGACGACGACGGCGACGCGGCCGAGATCGTGAAGCTATGCGACTTCGGCATCGCGAAGCAGGTCAAGACGCAGGAGCCGCCGAAGGATCCGACGCAGCCGCCCGCGACCGCGACCGCGACGCTCACCATCGCGGGCTCGCTCGTCGGCACGCCCGACTACATGGCGCCGGAGCAGGCGAAGGGCGATCCGCTCGACGGCCGGAGCGATCTCTACTCGGTCGGCGTGATCCTCTATCACATGCTCACCGGGCAGCTGCCGTTCAAGTCGTCGAACAGCGTCAAGCTGCTCCTCGCGCACATCAACCAGAAGCCCACGCCGCCGACGACGCTGCGCGCGGCGGCGGATCCTGCGCTGGAAGCGATCTGCCTCCGCGCGCTCGAGAAGGATCCCAAGGCGCGCTTCGCGGACGCGCGCGAGATGCGCGCGGCGCTGCGCGACGCGCTCGGCCTGCGCGAGAGCGGCGTGCTCGGCGCGAAGCGCGCCGCCCGCGCGTCGCTGGCCCCGCCCGCGCCGCGTCCGCGGGAGGAGGACGTCTCGACCCGGCGCGCGCCCGAGCCGGCGAGCGGTGTCGCCCTGCGCGAGCCCATGCCTTCGAGCGGAACGCTGGCGAGCGCCGGCGCGCTACCGGCGGCGCCGTCGAGCGGCACGCTGGCGAGCCCGATGCCGCCCGCGCCGCCGCCAGCCGAGACGATGGTCTCGAGCGCGCCCCCGCCGCCGCAGCCGCAGCCTGTCCCCGGTCCTGCCCCGCCCGCGAACAAGACGAACACCGCGCTGATCGCGCTCGTGGTCGTGCTGTTGATCGTGATCCTGGTGCTCGTCGCGCGGAGGTAGCCGCTCACGCGCGAGTCGTCAGTCGTCGGTCCGAGAGTGACGGCGCCATCGTTGTGCGACCGAGAGTGTCGCTTCCTGAACTCGACCGTTGGAATCCGGCGCGGAGCGGTGGAGCGCCGAACAGGGAAGTGGCAGGATCCGGCCTGGCCATGAACCGCGCAATCGTCGTCTTGGCCCTCGTGTTCGCCGGCTGCGGTGCACGCAGCGGCCTATCGGGTGGCGACGCACCCGCGGACGACGCGGCGGTCGATGGGGGGGCCGACGTCGCGCTCGATGGTCCGCCGATCGTGACGGAGGGGTGTCGGTCGAACGGGCTCGGGTCGCCGCTCCGGCCGGCGCCGGCGGTCGACTACCGGCTCGTGGAGTCGATGCCGCTGCCCGATTCGGCGTCGGGCGTCGCGATCGGTGACGTCACCGGAGACGGGCGAGCAGACGTGGTCGGTGTCTCCGAGACCGGCTCCTGGGTCCTTCCGCAACGGGCGGACGGCGGCTTCGGCGCGCCGCTGCGCGTCGGCTCGGGCGGTCACGCACTCGCGCTCATCACCCTGGGAGGTCGACCCGCGTTCGTCGTGGCCAATCGAAGCGCGCTGGTCACGCTGCGCATCGGTGCGACCGGAGCGATCGAGGTCGTGAATCGCACGAAGGCTGCCGATCCCAACGAGCTGACGGTGGGGGACGTAGACGGAGACGGCCTCGACGACGTCGTGGTCTCCATCCGCGATTCGCTGCGGATCACCACGTTCTTCGGCGACGCAACCGGAGCGTTTCCGCGGCAGGACTCGGTGAGCTTCACGGGCCACGATCCGCGCATCGCCGTGCAGGGCGTCGTGCTCGCCGACATCGATTCGACGCCGGGGCTCGAGCTCGCCGTCCTCGTGAACGACCCGTACCTCGGCGTCCTGCACCGCAGCGCCGCCGGTGCCTGGGATCTCGCGCGATCGACCCACGCCTCGACGCCGGCGTCCTACCGCGCCCTGAACGTCGCCGACATGGACGGCGACGGCTTGATCGATCTGGTCGTCGGGGTGCGTACGCTGGAGCTCTACGGACCGGGGGCCCTCGTCGTCCGACAACAGCCGTCGGGTGGGTTCGCCGAGCTGCCGTGGGCTCCGTCGCGGCGGCCGCGCGACACGCTCGCCATCGCCGCGCGCGACGTCGACGGCGACGGACAGGCCGACTTCGCGACGGTCGTCCGCGACGAGGACGGCGTGAACACCGCGCTGTCGCTGTTCTTCGGACGGGGCAGCTCACGCATCGCCGGTCCGAGCGTTCCCCTCGGTCGCGAGGTGGATTCGTCCGACGTGGTGGTCGGGGACATCGACTGCGACGGCTGCCCGGACGTGATCGTCGACCGCGCTCGCGTCTTTCGCGGCGTCGGCTGCGGCGCTAGACGTTGAGCCGCTCGCGCATTGGCGCCATCCTCGTCGAGGCCTTACCATTGTCCGGTGGCTGACCGGAACCTCGCTGACCCGAACTACGAGCCGACGGACGAGGAGCTCCGTGAGCTGATGCATCGCGCGTTTCAAGGCGTCACCGCACGCCGTGCGCTCGCTGAACGAGAGATGCGGGAGCGCATGGCCGAGGCCCGTGCTCGGGCGACCGGGACATCGCCATCGACTCCGGAGAAGAAGTGAGTCCGGTCCTGATCGTCGTGGCCGGACCGAACGGAGCCGGCAAGACGACGGTGACCGAGCGGCTACGAGAAGACCGCTGGAGCGAGGGCGTCGAGTACATCAACCCGGACGAGATCGCTCGGGACCGCTTTGGTGATTGGAATTCGACCCGTGCGGTGCTCGACGCTGCGCGATGGGCGGAGAATCGCCGAGAGGAGCTCCTGGCCAACGAGCGTGGCATCGCGTTCGAGACGGTACTGTCCGCGCCGGACAAGTTGGAGTTCATTCGTCGCGCCAGGAGCGCCGGCTACTTCGTGCGCCTCTTCTTCGTCGGCACCGAGAGCCCGACGATCAACGCCGCACGCGTCACCCAGCGCGTGATGTCGGGGGGGCATAGCGTGCCGATCGAGAAGATCATCTCTCGCTACGAGAAATCCATCGTGAACCTCACGGCCGCCCTTCCGTTGGCGCACCGCGCATACGTCTTCGACAACTCGCGCGACGGCGTCGACGCTCTCCTGTGCGTGCGCTGCAGCGACGGGGCCATCCGGAAGGTCTACGCGGAGCTGCCTTTGTGGATCTCCGACGCGTTGGTCGGGATTCCCCGACACCCCGCGTTCGAAGATCTCCGCGCGGTCCGCTCAAACGACGCGTGATACCGTCGCGGCCCGGTCGCCAAGAAGTCGGAGCTCAGCCCGCGCGCGCCGAACGCGCCTTTTCCGCTCGCCGAGGCGCGCGATGCCGCTCGGCCTCGATGCCGGACCGCGGCCCGTCCGCACGAGCCCCCAGAGGCGTGCCGGGCGGCACGTCGCTCGACGCTGGCCGCGCGCTCGAAGCCCAAGGCTACGGTGGCGCCGCTACAGATCGATCACGTGCACCTCGCGCGGCGGGCCGCCGAGGAAGCGCGTGGTCACCTCGGCGAAGGAGCGCGGGCGATCGGTGACCAGGAGCTCGATGTCGCCGCGCGGCTCGGGGATCGCCAGCGAGCGCTCCGCGAGGAGCCCCGCGAGCTCGGCGGCCGTCGCGTGCGCGCTGTCGACCACCTGCACGTCGCCCATCATCGCGCGCGCCTCTTCCTCGATGATCGGGCGGAGGAGCGGGTAGTGCGTGCAGCCGAGGACGATCACGTCGACGTCGGCGCGCGCGAGCGGCTCGAGGTAGCGGCGGACGGCCAGCCGCGGGACCTCGCCGTCGAGCCAGCCCTCCTCGACGAGCGGCACGAGCAGCGGCGCCGGGTGCGCGACGATCTCGGCGCGGGTCGAGACCGAGAGGACCGCGCGCGGGTAGGCGCCGGAGGCGACGGTGCCGGTGGTCCCGAGCACGCCGATGCGCAGCCGGCGCGACGCGGAGACGGCGGCGCGCGCGCCCGGCTCGATCACGCCGATCACCGGCAGATCGAGATCGGCGCGGAGCACGTCGAGCGCGACGGCGCTCACCGTGTTGCACGCGACCACCAGCGCCTTGACGCCGCGGTCGACGAGCGCGCGCGCGCAGCCCTGCGCGTAGCGCACGACCGTCGCCGCGGAGCGGGTGCCGTAGGGGACGCGCGCGGTGTCGCCGAGGTAGAGGATGCGCTCGCCGGGGAGGGCGGCGGCGATCTCGCGCACGACCGTCAGGCCTCCGAGGCCGCTGTCGAAGACGCCGAGCGGCAGGCGCGGATCGAGGCGACCCCGTGAGTCGGGCGCGCCGCCGGCGCGGCCCTCGCGACCGTTCCGTTCCCCGCTCTCGGGAGCCGCGTCGTCCATCCGCCGCGGACTGTACCAGAGGCCCCTCGGGCGGGCGCCTTTCCGGCGCGCGCGCGTGCGTCTAAGTGGGGGCGATGGCGCTCATCGCCGCTCCCGATCGTCCGCTGCGCGACGTCCACCTCAAGGGCGTGCTCTTGTCGCTGGTGCGCCTCATCGGCGTGCTCCGCGTCACGGCTGGGGTCGTCCTCGTCGCGACGTACCTGCAGACCTGGCAGATCCAGGCGGGGGTCCCGCGGTCGGGGCTTCAGCTCGCGGCAGGATCGCCGTTGCCGGTCGTGTTCGCCGGCACCGTCGCGGGGCTCGGCTGGTGGCTGATGCGCGCGCCGAGCCTCGCCCGCGGGATGCTCTCGGCGGCCGGGTCGGTGGTATGCGCGCTCGCCGTCTTCTTCTTCACGCGCAACCAGTCGGCCGCGCCGGTGGGCGACGCGGTGCTGCGCCCGGCGCAGGTCGTCTTCGGCTTCACGTTCATCCTGCTCACGTTCTTCGGCTTCGCCGATCTCGTGTTCCAGCCGATCCTGTACATGTGGCAGCGGCGCGCGGACGAGATGTAGCGTTTCGAGAAATTCGCCAAGTCGTTGTGGTTCGCTATGCTGGCGACGAGATGGTCCCGAAGCCGCGCCCGAACCCGACGCGCGCCATCCGCACGCCGCGCGAGGATGACGTGTTCGTTCGCACCGCCCACGCCGCGGCGTGCCCGCTCGGTCCGATCGAGGCGCAGGTGCTCGCGCGGATGGACGGCGACACGCCGGTCGGCGACATCGCCGTGCTCCTCAACCTGAGCGTCCGCGAGACCGCGATGGTCGTCGCGCGGCTGCTCGAGCTCGGTGCGATCGAGAGCCCCGCCGACGTCGACGCGAAGTGGGAGTCGCGGGAGGATGCGGTCACCAAGCCGCCTCCCAAGCCGACCGACGACTGATCCTCCGGCCGATGCGTGATCCTCTCGACGAGTCCCGGTTCACGGGCGCGGCGCTCGCGCGCGTGATCGCAGGCGCCGAGGAGGTCGAGTGGCTGCTCGGGCGCGGGTACCCGCTCGCGAGCGCCGTCTCGTTCGTCGGCGGTCGACATCAGCTCGACGAGCGGCAGCGTCGCGCGATCGCGCGGAGCGTGGCGGCGGCGGAGGTAGCGGCCACTCGAAGGGCGCGCGCCCTCCGCCCCGAATACGTGGCGGGCAGGGCGCTCGTCGTCGACGGCTTCAATGTGTTGGTCACCGTCGAGGTCGCGCTCGGCGGCGGCCTCGCGCTCGTCGGGCGCGACGGCGCGCTGCGCGATCTCGCGGGGATGCGCGGGAGCCATCGGGTGGGCGACCTCACCCGGCGAGCGATCGCGCTCGTCGGCGCGCGGCTCGGGGCGCTCGCGCCGGCGTCGACATCGTTCCTCATCGATGCCCCGGTCAGCCGCTCGGGCGAGCTCGCCTCCGTCGTTCGCGACGCGGCGCGCGGGTGGCCCGTCGCCGTCGAGGTGGAGCTCGCGCGCGACGTCGACGCGCGCGTCGCGGCCGGCGAGATCGCCGCCTCCTCCGACGCGATCGTGCTCGATCGCGCGGCGCGGTGGATCCCGCTCTCGCGCTGGATCGTCGAGGCCGAGGCCCCGAACGCGTTCGTCGTCGACTTCCGCGCCGCGTGAGGACAGGCTCGCGGCATGCGTCGCGCGCTCGGCATCCTCCTCGTCGTCCTCTCGCCCATCGGCTGCGGCGCCCCGGCTGCGCCCGCGTCGTCGCCGGCGCCGGCTCCTTCGCCCTCGGCGTCCGCCGCTCCCGACATCGTCCAGATCGGCCAGCCGGTGCTGCGCTCGCGCGCCGAGGAGGTGCCCAAGGAGCGCATCGCGACGCCGGAGTTCCAGGCGCTCGTCGCCCGCATGATCGACACCATGCGCAAGGCGCCCGGCGTCGGCCTCGCCGCGCCGCAGATCGGCGTCCCCTTGCGCGTCATCGTGCTCGAGGACCGCGAAGAGCTGATGTCGAAGCTCACGCCCGAGGAGCGCAAGGAGCGCGAGCGCTTCGCGTTCGGCCCGCGCGTGTTCGTCAACCCGGTGCTCCGCCCGATCTCCGACGGGAAGGACGATCGCGCCACGTTCTTCGAGGGCTGCTTGAGCGTCCGCGGCTACGTGGGGCTCGTGGAGCGCAGCCGCGAGGTCGAGGTCACCGGGCTCGACGAGCACGGCGTCGAGCAGGTGTGGCGGGTGAAGGGCTGGCCGGCGCGCATCCTCCAGCACGAGGTCGATCACCTCGACGGCACGCTCTACGTCGACCGCATGTTCACCCGCTCGTTCAGCAACGCCGACGAGGCGAAGAAGCGCTTCGCGGGCAAGCCGATCGCCGAGGTCCGCAAGCTGCTCGGGTCGTGATTGCCGTCGGGCGGCGGCATCGGAGGGGGGATGCTGTTCGAGCCGGACCGCCACCTCGAGCTGCCGTCGCGGGTCTGGGACGAGCGCGTCGCGCGCGACGCCATCGCGCGCGTCGTCGACGACGCCGCGCGGGCGTTCGACGGGCGCGGCTTCCCCGTGCATCCGCTCGACGAGCCCGAGACCCACGGGCCGCCGCCGCCGACGTCGATCTACTGGGGCACCGCGGGCGTCGTGTGGGCGATCGATCATCTCGCGCGCGCCGGCGTCGCGAGCGCGCCGCCGTGGCTCCGCGACGTCGCGCGCGCGACGTGCGACGAGCGGTCGCGATCACGCGGGTTCCTCATGGGCCGGCTCGGGGCGCTCGCCGTCGCGAACGCCGTCGCGCCCGACGCCGAGCTCGCGGACGCGCTGCTGCGAGAGATCGAGGCGTGCCTCGCGCTGCCCTCCAACGAGCTGATGCTCGGCGCGCCCGGCGCCGTGCTGGTCGCCACGCGGGTGCACGCGCGCACCGGCGACGTCCGCTTCGCCGAGCTGGCGCGCCGCGGCGCCGTCTCGATGTGGTCGACGCGCGACGCCGACGGGCTGTTCTCCCAGCGTCTCTTCGGCGGCGCCGAGCGCTACCTCGGCCTCGTGCACGGGTTCGCCGGCAACGCCGCGGTGCTCCTGCGCGCCGCGCCGCTGCTCGATCCGCGCGTACGCGAAGAGATCGAGACGAGCGTCGCCGCGGCGACCGAGCGCACGGCCGTGCGAGAAGGCGAGCTCGCGAGCTGGCCGGCGACCGCGGGGGAGCGGCCGCGCCTGATGCAGATCTGCCATGGCGCGCCCGGGTTCGTGGTCGGCCTCGCCGGGCTGCGCGCGTCGCTGCCGACGCTGAGCGCGGCGGGCGCGGCCATCGAGCGCGCCGGCCCGCTCCGCAAGGGGACGAACCTCTGTCACGGCGACGCCGGTAACGGGTATGCGTTCCTCGCGCTGCACGCGGCGACCGGCGACGCGACGTGGCTCGATCGTGCGCGGGCCTTCGCGATGAACGCCATCGCGCGCTGCGACGCGACGCGCTCGCGCTACGGGCAGGGACGCTACTCCCTGTGGACGGGTGACCTCGGTCTTGCGTGCTTCCTCTGGGGTTGCGTCACGGAAGACGCGCGCTTCCCGACGATCGATACCCTGGCGTGACCGCCCCGCCGCTCAGCGAGAGACCAGCGCCAGGTTCCGCGCGCTCACGCCCGCGGGGAACACCCTCCCGACGACGACCTCTCGATCGTGCGCCTCGAGGAAGCAGGCGCGATCGGCGAGCACGAACACCTCGAGCACGCGCGCGAGCAAGGCGCGCGGGAGCGAGAGGCGCCGCGCGCGGGCGTGCTCTTCGCGCGCCCAGGCGTCGGCCGCGCGCACGTCGGCCGCGGACGGGACCGCGAGCGCTCGCCGCGCGAACGCCCGCTCGACGAGCGTCGAGAGATCGGCGTGGGCGGCGCGCCGGTTGAGGCCGTCCATCTCCGCGCCGAGCCGCAGCGGGCCGACGCGCTCGACCAGCAGCCGATGGAGCGCGAGCCGCCGCGCGCGGGCGGCGAGGTTGTCGGCGCGCGAGGCCTCGACGCCCTCCTCGCGCGCGACGAGGTTGCTGAGGCCGAGCAGCCGCGTGGCGAGGACGGGCTCGGCCTCCGACAGCGGCACGCGCGCGTCGTCGCGTCGCTTCTGCAGGCAGCAGCCGACGAGCGCGATGGACGCGCGGTGCTCGGCGGCGCTCCGCACCATCACGTCGCCGAGCTCGCCGCACGCGTGCAGCCCGACGACGCAGTCGCCGGCTTCGAGGGGCAGACCGTCGCGGAGCACGTCGGTCTCCGCGAACGCGCCGCCGAGCGAGCGCGCGCGCGCCGTGAGGCGGACGTCGCGCTCGAGCCCGAGCACCGGGCGCGCGAGCCGCGCCTCGAGCTCGCGGGTCAGGTGACCGTGCCCCGAGCCGACGTCGACGATCCGACCTGCGTCGCGCGCGATCGGGAGGAGCACCCACGCGAACGCGTCGATCTGCGCCGACTTGCGCGGGGTCTCGCCGCGCCGCGACGCACGGCGATGGCGCGGTGCGTCGCGCCCGAGCGCACCCTCGGTCAATTCGGGCACCGCGCACACGGCCCGCGCTTCGGCGACCATCGCCGCGAGCGACGGGGGCGCCGCGCTCCAGTCAGCGTCGAGGCCGGCGATCTCGAAGGCGTCGACGGATGCGTCGCCGAGATCTGCGAGAAACCCCGTCCACCCGCGTGCATCGAGCGCGGCCGGCACGCCGGAGCCGGCCGGCCGTGCGGCGAGCACGTCGCGATGCGCGCCGATGAGGCCGGCGGCGGCGGCGAGTCGGCTCGCGAGGCGCATCGCGGCACGATGCCACGAGGCGGGCCCGGCGTCGCGAGGCTGGCTGTCCATGATGTCCATGACCGTCGTCATGTTCGCGCGTGGAACGGCGTGCGCACGCTCCGCGCATGGACGGGTTCCGCACGATCATCGAGCCGTTTCGCATCAAGTCCGTCGAGCCGATCCGCATGACCACGCGGCAGGAGCGCGAGGCGAAGCTGCGCGAGGCGGGGTACAACCTGTTCGGCCTGCACTCCGACGACGTGCTCATCGATCTGCTCACCGACTCGGGAACCGGCGCGATGTCCTCGGAGCAGTGGGCCGGCATCCAGCGCGGCGACGAGAGCTACGCGGGCAGCCCGTCGTGGTTCCGCTTCGAGGCGTCGATCAAGTCGCTGTTCCCCTTCCGCCACGTCATCCCGACCCACCAGGGGCGCGCGGCCGAGAAGATCCTCTTCTCGGTGATCGGCGGACCGGGCAAGGTCATCATCAACAACACCCACTTCGACACGACGCGCGCCAACGTGGAGTACACGGGCGCGAGCGCGATCGACCTGGTCATCCCCGAAGGGCGCGTCCCGTCGAGCACCCACCCGTTCAAGGGGAACATGGACCTCGGCCGGCTCGAGGCCGCGTTGACCGAGCACCGCGGCCACGTCCCGGCGGTGTTCGTCACCATCACCAACAACTCGGGCGGCGGCCAGCCGGTCAGCCTCGAGAACCTGCGCGGCGTCCGTGCGATCTGCGATCGCTTCTCGGTCCCGCTGTTCCTCGACTCCTGCCGCTTCGCCGAGAACGCCTGGATGATCCGCGAGCGCGAGCCGGGGCAGGGCGATCGCGACGTGAAGGACATCGTCCGCGACATGGCCGCGCTCGCCGACGGCATGACCATGTCGGCGAAGAAGGACGGCCTCGCGAACATCGGCGGCTGGCTCGCGGTGAACGACGACGAGCTCGCGCGTCGCTGCCGCGAGCTGCTGATCCTCACCGAGGGCTTCCCCACCTACGGCGGCCTCGCCGGGCGCGATCTCGAGGCGATCGCGCGCGGTCTCGAGGAGGTCGTCGATCACGACTACCTCCGCTACCGCATCCGCTCGACGGCGTACCTCGGAGACAAGCTGCGCGCCTTCGGCATCCCGATCGTCGAACCGGTGGGCGGGCACGCGGTGTACCTCGACGCGCGCGCGATGTGCCCGCACATCGCGCCGCTGCAGTACCCGGGGCAGGCAGTGGCGACCGCGCTCTACCTCGAGGGCGGCGTCCGCGGGTGCGAGATCGGCTCGGTGATGTTCGGCCTGCGCCCCGACGGGACCGAGGCGCCCTCGGCGCTCGAGCTCGTGCGCCTGGCCATCCCGCGGCGCGTGTACACGCAGAGCCACGTCGACTTCGTGGCCGAGGTCTGCTGCAAGGTCGCCGAGCGCGCGAACGAGCTCCGCGGCTACCGCATCGTGTCGTCGCCGCCGGCGCTCCGCCACTTCACCGCACGCTTCGCGCCGCTCGCCTGAGCTCGATCACGCCGGCGGGCGATCGGTCGACGGGTTGGTCGACGGCGTGGCGTCCCACTGCCAGTTGTCGATCAGCACCGTCGAATCGAGGATGTGGTCGCCGGTATCCCAGATGAGGAACTGGATGGTCATCGTCTCGCCCGGCATGACCGGCGCCTTGGTGCGGAGCCACGACGTGGCGCCGTTCTGCTCGGCGCGTGACGGATCCCAGAAGCCGGTGCCCTCGAGCTCCTTGGTCCCCTTGGCGCACGCGAACGTCTTGCCGCTCCTGCTGCCCGGCGTGCAGACCTCGAAGAACCCGGAGTTGACGTTGATCGGGTTCTTCATCGCGTCGAAGGAGACGTTGCCGGAGCTCGCCGGGTCGAGCTTGGCGCCCGTCTTGAGCAGGGCGACGAACGAGTCGTTGTAGGAGCTGCAGACGAAGTTGATGTACTCCGACGAGTAGAAGTCGAAATCGAAGGAGAACGACTTCGCGTTGGTCGGGACGCGCATCGTGAGCTTCAGGCCCACGCTGTCGTTCGCCGTCGTCTTGGACGGCGTCGGGCAGCCGGAGGTGGGCTTGGGCCAACCGGGCGGCGGCGCGACCTCGCTGGCGGTGCGGAACGACGGCGAGATCGCCGTGATGAAGCCGGGCTGATCGGGGGTGCGCGCGGTGCCGCTGGAGAGCACGACCAGGTTCGCGCCGCTCTTGGCGGAGACGTTGGTGCCGAACTTCCGCATGATGCCGTGCTGCATGGGATCGCCGACCGGCGTGCCGTCGGCGCGGACCAGCTGCGCCGACATGAGGCCCCAGCGCTTGTCCTTGCCCTCGCCGCTCGGGTCGGCGACCTGACAGATGCCGAGGGCGCGCGCGAAGTCGAGCGCGTTCTTGGTGTCGAGCTTGATGCCCGTCGTGTCGCAGCCGACCGAGGGATCGTCGACCGTTCCGTTGCAGTCGTTGTCGACGCCATCGCCGAGCACGTCGTACGCGCCCGGGTTCACCATCGGATCCTTGTCGTTGCAGTCGTCCTTGAAGGCCCAGCCGTCGCCGTCGTTGTCCTTCTCGGGATCGGGCGACGGGAGCGCCGAGTCGGTGCCGAACCCCGGCCCCGGATCGGCGTCGCCGACGGGCGCGGCGTCGGCCGTTGGCTCCTTCGCCGGATCGAGTCCGCCGTCGAGCGTGGCGCTCTCGGTCCGGTCGCCCTTGGAGGCGGCGCACCCGGCGAGAGCTGCGAGGAGGATGAGGGCGACGGGAGTTCGAACGGACAAGGCGGCTCCTTCGGCGATCGGCGAACGCGAAACGCAACCCTAGGGCCACGAGGGCGGGCGTCGAGTCCCACCGGCGTCGATGGGTGGTGCTCAGCGGTGCGCGCGTCGTGGCCCCGTCGAGGCCGACGACGCGCCTGCCGCGAGCAACACGGAACGCGCGCTCGAATCAGAGATCGCGTGACCAATGGCCGAGCTCGCAGCCTGTTTCGCGGGTTCGCGGCGCTCGCCGGCACGACCGCGCTCGCCTGCATCCAGTTCAGCCCCTTCGAGGTCGGGCTGCCCGAGGAGATGCGCGATCAGACGGCGAAGAACCTGGCCAAGCTGGCGCGCAACCAGCGGCCGGCCGTCTCGCGGGAGCGGCCGCTCACCTTCGCGTTCCTCTCGGACACGCACGACGCGTATCGGCACTGGAACCGCATCGTCGACTACTTGAATGGCCGCCCCGAGGTCGAGCTGGTGGTGCACGCGGGCGACCTCACCGATCTCGGGATGACGCAGGAGTACCGCTGGCTGTACGGCGCGTTCTCCCGCCTGCGCGCGCCGTTCTTCGCCGTCGCCGGCAACCACGACGGGTTGTCGAACGGCGTCTCGGTCTACGCCTCGATGTTCGGGCCCGACAACTTCGTGGTCGAGCACGCGGGCGTTCACTTCCTCTTCTTCAACACCAACACCCTCGAGTGGCGGATGCCGGAGCCGGACTTCGGCTGGCTCCGGCGCGAGCTCGATCGCGGGCGCGACGCGCGCACCTTCGTCGTGACCCATCACCCGCCGACGTCGGAGCCGCATCTCTCGCCCGCGCAGACGCAGCGCCTGTGGCGGACGCTCCGCGAGGGCGGCGCCGACGCCTACCTCTACGGGCACCTGCACGCCGACTGGGGCGCGCGCCAGGTGGAGGGCATCCGCTTCATCAAGGCGAAGAGCGCGCTCGACGGCTCGTTCTACGTGATCACGACCGACGGCGAGAGGGTCCGCCTCGAGTCGTGCGTCATCGACAGCTGCGTGCCGACGCTGGCCACGACGTCGCCCGGCTGCGATCCGCCGCCGCCGGGACCGCTGCGATGAAGGGCGTGGGCGTGGCGGTGGCGGCGCTCCTGGTCTCGATGGAGGCGCGCGCCGGGGACGTCGGCGAGGCGGCGGGCGAGCGCGATCGGCTCGGATGGTACGCGCCGGACTACGCGCGCGTGCAGACCGGCGGGTTCCTCGGGATGTTCACCGCGGGGCTCGGCTTCTCCGCGTTCGACGACGTGCTGAACGTCGGCGGGACGTACGGCTACGTGCCCGCGCGCGACGGCGCGCCGCCGGTGCACCTCGGCTCGTTGGTGGTCTCGGTGCGGCCGCTGCGCCTCGATTTCGGCAGCCACGATCAGTTCTTCGTGCGGCCGCTGTACGCCGGCTTCGGCGCCTTCCTCGCGTCGATGAAGAACTCGTTCATCGTGCAGCCGGACGTCTATCCGGCGGGGTACTACCAGCCGACGGGCCTGCAGCCGCTGGTCGTGTTCGGCGCGGAGATCGGCGTGCGCGAGCGCGGCGCCGCGATCCTCCGCCACAGCCTGTTCGTCGAGGAGGTGACGCTCGGGCAGCTCGCGGAGGCGGTGGTGCAGAACGAGGGGCACGGGTTCGTCGACGCGTTCAGCACGGCCCTCGGCTACCGCGCATCGTTCTGAGAGCCCTCTACTTGGGCTAGTCTCCCGCGCCATGCGCTGGCCGTTCCAGGTTTGCCTCGTCGCGTTCGCCCTCTCGGGATGCACTGGCGAGCAGGTGCAGTCTGCGACCGACTCGGGCGCCGGCTCGGGCGACGGCGCGGCGGCCGACGGCGCCGACGCCGATGCCGCCGATGCAATCGTGCCGGACGCCGCGTCGTGCACCGAGCCCGAGAACCTGCTGAAGAACGGGTCGTTCGAGGACTGGGTCGGCACCACCGCCGTCGGATGGCGCTACGACGGTACGCTCATCGCGCGTCGACGCGATTCGGGCGCGGCGCACTGCGCGTCGTGGCTCGAGGTCGAGCGCGACTGCTATCCCTCGGTCACGCAACAGGTGACGTTCGCCACGCCCCTGCCTGCGGGGACGGTGCTGCAGGCGCGCGTCTCGGGCCGCTGGGTTTCGGGCATCGTCGAAGACGAGGTGGTCGTCGAGGTGGTCGTCGACGGCGAGCCGTCCGTGCCGGCCACCCGCGCGTCGCTCCCGAGCGACGGCTCGTGGACCGAGATCGGCTACGAGCGCACGCTGACGAAGCCCGCGAGCTCGGCGACGCTGTACGTCGGCTTCGACGCCTGCGAGAAGCAGACGATCGGCCTCGATCGCGCCTCGCTCGTCGTCAAGAAGTGACGTCAGCGACCCGAGCGCGCGCGGCGTCGACCGTTGCCGTGTCCGCGGACCTCCACGTTCGACGGGCGCGGGCCGCCGGCGTCGGGCGCGAGCTCGGGCGCCGCGTCGCGTGCGATTTCGGGCGCCGCTTCGCGTGCGATTTCGGGCGCCGCTTCGCGTGCGACCTCGGGCGCCGCTTCGCGTGCGACCTCGGGCGCCGCTTCGCGTGGGACGTCTCGCGCCGCGAAGTACTGGACCAGCTGCGGCCACAGGGCCTTGGCGGCGGCGCGGGAGACCATCGCGCCGACGTGCCCGCCGTGCAGGTGCAGCCACTGCTTGTCGGGCGACGACACGCGATCGACGAGCAGCTTGGCGCTCTGCCACGGCACGATGTTGTCGTGCTCGAAGGTGATCGCCAGCGTGGGGCAGGTGATCGCCTCGAGCCGCGCGGGCTTGCCGGCGAACGAGAAGGTGCCCGCGGCGAGCTGGTTTCCGCGGTAGAGGTCCTCGATGTAGCGGCGGTACGCCTCGCCGGGGAACGACACGTTGTCGTTGCCCCAGGTCTCGAGCGCGAGGAAGCCGTCGAGGAACTCGTCGTCCCAGGCGCGGTCGAGCAGGTGCACCGTCTTCGAGAGGTTGAGCGTGGGCCGCAGCAGGTGGAAGGCGCTCTGCATCAGCTGCCAGGGCACGTTGCCGAACGCCTTCACGAGCGCGTCGACGTCGAAGGTCGGCGTGCGCGACCACCGCGAGAGCAGCCCCGGATCGTCGAAGGTGACGGGCGCGGCGACGGCGACCATCGACGCGAAGCGCTCGGGGTGCGCGGTCGCGTGGATGGCCGTCATCAGCCCGCCCATGCAGTAGCCGAGCGCGTGGGCGTTCGGCGCGCCGGCGGTGCGCGCCGACAGCCTGAGGGCGCGCCCGAGGTAGCCGTCGACGATCTCGTCGAACGACAGGAAGCGATCCTCGGGGCCCGGCGTGCCCCAGTCGATGCAGAACACGTCGTAGCCCTGGGCGACGAGGTGCTCGGTGAACGACTTGCCGGGCATCAGGTCGAGGACGTAGTGCCGGTTGATCAGCGACGGCACGAGCAGGACCGGCGTGCGAAAGGCGACGCCCGCGGGGCGCGGCCGGTAGCGGAGCAGCCGCCACTTGTTCTCGCGGTGCACCACGTCGGCCGGGGTGACGCCGACCTTCGGCTTCGGTCGCGAGAACAGGCCCGCGAGGTTCGTCCAGCGCTTCGCTTCCCGATGTTCCATGGTCAGGCGCTCGCGGTGATTCCGAGGTTGGGCAGGGGAGCGTACAGCGACTCGAGCTCCTCGCGGAACGCCTCGTAGACCTTCTTGCGCCGCACCTTCAGCGTGGGCGTGAGGAGGCCGCCGTCGACGGTCAGGGGCCGCTCCATGACGACGAAGCTCTTGATCGACTCGTACGACGCGAGCGTCGCGTTCACGCGGTCGATGCGCTGCTGCACCAGCGCCTTCTTCGCCGGGGCGAGCGCGTCGGGCGCGACGCCGTCGAGCTGCGCGCGCATCGCCTCGTCGTTCAGCCAGACCCCGGCGACGAGGTACTTCTTGCCGTCGCCGTACACGACCACGTGGGCGATGAACGGATCGTCGGCGAAGCGCTGCTCGATGTTCGCGGGGGGAACGTTCTTGCCGCCGGCGGTGACGAGGATGTCCTTCTTGCGATCGATGATCTGCAGGAAGCCGTCGTCGGTGAAGCGGCCGACGTCGCCGGTCTTGAACCACCCGTCCTCGGTGAACGCCTCGGCGGTCGCCGCCGGGTCTTTGTGGTAGCCGCCGAACACCGTCGGGCCCCTGGCGAGGATCTCGCCGTCCTCGGCGAGGCGCAGCTCGACGGAGGGCAGCGGCTTGCCGACGCTGTCGAAGCGGAAGGCGTCGGGGCGGTTGAGGGTGAGCGTCGGCGACGTCTCGGTCAGCCCGTAGCCCTCGATGATCAGGTAGCCGCAGGCGTGGAAGAAGTCCTTCACCTCACGCTTGAGACCGGCGCCGCCCGAGAGGCAGAACTTCAGGTTGCCGCCGGTGATCTCGGCGAGCTTCGCGCGGCGCGCGTCGGGCGTGGGCGCGTGCATCGCGGTCATCGCGAGCTTCTCCCACACGCTCGGCACGCTCATGAACACGTGCGGGCGCACCTCGGGGAGCCTGTCGACGACCGCGCGCGGGTCGGTGAGGTACGAGGTGAAGCCGAGCGCGTTGCCGAGGCAGACCTCGCCGAAGCCGAAGATGTGGCTCATCGGCAGCCACAGCAGGTCGACCATGTTCTCGCCGAGCAGCGGCGCGTTGCACTTCAGCCAGTCGAGGCCGTTGATCGCGATGTTCTTGTGCGTGAGCGGCACGCCCTTGGGGTTGCCCGAGGTGCCCGAGGTGTAGAGCATCACGCCGGGCTGATCGAGCGAGACGCCGTTCATCGTCGCCTCGAACGCGCCCGGCTCCTCGCGATCGCGCGCCTCGCCGATGGTCATCACGCGCGACCACGGGACGACCACGCGCTCGACGTCGGCGTACGGCGGGACGTCTTTGCCGGCGGCCGCCACCTTCGCCAGCACCTTGGCCGCGTCGAGCGAGTCGTCGAGGAGGACGATGCGCTCGACGTGGTCGTAGCGGCCCCACGCCTCGAAGATGCGCGCGAGCAGCGCCGCGCCGTCGACGAACAGCACCTTGGTGTCGCTGTGCTCGACGACGTACGCCGCCTGCTCGGCGGTGTTCGACGGATAGATCGGGACCATCACCCCGCCCGCCGCCTGGATGGCGAGCGCCGCCGAGGCCCACTCGACGCGGTTCGCGGCGAAGATCGCCGCGCGATCGCCGGAGCGCAGGCCCGCGGCGCCGAGGAACAGCGCGGCGTGCTTGATCTGATCGGCGAAGGCGCCCCAGGTGACGGCGCGCCAGTCGTTGCCCTCGGGCAGGAAGAAGCGGGGGCGCGCGCGGCGCTCCGCCAGCTGATCGAACACGGCGCGGGGGGCGATCTTCAGGTCGAGGAAGGGGGTGACGTCCATGACTGCGACTCCGTGTCAGGCGTTCTTGGAGGTGTTCAGCGCGTCGAGCTTCTCCTCGAGGTCGAGGATGCGGCTCTGGAGCTGATTCAGCATGTGCAGGGTGCGCTCCTGATCACGCTTGGTGGCGACGCCCATGTCGCCCCACGCCTTGGCGCGCTGCTCCTGCGCGTGCGCGCGCGCCTTCATGACCAGGGTGAGCATCGCGCCGGAGGGGCCGAGGACGAGCGGGCTCTTCATCCAGTGCTCGAGGTACTTGGCGGTGCTGTCTTCCCACTTGTCGAAGGACTTCTTCCACATGTCCCACATGGGTGTGCTCCTGGGCTGGTCTAGAGTCTAGAGTCTAGAGTCTAGAGTTTGGTCGTCAGTGTCAGTCGTCAGTCGTCAGTCGTCAGAGTCGTCAGTCGTCAGTCGTCAGAGTCGTCAGTCGTCAGTCGTCAGTCGAGAGCGAGGCGCGGGCTGTCGAGGGTCGAAGGTCGAAGGTCGAAGGGAGTCGTCAGTCGTCAGTCGTCAGTC